>PBFP01000019.1 GCA_002718695.1 Methanobacteriota archaeon
GATGAGGAGGGAGCCTGAAATTATTCTTCGAGAGATTGAGGGCTTCCTTGACATCGACAACTGGAGCTACGATTTGAACATGAATAGACACTCCAACTCAGCAGCAGGAAGGCGTCCAATCTCCCTATTTGGCAGGATGGCTAGAGTATTTTTCTCGGTAATTCCTAGATTCATCAAATCTCCAATTGTTAGTTTCCTGAAGAAGAGGGATTTGAACATTTACAGATTGCCATTATTGAGTAAGAAGGGCGTGTTCGATTCTCTGGATGACCGGCACTATGCAATTTGCGGTGAGGAATTGTTCAGTGAGCTGGCTCTGTTTGAGTCACTGACCGGTTTCGATGCTTCTGTTTGGAAAAAACTGATTGAAAGAAGGTCTCAATAGCCAAATCGTCCGAGTAATTCGGAGCTTCGCTCTGCGAATTGCAATAAATCTGGATCTTTCCTGAATGAGAAAGCTCTGCGAGGATTCAGAGTTGCCTTCAACTCCTCTAGGAGAGGAGAGTTGGCTTCAATATTAGCGAAATCTAGTAGTTTATCGATGCTAGAATCTGGCTCGTTAAGTATGTCCTCGAACCTAATGCGAAAAACGCGGTCTTTGTTTTCCAGAAGAGTTGTTTCTATTCTCACCTGCTCTGCCCAGAAATCAAGAGCATTCTCCAAAGTTGCGACCCTTTGGCCCCTTCTGATGGGGGATCTGCTCCTCCGCCATCTGTAAACCGGTAGCCACCTTTCAAAACGGGTGACGTCCTTGGACCAATGTCTCTTGTTTCTCGAATGTAGGCTTGCTGCTACATCTACTCCATGCCTCAAAACGTGTACAATTTTCATTTCTGGCCAAATAGAGAGCCAGATTGGAAGAGCTGGCCCTGTTCTCGGATCCTTCCACCCCCAAGTGTCTGAGAGGTCGAAAAGTCCGTTCTTTAGTTTCCTTCCTGAAAAATTCCTACTAGCACTACTAGAAATCCTAGTTTTGAGATATTCCACCACACTTTGCATGGCTGGCTCAAAGTCAATTAGTTCGGAAAGTGCCTCTGGCCGAGCCCAGTCAGCACCTGCATTGGCGTAAATCCACCTATTCAGTCCTATGAAGAACTTGGACTCGTGATCTGTCTGCAGGTCTTTGCCCATCAGAACCCCTGATCGATCGAGAAGTCTAGAGACCAGACTGGTTCCGCTACGGTGCATTCCGACCACTACGACCGGGTTAATCATGCATCCTCGCAGCGGGCGCCATGTTAAGTCCTAACTGGAGAGAAGAACCAATATGTCGAGGAGTAAGGGAGCAGTCGTGAGGGACGAGGTCAGGAGAGAAGACGCGGAATGGATTCTGTCAAAAATTGACGTGTCCGGCTTGGAATCAATAAGCCCGTTGGACGGAGGGTGGGACAATTGCAATGTTCATCTCAAGCTTGCAGATAGTTCGCAGTACGTACTAAAGGCGTGGTTCGCGAATTCTATAGAAGAGGTGGGGAGGGTAGTAGAAAGGCATTTGCACCTACACGCCCATGGCATTCCAACCACAGTACCAATCCAACTTGAAGATGGGGTTTTCCTGGTAGAAAAAGACGGTTTTGCATGGACTCTGCTTCCTTTCGTTGAAGGGGGTTTTCTCGACTCAGATGAGTTTTCCCTGAGAAGCCTTGGTGAGGTTTTGGCTAGGATGCATTTGATTCCTACTGCTGGTTGCTTCCCAAGAGAATATCGAATGGGATTTAGTCTCTTTGAGAAAGTAATTGGACATTGCAAAGAGGATGGTCGGGTCCCCTTTATCGACTTATTAACCGATGAACTTGGCCGACTCCGAAGGAGTATTCCAGATTCACTGCCATCTGGCATCCTGCATGGTGACCTGTTTCCCGACAACGTGATTGGGAGCGGCGGTTCGGTATCCGCTATTCTCGATTTGGAGGAGTCTTGGATAGGTCCCATGTGTTTCGACTTAGTAATGGCGTTTGTTGGTTTCGGGTGGGAAGGAGCCGAGCCAATAGACTTGAGATGGAGAGCTCTTGTTGATGGTTATCAAAGAGTCAGGTCTCTGAATTCTGAGGAGATTTCTGTAATTCCACAAATGCATAGGTACGCCACACTTGCAATAGCTTGCTGGAGGTTCTGGAAGCATAATCTAAGTGTACCCGACCAAGAACTGTCTGGAAGATACTTGGAAATGGTTGAAAGGCTGGCCGTTGATTACGACCTCACGGAGGCGTTGAGATGAACGGTGTATTGTACTCGTTGAACATCAGTTCAGGAGGCGTACCTAAGGCTGCGGTGAAATCTGCAAACATCAAATCAGATGGTTTGGAAGGTGACTTCAACAGATTTCGATCTGAAAAAGGAAAAGGTGACTTGGATAGGGCAGTGTGCATTTTTTCGTTAGAGAGAATAGAGGATCTGAAGAAAGAAGGGCACCCCATTGATGTAGGTTCCACAGGTGAGAACCTAACCCTAAGGGGTGTAAATTGGGAGGATCTCGAAGAGGGAGTTAGGATGGAGATTGGAGAGGCGGTTCTAGAGCTAAGCGAGCCGTGCGCCCCCTGCTCTAAAATAGGGGGGTCTTTCTTAGGTCGGAGATTCGGGAGAATTGACCATGAAAAGGAAGTAGGGTGGTCTAGATGGCTGGCACGGGTAATTCAAGAGGGTGCCGTCTCGGTAGGCGATTCCGTAAACATCGTTATTACCTCAAGTCAACAGTAGTAAACTATGGTGATGGCTCGCGCTGGACAAAGGGTCGGCTTCTTTGAGAGAATCTCGAGAGGTTGGAAGATGACTAAACTAGGGATGGCTGTAGTTAGGGCGGACCCAGAGTTGATGGTTTACACATTCCTATCCGCGGTTTTCTCAATTTTCGCCTCAATTGCGGTAATTTCTGGCTCGTTTGGCCTTGAGGTGCTTACCGATTCCGAGAGTGCTTCTGCGCAAGAAGAGGATGTGGTCATAGCCGCCCATTTGGGCATAATTTTCATTGGTTATCTGACGATCTCGATAATCACCGTGTTCTGGAACGCCGCGATAATTGCCAGTTCCTATGAAAGGCTCACAGCGGGCACGAACCCGAGTTTCTCCTATGGGATTGGGCAGGCAATGAAGTGTCTGCCGCAGATTGTAATTTGGGGCATTATCTCTGGAACGGTGGGAGTTATCCTCAGTATACTTGAAGGGATAGCCAATGATTCTAAGAATCCATTAGCAATTGTTGCATGGTTGGCAGCGATAATTATTGGAGCGGTTTGGTGGATGGCTACTTTCTTCATTGTCCCCTTTATTGTTCTCGAGAAATCTGGCGTAATGGAAGGTTTTACAGAGAGTCCTAAACTATTCAAAGAGACCTGGGGGGAGGATGTTGCTACCCATGTTGGAACCGGTCTGCTCCAATTACTAGTGATTTTGTTGATTGTCCTAATCTGTTTTCCATTGATTTACTTCGGAAATGTTGGGCTGATCCTAGCAATCCTCATTGGATTAGCAGGAGTCGGTCTTTCTGTCTTGTTCTTCACAACCGTGGAGTCTGTAAACAGAGCATCCCTGTTCTATTATGCAAAGACTGGGGAGGCCCCGCCAATGGCAGAAAAGTTGGGATTGGAATTCTGAAAAGGGAATATTATGGTTGGATACGATGAGGTAATTGTGGAGGCTGCCGTAGCAGTCGCGGACAGTGTCCCACAGGGAAAAGAGGAGGACTCTGGAGGGCTTTTCGCAGCAATATCTCATACATTCTTCCCATTCTTCCTTTAGCATATCTTGTCCTATGGAAGATGGGATACCTCTGAAATATGTCTTCGTGAGCCCGAGTAAATACGAGCAGAGGTACCCGAGCGGTCAAAGGGGCTGGGATGAGGTCCCAGTGCGTAGTGCTTCGCAGGTTCGAATCCTGCCCTCTGCACCAACAAAATAGGCGCTTTAGGCGGGGATTGCAAATGCATCAGGAAACACAATCCAGAGTGCGACGAGAAACAATGAGGCCCCCATGGCACGATTGAGGAAGGCGGCGGACTTGGGTGTGCTGAATGCCCTGCGAAGGACCGTTCCGAAAGCCGCCCATGTCATGACAGCCGGGAGTCCGAAGATCACGTTCAGTAGGACCAGCATGGCCTTCCCGGAGAATCCCGTTCCGAAGAGTGACCCGAAGGTCGTCATTAGAACCAAAAAGTGAATCCATGCCTTTCCGTTAACGAACTGGATAGCCACACCTGTCGTGAATCCTAGGCGCTCATCCTCGTGGTATCCCTCGTCAAGCGAGTCGGATGTCGCGATCTTGTAAGAGAGGTATGCTATGTACCCGGCTCCGAAGTATGTCAAGACGTCAAAGAACCCTTGATTTTCCTCTATGAAAACCGTTGCAACGCCGACGAACAACCCCAGAGTTGACCACCCTATGGCCATGCCGCCGATTAGAGTTAGGGTGGCCTTAAACCCGTGTTGCGACCCATGTGCTGCGCAGAGCACGTTGTTCGGGCCTGGGCTAAAGCACATTGGAATGATGAAGGCGAGAGTTGCAGCCAGAAGGGCAGTATCCATCCTATCACCCGTTTCACGATTGGCTGGCCAACAGGGCTTGGTCGATGTCGGACCATAGGTCCTCAATGTCCTCAATTCCAACGCTCATCCTAACAAACCCTGGGACAATTCCGGCCTCGAGGCGAACTTGGTCGGGAACGAAAATATGGCTGGTGTTGAAGGGGCATTCGACCAAGCTCTCTATTCCTCCGAGGCTGGTTGCTTCGAAGATAATCTCCAGTGCCCGTACGAAGCGCATGGCGCTTTCGTCCCCACCTCGAACTGCAAAGGATAGCATCCCAGTCCCATTTGGTACAATTCGCTTGGCGACATCGTAGTCGGCGTAACTCGGTAGAGAGGGGTGGTTAACGCTGGTTATCGCCGGATGGTCTTCCAGTCTTCGAGCGAGTTCTGAAGAGTTAGATGCGTGGATTGGCATTCTGGCGTGGAGAGTCCTCATACCCCTCTCTAGGAGATAGCACATCTGCGGGTCTGCTGTTCCGCCTAGTTTGGTTTTGGCTTCGAATACCCGTTTGATAATGTCGGCTCTTCCAACCACTATCCCTGCTGTGAGGTCAGTGTGTCCATTCAGAAACTTGGTTCCCGAGTGAATGACAACGTCGAACCCCATAGAAATTGGGCGGCAAGCCCAAGGCGTTGCGAATGTATTGTCGACGACTGAAATCAAGCCGTGCTTCTTTGCAATTGACGCCATGGCCTCCAAGTCACAAACCTTGAGNACAGGGTTAGTGATGGTCTCAACGTAGAGAACCTTGGTATTCTCGTTGATTGCGGCCTCGAAAGAATCGGGGTCTCTGATGTCTGCCATCGTNACCTCGATTCCAAATCTGGGGAATTCGGAAGTAAGTAGACCGTATGTCCCGCCATATATATCNGCAGATGTCACCATATGATCATCCTTGGACAACAGGGAAAGAAGAGTGGAAGAAATNGCTGCCATTCCGCTTGCAAATGCCTCTCCGTCCTCAGCACCCTCTAATGCAGCCACCTTAGAGGNCACTGCCTCAGAGTTAACGCTTGACCAGCGACTATAGATCAAAGAGTGCTGCCCTCCATCGGCCCAATCGCGATATCTNTCATCAGTAAGTCGATAGGTCGAGGTTGTGAAAATTGGAGTGACGGTCGAACCCTCCAAATTGTTGGTCCCTGACCAAACTACCTTGGTGGAAAATGCTCGTTCGGAAAACTTGTCGTCCATGGTCCGGGGATTGGTCATCCAGCAATAACGATGCTCATCACATTCCGATTGCCCCGAGGACCGATTCTAGATCNGGTTCGACTACCACTGANCTTGCCTCAGNGTTCTCTATAGCAATCGCTGGATCCTTCAGTCCATGTCCGGTAACGGTAACGACAATCGTAGAGTCGGAGGGGATGTCCCCTCTTGCGTGGCTCTTCACTATACCCGCAATTCCTGCTGCGGATGCAGGTTCGACGAAAATGCCCTCGGTTCTCGCGAGTAGCCTGTGCGCGTCTAGTATCTCTTCGTCAGAGACGGAGTCGATTGCGCCTGATGACTCTGCAGAGGCNTTGACCGCGTGTTCCCAGCTTGCTGGATTTCCTATCCTGATTGCCGTTGCTACTGTCTCAGGGGAGNCNACAACCTCTCCTCTGACAATNGGTGCCGCTCCCTCTGCCTGCCATCCCATCATCATAGGCAGTGAGTCTGAGTGTCCGGCCTCCATGTATTCCCTGTAACCCATCCAATAGGAAGTAATGTTCCCGGCGTTTCCAACTGGCAAGAAATGCATGTCGGGCGCGCCACCTAGGTCATCGCAGACCTCGAATGCGGCGGTCTTCTGGCCCTGAATCCTGAATGGATTGATGCTGTTTACTATCTCAAAATCGTCTCTAAGTCCCAATCCTCTAACCAACTCCAGGGCCTCGTCGAAGTTTCCCCTGACTTCTATCGTCTTTGCCCCGTGAATCAGGGCCTGAGCCATTTTTCCNTACGAGATTTTACCCTCTGGAATGAGGACTACGCAAGTAAGGCCGGCACGAGAAGCNTAAGCTGCTGCCGATGCGCTTGTATTTCCGGTGCTGGCACAAACAATCGCTCGAGCACCGCNTTCTACCGCTTTAGTTACGGCAAGGGTCATCCCTCGATCCTTGAAGGAGGCCGTAGGATTTAGCCCCTCATATTTGATGAAAAGCCTGAATCGCCCACCCAATGCCTGCACGAGATTGTAAGTCTGGATTAGGGGGGTGTTNCCCTCATTTAGTGAGATAATGCAAGTTTCTTCCGTTACTGGAAGGAATCGCCTGTAGCGATGAACTACACCATGGCCCCCCATATTTGATCCAAGTCNCTAATCCTCAATGAACCTGCCCGAGACAGAGTGCAATTAATGTNAGAAGNCCGACCCCTTGTAGCATGGACAACCAGATTCTCTATTCTTTTGGAATTGGCACGTATGTTATGGTAGTGATTTTTGCCACCAAGATTCCCTACGATATGATGGTTGCAAGAGGNATGGAAGAAATCAGGGCAGTATATTACAACAGAAAGATTGTCCATATGATGGCNGGGGGTGTTGGATCNCTATGTGTGCCATTGCTTTTCGAAGATTACTGGTATCCATTATTCTGTGGTGTTCTACTTACCCTTTTCACCTTTGGAGCCCATCGTAGTGGNATGAGGATGTTTTGGTTTCAGACCGAACAGAATCAAAACGATGTAAAATTCACATTAATGTGGTGGACCTCAATTACACTAATCTGGGCTCTCGTCGGGGATCCTTGGCTTGCGATAGTTCCCTCTCTGTTCATGGCTTTTGGTGACGGGG
Source organism: Methanobacteriota archaeon (assembly GCA_002718695.1). Taxonomy (GTDB): domain Archaea; phylum Thermoplasmatota; class Poseidoniia; order Poseidoniales; family Thalassarchaeaceae; genus UBA36. The sequence goes on from PBFP01000019.1 coordinate 7,305, forward strand.
TCACGGGAGTAGTTCGGAACGCAGTAATCAAGAAGAGGTCAAAAAGCGCAATTGGAAATGTATTCATGTTTATCGTTAGTGCGCCGATGGGATGGATCGTAGCTGGAATGGGTGACCCATCCATTCCTGTTTGGGGCCTAATCTCAGCAGCTGTAGCTACTTTCGTAGAGCGTTACGAATTCGGTCCTATTGATGACAATATCCTGATTACAGTATTCGCCACTGCAGTTCTACTATTAGGAGTGGAAGTCGGGCCTATCTTGTGANCCGATCCTCTCTGCTACAGCCAANCAGGAAGCAACCACAGGACCTATGGCCAATGCGAACATTACCGTCCCCAAACCAACAGTTCCTCCCAAAGCAAATCCGGCAATCAAAACAGATAGNTCAATTGTTATCCTGACTCTTCCGATAGGGATTCCTGAGACTCTCTGGATGCCTGTCATCCAGCCATCTCTAGGNCCTGGCCCAAGATTCGCTGTGAGGTACATCNCGCTACCTATGCCAACTAGNANTATTCCTGATGAGGCCATTAGTAAGGANCCGNGGGTTGTTTCCGGCTCTGGTAAAATCGGTACCATAACATGGATTGTAAGTGCTATTATGATGGCATTCAGAATCGTTCCAATGCCTGGNATCTCCTTGATGGGAATCCAGAGNAACATTACNGCNACGCTAACGAAGAAGGTCGCCTCTCCTATCGACCAGGCTCCCACATAATTGGAAATTCCCTGTGCAAGTACCGTCCAAGGTGTGTTACCAATACCCGCAGCAATTAGGAGAGAGTCCCCTAGCCCGAACAGGAACTCACCCATCACGAGAATCGCGACGGTCGAAGGCCTAGGCCTCAGTGACATTGGGTCAGAGGAGCTCCACCAAACCGTTGGTACCTTCTTTGCAGGTCGGAAGAAGTCCACTACCCCCATGAATCACGAAGGGCGTCTCAGCCTTGAACCCAATCGTAGTATTCTTTCGTAGATTCTACTGACCACCAGATAATCTGAGGGACATCATAGGAATGCTCGGATTTAATTTTGGAAATTAAATCATCTTTTTTGGATTTNGATGTCNTAATTTGTATATCCCATTCAGGGGTGCTCTGAATTTCTTCTTCCCATCGAAAAACTGAGGTTGTTCTCTTTATGTCTACGCAAGAAGCTAGATTGGAGTCAATAATTGATTGACTCCAGATCCCTACTTCTGCTTCATTTAATTCGCCGGGAAGGGTTGTCTGCACTATCCACACGTTATTGGCCATATGCGCCCGTAGGACCGGTTACAGAATAAACCGATGGCATAGATTGAATGATGAGTGCCCATCCGGTTGACAGTATTATGAATCCGTGGGAAGGNCCTATTGACACGGGAAAAGTGCCTGAAGATGGGTCCACATTCGATGTTATCGTCGTTGGAGGAGGTCCNGGTGGCTCCGCGGCTGCATCCTACAATGCAATGAATGGCTGCAGAGTTCTGCTTATCGAAAAGGAAGTCTGGCCAAGAGACAAGGTCTGTGGTGATGCTGTCGGTGGAAAGTCTCTTTCTCATGTTAAGGAGTTGGGAGTGAAAGAGATGGTAGAGATGACTCCTCATTTCATGGTTGACTCCATCGTCTTTGGAAGTGCAAATGGAAACGCGGTTAAGGTGATGCTGCCTCAAGACGAGTTTGAGAAAAAAATGGCAGGNTACTCCCTACCTAGGGTCCAGTTCGACTACATGATGTTCAAGAGAGCTACGGAAATTGTGNTTGCTTCTGGGGGCTCGGTNATCCAAGGATTCAGCGTGAATGAAGTAAATGTCGATGATGGACGAATTATCGGGGTTTCTGGAAAATTTGGCAAAAGATCTGATGATGGNCCTNCNTTGACTTTCACATCGCCNTTAACCATCGGGGCGGGTGGTTACAGATGTCCGGTTTCTACAAAACTAGTGGAAGAAGTCCATGGGGAGCCAATGAGGGATGATGATCACTACTGTGGGGGTTACAGAGAGTACTGGAAAGGAGTTGGCGGCTTTGAAGGAAACCAGGGTCCGATTGAGATTCACTTCATTGACGAGGTGATTCCGGGATACTTCTGGCTTTTCCCTGTTCAGGAAGGAATCGTGAATGTGGGCATAGGCATGGTTATCTCAGAACAAAGGAAGCAAGTTGGAGCTGACAAGTCACTAAAGAAGAAGCAAAGATGGGTCATCGAGAACCATCCTATTTTCAAAGAGCGATTCAAAGATGCTGAGATTGTTGAGGGTTCCCAGAAAGGTTGGCAGTTGCCCTTCGGCTCTCCGAGAAAGGGAGCTCCGTCCTACCAACCCAGACGTTCTGCTGGTGCCGGGGTTATGTGCGTCGGAGATGCAGCCAGTTTAGTTGATCCATTTAGCGGAGAAGGAATAGGAAACGCCCTTCTTTCGGCAAAGATGACTTCAAACTTCTTCGACAAAGAAGCGCACGCTGAAGGTTTTCCAGAAGAGGCGGGTATGCAATACATGGAAAGTCTCTGGGATACATTGGGCAAGGAGTTGACCAATTCTTTCAGGCTTCAGAAGTTGGTAAANTGGAAGAAAGTGATGANCTGGTTCGTTGGAAAGGCTTCTAGGAAGGAGGAAATGGGCGATATGCTAACTGGAATGATAGCTGACAAGGAGGCTCAGAAAAGTCTCTGGAGTCCTTGGTTCTTGTTCAAGACTATATTGCTGCCATGACGTGGAAGTTTCGTGGTGACCGGGATTAGCGAGTCCTTGGATGGAATTGAGGCCGTCTTCCTAGATCTTGATGGCACCATATATCTGGGAGAGNATATTATCGAAGGTGCCTTAGATTTTCTTNANCGCTTGGAAGAAAAGGNGGTTAGGCGTTTTTTCCTCTCAAACAACTCAAGTAAGTCTACTAGTCAATATGTTGACAAGCTAAAAAAGCTCGGAATTCAGTCTACAGAGGATNACATATTGCTTTCGACTCACGATCTCTTGTCATGGCTTTCCAAAAGAGGGGTCACCAGAACCTACTTAGTTGGAACTCAAGGGATGAAGGAGATGCTGGAATCANCTGGAATAACCACCGATTCNAGTTCTCCTGAGTTCGTTGTCCTGGGNTATGATACAGAAGTAAACTATGAGAANCTGGCTACAGCTTCCAAACACCTGCACAATGAAGTTCCTATGGTAGCCAGCCATCCAGACATTGTCTGTCCTTCTCCAGATGGAGGGTTACCAGACACTGGAGCCTACATGGCACTTTTTGAAGCGACCACTGGGGTGAAGCCGTTACATGTCTGCGGGAAGCCCAACAGAGGGATGATATTGCACAAAATCGAGGAGCTTGGGCTGGAAGCATCCAATTGCGCAATGGTTGGAGACCGGTTATACACAGACATGGAGATGGCCGAAAGGGCAGGAGTACACGGTATTCTGGTCCTTTCCGGCGAAGCGACAATGGAAGANCTGGAAGGAAGCGGTCTAAATCCCTCTCTAGTGGTAGGCTCGGTTTCATCTCTTGCAGTGTGAGCAACCTCAAATTTGCATTTAGAGAGGTAGATAAACTCCAGTTTAACGGAGGCGCTTCGTGGAAGGAGTGCTGTCCAGAGCCGGAAGGGGAATTCATCGAAGTAGGCGCTTAGTCATCGCGGCCTCGCTCGCTTCCATTCTGCTGTCAGTCCTGCTGATATCCCAAGGTAATGAGTTCGAAGATGGCAATTCTCCTCCAACATCAATCGAATCTGGAAGGGCACTCGAACTGGTGAGCGAGGAGTTGCCAATAGTTTCAACGAACAGCGTGAACTACATTTTCACCCACGAATCTCTGAAGTGGAACGATCCCGAGTTCGAGCAAGAGGTGAGGGATTCGCTGATGGGTCTGGATTCGCTTTCTCTAGAAGTTCTGGAGATCAGCCTAGCTTATGACGACCCGGAAAACCAGTATCACCTTGCACGGCACGTCTCCATCGATGGTCACAGAGTAGCCGTGTTCGTGAGTTTCGAAGGGACCGAAGAGGAGATTGCCAAGGAGGTAGAGGCGATCAAGGAAGCTGTAGATAGCAATGATTTGGAAGTGCTGGTTACTGGGAGCCTGATCATTGACTCAGACTTCGATAGAATGCTGAAGGACGACCAGATAAGAGCGGAGATAATTGGAATCCCTATATCGCTAATTATCCTCCTCTTNGTTTTCAGAACCGTTGTTGCCTCTCTGTTACCCATGGCAGTGGCAATGTGCATGTTCCCCCTAGCCACGGGATTGTCTTACTTTGTCTCAAAGTGGTTCTCAATGACTGAGTACTCTGTATCTATGATTACCCTGATCGGGCTGGCAGTCTCAATCGATTACAGCCTATTCATGGTTAGCAGATTCAGAGAAGAGCTTGGTAAAGGACAGGACGTGGAGGGAGCAATTTCTACGATGATGAATACCGCAGGGAGGGCCATTCTGTTCTCAGGGGCCACTGTGGCGGTCGGTCTATGCACCCTGTTCTACTTCAACGCCACCCATATGCCATCCATGGGGATGGGCGCATTCCTAGCAGTAATCGGGGCCTTGGTTTACTCTCTGACTCTACTTCCGGCATTGCTCTCCCTAATCGGACATGGAATAGAAAGGCTCCCTGTCCCTATTCCAGGAGGGGGAGAGGAGGGGAGGNTCTGGGAGAAGTTCTCCTCGAAGGTCATGAAGAATCCCGTCGGCTGGCTAGTTCCATCGATGGGNTTTCTGCTTCTACTTGGGGTTCCCTTTCTTCACGTGGAGTTGACTGCCGGNGGCCTTGACACTCTGCCTCCCGATCTAGAGTCNCGACAAGCGTATGAGATACTCGAGGAGGAGTTTCCCGCCTTCACAGCCTCAGTGGTCCCACTGGTGATTGTGTTTGAGGAGGGGCAGGACCCGTTCTCGAAGNCTCTTTCCNCAGAAGTGGCAGATCTGTGCGAAGGCGTGTCTACTGTTGAAGGGGTCATCAGTGTGAGTCACCCGCTCTGTAATCCCTCCCTCTTCGACTCTGAGATCGACGAATGGCCAGAAGAACTGCGCATCGAGTGGCTTACGACNGTCTCGGAATCGGTAGCNATGATCAACGTCCCAATCGAGTACCCCAGTGGGAGCGACGAAGCCGAGCAACTGATCAAGGACGTGAGGGTGTTCACATATTCCAGCGAGGAGGAGGTCCTAGTGGGTAGCTGGACCTCTTACGAGGTGGATATGAAGGATCATCTAAGGGAGCGAATTCCGGCCGCTCTGGCCTTCGTGCTTCTGGTCACAATGGTCCTCGTGTGGTTACAAGTTCACTCCGTATTAGTGCCGATAAAGGCAGTACTCATGAATATACTATCAATTTCGGCCTCCTTCGGACTTATTGTAGTAGTATTTCAGGATGGCTTGTTNGCNGGACCTCTGAACTTCACCCCTCAGCCNCTAGATCTAATGGTNCCCCCGCTTGTCTTCGGGATTGCATTTGGACTTTCGATGGACTACGAAGTCCTGATGCTATCTAGAATTCATGAGGCGTGGTTGGAAACAGAGGACAANACCCGTGCGGTCTCCGAGGGTTTGCAAGCATCTGGGAGATTGATAACTGGNGCTGCTGCAATAATGATCGCCGTCTTCTCGGGTTTNATCTTCGCAGATGTGATGATAATCAAATCGATTGGTTTTGCCCTCGCCGTAGCGGTTTTCGTGGATGCAACTATTGTCAGAGCNATTGTAGTTCCATCAGCAATGCGCCTAATGGGCCGAGCTAACTGGTGGTCACCAANCCTCTCAATCTCCCGTAAAGTCAAAGGAGATGCGTAGTTAACAATGGNCGTGACCGAGTCCGATGGTGATGACGGGGTAGTGGTTGTAACCGGAGCTAGCGGTTACATTGGNAGCCACATTGTTGCNAACTTACTTGCCAGAGGCCGNAAAGTCAGGGCCACNGTTAGAGACGCCTCGGATCCAGAGAGAGTAGGTCACCTTAGGGCTCTTCCTGTCAGAGATGGNGGTAGTCTAGAGGTTGTAGAGATGGACCTTTTGGATTCTGAGACAGTATTTAGGGCTGTTTCTGGATGTAGAGAGGTTATTCATACAGCTGCGGTTGTGGTTCTCAGAGCTAAGAATCCCCAAGAAAAGATTGTCGATCCAAGTGTAATTGGGACAAGAAATGTACTAGATGCAATCGACTCTGCTGGAACCGTGGAGTGTTTGGTTCATACTTCCTCCACAGCTGCAATAAGGCCCCAGAAGTGGGAAGACGGGCAAGTCCTAACCACAGAGACATGGGCTGATGACTCGAATATTGAGAATAACCCCTACGGGCTCGCCAAATTCAGTTCAGAGAGACTTGTCAGGGATTGGTACGAGTCGAAGGGTGGTGATCGGCCCAGAATGGTCACAATTAACCCCTGCGTGGTACTAGGGCCTCCTCTTTCCAAGAGGCATCTTAGGGGGAGTCCCTCATTCGTAATGACTCTACTCAACAGAGAGATTCCATTTGTTGTACCCATGCATATTAGCATAGTTGATGTTCGAGATGTAGCTGAAGCCCATGTAAGAGCGCTGACCCAAGGAAAGGAGGGTGGAAGGTACCTCACAGTCTCAGGACAAATGTGGTTCAGAGAGATAGCCAGATGCATAAAGAAAGAAAACCCTGATTTAAGGATCCCAACCAAACAGGTGCCATACTTTCTTTCCCTGTTAGTCTCCATTTTCCATCCAAGAATCAGCCTCTCGTGGGCTAGGACACACCTAGGCAAGAGGCTATTCTGGGATTCCTCTCCGGCTGAGCAAGACCTTGGGATGGAATGGAGGAGCCCCGAGCAGTCTCTTCTGGAAACTGTAACTCCTGTAATTGAGAACGATTGGATCGGGTGAATATGAGGAAGATCGCCCATTTGTTGTGTCTAATCGTCATGACATCGACAATCACAGGATGCATATGGTGGGATGAGGAGGAATGGGAAGAAGAGATAGAGGGGGCATTCGAATTCGGAAGAGAGCTGCCAATCACCACGTGGTTCCACTTTCCTGGAACCCCCTCAGAGAGATGGTCAGTGGACGCAATGGACAGTGCCGCAATCACAGCGTCAAACATCACCTTCGACTTCACGGGCAACAGCACCCCCTTCTACACTAGCGCAACATACTATGGGACTGGTTTCGACACATTCGAACCGACAATTGGAGTCACCTCATCTGGGGCTATTTTCTTCACAAGCTGGAATGGTCTAGGAGATGGGACCCATATCATCAGATCCAGAGACAAGGGGCAGTCATGGGAGGATGTGGGGCCTTTCGGACAAATAGACGAAGATTCAGGTCAGACTCCGAACTCGAACGATCCTTACATATACGTCGACAAATTCACTGACAGGTTGGTCAAGTTCGACATGCATGCTCTAGCAGCGATGTTCGTAGAATTCTCAGACAACGACGGTGATTCCTGGAGTATTCCGTATCCAGTAGAGGGGTATTACGTTACTCAAGACCACCAGAGCATAGCCTCCATGCCCCCCCCACCGGGAGTGACTGCCTTTCACCCTGTAATATACGTGTACTGCATCAACACTGGCTCCCCAGCGGCCGGAGCCCAGTGCTCAAGATCGTTAAATGGGGGTCTCTCGTGGGACGTACAGAGGCTGGGTTACCCCAGTAGCAGCTTCCCTCAGTGCTCCGGTCTTCATGGACACGTTGCAGGTGGGATAGACGGATCTGTATACAGAGGCAATCCCTCTTGTGAGGGGCCAGCAGTCTACCGCTCACTGGATGGAGGTTACAGTTGGACAGAGCACACAATCACAACCGAGGTTGGCATGCAGGACGGATGGCACTCTCACGAAGTTGCTACGGCAGTAGACGACGGGGGCAACGTTCACGCGACTTGGATCGGTGACGATCTGAAGCCTTGGTACGCAAATTCACAGGATCAGGGCGAGACGTGGAGCGAACCGATGATGGTAGCCGCTCCAGGAGTCGTTGAGACTGGTTTTCCGACAATCTTCGCTGGAGCAGAGGGGAGAGTAGTTCTAGGTTACATTGGAGAGTCTGAGGATTACGATGAAGAAAACGCGACAGGGGGGTGGTCGGGATACATGGCGATAATGACAGATTCTTTTGCAGAAAGGCCCCTTATTACCAGCGTCGCGGTGAATAATCCCAACGATCCCTTGGATATCACGCCTGACTGTGGCGATGTGAGGTGCGGAGGGTTCGGAGACTTCATTGACGTCGAGATTGATGATGAAGGTAGGCCTTGGATTGCCCTCGCACACAACGCGGCTGGATTTGAAGAAGCAATCATAGGGACCCTGATGGAAGGACCGGCGCTGTACGGAGATCTCGAATACCTCGAGCCGCTTCCAGAAGGGGGTAACTCTACCCTACTTCTTGGCTGATTTTCCGTTTAACTGATGTAGGAATGACTCAGCCGCTATATTGTGCGAGTGTTTGCCCTGAGCGTAGTTTCCCTACTGATCATGGTCCCTTTGAGCGGGTGCTTTGGAGAAGAAGAAGAGGTGTTAGAGGAAGTTAGCATGTTCGACTTACTATGCTCCGAAAACGGAGGTTCAATCGGCAACACAACATGGTACCACTATGGAAACGCCACGGATGCTACCAAGGTTTCTGACTTGTTTAACGGGTCCTCAGTTCTTGTTGGAAACAATGCTCCGGTCTGTGCGGTGGGGACATACTACGGAATTGGGATGACTACATTCGAGCCTACGATAGGGGTCACTTCTCTGGACAACCTGTACATGACCAGTTGGGGCAACGGTCCTGCAGGCTCCACCGCTATAGTTAGATGCTCTGGATTGATTGACATGGTGAACATCAGCGATTATGTTTGTGAGGATGTTTACAGTGTCCTACTTCCGGTTGCGAATAGCAATGACCCTTACGTCTACGTAGACCCTTGGACGGACAGAATCATGAAGTTCGACATGCATGCGCTGTTAGGGATGACAGTAGAATGGTCTGACAACGAGGGTCAGAGTTGGGTTGGTCCATCTGTAGCGACCGGTTGGTCTGTTCAGGATCACCAGACTATTGCATCTTCGCCATACCCCGCAGCATTCCATCAGACAACATGGGTCTTTTGTGTCAATGGAAATTACCCTTACCCGGTGTGCTCTGCAAGCAACGATGGTGGTCTAACTTGGGGGCCGGAACTGCCCGGAACTCCTTCTGATTGTGATAGCGGAGGGTTGACTGGTCACATCACTGGGAGCGAGAATGGAAATTTCTACAGAGGAAATAGAGGATGCAATGGAGGAGAAGGATACTCTATCTACAGAAGTACAGATGGAGGAATAACTTGGACGGAGCACCCTCTTCCAACTGAGATCAGTGGGACGGCGGAGACTTGGAATTTCGAGGAAGCCCAAGTTGCTACTGATTCAGAGGACAATGTGCACGCTTTCTGGATGGGTTTCGACAACATGCCTTACTATTCCTACTCGCTTAACGAAGGCGACACTTGGAGCGACCCGATAATGATAGCCCCCCCAATTGGACTGAATGGTACCGGTTTCCCGGTGATTACTGCCGGAAGTTCGGGTAAGGTGGCACTAGGCTATCTCGGTGACTCCGGAGGGGATACTTGGAATGGATACTTGACCGTAATTACCGATGCCTTCAGCGAAAGGCCTCTTCTAACCACTGTTCAGGTCAACGCCTGGGGGGACCCATTGGATACTTCAGAGGGATGTGGCTACAACAGATGTGGCGGCTTCGGTGATTTCAATGATATTGTGATTGACCAACATGGTAGGGTTTGGTTTGGACATGCTCACAATGTCGGCGGAGAGATCGGGATATACGGAACAATGAGCATCGGCCCTACGTTGAGAGAACTCCCGCTAATTCCTCTACCGCTCGGCGGGCCTCAGACCTTGTAGGTTAGAACACATCAGGATACAACCCGTAAGCCTGGTATGCGAAACCTGCTGCGAAAGCTATCATCCCCAAACCACATACCCCCAGAGCAGCGCGATACGCCCTAGGTGACAAGGACCCTCTGGACCTATCGAAGAAGAAAGCGATGGTCATCTTAACTAAAATTATGGAGATCAAGAAGGAGATTGCATAGGCTACTGGTGCTAGGGGCTCATCGTCTGCTGCCGAAGCCATCAGTGGTCCTCCGATTAGGAACCAAAAAACGTACACGTTGGGGTTTAGCAGGTTAGTGATGACTCCTCTCCTGAAGGATCCTGTTACCTCTTGTTGACCAATGTTGGGATCGGGTGGCTCTATTCTGAAACAATCGATACCGAACCATATCAGGAACCCGGCGCCTAAAACTGAAATCATGAACAGAATGGTTGGCTGTTCGGCTATCCATCCAGATAGCAGCACGCTGGCAACGATAAGTGGGCCGTCGGTAAAAATCGGTGCCGCAGCCGCCCGAGCTCCAGCTGACAAACCGCCTGTTAGCGTCTCTCTAATCACCATAGTGAGGAGGGGGCCTGGCCTAATCCCCTCGAAAAGTCCGAGTGCGATTCCAGCGGCTGCCAGACCCAGCACTAGATCGGTTTGCATTCATTAACGCCTCGTGTAGATGATAATCTTGGCCAGCAACCTCAATATTTCGAGGTACAACCAAATCAAAGTGACCATCAGGCCAAATGCAGCCCTCCACTCCAATTGCTTTGGTGCTCCTCTTTGAACGCCCTTTTCGATGAAGTCGAAATCTGCCACTAGGCAGAGGGCACCTATGCCAATAACAAACAGAGAGAAGGCAATTCCCATAGGGTTCGCGTCATGGATGATTGGGACGTCGAACAGGCCGGTGACCCAACCTAATAATGAGATGATGTAAATCAGCATAATTGCCGATAGGCAAGAGTAGACGGCGATTGCGAGATTCCTGTCCCATCTAATCAGGCCTGCCCTGTAAATCGCAATCATGGTAAATAGGACTGTGAATGTCAGCAGGGCGGCGAAAATTCCAATCCCAGGTATGTCCAGAGCAACCTCGTAAATCCAAGTAAGACCACCGATTACCAATCCCTCAAGCGCGGCATAGGTACAGATTAGCGCGGGGTTTGTCGAACCAGAAAAAATAACAATCAATGCTATTACTAGACTTCCAAAGAAACCGAGATAGATCAAAGGGGCGAACTCGGGCATGGAGAAAGCTGTGGCCAAGGCCGTAGTTGTGGTGATAAGCAGGAGAAGACCCGTCTTCTCCGAGACCCCCTCCATGGTCATCATGTTAGAATCGTAGTTATCCCACCAAGATGTGTCCTTGTATGAGGATTTATGGAAAGTCGAGTCGCTTAGGGAGGGGTTGCCTGATCTATACATCGAATCCCGGTTTTAGTGGACCTTCTCAAGGGTTGGGTCGATTTGAGTCAGACCATTCCAATAAGGTGTCTTCCAGTGTAACTGCCGGGTTCCCTAGCGACCACATCTGGGGTTCCGGCGACCACTACTTCTCCTCCGTGCTCCCCGCCCTCTGGACCCAGATCGATGATCCAATCGGCACACTTTATGACGTCGAGATGATGCTCGATCACGATTACGGTGTGCCCGTTTCGTCTTAGCCTAAGTAGGACTTCGATAAGCTGGTGTACGTCAGATAGAGATAGCCCGGTTGTTGGTTCGTCTAGAATATAGAACGTATGTTTTCTTGGGGGTCGGTGAAGTTCTGTAGCGAGTTTGACGCGCTGTGCTTCTCCTCCGGAGAGGGTGGTTGCTGGTTGGCCTAGACGAATGTATCCTAGACCGACATCGCGAACAGTTTGTACTATTCTGTGAATCCTAGGTTGGTTCTCGAAGAAGACGCAGGCCTCGTCCACGCTCATCTCTAGAATGTCGTGAATATTCTTGCCCTTCCACATGACCTCTAGGGTCTCTCGTGTGTACCGCTTTCCCTTGCATACTTCGCAGGTGACCCAGACATCTGGTAGGAAGTTCATCTCTAACTTTGTTGAGCCAGCTCCGCTGCAAGCCTCGCACCTCCCTCCCCTGACGTTGAATGAGAACTGACCGGGCTGGTAACCCCTCTCCTTCGAAATCTTCGTCTGGGTGAAGAGGTCCCTGATAGGACCAAAGGCCCCGGTGTATGTTGCGGGATTCGATCTAGGTGTCCTTCCGATTGGGGATTGGTCGATTACTATCGCCTTGTCGACCATGTCCAAACCGGTTATCGAGTCCATAGCTCCGGGGGTGGAGTCGGTGCCGTGGAGTTCCCTAAGGAGAGCGGGTGCAAGGGTCTCAGTGACTAGGGAAGACTTGCCTGACCCAGACACGCCTGTTACCGCCACCATGCAACCCAATGGGATCCTGACCTGGATGTCCTGCAGGTTGTTCTGCCGGGCTCCTGAGATCTGTACCCACCTGTCCTTCTCTGGTTCGACCCTGTCGTCTGGGATTGGGATGCTTTCCCTCCCAGAGAGATAAGCAGCGGTGAGGCTCTCTTCATTCTCCAGTAACTCGTCGAAGGTTCCGTTCACGATTAGCCTGCCTCCGTCCTTTCCTGCCCTTGGACCTAAGTCAACCAGCCAGTCGGCCTGCTTCATCGTGGCCTCGTCGTGCTCAACCACTAGCAGGGTGTTTCCGAGATCAGTAAGTTCCCTTAGGGTCTGCAGCAGTCTGCCATTGTCTCTTGGATGAAGGCCGATGCTGGGTTCGTCGAGAACGTACATGACTCCAGTCAAGCGAGTGCCAATCTGAGTGGCGAGTCGAATCCTCTGGCTCTCGCCCCCAGAGAGGGTGTTTGCTCTTCGGTCCAATGTCAAGTAGTCCAGACCCACCAGTGCTAAGAAACGCAGTCTGGACTCAATCTCCTTGATTATCTCCTTCCCTATGTACATGGACCGCTCGTCAAGTTTCTGCGTAGATCTGACAGTGACGCTTTCGGGGACTTCCCTGTCCAGTTTCTCCCATGTGTCATCAAGGCCGCCAATCCTCCAGTTCTGAACTACTGCCAAGGCCTCGAGGACGCTGCACCTTGAGATTCCGGGTAGGTTAATCCCTCCGACTGTGACCTTGCAAACGGCATCATTCAGTTTGTCTCCTCGACAATTTGTGCAAGGCTCATCCGTCATGAACGAAGAAAGTCTGGACCTAGTGCGTTCAGAGCTGGTGTCCTTGTAAGTCCTAGCGAGACGAGAAAAGACCCCCTCCCAGGGTCTAGACATGGTGTAGGAAGAGCCCTTCTCAGAGTTGAACTCGAAATTTATTGCTTCGCCGCCGGNCCCGTTGAGCATGATGTCCCGACTGTCCCCGTCCAGTTCCCCGAATGGGATATCGATAGGAATGCCGAAGTGTTCGCATGTCTGGGTCATCTGACTGCGATACCAACCTGACATCATCGAGCGCCTGAAAGGCCTGATGCACCCCTCTCCGACAGTCGCAGTCCTGTCTATCACTAGATCGTGCGAGAACGACCTCTCGACTCCAAGTCCTTGGCAGGTGGGGCAGGCCCCAAGGGGGTTGTTGAAAGAGAAGACTCTGGGACTCATCTCAGGAAGGAAAGAGCCGTGGGTTGGACATGCAAATTCCTCTGAGTAAGGGATAACCTCACCCTCCTCAGTCCTGAACCTCTGCTCTTCCGAGTTGTCTTCACCNGGTTTGGGAGCACTGAGGCTCTCAACNGCGACAGATCCTGCCCCNAGTCTCAAACCTGCCTCAATAGCCTCGGTAAGCCTCTGTCGATTGGGAGGAGTCAGGAGCATCCTATCTATCCGAACGTCAATNTCGTGTCTCAGGTTTTTCTCCAACCGTGGGGGGTCTTCGAAACTGGCCTCTCTTCCGTTCACCTTGCCNACNAGGTACCCTTGGTCAACCAGAGCGTTGAACAGGTCTGCGTGTGTGCCCTTCCTATTTCTGATGGTCGGGCTCCAAATCCCGATTCCGTGTCCTTCGAANCGCCAGAGAACGTCGTCCACAATTTCCTGAACGGTCCTCCGGCTAACCTCTCGGTCACACTCGGGACAGTGAGGAAGGCCGACTCTCGCCCAGAGCAGTCTCATGTAGTCCATCATCTCAGTTACTGTTGCAACTGTTGATCTGGGGTTGTGGCTTCCCTGCTTCTGATCTATACTTATGGCGGGAGATAGTCCTTCTATAGAGTCGCAATCGGGCTTTTTCATCTGACCTAGGAACTGCCTNGCATAGGANCTGAGGCTCTCTACGTATCTCCTCTGACCCTCNGCATAGAGTGTATCGAAAGCCAAGCTTGACTTGCCGGACCCTGAGACTCCTGAGATGACTACGAACTTGCCTCTCGGGATGCTTACATCTATGTCCTTTAGATTGTGGGTTCTTGCACCCTTTACTTCAATCCAACCGTCCTTGGAGAATCCGTTCTTCTTCCTGTCAGACATCGAATCACCTCTGCCGGAGTAAGCAGTCACAGCACGCTCCTTTGAATCCATGCCTGACCTGCCTTCTCAGAATACGTCGAGTGTGGTCTGCCTGCCNCGGTTCACGAACCAAGATTCATTGATGNCATCGGGTGACGAAACCCGTTGAGAAACGTGCCTTACTGCCTCAGATAGCGTGTCGAAAGCAGTGGGTTTTCTTTTCATTGCTTCCCTGATGGTTTCTCTAATTAGCCAAACTCCAACTGGAGCCCAATATCCTGGTCCAATGTCTCTCCATACCATGCATGCCCCGGAACGCCCGATTCTCTCCATGTGTTCGAGAATGGATAGTCGTGCTGCATAGTATGCACCCGTGATTGAATTTGCGTAGTCAGATCTGGGCTCAATCTCTTCCCTGTCCTCGAGAATCTTGCTAGTAGAACCCCAGACAGATTCCTTTGACCACGCCTCNAGCATTTGGAAGGCCCAAAGCCCCGGTGTCAANATTATGTGAAATCTNTTGTCTANGTAGTTGGCCTTGTAAACCATGTACTTGTCCAGAGAAGGTAGGACNCTGATCCTATCCCATATCTGCCTTGAAAGGTAATCGTCAGTCGCAGTGATGCCCCATCTGGTTGGGACGAGTTTTCTCTTTCCCTCCNTACCTAGAAGTCCTGACGACAGCATTCTGGAGATGTGTGCNTCTCCTATTCCTGANGAGTTNAGCTCTGCCATGGCTTCATCCGCAGCTAAGTCTGTCTCGTTCGCTACTGAATCGACGCGTCTGTGAATGCTGGCATGTCCAATGGCATCGGCACTGACTAGATCACCCCTCGGTCCAAGTGGTGTGCTCATTGTGTCGAACGTAGGAGGGNCNCCAATTGGNACTGGGTGGTTGAATTGCAGTTCGACATCAATAGAGCNTGAAGACATGGCGATAATCTGAGTTGCTTCTAGAATTTTGTCTGTGTCTCTAGGATTGGTGGTTGCCATTTTTCTACTCCCTGTGACAAGATTGGAGTGCCTAGCAGCAACCTCTTCNAAGGGCCTACCAAAGAGTTCTGCTGGATCTCCACTGGTCGATGGTTGGTTTTCGCAGGCCTCCGTCCAAGATACGATTGGTCCTACTCTGACATTGGGATANCCGAATCTACCCACGAAAATGGAGGGGGGNCTTAGTCCCGACAAGTCACNTATTGTAGTNGGTTCATTNTGAGGGAGCCTTCTNTTCACTTCGGAAAGAAGAGGGCAAGGGGAAATTCTGCACATGCTCTTTGCCCCTCTGCAATCAATGCACTCGGGGAACACGGAATGCAATCGAAATCGGGCGCTCTTAGGGTTATGGCTCAACAAAGCCATAGGGCGTCAATAGTGTCGCCTTTATCGCAATCTTCGCCAGGAGGGAGTAGTGAGAGGCCGTTGTGAGAAACCATGCTGTGTATGTTGCCACTTCCTTGGTGGGTATTGGTTGTTCCAACCAACACATCTCCATCTTGCCTGATTGAGATTCTCCTCAAGCATATTTTTCCAGNNGCGCCTCTNAGNGAGTCCTGCATCACAACTCGAACTCGGTTTGCTAGTCTTGGCCCCNATTCANCNTCCGATCCCATACTATTGACTAACCAAGGTGCCACTAGAACAGTGAAGACGACGTGCGCGCTCACAGGGTTTCCGGGAAGGCCGAAGATTGGTTTGCCCCTCCAAGTTCCGAAAAGTGGGGGGCCTCCAGGCCTCATCAACACTCTCCAGAACCTGATGTCTCCCTCTTTCTCCATAATTTCTCTCACAATGTCCCACTTTCCCATGCTAACTCCACCACTGGTGATTATCGCATCACAAGAGTTCGCAGCATCGTCAAGAGCGTCTCTCAACTTTTCGATGCTATCTGGGATTAGATCTTGTCTCTGAGGGGACCCTCCCATCTTTCTGACTAGGGCTTCAATTCCAAAAGTATTGGATTCGTAAATCCCAGCTTTAGGAAGGTCTTGGCCGGGNGGGTAGAGCTCGTCTCCGACCCCGATTACGGCTATTCTGAGAGGAACGACTGTCGGAATCTCTGCGTGACCCATCGTAGCTGCTAGTGAGACAGAGGANGGANTCAGGAGGGTTCCTGACTTCAGAACGACACTGCCCTCCAAGAGGTTCTCCCCCCTCTTGCGAATATATCCGGGCCTAGCAGGTCCGTTTATCGTCACCATTGAGTCCTCAACCATTGAGTCCTCAACGATTACAATTGCATCGGCTCCCTCTGGAATCGGAGCTCCCGTCATGATGCTGCAGGCCTCCCCCGGACCTACCTTGGGAAGTTCTTCTGAGCCCGCTTGGCTTGTCCCAACTATCCTTAATGCGGTTCCCATTTCCTGACAGTCCGCTTCCCTAACGGCCCATCCATCCATAGCTGAGTTGTCGAACCTGGGATCGTGCACTTTGGAAGCAATGTCGGAAGAAAGAACCCTGCCAGAAGCTTCCGAAAGGGGCACTGTCTCTGAGTATGAATCTATCTTGAGTTGGTTGGCTATTTCGAGTGCCCGTTCCAAAGACACGCCTATCTCCACGTTTCTCGAGAACCGGTGGAGTTGAAGTGTCCTTCCCAAAGCGGTCCTCGTGGTTTCCACTGAGTTGGTGCTAATCGTTGTCGCGCTGTTTGCTGTTGCTGCTCTCTACTCATCAATTGGGCTGGGGGGGGCTTCTGGATATCTGGCGGTTCTTTCGGTGACTTCGTTTGCGGCATCGGAAACGATTTGGCTCAAGCAGTATGCATGGTCACTGAACATAATTGTCGCTGGAATCGCCTTTTGGCACTATCATAAATCGGGACATCATATCCGTAACCTCTCGATTCCTTTCATTTCTGCAAGTGTCCCAATGGCCGCCCTCGGAGGGTTTCTGGTGGTGGATGGTGACTTGTACAATTTATTGCTCTCTGTCGCCTTTGTCTTTGCATCATGGAGGCTGGTTTCAAGCGATGCTGGAGTCAGTGAAGTGACTCGGCCCAGCATTACCAAGGCAACTGCTGTTGGAGGTGGGATTGGCTTGGCCAGCGGGGTTATTGGGATTGGAGGAGGGATTTTCCTGCTTCCTGTACTAATGCTTGGAAGGTGGGCCACAGCGAAAGAGGCTGCTGCGACGACCTCTCTTTTTGTGTGTCTAAACTCGGTGGCTGGATTGCTCGGAGCGGGCATAGGTGGAAATTTAAGCCCGGAGCCGGGCCTCTTACTTCCTTTCTCAGGAGCAGTTCTTGTGGGGGGTTTTCTCGGATCTAGGTATGGATCTGAGGTTTCCTCACAGAGAGGAGTGAGGATGGTCTTGGTTGTGATATTGTTATTCGCCGCGTCTAAGAGGGTGCTCGGAATTCTGGTTTGAAATCAAATGCCCATAACGTGCCTAACTGCATTGTGGAAAATTGCCATTCCCTCTCCTTCGCCCTGCTCGGAGTCTTCCCTGGTCCATGTTGCTCCAAGCCAAGTTGAGTGATTCGCCTCAGGATGCGGCATCAGGCCGAAAACCGTCCCTGTTGGGTCGCACACGCCGGCAATATTCCGCCAACTCTGGTTGGGTGAAATCGGATACGGTAGCGTCTCGTCGTTAGCGCTTGGGAACTCGGTAGAAGGGTCCACGTACCTCGCGACCAGCTGCCCAGACTCCGCCCACCTGTCCATTAGGTCCTGGTTGTCCGTGACAAACTTCCCCTCCCCATGCCGGACAGGGACCCTGATGCGCTTCATCCCCCTAGTCCAAATGCAGGGACTTCCAGGTTCAAACTCCAGAGTGGCCCACCTGTTCTCATAGTGGCCGCTGTCATTGAGTGCGAGAGATGCGGTCTGGGTAAGAGAGACTTCCTCATCGCCGGGCAGGAGCCCCATCTTGACAAGCACCTGAAAACCATTGCATATTCCGAGAACTGGTTTGCCGGCTCTAACGAAATCCCTGACCTGGTCCCTCAGGCCGAAACGAAGGCGGTTGCCCATCAATCTGCCACTGCCCAGATGGTCTCCGAAGGAGAAGCCCCCCGGAATGACCATTATCTGGAATCCCGATAGTTCGGTTTCTCCAATGACTAGTCTATTGACGTGTACTCTCTCGGAAGAGGCTCCAGCCATCTCAAAGGCAGCCATTGTCTCACTTTCGCAATTAATGCCGAAGCCAGAGAGCACGGCTACCCTAGGAACCAATACTGCCACCCCCGTCTAGTGTGCTCTTCCAAGAATTCCTCAACTCGGACATCGATGCTGTCATCACTTTCAACCCGTCCCTTGAAACAAATATGGAGTCGCCCTGAGACACCTCACCCAGGTAGTGACAGCATACGCCTTGCATGGAGTTCTCGAAGGCTTCCTTGTCAGAAGGTCTGGTGCTGACTAATATTCTTCCAAGGCTCTCTCCAAAAAGAGCGCCCCACTCATCCAAATCAGAGCAGTCGGACCAGAGCGGAGAGATGTCGACAGAAGCTCCCGAGTCAGATCCGAAGCAGCATTCTGCAAGAGTGACTGCCAGACCACCATCGCTACAGTCGTGAGCGCTTGATACGAGTCCTTCTCCCATGGCTTCAGCTAGAGCCTTGTAGGCGGCCAAGTTCCTCTCTGGATCTATCTCCGGAACGGATCCTCCGATGCCTCCCGTTCCAACTTCCCTGAGGTAGAATGCTAGTTCGCTGGCTCCGAGTTCCTGGTGGGTCTCCCCCACTAGGAATATTGAGTCACCAGGCCTCTTGAAGTCGGATGACACTGCCTTGCGAACATCTTTGTGATTTCCCAGTAGGCTGAAAAGTAAGGTGGGGGGAACGCTGATCTTTTCCCCCCCCAGCATCGCGTCGTTCTTCATTGAGTCCTTCCCACTAATACAAGGGAGTCGATAAGCCCTGCAAACGTCGTCCAATGCCCTGTTCGCTCGTACCAACTGGGCTAGTTTGTACCTGCCGTCTGGAGTCTTGGAAGACTCGATTGGATCCGGCCAGCAGAAGTTATCCAGACCAGCAATGAGATCTAGGTCAACGCCGACGCAGACTGCGTTTCTGAGTGCTTCGTCGACCGACGCAGCTACCATTGCATAAGAGTCGATGTCCGAGTACCTGGGCGCGATTCCATTTGAGATTACGAGTCCCTGTGTGCCTCCTTGGATTGGTGCAATAACAGCTGCATCCGACGGTGCGTCATGGTTGATTCCACAGAAGGGTTTGATAACACTCTGGGCTATCACTTCGTGGTCGTAAGAACGCACCCACCACTCCTTACTGGCGATGTTTGGCCGTGCCAATAGACTTCGAAGAATGCCCCCCGTGTCTACCTCATCTAGTTCTGGTGTTTCGATTGGCATATGAACGGGAGGTTGCCATTCAGAATCGAGGTTTAGTTGGGGGCAGCCTTCGAAAAGGAATCGTATCGGAAGATGAGCGACTGGAGTTTTGCCGTGACGCACAACGAAAGCGCCTGAGTCAGTAAATTCTCCGACTGCGTTTGCCTCCACTTCGTGTAATCTAGCAAGAGCCTCGAAATTTTCGCAGTCTTTTGGTCTGACACCCACTGTCATCCTCTCTTGGGATTCTGAAACTAATATCTCCCACGAAGAGAGGCCTGCTTGCTTTAGTGGGACTTTTCCTAGATCTAGTTCCGCCCCTCCAGTTAGTTCGGCCATCTCCCCGACACTGCTGGATAAGCCACCTGCTCCGTTGTCGGTAATTACCTGAATTAGCCCTTCATCCCTAGCCTCCAGTAACATGTCTAGCATCTTCTTCTGGGTGATTGGGTCTCCAATCTGAACTGCAGAGCTTGGGCTCTCCTCTGTAAGTTCAAGACTGGAAAATGTAGCTCCATGTATTCCGTCGCTTCCGACTCGCCCGCCAACCATGTAGACAACGTCTCCTGGTTCTGGGGTCTTCACGTGGGTCTCTCTTCCATCAGGAAGATTGCGAGGCATTATGCCAACAGTGCCGCAGAATACCAGAGGCTTGCCGATATACCGCTCATCGAAAACTATGGCGCCGTTCACAGTGGGGATTCCAGACTCATTTCCACCCGATCTGACCCCCGAGTGGACTCCTCTGAAAACCCTAGAAGGATGGAAAAGACCAGTGGGAATGGTCCCAGAATAGTCAGGAGGGCCGAAGCAGAATACGTCGGTGTTTGCGATAGGTCGGGCACCGAGGCCGGTTCCGAGGATGTCCCGATTCACTCCTACGATGCCGGTGATAGCCCCGCCGAATGGATCAAGGGCGCTTGGGCTGTTATGGGTTTCCGCTTTGATGCAGACACTCCATTCGTCGTTCCAAGAGATAACGCCTGAGTTGTCATGGAATATGCTGAGCAGCCAGTCAACCTCTTCCTGAATGTCTAGAGTTGGTTGCATGATGTGTGTCTTAAACAGAGAGTCGATTGTGGAGTCCTCACCGGATGTCTTGTCCATGTGCCTAATTCTTGCTGCGAAAATCTTGTGCGAGCAATGCTCCGACCATGTTTGAGCGAGGCATTCTAGTTCGGCATCGGTGGGCTTGTCTGGAGGGAGCCCTGCTTTGCTCCTAGATGCTCTAACTAAGGAATCCCGATAGTGATCTTGGATTGCTTTCATTTCATCAAGATTTAGAGCCAGAAGGCCCTTGTCGCTAATCTCAACTAGTTTGTCGTCACTGACTTCCAGATCTATGGTTTCCGGTTCTTGGAAGGTCGCTGGTGGTCTTTCTGGGAATTCTAGCTCTGGCCAATCTCCTTTCAAGCAATCTTCATTATTGCTCACGGATGCCCTTTCTATCATCGGATTGTGAAGGATTGATGCCAAATCTGAAGGTTTTATCTCCTCGGGAACACCCCAGAATGCATAAGTCCTGAATGTGGCGATTCTCGCTTCTGATTGATTTGGGAAGAGTGTGGACAGGCCGTCCAAGCCTGCCTTACCGGAGTTATCCGTCACCCCAGGCTTGAATCCAATCAGGATAGCCACCTCTGGGGGAGTGGGGAAGTCGTCAAGTATTCTTGAGTCGTTGGATCCAACTTCAATTACTGGATCTGCGAATAAGTCGTAGGTCAGAGCGTCTGCATCTGGTTGAGAAAGGCTCGATTTGACTTGGTAGCCTAGGATTACTCTTACCGAGCCAACATCGATATCGTGGTCCGCTTTCAGCATGGAGCGTACACTTTCCCCTCTGGAATCCTGAAGGCCTTCAAGATTCTTGGTGGTAACTTCGAAGAGCCTTACTCGCGATTCAGAAGACATGTTGCCACCTATGCCAGAACTGCCTCACTTACTTGCCAACCCAACCAAGCGGTAAGTGGTGCTAAGAGGTTGAAAGCAATGTAAATTAGTGCTGCTGTTGTGCTATCGGACTGCACCAGTCTAACAGTTTCGACTCCGAATGCTGACATCGTCGTGAAGCCCCCCAAAAGGCCGGTTCCAAGGAATAGGAGAGTCTCTGATTGAAGAGAAGAAGCCATTAGTGCCCCTAGTAGGAATGCCCCGAACAGATTCACTACTATAGTCCCCCAGGGTATGTCTGATTCTACTTCGGTGTGCATCTCCTCTGATATAATCCAGCGAGCTACTGAGCCAATTGCCCCTCCCAACCCAACCAACNCTGCTGGATGCATAGTGCTCGCGGGAACTGACGGGGCTTCATATTTCTGAGAAGGGAAAAGGCTGACATAGAGACGAGNNCGGGGGCGCATGATGAAGCCCGAAGACGCGTGGGGGGCCAGATGGCATAACTGCGCTCACCCACTTTCGCATGAGTACATGCAATTGGCATGTGAAAAGGAATCATTGTTGGTTCTTGCAGCGGACCTGCCGACTGTTGATCAGATTGTAGAGTTAGTAGAAAAGGTAGGTGATTACGTCTGTGCTCTCAAAACCCATGTAGACATGGTCGAAGGTTTCTCGATGGAGTCCTGGTTCAGGGTTGTTCAAGTCGCTCGTTCAAAGAAGATGCTTCTTTTTGAGGACCGGAAGTTCGCGGATATTGGAAGGGTCGTACAGACTCAAATGGGCGGGCTATACGATATGCGCTCTTGGGCTGATTTGGTCACCTCCCATAGTGTTAGCGGGCCAGACGTTGTAGATGGATTAGGAGCTGCTTGGGAAGAGGTGGAAAGAATAGGCGGCGTACTTCTGCTGGCTCAGATGTCTAGTTCTGGTAACCTCCTGGATGGGCCATACAGCGATAGNACACTGAGTATTGGATCTGCTTCGCCGCACGTGATCGGCTATATCGGAAATGGGAGTTCTGGACCTGAGTTGGAGTCTCTAAGAAGTAAGGTGGGAGAAGGCAGAATGATCTGGACCCCGGGAGTAAGTCTGAGTGCCAAGGAAGGGGTTCTTGGTCAGAGGTATGGTCACCCATCCGAAGCAGTTAGTTCGGGTTCGGATGCAATCATTGTCGGTGGTGGTATTCATGCTTCGGAAGACCCGGTTTCTGCTGCTCGTGAATACGCTTCCAAATCATGGCGTGCCCTCCTGGAGAGGTAGCATGGAAACATCTGAGTTNGTTGCTTGGGTTTGCTCATCNATNGTTGTTTTTTCNATCGCTGCTTTCGTAATNTTCGAGGTTTTGAATAGGTGGAGGATTGGTCTCAGATTAGCATCTCTAGACGAAAGCCTGCTGAACGATGATCGCGTATCCGTTGAGGACATCACAGACGCTCCTGATGGAAGTTTGATCGTCGGTGGTATGATTGCAGAATACGTGGACGGTGATTTGTGAAGCTATATTCCAACGAGGCCGAAGAATACGGCTGCCCCCAAACCGATACCCGAAACTAGGAAGATTGCNATTGTGNCAAGTATCCACTTTCTTTTCTTGGGTGGTTTTAGACTTTCAGAGNTCGTTGACCCCTGGGGCGAAGGCATGGGNATTTCGGGAATTATAGGAGTTGGTGGCTCGTTTTCTTCTAATTCTGGGTACAANTGGTCT
This sequence comes from Methanobacteriota archaeon, assembly GCA_002718695.1. Classification (GTDB taxonomy): domain Archaea; phylum Thermoplasmatota; class Poseidoniia; order Poseidoniales; family Thalassarchaeaceae; genus UBA36. The sequence continues at coordinate 30,460 of PBFP01000019.1, forward strand.
ANATCAGCAAGGCCCGGGGCATCAGGAATCGGGCCGTTCATTAGAACCCAATTCTGATCGAAGTCCCCTCTGGTAAGAGGAGTAATTAGGACGGCTACGGCTCCAGCAGAGAATGCTGCATCGTTAGCTTTCTCAAGTCGGTTCTTGCTAACCACGAAGATGATTCTAGCATTCTCATCACTCTCNCTCATTTCTAGAGCGGCTACGTGTCCGTCCATGGTTGGAAGATTTANCCCCATGAATACCATGTCAGGACCGATTCGGACGTATTCATCGACCGCCTTATCGCCATCATGGCAAATGTGTGACTCCCAGCCTCTCTGACCAAGTATGGATTGGACTCGTTTTGCGGTGATTGCGTTCTCATGAACTATTAGGGCAGTGGGAACGCCTTCGGNCTTCATCTGGNTCTACCACAAGGGCTCTGACTCAAGAAGGAGGTGGTCAATGGATCACGAGAGGATGTCTTCAACCAGTCTATTGGGGTCGAACGGCTCCAGATCGTCGTATCCCTGACCAGTGCCAACTAGCACGATTGGACGACCAGTAGCATGTGATATGGATAGTGCTGCCCCTCCTCTCGCATCCGTGTCTAATTTGCAAAGAGCCGCGCCATCGAAGGTCAGCCTTCGTTGGAATTCCAGAGCCTGAGAGACTGCGTCGTTTCCTGCTAGGGCGTCGGCAACGAAGATAACTAGATGNGGATTTGTAACCCTGTGTACCTTATTTAATTCCTCCATTAGGTTTGTCTTGTTTTGCATCCTGCCTGATGTNTCGATAATTACCACTTCTTCNCCCTTAGCTCTGGCGCTCTCTATTGCATCNCTAGCGATNGCGGCAGAATCCCCNCCTCTCTGGCTCTTTACACATCTAATTCCAATTCTGTCGGCGTGTGTNGCCAATTGGTCTATTGCTCCTGCACGGAAAGTGTCCGCAGCGGCTAGAACCACTCCGAATCCCTGGTCAGTTAGCCTCTTTGCAATCTTAGCAGACGTGGTTGTCTTNCCAGTCCCATTGACGCCCACCATCATTATGATTACTGGGGTTTCCTCCATGACGAGTTCTTTCACGGTTCTATCAAAATCCCAGTAGCCTGAGTTTAGAAGCGAAAGCAGGGCCCCCCTTAGGGCCCTCTCTACTACTTCACCGAGTTGGGCTCTTCTATTCACCCTTGCACCGACAAGATTCGACTTAAGGCTATCAAGTAATTCTGAGGTTGCCTTGTGCCCCATGTCCGAAGACAAGAGTTCCTCCTCAAGTTCGAGCAAAATTCCTTCGAGGACCGCTCCACCCTTGATTACTCGGCCGCCTCTGTTCCTAGAGTCTTCTCCAAGGTCGATCTCAAAGGTCTTCGAATGTGTACTAACAAGCCTCCTACCTGTAGTGGAGGTTTGTTTTACTGGCCCGAGTTTGTGCGTTTCGTCATTACTTTGGGCTTTTTTTGTTGGTTTTGGCCTGCTTGCTCTCTTCCTTTCCTTTGAGTTAGAAGGTTTTGTGAAGGGGTCTGCAATCTCTTCTTCTAAAACGTCCCATTCATTCGTCGGATCGGTTTGCGATGGCCTTTCCTCTTTCTCGGAATTACTATTCAATTGGTACTCTCGTTCGGCTATGGCCTGTTTCGCCTGGTCAGTTTCCTGGTCTTCCGTGATTTCCGAGTTTCCCTCGGCTTCCTGAATTCTTTTTCTGAAGCGGTCAAAAAGCCCCATTCTAAATCCTCAGTCATCCAACGTAAGTTCAGTTCCCCGCTTTCTTCGACGTCTCCGCTTTGGAAGGGGGTCTTGTTCGTGTTCATTTGAGGGATTCGGTTTCTGAATAGTTTCCTGCAGGCCCTCCACAGTCTCGTTGAATCGGTTTGCGAGGATTGTGATTTGATTCTCCAACTCGTCGTAATCCTCCTTTACGTTGGTCATGATAGTCAAAAGTTCCTCGTTTCTCTTCTTTAGAATATCCATTGCTTGGTGTCTTGTCTTTTCTGCTTGTACCCTGCTCCCGACATCGACAACTGCTCCAGCATCTGGTGGAATGTTTGCAATTAGTTGAACACCTGCTCCTAGTGGGACCATGGCCCCCTTTACACCTTCTTTTGGGATTGCTTCCAAAGCTTCCAATGCATGCTCTTGTTCGATCCTGATTCCCTCGAGATTGCGAATCTGTTGCTCTAGTGCCTGTAGTCGCTCTCTGTTTACCTCAACAAGTTGTGCCATGCGCTGAAGCTCCTCCCTGTCAGGCTCAGTCATGGTTCACGGGATGCAGGGGGTGCAATGAAGGCGTCGCTGCTCAAAATATCTCTAATTCTCATTAGTCGGTAGTAGCATCGCCGTCCCAATTAGTCCAGTTAGAATGAATGCCCCCACTGATATCATGAACCGCGCTGCTCCACTGGCTCGAGCGGATTCCAATTCGCTACAGCGCTCCGAGTCGGGCGTGCTTAAGTTGCCAATCAGCGCACGATATGTGGGGTCGCACTCCTTCTCGTAATCTCTCTCTGTGTCATCTTGATCCTGCATCAGCCCCAATGACAACGGGAGAAGCAGAACTGAGCAGGCGACTAGTGCGAAACCCTGGGTTGATTCAGAGAGCAAGTCACTCTCCGTCCCAGATTCCTTCTGCAATCATGAACTCCATTACTCTCCCTGATACGTTTGCCCTTTTGCCTCC
>PBFP01000020.1 GCA_002718695.1 Methanobacteriota archaeon
GAATCCCTGGCCGTGTGCCTCGCCTCGCTCGTTGATATCGCCGATGTAAGTCACGAGTCCGGACAACCGTCGCTTCCTTCAATGGTTACTATTCCGAATCTATAGGTAGTAATCGCTGAAACACAATGCACCGCCGACAGTAAAGTCGGATGCCTAAACAACCCATTCAATCGTATATTGTAAACTGGGTACCCTAGATGATGCCCACATCACTCAGGGCACCCTGATTGATGCCGGCATACTATTGGGACCCATGCTTTTCCTCGGCCCAAACTATCAGCTCGTCCCATTTCCCCTCGAACTTTTCTAGCCTCTTGGGGATGCTGGAAATGGCCCTATCCAGATCTTCCCCTTGAAGTGTGGAAGTGAAGATTTCTTCCAATTTCGCGGAGGCACTCTCAAAATCATTGTATTCTCTGGGTTTCCGTTTTTTGCGATCCTTCGGAGACTCGAACCATGCCACGACCATTCCAGTAATAATTGCAAATATGCCTAATATGGTGAATGTCAAAAAGCTTGAGACTCTATCAGGGCCAGTTGCATCTCCTGAGCTACCTAAACTTTCCATCGCCCCAACCAGGAAAGTCAAAAACGCCAAACCAATTAGAACAAACCCACTAATTGTAATCAAATAGGACGATTTTCCACCAGAATGAAATGTCGTCCAGAGACACACAAGAAAGGTAACCATTCCAGCTGGAATTGTGAAGATCAGGGGACCGAGTGAATCCGGATTTACTCCTATGTAATCGCCGAAGGCAAACATCGGCCAGAATGCAACACATGCTGAGATTACAGAAATCTTCAGAATTCTTCCCGATAGTTTTGGCTCGTCCACATTATTCCTAAGTAGTGCGTCGGAATATGCTTTGCTGCGTCACATCAACTTGGGTAGCGGAAGCAGTTTCCATGGTTGATAGCAGATGTGAGCAACCCATTTCAGCCTCTAGAATAAGATGGGTATGGTCCATGGGCCCAACCTACTAGCCGCTAGTTGTATGGGTCTACGGGATAAACCGAAGATATCACGATAGTTGTATTCTAGCCGACGTACTCCGAGGCGGTAGGTTCGCTACCGATGTTTACGTATACATCATAGAGGGGCTCCCTGTGTGGCAAACATGGGTGAAAAGGAAGACAATGAGGGGGATGGTGGCGAGCCTGAATCGATCCTAAGCGACTTGTTGGCTGAGGGCATCAAAGGCTTCTTTTGGGGCCCGCATGGAATCCAGATTGGTATAGGATTGACAATAATTGTTGTATCCAAGGTAATGGGTTATTGGTGACCCTCATAAGGGGGATGATTGCTCCAACACCATGAAGTCAATAGGTGAAATCGAAGAAGACTTGGCAAACAAGGCTGAGCCGATCCTAGGGTTCAAGCCCTCTTCTAAAATCAAGAGGGGGCCGATTGGAATAATAATCAGCATAATTTGCATAGCAATAGTATTGGTAGAGCTGAACCGTTCTGGCGTAATATAGCCTACCGAGCCTTTTTCCCCAGTAGTTTTCCGATTACTAACGCAGTGAGGTACGCAAAAAGAACAGGGATGATGCAGAAGATGGGGCTCATCATAATCGGCTCATCACCGTTTGAGCTACCTGCCAATATATTTGCTAAGTTTGTAGCAAAAACGAAAGCTTGAATTGGGAAAAAGATAGAGGCGAAGACGAATAAAACTATTGTGATTCTGAGTAGTTTCGATATGAGTTCAAAGAAAGCCTGAGGGTCTCCGGAGTTTGCATGGGCCTCTGGTTTCATTCTCAAGGGCGTGATTTCGGCTCGCCCATCCTTGTGCCGTAAGCAATAGCCGGATGTTCGAAACTCCAGTGCATCACAGTCCTCTAATGCACACCTCCTCTCGCCCACGCAATAGTCCGGTAAGAGTGAGTGATAGTTATTCCTGCGTCGGCATTATCTTCCCCCGCGTGCGAGTCTTAATACGATTCAGAGGCTTCTCAATGGGGCTTTGGGCAGAAGTGTTTTCAACCCTCAGGTTAGCTAAGTTTCATGAGACTTACAGCCGTAATCATAGCGCTCCTTCTCTTGGCGTCGATGCCCGGTTGCACGTCATTCTTTTCCGAGGATGAAATTGGTTGCCCGGACAACCCTCCTGATGGAGGGGTATGTGCGATAGAAGACTACGACTACAAGATGACCGCAATCGGGGTCGATTTTAGTGGAATGGACCTGAGCGACGGGAACTTCACCGGGGCGACTCTGGTTTACGCGGACTTCAGCGGGGCGGATCTGGGGGGTGCTGACTTTGAAGGGGCGAACATCAGGGGTGCTGACTTTTCGGGAGCCGACATCTCAGGGACTAGCTTCGTAGGGGCGATATACGATAGCGGGACTATCTGGGACGGAGGTGCGCCCGAGGCCTCAGGCCTCATCTTCTTCGGTCCGGGGTCCGATCTAGATGGCGTCAACCTTGATGGGAGGATCCCATTTTCGTGGTCGCCCGCATTTTATGCTTTCACTTCAGATGGCCAAACTGAGTTCCCAGAGGTCGGACCAGTAGACCTGAGTGGCTCCAGCCTTGTAGGGGCCAGCATCAGGGACAGTTGGATTTTCGTTGCAGACCTCAGTGGTTCGGACCTAAGGGGGGTCGATTTTTTCGGCTCCGATATATTATTTGTCAACTTCTCCAATGCTGACCTGAGCGGGGCCAACCTCTCAGGCATCGAAGCGAGTTTTATTGACCTGAGCGGAGCGGACTTGACCGGAGCCGAACTGTTCGATTTCAGCGCTCCTAACCTAAGGGGGTGCCCTTCCATACTCCCTGACGGATAGGGTTGCCTATCTCCCGAAGTCGCCAACATCTTGGGGTGCGGGTCAGAGTGGGAGGAGGAGCATGCCTCCCAGGGATGGGAGGACGAAATGGTCGAGTTGGATATGGACATGTCCATCTGCAACTACCTGCTGATAGGCCCCACGATGTATTTTGGGTCAGGGCATATTGACGGGTTTAACCTGTCAGGGATCGACCTGAGCGTAAGACCGCTCGAATGGATATCCGCAGTCAATCTGACTGGATGCCCCAGCAATCTGTATGACGGATACATCTGCACGATGGGGGCCATATTGGGCCCAAAGGTCCGTCTTCATGACGCTAACCTGTCCGGGGCCGACCTGTCCGGGGTCAACCTGTCTGAGGCACTGCTGGTGAGAGTCGACCTGAGCGATGCGAACCTGGCAGATGCTAACTTGGAGGGAGCATTCCTGGCAGATGCTAACTTGGAGGGAGCATTTTGGACGAATACAACATGCCCCGATGGGACGAACTCCGATGATAACGAGAATTCATGCGAGGACAATCTTTAGGCGAGATTGTTGCTTTATTGCTCAGGACTGTAATCCTAGGCGACGCCCATTACCCCAGGATTCCAGCAAGGGGGTTTTCTCTGAGCATTGAAGTCCTGCTGAAGATGACAAATAGGATGAGCAAGAAGAAGACCACCAGCCTTCCCATGTTGATAATCGGGCGGATGTCCATGTACATGGCAAAGCTAACCCCTCTATGAGGCATCCGAAATTTCGGGCGGGGACCTCGATGCCCCCCTCGACAAGGGTTTTGTCGCCTATTGATTTAACTCAAATCCTAGCGCGGACACATCCATGGTGGGCGACGAAAGGGGGCGGGGGCTGCCATTGCCGCCTCATCAAATAATTGGGTTATCACTACTGGGAGTTGTCCTTGTGTCACCGATAGTCCTTGTGTCACCGATAGTAGAGAGCTCCTTCCTCTATTTCTTACTAGGTACATGGGTCCTTCAGGCAATCGTAATCCTGACTCTCTATNCTACGAAGAGGGCATGATCTTCCCAAGATCGGCGCCCATCTATGATCCGCCGTCACAGCTGACGCAGGGATAGTAACCGACGACCCAGCCTAGTCGAAAAAACGACTAGTCTAAATTCGGTCAATTCGTATCTTCTTCACGTTGGCCTTGTTTATCATATCANGTAGCCAGTCCGGTGCGTTTGCACCCTTTGGGACCTTGCTCTTTGAGCCAGAGAACACGTGAACTCTGTTAGTTCCCCTCTCCCTGAGGTGGATGTCAGTGTGACCCCTTGACGCCGCCTTCAGAGCTGCTCCTCTGGGCTGCTTGCTGTGGAACACTTGAGCAGTGTCCTTGCTGTTCTGCATCAACACGAAGTATTTCTTGTCTGCCATGTTTGGATTCCTCCGGTTCGCTCCAGTCCTTCATAGGTATAAAACTTGAGGAGAAATACGGCATACTGTGGCTAAGTTGGCAGTATTCCGGTTATCGCGGTTCAGAGTTCTGCGCATGCGAGGGTCTTCGTATTGGTCACTCCCTCTATCGAACGGATGGAGTCGACCACGTACTTGGCGATCTCGCCCATGTTCTCTGCCTCTACCTTGAGTATCATGTCGTGATCCCCGAAAAGCACCTGGGCGTCGGAGACGAAGGGGAGGGAGGAGGCCTTCTCGTACACTGAATACTCTGAGCCGGGTTCCACATCCAGCAATACGTAGCCTGTCGACATGGCCACGGGATGTTGGCATTGGGGATTAATGATTCCCCATTTCTGTAAACTTCTGATACGATGAATACATATCGGATGGCCTCCCTTCGCCGCCTTATGGCCGATGTAGTAATCGTCAGGGAGTGTAANCACGGNCAGGTCCGAGTACTCTACGGGGACGTNATCAAGGTCGAGGGGGATGTGATGATGATCCCAGCCAACAGCAGATTGGCAGGAAGAGAGGGCCTGGNCGAGAGGATGCACCAAGCCGCAGGAGATGGCCTAAGGGAGGCTTGCGCCAACATTGCAAAGGAGAAGAGGAAGTCTAACCTCCAGCCCTGTGGGGTGGGGGAGGCTGTTACCACGCCGGGATTCGACTTGCCGGCATCGAACCTGGTTCATGTAGTGGGGCCCGACTGCAGGAGGCCNACCCAGGACAATTTCCGCAGAGAGTTGCTAAGGAACTCATATGCCGCCCTCTTCGAGCAGGTGGAGAAGCTTGAGCCGAGGGAAACCCTAGTCCTACCCCCACTGGGAATGGACGTCTTCGCATACCCGCACAGAGAGGGGGCTAGGATGACGATGGAAATCGTTCTCGGCTGGATGGACGCGGAGCACGACCCGGGGGTGGACATGGTTCTGATTGTCACACATGAGGACAATTTCTTGAATAACATGAAAACGGTCTACAGAGAAAGCGAGGATCAATTCCCCGGTGTCGATAGGACCAGAGAGTACAGAAAGGGAAAGTTCCAGTGATTGGGACCGGTGTCCTCAATAACCCTGAGAATAGGATATCGCCGTGGGGAGCAACTACGAACGCGAGCTGAGGTCAGTTCTGGCAGGCGAGTTGAAGGGGGTTCGCGCAGTAACCAGATCTTGCAACGAGGTCGAGAGAGCCAAGGCAATGAGGGTCGTCCAGAGGCCGTTCTTGGTAGTCAGGGCACCGGGAAGTGGCTCGGAAGGGACTGGTGACCTTCTGGCGCTTAGAGGCGACATCTGCTTCCCGATAGAAGTNAAGACCTCGAAGAAGGANAAGATCTACCTCTCTGGGAGGACCAAGGACCAGTACCTAGCACTTCAGTCGACCGGGGAGAGGTGTGGCCTCCTGCCNCTCTACGCATTCAGGCTCAAGGGAGTGAGGGGNGATAGTTGGAGGATCTTNAAGGTCGANGTCGAAGGNCTTAGTGGGAAGNTNAGGCACCTATCCAGGAGCATTCCTTCCTTGCCCCTCACCAGCAGNGGCTCCCCCTACCTAGACTGGGCTTCCGGGATGCCTATGCACAGGTTCCTCTCTCTTATCTGCAAGTCGGAAGGGGTCAGGGGCATTGGCCCCGNAATGCCTAGCCNGACCTCGCATTCAATCACGAGTTAGGTTTTGTCTGACGTCAGGTCGACCTCTATGGCCTCCATCTTCGATTTCAGCGAGTCCAGTCCATCCCGTATCTTTTCCAGTTGTGCCTGCTCCAGAATCCTGCTCACGCTGTCCCTCTCACGGGACAGTGAGTCGATCCGNCGATTCAGGCTCTTTGAGTTGGGGCTGCCGCCTTGTGACATAGCCCGTCTGATGTGGTTGCATGTATTCTCTCTTTTCATGAGACGCAGGTTGAATAGAGTGGTGCTTAGTGAGCAAACATGGCAGAAGAAGCGGGGGGCAGAGGGTACCTGGTCCCTCTGCTGGTGCTGTACCTGTTATTCGCGATGGGTATGCCGGCCTGGCTGGTNCTGCTGGTTGGCTTGTGGTACTTCGGGTTGGTACACGCCGAGTCNATAGGGNTCCTGGACAGGTTCAACGCAACCAGGGCACTTGGGATCATCTTGATGGTGAGGACTCGCAGAGGTATGCGCCTTCTAGAGTGGATCTCCAGGCCGAAGAGGTTCTGGCGCGCTTTCGGCGAGGGATCGATTTGGCTGTGTTTCTTTGTNATGTTCGGAGTAGTCCTGCTACTGCTGCTTAGTGTGATCTCGACGGCCATGAGCCCCCCCGAGGAGTACCTCCCGGCCAGTGATCTACTGCTGATCCCGGGAGTAACCAGTTTCGTTCCATTCTGGTGGCCTGCTCTAGCACTGATTGTTGCCATCATCATTCACGAGTACAGCCATGGGATTCAGGCGAGGGCCCATGGAATGAGGCTCAGGAGCTTCGGTCTTCTGCAATTGGGTCCGCTTCCGATTGGAGCGTTCGCCGAGCCAGAGGAGATGGAGATGGACAGGGCCCCTAGGAGGGACAGGTTGAGGCTCTTCGCGGCTGGCCCTTCGATCAACATCATCGCGACTTATATTGTGCTCATTTTGCTTTCATCCGTGGCCAGTGGGATGGTTGCTGCACACGATGGTGTTCACGCTAGGGACATNGTNGANGGGGAGGCTGCTCACGATGCCGGNGTCCTCCCCTTCGAGACGATAACCCACATTGACGNGAACAGGATCCTAGACTACCGGGAGTTCTCTGATGAAATGAGCGGCCTGTCCGCTGGTGACTCATCCACGCTGACCGTTCTCTCAGGGCCCGATTCACAGGGGGCCAGGTCCGAGAGGAGCGTCTCAGTGGTCCTCGGGGATCGGTACCAGTACTACGTAGATGGCTGCGATGGCGATTCTGAATGCATAGAGAATAGGATCGAGTTGCTAAAGATTAGCGGAATAGAACCCGGGGANGCGTTCCTGGGAGTCTCGGGTTTGGTATCCTCAACGGGCGGGGTTGAGGGTTACTCCGGGATTGTCGATGGAGAATACTCTGCCGCTTGGACCGTTGTCGTCACGCTGATCAGGCCGCTGTTGATGCTGAATGTCCCCATTGCCAACGACGGTCAGACGATGATCCTGGAAGAGCGCGCAATGCTGGTCGCAGGGGATGGGGCGATTTCCCAGATGCTGGGGACNGATGGGATGCTGATGGTTTTCGACTTCCTATTCTGGTTGGTCTGGATCAACTTCCTCCTGGGATTCGCTAACCTGATTCCGATGATCCCATTCGATGGNGGTCACCTGGTTAGGGATGCCACGCACTCCGTNCTCAGGAGGTTTGNGNNCCAAGGCCCACCCCATGCGAATAGAGGCCCTGTCGAACAGGATTAGCAGCCTGAGCAGCATCTTCATCCTGCTGGTGCTTCTGATCCCGGTGATCATTCCCCGGATGCTTTAGCCTACTCTTCTTCGATCTGCCTGGGCTCGTGGACCTCNCGGAAGACNACTTTCGCNACGCCCACGTTCTCTCTCAGCGTGGTGACGAGGGAGAACTTCGTGTATGCCCAGTTCTGGTCGTATGCCATTTGCTCGGGGAGGGTCAAAGTGATGTCGTCGCCGTCGAACTCTATCTCGAAGTCCTCGCTACCGGTGTTCATCTTCATCAGCGTCTGGACCTTCTCCTCCCTGTCTTCGACCACCTTGACAATCTTGTAGTTGTACTTCAGGGTCACGCCGGCCAATGGGTGGTTGTAGTCTATCCTGGCCCTGCCCGCGCTCATGAATTGCAGGATTCCGTTCCTACCCCCGATCTCCACCGGGGCNCCGATGGCCAGNGTGTTGGGGTCCCTNACGCTCCTGAGCAGGACATTCTGNGANATCGTCTCGATCTTGTTCTGGTCCCTGTCGCCATAGGCCTCTACGGNCTCGATCTCGAATTCGTAGTCCTTGCCTGACTTGGCGTCCCCGAGGTGCGCCTCGAATCCTGGGATCAGCCTCCCGTCGCCAACNACCGTGATCATAGGGGAGTAGGTCCTGTTCTCGTCGAAGAGGTCGTGCTCCTTAGCCGTCTCCTCCCTGGTGGTCTCGATCAGCTTCTCAGTAGCGGCATTGAACAGGTCGTAGTCAATGTGTACAATAGAGCCGTTATCCATCCAAGCACCTCAAGCGGCCTCGCGACCCGCTTCCCCTTTTTCATTCAAACGGTTTTTCTCCGTCGCTTGTTCATTCCTCTTCCGANCCAGAAAAGGTTGCCGGGGTGGCGGAGGCGAGTAGTATTCCTGCCATTATCATCAGCCAGCCGGCCCAGACAAGATGGCTGCCGGTGAGGTGGTGCACGGTCACCCTTACCTCCTGTACTTGGTCGGTATTCCCCAGAATCATGGAAGAAAGAAGTTCATTGGATTGCTGGAAATCCAAAATCGCGATCGTGTCGCCTGTCAGGCTGGAGACCCTGTCCACCTCAGACCTCGCCGACACGATNCCNTTTCCATCGGGNGGGTCAAACCTCAGCATTCCCGGNTTGAGNGTGCCCAGATCCTTGTCANCGTCGCTCAGCTCGATTACCACCCCCACGTAACCATCCCCGATTCCGAATTCGTAGCCCTCGTCCTCGGCGGAAAATATCTCCACCCCTGTGAAAACCAGCTCCATCCCCATGTGCTCCGTTGGCTTGTCCTTCTCCAGGGTCAGGAAGTGGGAGGGGTCCGTCCTATCCACAAGGGTGGTGGTAAGCACATGGCCCACCAGNAGGATCAGGACTCCGGCATGGGCCAAGTGGGACCCGAGGANCCTCAGATTNGCCGGTCCCAGGGNCTTCCCCCTGCTTGCNATCAGTGGGGCGTTTCTTCTAATGGTCCTAGCCAATTGNGCAATGGTGGGCGGGATGGAAAATACGACCCACGTGAGGATGAACATCGCNAGCGCCCCCCTCGAGACGCTGTCCGTGATTGGGAGATCCTGGTTTCCGGGCAGTTCGAATGAGCCGGAGTAGGCTGCNAGCAGGACAGAGGCGAGAGCCGCNACTGCGATTGCCAAGGAGCCATTCCTAGCGCTTACCCACGAGCCCCATGCGTAAGCGGNTAGTCCGATGGCCATGAGGGACAGTATTGGGGCCCCGTAGTACTCGTGAGCAGCGATGTTCGTGCCATCGATCTCGACGGTGAGGAGTACCCATGTCAGGAGTAGCAGGGCAGTCGAGAGGTACCAAGGGGAGGACCTCGAGACGCGGGTCCTGGACCTCGTGTCCACAAAGGGGGCCTTCAACGAAGAGAGGTCGTCCTTCTCGTCCTCAGGCATCATCCAAATCAGCAGGAACGGGGCTATCCCGGCTAGGGACTGGTACCACTCAGATACCCATCCCCAGCTCGAGAATAGCATCAGAATCACCCCCAGTGCGACCCAATGAGTAGGGGGGTCTTTGTGGTCGCCCGATACCAGAAGGAGGAGGATTGCCAGGCCGATGAATAAAATTGCTGAGGAGCCGATCCATGCCCCGACGATTGCAAAGTAGACGAGGATGGCTAGGGCCAAGTTCCTGTTTTCTTCGAAGAGGCTCTTTGAACCCCTCCGGTCGATTTCTTCCCTTTGCTCCCTCAGGGCATGCAGCAGGGAGAGCGTAAGGAGGAAGACGACCGCCGCCAAGTACGATAGGACCTCGAAGCCGATNGCGCTGAAATCCACGATCTNCAACACTCTGAGATACGGGTCGCTGGGCATTGAGTTCTGGCCGTCCCCGACGAAGGCGTGAACGGAGGCCCAAACTCCGTTTGCCCTGGTCACAAGGGTGGCGTGCATAACCAGGGCGCCAGTGATTAGCGCCAGCGAGGGGGTTAGCGAGAAGGGCCTGCGATCTGCTGGCCTCGCGCGGGCATGGACTATTGCCAGGAGTGCCAGCCATGGGAGGAGGGAGCCGGTCTCAACTGGGTCCCAGGCCCAGTAACCGCCCCAATCGAGGACTGTGTAGGCCCACAGGCCGCCCAACCCTATGCCTATAGCACCGGCCAGGAAAGAGTACCTGGCCCACTTCAGCATTGAAGCATGCGTCTCCTCTGACGGCCTTGATCTCAGNAAGCCGGCCATAGCAATGCTTGCGGTCGCTAGGCAGAGCGAGTAGTAAACGAAGACAACAGGGGGGTGGACCACCATAAGATCGGTTTGCAGGAGCGGGTTGATCTCCCCCCTNGGACCGGGGCCACTGGGTGAGAATGGACGCAGGGTCGCGGCAATCAGCAGCAGCAACGAGATCCACGCGTGCATTATCCTGATCGCCGTCTTGTCNGGGTTNTCTTCTCTGGACATCGCCCACGCGATGCCNCCCATGATCGCTGCCCACATCAGCAGGGGGCCCGACCTGCTGCCCCANACAGCAGAGATCCNGTAGAAGAGAGGNAGGCCCTCCCCGACGTAATCCGAGACCAGCTTNAGGCTNGTCGCCTCGATCATGAAGGCGAGCACTAGCAGAAGGAACGGNGCGACCTGNGTCAATGAGGTGGAGTTTCGAATTATCNCTGTCNCCACTGGCATCGCGATTAACGACCTGAAATGCGCTAGTTAGCATGGCTAGGAAGATTAGTGAGTATCCCAGAAAGGTGAGCATGTTCACCAACCGTAGTACTTGGCTCTGCTGTACCCAAACGCTAGCATGGCCGGGACTATCCTCTTGAAGTACAGNCCGGGCTTCCTGAATAGCAGCCTGATCCCGACCATGGCCTTTCCNGAGGCCCCCATGTTGGACATCTCGTCCGGGAAGCACTTCGCCATCAGGGACATCTCGTCGTCAGTGAGGTTGAACAGGGCTTCCTTGCCCCTCAGAATCTTCTCGTATGGGGGGAATTCTGCTTTCCAGAGGTCCGTGTATTCTGACAATCTNTCCTTGCTGAGGTCGCCCTCGGATATTGCTGCGGCCGCTGTGTTGGCCGCATATACCGCTGACTTCAGAGCGAGGTGCGATCCCCCCTCGAAAAGAGGCGANGTGAATCCNGCTGCATCGCCCACTAGCATCAATCCGTCATAGTGCGTGTTCAGGAAAGGCCCCGAAATGGGGATGGTCCCGCCGAAGGCTGGGCTCCCCNTCTCCTTCCACGGTGGCATTNCCTGATCCAAGTCNGAGAAGTGTGTATGGGAGATGAAGTCGTCCAGCGACTTCTTGGCATTTGGCCTGTCCTCGGTCACAAGTCCGACGTTTGCCCTGCCGTCGCACTTCGGAATCATCCAAAGGTAGCCCTTCTCAGCATACTTCGGCCAGATGTAGAAGTCCAAGTAGCCGTCAGTGGGGACGTTTGAGATCTCGTATTGCATCCCCGCCACNACCTTGCCCTTCGGATTCAGGGGNGATTCGCCCTCCATTTTGACCAGCTTCGAACACACTGCCGCGACGCCAGAGGCATCGATGACAATCTTAGCGTGAATGGGGAATTGGTCGCCTTTGCCTAAGCACATCCACCCTCCGAATCCCCCGTCCTCGACCCTCTCCATGGACTGGAGTTTGTGACCGAGATGCAATTCTGCTCCGGCCGACCTCGCCTCTTCGGCTATCCACCTCTCGAAGAGGTGCTTCTCCAGTACGTAGCCCTCCTCCGTCAGGCACTTCTCGGTCCCGTCGGGAAAGATTACGCGGATCCCGTGGACTCGTTTGCTGATGACGTCCTCGGGNAGTTGCAGATCCAGATTCTGGCAGGCGATTTCCGATATGCATTCGCCGCAGTGGACGGGCGTCCCAATTTCCGCATGGTCCTCGATTAGGATTGTTGAGAGGCCCTTCCTAGCGCTCTGCAGAGCGGCGTTTCCACCGCCCGGGCCGGCTCCCACAACGAGAACATCGCAAGTCGTGACGCCATCGCCCACGGCGTATCCGCAGAGTCACCATGAAAGAAACCCTCGGTTCGCCACCTNCGGTGGCGAGCGAACCTTCTCATGATGGGGAGGTTTCGGACGNGCATGGGATGGGGTAGCCTAGAGCAGTTCATCAGAGCTCTGGAAGCCCGAGGGGAGTTACTCAGAGTCAGTCATCCNGTGGACTTGAGGTTCGAGGCGGGCTGCATTGCCGACCGACTGGTCAAGAGGGGGGGGCCGGCTGTAATTTTCGACCAACCCAGGCAAGAGGACGGTAGCATCAGCAGGTTCCCACTGGCAATGAACCTGTTCGGCACTAGGGAACGGACTAACCTGGCTCTGGGGGTTAACGAACCCAGTGAAATTGGCGAGATNATGGTTGGGTTGATNAAGCCCGATATTGGAAGCCTGTTGAGGAGACCGTGGACAGGCCTGGGATTGCTGAAGCAGGGGATATCGATGGCACCCAGGAGGGTGTCCAAGGGCAAGTGCCAGCAAGTCAGGATGGATGACCCGGACGTCACAAAGCTCCCGATNCCAACGACGTGGCCGTTCGACGGGGGCCCCTTCATGACGCTGCCGTTGGTCGTTACAGTGGATCCCAAGACAGGGGCTCACAACATGGGAATGTACCGGAGTCAGGTTTTCGGCCCCAAGGAGGTCGGGCTCCATTGGCAGAAGCACAAGCACGGGGCTGATCACGCGGATGCCTCAGACGGGAGGATGCCGGTTGCAATTTGCCTTGGAGGCCCTCCCCAGGTAATTTTCAGTTCCATCTCACCCCTTCCAGACAACCTCTCGGAGTACGAGTTCGCTGGACTGCTAAGTGGGAAGAGGCTGAAGATCACAAAGTGNCTGACCAACGACCTATGGGTTCCTGCCGACTGCGACTTCGTGATCGAGGGCTACACCGTCCCCGGNGAGACCAGGATGGAGGGNCCCTTCGGAGACCACTTCGGGCACTACTCGCTCGAAGACGAGTACCCGGTGATGCATGTCACGGCTATCACGCACAGGAAGGACCCTACGGTGCCGATGACCATTGTCGGCGTACCGCCGATGGAGGACGGCTATCTTGGCGAGGCCATCGGGGATGCNCTGCTACCAGTTCTGAAGTTCCAACACAGGGATGTGNTAGACACGTTCCTCCCACTGGAGACGGGTTTNCACAATCTCGCTATNGTCTCGTCAAAGCAGAGGTTCCCCCGGCAGGCACGGAAAACCGCACTCGGGCTCCTCGGCGCCGGGCAGATGATGTTCCTGAAGGTGGTGGTCGTGGTAGACGAAGACCACCCGGTCAAGGACTTGGACGCGCTNCTTGAGGCCTTAGAGGAGAAGGTGAACATACCTGAAGACCTA
Organism: Methanobacteriota archaeon; assembly: GCA_002718695.1. Classification (GTDB taxonomy): domain Archaea; phylum Thermoplasmatota; class Poseidoniia; order Poseidoniales; family Thalassarchaeaceae; genus UBA36. Next base: position 13,369 of record PBFP01000020.1, read on the forward strand.
GTAATACTGAGAGGCATGGTAGCGGATAGCCTGGCTCATACCTCCCCGTGGGAAAACATCCATGACAAACTGATCATCGATGCAACGGATGAGCTAGAAGGTGACCCCATTGGCAAGGATTCCGTAGAGGGTGTAAGCAGCTCCCTGACCGTCACCGTCTCAGCGATGGAAGGTGTCAGGCAGGCCAGATTGCTTCGCCCTTCCATGATGGTGATTACTACTGACATCGAAGGTGGTCCGAAGCCGGAAGAGAGCATGGAGGAGGCGGACGAGAGGCTCGCTAGTGCCCAGAGGGAGACGGTGGCTTCGATCAGGGACTCTGTTTGGGCCCTCGAGGCATCCAAGGACCTNAGGTGGCTATTCATCACAGACTCTGACGNCGANCTGGAAAGCGAGCAATGGAAGAGGAGGCTGCTTTGGCAGCTGTTTTGCAGGTTCGACGTCAGTCGGGACCTACACGTCGATGAGTCTGGGAAGAGGGTCTGCTGGGACGCGACCGCCCCGATCCCTTCGAACGAGGGGCCCATCCCGGTTCGCCGCTGGCCTGCCGTGACGCTTCATGACCCTGATCTGGTCAGAGAGGTGGATTCTTGGCTATCAAAGAGGTTGTAGAATGGGCCTGAAGGAGATCCTCGAATTCGTGAAGGTCGAGCACACTCTGTTCTCGCTTCCATTCGTCCTGATTGGCTTTGTTTTGGCGGAAAACGAGTTCGGCTCGGAGAGAATGGACATCTTCTGGATAATCGTTGCCGCCATAGGGGCGAGGGGCCTCGCCATGGCCCTCAACAGAATAGTGGATAGGGAAATTGACGCTGATAACCCAAGGACTGCCAGCAGGCACCTCCCTTCCGGGACGATGTCNATGCAGGTCGCATGGGTTCTGTCAGCNGTATTCCTCTCCATGCTTCTTCTCGCTGCGTGGATGCTGAACGAAGTTGCCCTGATGATGGCATGGTTGCCGGTTCTGGCGTTCGCGATCTACCCCTACACCAAGAGGTTCTCATGGATCTGCCACTTCTGGATCGGCCTTTGCCTTGCTCTGGCCCCGGCGGGAGCATGGGTGGCTATAGCAGCGGACACGCATGGCTGGGGATCGATCACGGGTGTCCTGGATGGGCAGAACGAGTTCCTCTGGTTCCCCGAGGTTTTCTTCGTCTCCCTGGGGGTGGCACTGTGGATTGCTGCCTTCGACATCAACTACGCTCTGATGGATGAGGATGTCGACAGGGACCAGGGCATCCGGTCATTTCCAGCGACCTTCGGCCAAGAGGCCACCAGGAGGCTTAGCGTTCTGCTCACATTGGGTTGGGCTTTGTGCTTCCTTCTTACCGGAATGCACGACTACACCGACTCGAGGGGGTACCGGGCATCTCTCTGGGTCCCCTCGGTCGTTCTGATGGCCCTAGTCAACTTGTTCGTAGTCACCAATGGCTCTAGCTCGGCATCCGAGTCTCCTGAGGCGATGGACAGGTACCAGAAGGTGCTATTCCGCGCTTCGATGATTACTGGGTGGGTCTTGCTAGCCAGCCTCTATTACGTAGATCACCTTAGTGATGGGTTGTCGGATTGAGGCTTTGCAATGTTCATTCTCCATTCAGACTACGGGACTGCTGGTGACCAGCAGCAGGCCATCGACCAACTNGNTTCCCAGCTGGAGGAAGGGCAGGAGAGGTGTGTCCTGCTGGGAGTGACTGGGTCAGGGAAGACTTTCGCCATGGCCAAGGTGGTCGAGAGGCTGCAGTTGCCAACGCTAATCCTCTCTCACAACAAGACGCTTGCACGTCAGATCTGGCAGGAGATGTCGGGGCTCTTCCCGGATAACGCGGTGGAGTACTTTGTCAGTTACTACGACTACTACCAGCCCGAGGCGTACATCCCCGGTCGAGACCTGTACATCGACAAGGAGCTCCAGATGAACGAGCGCATAGAGCANGAGCGGTTCTCCACCGTGGCTTCACTGGTCTCGAGGCCTGATGTGATTACGGTCGGAACGGTATCGACGATATATGGCCTGAATCCTCCTGAGGTTTTCCAGCAGAACCACCTCAGGTTGTTCGTAGGGCAGAAGGCGGANCCGCAGGAAATTGTCAGGGAGCTTGTCGGGCTGCACTACCGTAGAACTCCNGGGGAGATCGTGAGGGGGGACGTTCGACTTAGAGGGGAGGTTCTGGACGTCTGGATGCCCAGCAGGGACGACCCAATCAGAATTCGATTTGGATGGGATGGGATCGAGAGGATACAGGTCTGCGAGGCGGTATCCTGGGAGCCGCTGGACGAGTTCGAGGAGGCTTGGATCCATCCGAAGGAGTTCTACATGACCAGCGAGGAGAGGTTCAACACCGCCCTGGAGGACATAGAAAGCGAGTTGGATGCGCGTGTTGATTGGTTCGAGTCGAAAGACAAGGACCTCGAGGCGCATCGACTGGAGCAGAGGACCAGGTTCGACCTGGAGATGCTCAACGAAGTGGGTTCTTGCAAGGGNGTCGAGAACTACTCGATGCACTTCGATGGNAGGAAGAGGGGNCAGAGGTCCTACTGCCTGCTGGACTTCTTCGCCAGCAATGCCGAACAATTCCACGGNGGGTCCGGNCGCTATCTTGTGATCATGGACGAGTCNCACGTAACGCTACCACAGGTGGGNGGGATGTANGGGGGGGACTTCTCNCGNAAGAAGAACCTGGTAGACTTCGGTTTCCGGCTCCCNTCCGCATACGACAACCGGCCCCTTAGGGTGGATGAGTTCCAGGACCTTGTTCCCCAGATGATCTACGTTAGCGCCACCCCGGGGGAGAGGGAGCTTAGGCACATTGCTGAGGTGACCGGCCAGGAAGTGCCAATCGGCCTGATGCATGTTGACGGAGGAGGGGGGGCAAGCAAGTCAGAGGTTGACAAGCCGAAGGAGAAGCAGAGCATGGAGAAGATGCTGGAGGAGATCGATGGGATAGCGAAGATGGAGATCAGGCCCACCGGTCTGCTTGACCCGGAAATCGAAGTCAGGTCCACCGAGGGCCAGGTTCAGGACCTGCTTAGCGAGATAAATGAGAGAGTGGAGAGGAATGAAAGGGTGCTAGTGACGGTTCTGACGATCAAGTTTGCAGAGGAAGTCGCGGAATACCTCGAGAGGATGGGNGTCAAGGCCCACTACCTTCACAGCGAGATCGACACACTCGAGAGGACCGAGATAATCAAGGCACTCAGGATTGGCTTGATCGACGTGATAGTTGGTATCAACCTCCTAAGGGAGGGCCTAGACATCCCCGAGGTCTCCTTGGTGGCTATTTTCGATTCGGACAAACAGGGATTCCTTAGGAACGAGAGGTCACTTCTCCAGACGATAGGCAGGGCTGCAAGGAACTCCAACGGCTCTGTGATCCTTTACGGTGACTCGGTTTCCCCTGCGATGGAGTCGGCAATCAGCCAGACGGTCCGGAGGAGGAAGATGCAAAACGAGTATAACGAAGAGAATGGAGTGGTTCCCATGACTATCGATAAGGCGCTCCCGGTAATGGGCTCCGAGATCGATGACCTACTGGCCGGAGTTTCTGGAAGAGGGAAGTCCGGAGGCAAAAGGATGGTCGCCAAGAGGCCTGGGAAGAAGGGCCTCGAGGGACTCGCTCAGAGGTTCGGCCTAGGTGCAGGNGTCTGGAACNCCTCTAATTCCGTGCTTGACAACNTCAGCCAGCCAGAATGGACTGACTANGAAGAGGAAGAGAATGAGGGNGAGGCTGCAGAGCTAATCTTGAGGCTAGAAAAGGAGATGCGACAAGCCGCAGACAGATTGGACTTCGAGAGGGCNGCGAGTCTCAGGGACAGGATATTCAAACTCCAGAATGCGACCAATTGAAGCCCAGATGGTGGTGCGACAAACATGGACGGGTACTCCCGTGATGACTTCGACGTCCCAGTGGAGGACTATGATTTCTCGAAAATCACAGATGTGGGTTCCCTAATCGACCAGATGGGCAGGGCTGGTGGATTTACTGCGACCAAGCTNGCCCGAGCCAGGGACATCCTGCAGCATGCGACAAGTAGGGTGGGTGAAGAGGGGGTGCTCAACTGGCTGTCATTCCCAGCTTGCCTATGCGCCACTGGGACCAGGGGCTTCTTCGTCGAGGCATTGAGGAGAAATTCGTTCAATGTGGTCGTGACCACTTGTGGGACGCTAGACCACGACATAGCGAGGACATTCAGAGAATACTTCCATGGGGACTTCGACCTCGATGACATTGCCCTGGGGGAGCAGGGTCTGAACAGGTTGGGGAACGTAGTAGTCCCAAACGAGTGCTACGGGGAAATCCTGGAGCGCGTGGTGCTCCCCTGGCTGAGCGAGATTGAGGAAGAGAGGACTTCGGAAGATGGCGAAAACCCATGGGTCGGTTTCGGATCCGTGGAGCTCTGCTGGGCCATGGGGGATCGCATAGAGGACGAGANCTCGCTCTTGCACTGGGTGGCGAAACACAGGATCCCNATGGTGGTTCCAGGCCTTACTGACGGTTCGATTGGATCACAGCTATTCATGCACAGGCAGAAAAGCCCCAATTTCATGGTGGACGTACTAGCTGACGAGCAGGTTCTTTCCGATCTGATCTGGACGGCGGACGAGAGNCATGGCCTGATGGTTGGGGGCGGGATCTCGAAGCACCACGTAATCTGGTGGAACCAATTCAGGGAACAATCGGGGATGGATTCTGCGGTATCGATAACAACTGCTCCGGAATACGACGGNTCCCTNTCTGGTGCTAGGCTGAAGGAGGCGATCTCCTGGGGGAAAATTCGTCCTGAGGCCCCTCAGATAGTTCTCGAGGGGGAGGCGAGCCTGATACTCCCTATCCTGGGNTCGGATCTTTTCGGAANACGATAGTCCTGNGACGGAGAAACGGCTAATAGTGTNCCTTTTTTGCNCGTAANCATGTCGGTTAGGGAAATGGTTCAGNACATGATAAACGAGCTAACGGAGGCTCTCACGGATGCTNAGAAGCACGATTCGGGTAACGGNGCAGCCGGTACTCGNGTGAGGAAGGTAATGCAGAGCTGCAAGGGAATGGCCCAGGACGTCAGGGTCAGGATCCAGGGCGACAAGAACTCNCGCTGATCTACTCNGTACTTGCAATCAGCTCCATCANCGAAGTCCTCATTGGGACAAGCGGNTGCCAGCCCTCNCCCCCNGATTCCACTAGTGCATTGTGCAATGGCCTGAGGTCGGGAGGGGCNGATTTCTCNGTCCCAATCCCCCTGACGGGACTGGGGACTCCGGAAAGCGACTCCACCGTGTGAGAGTGCGTGATTGCGTTGCTGTACCTCTCCCAGAGGACTCTGATCTCATCGACGACGTCCTCGTTCCTCCATGCCCTCCTGCCGCTCATCGGAATTTCTCCATCGAANACCGCGGGCCCCTCGCTCAACGAGAGGACGGTGATTGCATCGACGACNTCCCTCACGTTTACCCAAAACCTGTCCCCGTTCTCTGGTTCGGGAGTCCTACCTTCCTTGATCTGTCCAATCCAGTCGAGGAGTGTCCCGTTGCCCCACTCCCTCTGTCCGTTCGGGATTATCACGTCAATNAGNGAGATAGCCATCTCTGCGTTGCTGGAATCACTGCCAGGAGGCATCACGGCCAACTGGCAAGAGTCGGGGACGGAGATNCCGATNGTGAAGTCGGCTTCATCGGGCNCCTCTGAAATCNTAGCCCCTGCNCTGCTCAATCTGTCCTCAAGTGCCAATCTGAGGCCGTCTTTGACTCCTAGNACGCATACTTTCCTGGGCATAGTACCACTATGCTAGTCAATTTGCCTCGATTATCTCAGGCGAGGTGAAGTGATGCAGNGCCTCCCTNAGNATCTCGATTATGAGGTCNATCTCTGCAGAAGTAATTCCGAAGTGAGGTGTGAATCTCAAAGCGTTTTGGCCACCGTGAATCACNCCCAGNCCATTGACCCTGCACCANTCCTCTACACATTCGAANCCTACTACCGGTAGTTTCTCGGGATCTAGCTCTGCACACAANAGCAANCCGGTCCCCTGGACCTGAGTGATTGTTCCGGGAATCTCCTCTGCCAAGTCCTTCAACTTGGATACGAATTCCTTNCCCCTCTCTCTGATGTTCTCCCTGAGCTCGGGAGTGACTCTGTCCAGAACAGAGACAGCTGTTTCTAGAGCCCTTGGATTTGTGGTCATGGTATTGCCGTAAATCCCGACGACGTACAATCCAGCGGCCCTCTCGGAGAGGCCGACCACCGAAAGTGGGTACTGTCCGGCGTTTAGTGCCTTAGACCAAGTCTCCATGTCAGGAACTTCGCAGTCTTCGAAACCATCGTAGTCCACGATGCTCAAGCAACCCTGTCCCCTGAGTCCGGCTTGGATGGAGTCTACGATCAGCATACTACCGTGATTGGAGCACAGTTCCCTGGCTGTGTCGTAGAATTCACGAGTTACGCATTGTCCCGGGTTACCCTCCCCCATCACTGGCTCCATGGCCATCAGTTCGATGAAGAACCCCTCATCATCAGCTGTTTCNAATGCATCTCTGAGGGCTTCTACGTCATTGCAAGGGACGAAGATGACGTTCTCCCTATTGTTGAAGGACGCCAGGTTTTCCTCGTACTTCCCCCTGCATGAGTCGGAAATCTGCGCAGGCCTCTGTGTCCTACCATGGAAGGCCTCCACAAGGGCGAGCATCTTCGTCTGCTTTCCTTCGTGTCTGCCCCCACTTTGGGTCATCAGAAGTGTGTTTGCATCTGCAATCCTCATAGAGATTGTAACGGATTCGGATCCGCTGTTAAGGCAAACGAACCTTGAGAACGGACAACTGCCCCTNCTATGACCGACCTCCTTCCTGAGCCTGTTCGAAAGCCTCTTCTGGCTGAACGAAGGAGTCATGACGTTCGCCATCACCCAGTTCTGCTGCATTGAGTGTATTACNTCGTCAGGACCGTGCCCCATACCCANCATCCCATAACCGCCATTGTCATGCAAAACNGCTCCGTGTGATGTGACTATCCAGGGNCCTCGAGCAGCAATCGCAACGTACGGATTCACCGTNGGTGCGGAGTAGAAGTTGACGTAGTCCGATTGCAGGTGGGCAGTGAGGTCTTTCTCGTCCATGGAAAGCAATTCCTCNCCCATATCGTTCTGCAGGCTATGGAAGTTNACCGAGGCCTCCTCCAGAGCCCTACTCAACGAGGGGTCGANCTCGAGAAAGTTAGCAATGACGCTGTCCTTCANTCCAGTTGTCCATGGCTTTCCTGTGTTGGAACGAATTTGTTTCAGTGACTCGAGCCCAGTTGTCATCGATCGAGGGAGAGAGGGGACCCACATCAACGTTCTCCGAGATTGGTTGGGGCGGGCTTGGGAATCCGCCGGGATTGGAAAAAAGCCAAGTTCTGATAATCATCAAAAAAATCAAACTAAGTTTAGTTTTNCAATTGNAAAATTCAATATTAATGAAAAATTTCAATTGGATTATCAGTCTTAGTTAACGAATATTATAAGTGCCACTCTGGACTCTGGGGCACCGGAGAGGCACGGGGGATGCACTCTTCCCGAGAGGGAGAGATATGGTAGAGGACTACGAAATACAGGAAATGATACACAGGGACGTATATGTCGGAGANAAACACGTTGGGGTTGTTGTAGGGGAAAGATTCCACCCAAGAGACGAGTTTGTCAAGTCATGGAGGATCAAAGTTGAGGGNGAGGTGTCGAGCGAGTTCATGCGAAAGCCCGCGGACTTGGCCCCCCTGGCGAAGGAGTTGGTTCACAGCATCAGGCCNGATGGCGGAATCAAGTTGTCCAAGTCGATGAGAGAGCTTCAGAGGAGATGGAGNAACACAGTTAGGATCGAGGAGGATCTGTATGCCCCCGACGAGTTGCTCGACCGAGCAGTTCTGGACAACGACGGAATGGACATTGGGAACGTTATCGAGCTGATCAAGATCAAGCGCACCTACAAGGGTCTGCTAATCAAACCACATTTCATGGTCAGAGCGAGGCACTCCCTTCCCGANACNATAGCCNTTCCCTGCGGNCAGTTGGCGAGNACTACTTCCAGATTGGACGAAGTAATTCTGAAGTGCTCATTCTCCAGGCTCGTTACCCTTCCCAGTTACCTAAAGCTGAATGTGGAAGGCTTCGAAGAAGAGTGANTACGCACTTGAGTAGCCTTCAAATCACAATCCCATGTGGCGGTGTTGCTCAGGGCGCGTAGCTTAGTTTGGCTGGAGCACCCGGCTGATAACCGGGAGGTCACAGGTTCAAATCCTGTCGTGCCCACCAAAATCCTGAGTCTCAGGGCCTCTGCTATGACAAGAAGCATCATGAAGGGGACTCCGCCCCCCGGAACCAAATGCCTGTTCTGAGTGGGGCATCAGGGGGGGAGATCGCGGAGTCTCTCGCGCCGCTACTGGGAATGGAACACGTCGTAATGGAAAGCAGGCGTTTTCCCGACGGGGAGTCTTACGTCAGGGTCCCCCTCGAGTCGATAGAGGCGGTTCGTTCGGAAACCGTTGTCCTGGTGTCGAATACTTTCCCCGACTCCGGTATAATGCAGACAATACTCCTCCTAGGGGCCATCAACGACGTGAGGAGGGGGTCTCTATCGAGTCTGAAGGAAGAATGGAAGGGAGGGACCGACGATGTCGGTCCCGGCGTCTTCCTGGCCATCCCCTACTACGGCTACGCCAGACAGGACAAGAGATTCTCCGTTGGCGAGTCGATCTCTGCAAGGGTGGTGGCCGAATTGATCTCGGACTTCTGCGACGGGATCGTGATCCTTGACCTGCATGCCCCGGAGGTACTGAGTGAAATGAGCGTGCCTGTCGAATTCGTTAGCTCGATGAAGGAGATCGCCGAGAGCCTGCAAAGCGACGTTTCTCCGGACTTCATACTCAGTCCCGACAAGGGGGCGATTTCCAGGGCAACCGAAGTGGCCGAGCTGATTGGGTGCGAGTTCTCCTACTTGGAAAAGACCAGGATCGACGCTCACACGATCGAGCACACTCCGAAGGACTTGGATGTCTCAGGCAAGATAGTCGCCATAGTGGATGACATGATCAGCACGGGAGGCACCATTTGCAGAGCAAGCGATGCTCTTCGAAGGCAGGGCGCGAAGGAAGTGCATGCTGCCTGTACACACGGACTGTTCACCGGAGGTGCCCTATCGAGGCTGGCCACTCACGTCGACGGGGTGTACACGACGGACTCGCTGCCAAACCCCAGGGCCAACGTGTCTGCCGCTCCAGCATTGGCTAGAGGACTGGAGAGGCTGATGGGATAGTCCTCAATACGGGCCACTGGAAACCAATACGCTGCGTTTATATCGGTCATGCCGTGCGGCGGCTTACAAACACGAGGAGATGTTCCAATGAGTGTACACATAGTTTTCGAAACACCACAAGACGTACAAGAGCAAGTTTACGAGATGGTCAAGAGCCTGGGCAAAGATGGCAAGGGCAGGCTGAAGAAGGGAGCGAACGAGGTCACGAAGTCAGCTGAGAGGGGCACTGCTCAGATGGTCGTCATGGCTGAGAACGTGAATCCGGGCGAGCTGCTGGCACACATTCCAATGATCTGCAAGGAGAAGGAGATCCCGTTCATCTACGTGGAGGACCAGGCATACCTGGCCGAGGCAGCAGGAATGAGCACGGGAACCAGGACAGCGGCTATTGCGGTGATGCAGGTCGAGAAGGAAGGCATGGATAGGTTCAACGAGGTTAAGTCGCATTTCGAAACTCTCTCGTCATGATTTGGAGGATTGAGGAATGACAACCGAGGCATGACCCGCAGAAGTGGTGGAGATAGTCGGTAGGACCGGACTGACCGGCGAGGCAATGCAGGTCAAAGTCAGGGTCCTCGATTCAGACAACCCACGAGACATTGGACGAATCATCACGAGGAACGTGCTGGGCCCCGTCAGAGGACCTGACCCAGTTTCCGGCGAGGCCGGGGACATCCTGATGCTCAGGGACACGGGCCGGGAAGCACGAAGGATCGGTTCGAGGTGATCAGATGCCAGAGCAGAGGATTTGCAGCTTCACGAACGAGGAGATAGAGCCCGGGACCGGGATGATGTACATCAAGAAGGATGGGTCCGTCTACTGGTTCAAGGACAGCAAGTCCCGCAAGAACATGCTCAAGCTGAAGAGGAACGCGAGGAGACTGAAGTGGACTCGTCGCTACGTGAAAGGCGGAATCAATTGATCCAGAGGCCCTACTGGGCAGTGATCCTGTAGTCTACCCTGGCCCGGTCGTTTTCGTCGCTGGATAGCAGTCCCCCCTGGTCAGGAGGCTGGGCCTCGCCGCAGTCGGTGTTGTCCACCACTGTCACATAGGTCCCGGAATCAACATCGGCCTGCAAGCTAGCCCCACCGGAGTTGGGGTCGCTCAGATCGGAGAAGTAGACGAAGCTCTCGTCCTCCCCCTCGGCACACTGCTTGTACTTCTCGTAGTTTATCTCGGTCATGGTGTAGAAGTCGATGTTTGGTCCGTCCTGCTTGTCGAACTCCATCCTGATTGTGGATACGGAGTCGACGGTCCATGTCATCTTGATGTGCTCGTCCTCGTTGACGAATGTGTTGTCATCGAAGAGCTCCCTCTCGGGGTTGACGGTGTCGCTGACGTTGTCCATGCACCCCGTAAGTAGGATGCAGGAGGACAGGAGCAGGGCTTGTGCGATCCTCATGGAACCACCTGACGTCGCAGGCTCATCAACCATTTGCCTCTGTGACTTCGTTGAAATAGGGGAGGTGTTTCGCCCGCCCCATGGGAGAGCAGACGACGTACATCATGATCAAGCCCGATGGGGTTGAGCGTGGGCTTACTGACGAGATCATCAGCCGGTTCCAGGGAATCGGGCTACGGATGGTCGGCAGGAGGGACCTAACCCCCTCACTGGAGATCGCCGAGACCCACTATGGGATCCACAAGGAGAGGCCATTCTACCCGGACCTCATCGAATTCATCACATCCGGACCGGTGGTCGCGATGGCTTGGAGGGGGGAGGACGCGATTGCCTCGTCCCGGAAGCTGATCGGGGCCACGAACTGGGAGGAGGCCGAGCCCGGGACCATCAGGGCCGACTTCGCCAGGAGCATTGACCACAACGTGATCCACGGCTCTGATGGCGAGGACACTGCCGCCTTCGAATTGGGACTTTGGTTCCCAGATGGTCTTGAGGACTAAAGAGTGGGTAGCATGAGGTGGGTTGGATGTCAGGACGCAGGCAGCCCATAGTCGCCGTACTAGGACACGTAGACCACGGCAAGACCTCGCTCCTTGATCACATCAGGTCCCTAGGCGAGCAGGGCCGATCATCGGTGATGGACAGGGAGGCAGGGGGCATAACCCAGCACATCGGAGCAACGGAAGTGCCATCTGACATTCTCAACGAACTGTGCGCACCGCTCCTGGGCGGGAAGAAGTTCGACTCGCCTGGGCTCCTCTTCATCGACACCCCCGGCCACCACTCCTTCTCCTCGCTGCGGGCTCGTGGGGGCTCTCTGGCAGACATTGCGATCCTGATCGTGGACGTGATGGAGGGATGCAGGCCCCAAACTAGGGAGTCCCTGAGGATCCTCAAGCAATCGAAGACCCCGTTCGTAATCGCGGCCAACAAGGTCGACAGGATCCATGGCTGGGAATGCGAGGAAGGCAGGGCCATGGCGTTGTCGATGAGGAGCCAGTCGAACGAGGCCCAGGGGCTATTCGAGCAGCGATACTGGGACCTAGTGGGCCAATTCGCCGAGGATGGGTTCAATCTCGAGAGGTACGACCGTATCAAGGACTTCACCAAGGACATCGCACTGGTCCCCGTATCAGCCAAGGAGGGCGAGGGGATCCAGGACCTGCTGGCCGTAGTGATCGGCCTCGCAGAGAGGTACCTGTCGGACCAGCTCACCGATGTGGAGGGTTCAGGGGAAGCGACCGTGCTCGAGATGAAGGAGGAGAGGGGCCTGGGTAAGACCCTGGACCTAATCCTGCACAGGGGTTCCATCAGAAAGGGGGACGAGATAGTCCTCGTTAGCGACAAGGGGGCAGTGAGCACCCGGGTCAAGGGCCTATTCGCACCCAGAGGGATGAGCGAGATGAGGGATGCGGGCGACCGATGGGACAACACTGAGGCGTCTTATGCAGCCGCTGGGGTCAAGATCAGCGCACCTTCGCTCGAGGGCGTCCTCGTTGGCACCACGTTGAGGGTGGTGAACAGCGAAGAAGAGCGCAGAGAGGCCATGGAGGCGGCCAGCGCGGAGGCAAAGCTGTCGATCGACCTGGAGGAGGAGGGAGTCTGCATCAAGTCGGACACCGTGGGCGGCCTGGAGGCTCTCGCGAAGGAGCTCAGAGGGATCGAGGTCCCAATCAGGGAGGCTTCGATAGGAAAGGTCAGCCGAAGGGACGTCAGAAGCGCCGAGGCTGCATCCGACCCGCTGCACAGGGTGATCATGGCATTCAGCACCGAGATACTGGGGGAGGCGGAAGAGGAGATCGAGGCCTCCGAGACGGGGGTGAAGCACATCGGCTCGGAGATCATCTACAGGATACTTGAGGAGCACGAGGAGTGGGTGGAGGCCAGAAAGGCCGAGCTCGAGGAGGAGCGCAGGGAGATGGTCGTATACCCGGGCAGGATCATGCTCCTGCCGGACCACACGTTCAGGGTCTCCAAGCCAGCGGTAGTCGGCGTCAGGGTCGTTGCCGGGAGGATACACATCGGCCAGGGGCTGCTGAAGGAAGGCAGGAGGGTGGGTCGGATCAAGTCGATCAGATCCGGCCAGGAGAGCATGAAGGAAGCCAGGCAGGGCGCCGAGGTAGCCATCTCAGTGGACGGGGTCACGGTGGGCAGGCAGATCGACGAGGGGGACGTGCTTCTCGTGGACATCCCGGAGTCCCATGCCAGGAAGCTGAGGAAGATGGAGATGAGCCAAGCCGAGAAGGAGGTCTACGAGGATCTATTGGAGCTACACAGGAAGGACGATCACTTCTGGGGCAGGTAAGAGCGAGTCATCAGTTGTTCACAGGCACCTAACACTCAAGTAGTAATTTAATCGGCCTCGGACCCAAGAGGTCACAGTATGACGATTGCACAGGGGGGCGGATCCAACTCTAAGGACCTCATCAGATCCGTCTCAGGCCACGCTAACAACCTGATGAGCGAGGTGGCGAAGGTGATCATCGGAAAGCCGGAGAACATCAGGAAGGTAGCCATAGGTATCCTGGCTAACGGAAACATACTGATCGAGGACAATCCGGGCCTGGCCAAGACCCTGATGTCGAACACGTTCGCACAGGCACTGGGATGCAAGTTCAAGCGCGTCCAGTTCACACCCGACCTTCTACCAGCCGACATTATCGGGACTTACATGTACGACCAGAAGTCCGGCGAGTTCAGGCCCAGGTTCGGACCGCTATTCACCAACATCCTGCTTGCTGACGAGATCAACAGGGCCCCGCCCAAGACGCAGGCTGCCCTCCTGGAGGCGATGGAGGAGAAGCAGGTCACCATCGAGGGGATCACCCACAAGCTTCCAGCCCCCTTCGTGACGATGGCGACCCAGAACCCGATCGAGCAGGAGGGGACATACCCGCTACCAGAGGCTCAGATGGACAGGTTCCTGATGAAGATGAGCATGGGTTACCCGTCGATGGACGAGGAGAAGGCGATCCTGCAGCGGAGGAAGCTTCGCGCCAAGGACGAGTACGACGTCGAGCAGATAGTCGAGCCCCGCAAGGTCGTAGCAATGCAGAAGGCCCTGGAGACGGTCCACATCGACCCGGCGATACTCGGGTACATCGTTCAGGTGGTCCAGAGGACTAGGGCCGACCCGAGGATCGAGGCCGGGGCCTCGCCGAGAGCGAGCCAGGGGCTGTTCAAGGCCTCGAGGGCCTCGGCTGCCATCGACGGCAGGGACTACGTGATCCCGGATGACGTGAAGGGAGTGACCCTCGACGTCGTGAGCCACAGGATCGTGCTCAAGCCAGAGTCCAAGATCAGGGGAGTGACAGGCAGGAGGGTCGTGAACAAGATCCTCAGCGAGGTCAACGTCCCCGTGATCCAGTGACCGGCAATCCCAATTAACCGCCCCACGGATCCACCGTCGTGACGCTGGTTATCGCATGCGTGAACCACAAGGGGGGCTGCTCCAGAACCACCACAGCGGTCAACCTGGCCTCCTCCCTGGCCATGGGGAGCAAGGAGTTCGGCATTCCGAGGAGGAGGGTTCTGCTCGTAGACATGGACCCCAAGGGCAACGTCGCGACCACATTCGGGGTCGACAAGCGGAGCGTCGGGCCAACGATGAACGAGCTCTTCTCCCGAGGGGTCGATGACACTTCCCTCGGCCTCGGGGACTGCACGATCGGCCCGGAGGTCCTGACCAGGTCCATGCTGGCGGCTTGGGAGCGCCACAACCCGGACAGGAAGCGAGGGCCCCCCAAGCACATCATGGTCCGCAACCTATGGGTGCTCCCAGCCGACCTGGACCTGTCTGGCATAGAGGTGGACCTGGCGACAAGGGTCGGCAGGGAGAACCGACTCAAGCTAGCCCTTAGGGAGGCGATGGGGAATTTCGACGTGGTAATCATCGACACCCCAGCCTCGCTCGGGCTGCTGACCGTGAACGCCCTGTCGGCGGCTCAGTGGATCCTAATACCGATCCAAGCCGAGTTCTACGCACTGGAGGGGATGGGCCAGCTGATCTCCTCGATCAGGGAGGTCCAGGATTCCGTCAACCCGGGCCTCGGCCTTTTCGGGATACTGATGACGATGGTCCAGTCCAGGAGCAAGCTATGCGAGACGGTCACCGAACAGGCCAGGAAGCACTTCGGTGAGAGGGTCTTCGACACCCAGATCCCCCGTTCCGTCTCGATAGCGGAGTCGCCGCTCGAAGGGGCACCGATAGTCATCGCCCAGAAGCCAACCAAGTCGAACCAAGCGAGCCTGGCCTATTGGGAGTTCGCTAGAGAGGCGAGCTCAAGAATCGAATCCATTATTGGTTGAAGAGGGACTATCAGAGAAGCGATTTGAGAAGGTCAAAGTTATAGAAAGGAGGCGGGATTGTAACTTATGACCCCGACCGGCTATCTAAGATTTGATCTGGAAAGGATTGCCGATGCTCTCGGTATATCGATCG
>PBFP01000021.1 GCA_002718695.1 Methanobacteriota archaeon
AACCCGTAAGGGGGAGGTTTCCTGAGTGTGGCTGGAACGGGCAACCACGCCGGAGCAAGTCCAAGCAGGTCCGAATGGCATCGACAGGGCCGGGTAGGATGCAAAGTTGAATGCGACCAGCCGAAAGGTGAACAGAAAGGGGCTTACTCCCTGCACCCTCGCCTTACTAATCGAAGACGACGGCGTCTATCGGAGACGAGTCGGCGATAGCTCCGCTTTCCTCGAAATCCTGCCAGGTCCCGATTTCCCCCCTGAGTGCATGGGAGAGTTGGTGATATGCCACTATCAGGCTTGGTAGCAGAATGGAGCTAGTCAGGAGTGCTAGAACTAGAAGNAGCATCATAAGGACGAAGAAATTCTGTAGTCCGGGAATGGCAACGAATAATCCNGCNGCNAGCCCTGCGCATGTGGTCGCAGTTGTCTCGAAAATGGTTCTCCCAGTCCTGGAAACAGACTTCTGTATTCCCGCTGGAGTCTCGCGTTCATCCTTTATTCGGTCGATAATGTGTATTGAATCGTCGACACCTATTCCGAATACCAGAGTTCCAATCATGGCAGTGAAGACGTTCACGTTGACCTTGTAGAACCACATNAGAATCGGTTGCCACAAGACCACNACGCCGACAGCAGTCATTGTGAACAGAGCTAGCCTAGGGGAACGGAATAGCAGGGCCATGACGAATAGAAGGATTGCCATTGTGGCGATAGTTGTCTCGGATTGTGCCTCGTGGATCCCATCATTGATGTCTAGCGAGACCGGGAGGCCGCCGGTTAGTAGTGAGTTCGAGACTCCCGCAATCCCGAGTGCTTGGCATTGGAGTGGACCTAGNCANCCCCCTTCGTCAAGATGGTCGTCTATGGTGTCCCTTAGGCCACCGGCTACAGCGAGATTGATGTATGGTTGATTGACGTAAACAAGAGTTTTTGTCTCGCCGGAGCCTTGGTCGGCATTCATCAGCATAGAGCGGATTTCGGGACTTAGAGTATCGAAAGCGATGTTGACCATGTCTTCCCTACTGCTTATCGAATAAGGCCAACAGTCTGGTCGGAGAGGGTTGCTAGACTGATCCCAGCACTCATCATGAATCAACTCCCAAAGGCTCTGTTCGTATATCTGGAGGCCCTCAATCTCCACATCGACATGGACTGCTTTTAGGATATCAACAAGACTAATCGTGGTGGTATTGGCCACATTGTCTATCTTCATGACCTGCATGTAGTCAATAGCGTCCAGAATGGGNAGATCCCTGATGGGGGCTGTTTCGTTTTGAGGNCCCCTTGNCGTCGCGTCGACGATNAACATATTTGTCTGGCCNCCCTCGAAAACGATGCTGTACTCTCTGAGCGCCTCGTATGATTCNAGNCCGGGGGGCACCTCGTCTGATGATCCNGTTATGTCCTTACCCAACTGCTCCGTGAACATCATCCCACCCCAAATGGTTGCTGCTGAAGATACCAGAATTACGAGTAGGGTGGCCTTGAGAGGGACCCTCCCGACCGATTCCCAGAATTCATCAAGCATAGAGAACGTTAGTGTGGTGGACAATGTGAATCCAAGTATGAGGCACCCATCATTGGTTAGGTCGGTGAAAAGAAACAGAAATCCCGAGAATGCTGCTGTGGAGACAAGATAGAAGAAAAGGCTGTTTACACCCATAATAGTTCCGAAAACGTCGGAAGAATCTATTGCTGAGTCCTCCTCCTTTACCGCCCACCGGCCAGAAGATTCGGCTTCCTTCTCGGCTCGAATTCTNTTCCTTCTTGAAGAGTCNACCAATCCCGATCGGAAAATATTGCCAGATTCCCCCCTTCGATACTGGAGCAACTCAATCCATGAAGGGACCATGAGCATTGAAACCACGAATGTTGTCGAAATACCGATCAAGAGAGTGACACCCACCGTGCGCATTGGCTTTATCGGAACTAGCTCGGGCCAAGTTAGTACGCTAAAGCCGATAATTGTGGTCAGAGCGGAGAGGAAAATGGCATTTCCCGTAGTCATAGCAGCCCTTACAGTCGCTGTGAGGCTGATTTCGGGCTCGAACGGGTCCACTTCGATCGGATCCCCCCCATCCCTAGCTGCGGCCCACGCATCATCCTTCATCTTCTCCATAATCTCCGTTCGATTTTCATCGATCCTATTTGTTAGATGGAGTGAATAGTCCACCCCCAATCCGACTAGTATTGGGCCTGCTGAGATAATCATGGGTGTCAGCATGATATCGAAAAGAACTGTGGAGCCGAATGTGATTGCAAGACTCAACGCAATCGGAGTGCCGCAGATCACTATAACCTTCCAGCTCTTGTGAAGGATGAGCATAGTAAGGCCAACCAAAAATAGACTGATTGGCAGCATGGTGTGCCTCAGCTCTAAGTAAATCGAGTCCGAAACATCATGGAGGACTGGAGTCAGCCCAGTTACGGTTACGGCCCTCCTCTGTGGTATAACGTCGAGCCTCTCTTGGTCCATAGTAGAGACTTTGTCATCGTAAATCCTTGTGCAGATCTCACAGTCATCAACAGATGCAGAACCAAGAAGTGATTTTGCATGAGAAATGAATGCCTTATGGTCTCTGATTGGTTCTTCCTCATCCTTGTAATTCTGTCTAGCGGTAATGTCCGTGTTGGACATATCAAAGGAAATCCCCATCACGATGACCCCAGTATCCCAGACCCCATCCCCGTTGGTGTCTCTGACAAAATTAGACATTAGATCCGCAGCGTTTTCGACGTATCCGTCAATTCGNTCCTGNGCCCCGTCGCCNTGCGGAATTGAATAACCCTCGTAGGGGTTCATACTTGCGATTGAGCAACTGCCATCCGACCCAGGGAGGCCGTACTTCTCGACTGCACACGAGAAACGATAGTCGGTTGAGTTTGCTTCCTTTACNATCTGCGCAGGCGAAAGTACCCAAACCACTCCGTCGCATCCAGTATTGGGGCTATTACAGGTTATTGAGCCTCTGTCATTTTTGTTGTAATCNAGACCCCTTCNGTANCCTCCCTCATTGACATTGTTATCATCNCCTTCNATCCAGGAAATTTGATTCAGAATGTTTTCATGAGTGATGTTCTCGGTTCCTCTCTTGGATTCNGGTAAGGCGTTGTTAGTCTGAATATAGAGAATCACGATGTCTGTTGCCCATTGTTCCCTGACTTCATTCAAAAGTTCGGTAGAATTGGCGCCNTCTGGAAGATANATCTCCACGTCGCCATTTATCTGATGTTCGAAATCCTCGGCCCTCCATCCCACTAGGGCTGATGCTAGTAGCAGAATTACAATTAGGTAGGCTGGGCTTCTCAAAATAGCGCTATAAAGCAGTTCTGCCGACCTCTGAACCACGATATGGGTCGCATCAGATGCATCGTTGACGAGTTGTGACGCAGTATCGGCAAATCCTCCTATCGGCCCACTGCTGATTGATTCCCGAACCTTCGAGATAGTTTCCCAAAGGGGTCTGATTATTTCAAAAAACCATGACCAGAAAGCTAGTTCTTCGTCCGTCTGGTTTTGCCCATCGGGAGAGCCCACGCCAATAGTCGCCGACAAGGGCCAAATGAAGCGTTCGGATAACCGACTGCTATTATTCGCAATTACGGCACTATATNGGAAAAACGAATAACGATGAACTCAAAGATGGTGCTTTCTTGCGGCGGTCATGGAATTGGTTACCGGAGGGGCGGGATTCATCGGCTCGCACCTAGTAGACGCTTTGGTTAGCGAGGGAAAAGAGGTTAGGGTCATAGACAACTTCAGTAGCGGAAAGATGAGCTTCCTTTCTCACCATGAGGGTAACGGAAATGTGGAGATAGTGGAAGGGGATACTCTAGACCTGGAAATTCTGACTGAGTCCATGCACGGTGTGGAAACAGTCCACCACATGGCCGCAAATCCCGATATCAGGCTTGGCATCGAAGTCACAGATACGGACCTTAGACAAGGTACTGTTGCAACTTACAATGTCCTAGAGGCCATGAGACTAAGTGATGTTAGTAGAATTTCTTTCTCTTCGAGTTCTGCTGTTTACGGCGAAGCAGAAATGATGCCGACTCCGGAGAATTACGGGCCAATAATGCCAATCTCCCTCTATGGTGCTTCCAAACTTGCTAGTGAAGCTTTAATCACAGCTTGGGCAGGCACATTTGGGGCGCAAGGGTTCATTCATCGGTTTGCAAACATCGTTGGCCCTAGAGGGACTCATGGGGTNATATTCGNCTTTATCCACAAGCTGAAGAAAGACCCATCGAGACTCGAAGTTCTAGGAGATGGAAACCAAGAGAAGTCGTACATGTCTGCTTACGACTGCGTAAGATCGATGCTCCATGTGATCGAACATGAGGAAGGGCCCTCGAGTATTTACAATCTTGGAACTGGGGATACGTGTTCTGTTTCCAGAATCGCTGAGATTGTAGTTGAGGAGAGTGGCCTCGGNGATGTTGAGATTGAATACACGGGGGGAAAAAGAGGTTGGGCAGGGGACGTGCCCAAGACTTATCTTGAGGTAAGCAAACTTCTTTCCACTGGTTTCGAACCCACATCGATGTCAGAGGAAGCAATCCGAGACACCGCCAGGGTTCTAATTTCTGAGATCGGNCTTTGACGAATGCTGACTTATTGGCCNAAACTACGAGATAACGTATCTCGGATTCATAACTAAGACGGTTAGCGGGCAGCATGAGCAAGCGATGGTACCAGGAGAACAAACGGGATCCTTGGAGGCGCGATGCAAAATCGAAGGGTTACCGTGCTCGGTCAGCATATAAGCTCAAACAAATCCAAGAGAGGTTTGGCCTTCTGAAGAAGGGTTTCACAGTTCTCGACATAGGGTGTCACCCGGGNGGGTGGACTCAAGTTGCTGTGGAAGAGGTCGGCGACAATGGATTGGTGGTTGGCGTAGACTTGCTAGCCACGTCNCCGATAGAAGGGGCCTCACTGATTGTAGGGGACATTACCGATGAGTCCGTTATTGCATCAATTTCCGATGAGTTCGGAGNCAGGNCCCTAAACGCAGTAATNAGCGATATATCGCCTAGGCTAACTGGGAGATANGACACTGACCAAGCGATTTCACTGGAGCTNTCGACCACGGCTCTGGACATCGCTTCTGAACTCCTATCCCCCGGCGGATGCTTTGTGACCAAGGTTTTCCAAGGCGCTGGGATAGAAGGCCTGATTGGAGCGGCAAAACTGCGTTTCTCGGCCGTGAGTAGATTCTCNCCCACGGCAAGCAGAAGTGCTTCATCTGAGACCTACCTGGTCTGTCAAAAAAGACTACAAAGAGGGGATCTGGACGAATCTACAGCCATGGAACATTTGAGAGAACATCTTTCTTCGATTGGCGTTGTTGTTGATGAATCTGATAACGAGGAGGATGAAACCGTTGTCGGTTTCAGAAAGCTACCGAAGCGTGAATGACTACTCTGAGTCTCGATCGTAGGGGATGATGTTCTGCCATTCCGAAGCATCGGATCTGGATACAATCGCATGGACCCAGTCAGAATCCGAGCAGTTGAAAACCTCATGNGGAATTCCNGGTTCGATNTAGAACATATCCCCTTCAGAATGGACCACTGAGTCTCGGCAACCAGGGCCGAATTCATGCCTAACGCTGCCTTTGAGAAGATACACCATTACATCGAAATCAACATGGATATGGGCTTTNGCGATTCCCCCNGGAGGGATGTATGCCCTGTTCATAGACAACCCAGTGGAAGGGGTATTCTTCCCAGATAGCCCAGCACCGTACTCAATATTGTTCCAGCCTCGAACTTTCTCAACATTCCTAAGGCTCCATATGCCTCCCTCGTCCGTAACGAAATCCGACAAATCGGATTGCTCTCCTGTCAGCCTGAGTTCTTCTTCACCCATAGGGCAGATGACCGGTGTAGACGTTTCAAGTTTATCCGATTATGGAAATCTGGCTTGTAAGAATGTTATAATTCACAATCAACGCTAAAAAGGGGCCCTATTACGCCAGCAGATGATGACCAGCGAGGGAAGGGCCGTGGAATGTGCTTCATCTGGGACCCCTCTTGTTGGTAAGGAGAGTACTTCTTTCCCGTGCCCTGGGTGCTCAAAGCCTATCGGTAGAAGCGAAAGGTGCAGAGTCCAGGCAGTGAAGTACATCTGCCCAGAATGCAGATTTGAAGGGCCATGAGGTGAATTGATGGGGCATGTTGTAGTGAAGTACAAGGTCACTCTTGATCAGCCCGAGGGAGAGAGTCCGGACTACAACTCAATTGCAGAGATAATTGCAGGNTTCGATGAGGTTCAGNCGGTNGAAGTGAAACCTTTGGCATTCGGAATGATGTACATAGAAGTTCAGGCAGTTCTCGGGGAAGGAGAAGGAATAGTCGATGGATTCGAGGACAAGGTCAGAGAATCCAATGATTTGGTTGGCCAGATAGAGGCCCTTGAGATGGGTCGTCTCTGATTCAATAGTGGTCCAAGGGCGATCTCATAAATTCGCGGAGCAGGACGGTGGCGTAGGTCCCCGCCGGAAGAGTGAACCTGAGTCTGAGGCATGCTCCTTCGGGATGCCATCGGTCGCCCTCTTGTGGGCCANCTTCCCATCTCTGTGACAAATCGTTGGATTCGGGGACTTGCTCGACACTGAAGTCTTTGAATGGGACGGAGAGGGCCCTTCTTGTTCCAGAGGTAGTAAGCCGAGGAATTTCGTTTATCGCCCAGTTGGCATCATCTAGTTGTGCCTTTTTTACTCCCCTTTTCTCAGCCTCCCCTGGAATGCCATCTGAGAAAACAACGTCCCTTCCNGGTAAAGGTCCGGTTACNGCTAACCTTCCAAGNTGGCAATTCCTTCTACATCTGGCTAAATTTGACTGGCTGACGTATGACATCTTCCCCACATCTATCCTCCCGTTTACTTGTATGGGTGCAACAAGGTCGCCCTCCGAGGGTTCAATCAGAGAAAGACCGTTTTCCATCCTATCGGAGAGTGCATGATTGAACGCTAGGGACTGCGCGGAATGGACCATCAAGAGTTGGAGGGATTTTGGCAGGGTTCTGAAAGCGCCTAAATAGTCGCCATCTTCATCAGCCAGATGCTCTAGCATTGCGATCTCGTAACCGAGTCTCTGTGGTGCCAAATCTAGGGATTTCTNAGGGTCCCTATTTTNTCTCCAAGAAGCTCTGAATGATTCCGAATCGNCNCCTTCCCTCAGCCCCTCCAAACCAACATAAAGATCTACGGCCCTCTCAAAATCCCCTTCTATAACTGCTTTACCTACTTGGGGNGTGACTGGTCTNGTTGAGCCGAATCTCTGAGGGCCAATCCAATTTGGGAATGCNTCTGCCCCNATTGNCTGAGAAAGCCCTTCCCTAATCTCATGGACCCTCCTCATAGCCTCCTTCGCATCAATTGGNCTACCTGATGAGTCGCAACACCCTCTAACGGTGATCGTGAATCTATTTCCATCGTGTCCGCCCATTGAAACCTTNTGGTGAGTACGCCCGAGGACCTCTATGGTACTATCTGGAATCTCAATTTCTTCCACCTTCTTCCTCGGTGCGTCAATAACCAAAATCTGGGTTGTGATGGCCCTCTTATCCTTCAAACCAGAGCTGAAAATTCTGTTTTTGTTGATTCCGCAAGCTCTTGCCATCCTCCTGAGGTAGCGATTNGTCTCCCAGTTCACCATAGTGACTCGGGCCACTGTAAATCGNCCCTTGTTATCCAAAGCAGGAACTTTTGATGCTTCTTCGACGCGGAAGTCCTCTACCCTGGATTTCAGCAANCCGCCAATNCCTTCTGCTNGGAAGGCCCAAGNGGAAAGGCCGAGATATTCCTCGATACTAGTCCCCTTCAGGGAAACACCCCCTCAAAGTTTGATGCTTGACAATTCCTTTGAGATCTCTGAGCAGATTTCCTTGAGGACTTTGTTCGCCTTCTTTCCCTTCGACGTTCTGACGTATAGTTCCGGATCGTCGAGATCTGGATGATTCTGGAAGTAGTTCGCATACTCTACATCGTCCCTGNCATTTAGGCGTGATCGGAACATCTGGAGTTCCGTATGACTCCCGCCAATGACTCTTATCCTCAGCTCGCGGCCCTCGTTCTTCAATACTTTCACTGTCATGGAACGTCCTCTCGACTGGAGAGGTCCTTTTGAGGGCTTGCATGTCAAAGCGAAGCCTCGACTCAGCAAACATCCCCTAAGTTTTACATCGGGAGGTTTTGGCGAACACGATGTCAGGCACAAATGCCATGGCAAAACGCATGGCGGATTCGTTCGAGAGGTTATCGGCACCGATCCTTGTTGTTAGCATCTTACTNACGGTTTTTCTTGCGTCTTTCCTAATTCCATTACCCACGTTTGATACCAATCTNTCCTCTTTCGCNCCAGATACCGATGCTGATGATGCCAGAGACAGGATCGAAGAGTCAATTGGNCCGTCCCCGCACTTNATCTACGTAAATGTAAAACCTGCTGCAAGCGATGACCAAGTGCCGAACGTGCTCGAAATGAGGGCGCTTCACCAACTTTCCAAAGATCATCAGATGATTCAGGATTTTTCCGAGCAAAATGGCGATTTNATTGATTCNCAGATTAACGCTGCCGAAATCCTGCAGAGGGNCTTAGAGCAGAGGAACTTCTCGGGAAAAATTTCCGACTTCAATGATTGGAAAGGGNTGCTTGAGGAGGTAGCAGACGGAGAAGAGTGCGGTGATGCTAAGGGNAGCGATGAGAAGACGGTGGCNACNGCCGCATTTGCATCTTCGGCNATGTTGCACCGNGACCTAGACTATTCCCCCATCTGCGACTGGTTGGAGGGGNGTCAGGTNAACCCAACGCCATCGGCCAGCAGTACTCTATGGCTGATTGAGTTGAGCGGNGGGCTGGGTAACGAAGAGAGGCAAGAGAAAGCGAAGGAAATCAGGTCGATGCTCCAGGGAGGTGGAGTTCTTGACTACGGGGTGATCTCGGATGACCTAATCAGCAACGACATCAATGAGTCCACTCTTGACAACCTTGTCTGGCTAATTCTCCTAGCTGTAATGGTGGTGGTTGTACTCCTAGCTCTAGCATTCAGGTCTACGATAATGGTGTTGGCCCCGCTTACAGCCCTACTGGCCTCTCTTGTTTGGACATACGGGGCCATCACCCTTATCGGGGTGCGTTTTTCCATCCTGGAAGTCGCAGTAGCACCNGTAGTACTTGGCCTGGGTATAGACTACTCGATTCATCTGCAGAGGGGCTATGAGAGGGCGAAAGANGTCTCCAGCAGTTCGGCAGAGGCTTGGGCGAAGGCATTGATGGAGCTTCGGGTAGCCTTGTCNCTTGCAGTNATTACCACAGTATTCGCTTTCTTGGCGAATTCTCTTTCCCCCCTNCCGCCACTAAGGACCTTCGGAGCCACATTGGCNCTGGGAGTNGTTTCTGCATTCTTAGCGAGCACGGTCACGGTGGGAGCAATGCATGTGGTTGTTGAGAAGACCATGGGGCCCTCCAGGAATAGAGGTCTCGAGCTAGGCAAAATGGCCGAAAGGGCNTCAGANTTCCAAAGATCGAACGCCCCGATAGTTCTTCTCTCAGTGGCAATAATTACGGCTGGTTCAGTTGTTGTTGCGATGCAGGGGCTTGATACTAGCTTCGAGCTCACGGACTTCCTATCCGAAGACGAGATTGAGATCATGGACGTCAGGAACGACCTTTATGACTCCTATGAGGTGAACGCACTGAAGTCGGTCTACATCATAGTTGAGCCTGGGGAGGGAGAGCAGTCATTCGATAGCGAAGAGGAGATAATCGAGGCACTAGGCGATCTAGAGGACTCGATAACCAGAATGGGGGGGGTCGTGGTTACTGAAGCTCCTGGCACTAGCAACGAATGGCCATCTTACGACAGCATCTACAGGGTCGTGGCAGATGCAATAGAAGCGGATCCGTCGTTTGGATCTGAGCATAACCTAGAGGTCTTCGGAGAGGACCTAGCACCAGCTGAAAGTTTTGTTGAAGGCGACCTAGTTAGTGCGATTTCTTCACTACTATCCAACGATACTGTTGGAGATGAACTTAGGGGAACGAAATGGTCTGAGAGNGCCAGCCATCATGTCGGACTGACAGACGATGGGGGGGCGATTAAGTATCTCAGGATCAGAATTGACGTGGAGGCCCAGAGCAGCGCGATGGTGGAGCAAATTTCGAATGAGATGGGGATCGAAGCGTCGATTGTCTCATCTGACATCGGAGGGAGGGCTTACGCTGTAGGGGACTTGATGACCCTGTCCAANCTCCTGTCTGGACTAATCTCCTCGATAGTTAGTTCAACCGCGATTAGCCTTGCGGTCTCCCTGCTGGTACTGGCGGCACTAACAAGAAGATTTGGACAGTCATTGCTGGTAATACTCCCCGTGGGCCTAGCCGGGTCATGGGTAGTTGGCTCAATGGCAATACTGGGAATCAACTGGAACGTGCTAACAATCATGATTACTGCGCTAACGATTGGGCTTGGGATAGACTACTCAATCCATGTTTGGAGGAGATTCGAGTCCAACAGGTCGGANGGGATGGCTATTTGGCCGGCTATGAAGGACATGTACGCGAATACGGGATCTGCCCTACTTATGTCTGCAGGGACCACTATTTGCGGATTTTTGGTCTTACTCCTCTCCCCGATACCGGTGATAAGGGACTTCGGGATAGTGAGTTCAATTTCTGTTGCTTTCTCCCTTATCCTTGCTTTGTTGGTCCTACCTGGACTATTAGCTGCTGAGGTTCGGACCGTAGTTAACGAGTATAATCATTGAGTGTCGCCCTCAATACTTCGCCCATCTCCAAGTTCTGCTCTCTGGCCAGAAGTAGCAATGAGGTGCGGATCGACACAGGCCCAAGTGCCCTCTTCTTTCGTTTCGCCCTTCGAATCACCTCTTGCCTTTCGAGTCCGGATTGGGACGAGATGATCGAGGCCATCTTCCCAAAACCGGCCTCACTAGATTCCGTTCCGGGGGGATCCGGGGCAGGGTCGGTTCGGGAATTTTTTGAAGAGTTGGTTTCTTCTTGCTTATTGATCAGAGAGACGGGGGGCGAGGGTATTTTTGGGGACCTATTGAGAAAAGGCTGCCAACCGAGTTCCGGGACATGCATCAATGATCCTTCGCAAGGTGATAGGGAGTCCTTGTCCCCTATTAACCAACCCAATTCGCAAAGATTATCCACCAATAATGAAGCATCCCTTGGAGAGAACCACTGCAAATCCAGAGACCACATGCGAGAGATGTCTTCTTTGGAGAATTTAGCCCCAATCTCCCCTCTAAATGTGATAAAAATTAGTTTCGAAACCTCTTCGGAGACATTGCTAACCATAACTGAAACTGATTGGGTGTTCGGAGTGCTTCATGATTTCCCCNGGNGGATGACGCGTTTGGTTGAATAGTGGTGGCGTCATCCGCGTGCGTTTTCTATGGCTAGGGAGTACGTGGCTCGGGACCCTAGAACAGGGAAAAGAATCGGCGTCGGCAGAAGAAGAAAGAAGGCAGGAAAGGGTTTTGCTGCACTCTCTCAAGATGCCGGACCGTGGNAAAGACTGCCTAAAGATTCCATTGTNCCNCTTGCGAGTGGGGAGATTTCNAAGGTAGAGGTGATGGTGGATNGAAAAATGTGGACATTGGGCAGAGTCGATGCAATCAAGGCCCTGCATACCGTATCCGAGGGAGAGTTGGAGAATGGATACGAAGCGCTGGTCGAATCTCTTGAAGAAGACTTTCCAGATGTCAGAATTGCAGCCCTCAAAACGATTCCATCCTTTGCTCTCCGGAAACAAGGAATCCTATTCCATTGCCTATCAGACAGGCTACTGGATGAGGATCGNCCCGTCAGAGAGGAAGCAATGAGGTGCATCAGAAGGGTAGCCCCCATGTTTCCGTCTGGATGTGAAGAGATTCTGAGAAGAGAGCTTAGAGACAGTAGGAAAGAACACAGGGATAATGCATTCGAAACGCTCAGACTGGCAGCGATGGAATGGCCAGAGGTCGGATGCCTGCATCTAGACGANATTATTCGAGAGGAGGAGGCCGATCTNNGAATCAGAGGCTCGAAGATTCTCAGGACGGTGGCCTCGAAGGGTGGCGCTGAGGCTTGGGATCTGATAAGTTGGTCCCTTCAGGACGAGGAGGTCAAGGTCCGGAGAAGCGCATCAAAGACTCTTTCNATACTCGCTGACATAGAGCCCAGAGTTGCTGCTATTTTGGTTGAATCGAGCATTAGAGAAAATGACAGGGAGATTCGAGAGGCCGTCATAAAGGCACTCAAGAAGTTAGACATCCAGAGTCCGAGAGTGGTGCAGATGATCCTCAAAGGTGCATCTGACGAAAACATCGAAATGAGGAGGGCATGCATTGGCCAGATGTCCATNATTCTCTCCGGTCCGGAATTGAGNGAGGCAGCCGGAGAACTACTAAGAAATGAGAAGGACCCATCTTTGAGGAAGCGACTTAGGGGNCTTTCGATGGACCCTGATTTCGNGGGTACGGAAGANGAGAAGAATAGGAAGTTNGCCCCTGCTGAATACGTTCCCGAAGATGGGGNCGAGGNCGAAAATGTAGAACCTTCGACTTTGCGTGAGGATGATAAACGTCAGTCAGGTCGCCCGGCCAGCGAGGAAGGCAGATGAGTGGCGAATTCGATGAGAAGTTGGCTCGTTTCGAGAAGCTATGGGACGGNGTCACGCCCAAGGGCGAGAACAGATCGAAGGCGCTTAAATTCAGGCAGTACATGAGGAATCACGTCCTCCAGAAGTTCCACAAGCGCCGAAAAGACCAGTGGGCGAACGCAGACAAGGGGCATTACAATCATGGGTTCTCCAGCAAGGACCAGTTCCTGACGAAAGAAAACTGCAGAAAGTACTGGATGGGCGAGTTGCAGAAGGAAATCAGAGATGCCGAGACCTGGTCCTGAGGCCAAATGATGACTAAGCGCAGATTCATCGACTGGGGGCTCGAGAAGGAAGTATCGGAAGCGATACAGGAACTCGGTTGGGACGAGCCAACGGAAATCCAAGTCGAGGCGATACCGGTCGCTAGGAGGGGCGAGGACATAGTCGGTCAGGCTAGAACTGGGTCNGGCAAAACTGCGGCTTTCGGAATNCCTATCATAGAATCTTGTAAGCCNGAAAGAACGGTTCAGGCGCTAATTCTCTGCCCCACTAGGGAGCTTGCGGTTCAGGTAGCGGATGAAATCGGAACACTGCAGGGAAAGAAGGGGNTGACNATCGCCACNGTGTATGGCGGAACCGATATCGAGAAGCAGTCGAAGATTCTNANCTCGGGGGTCGACTTGATCGTTGGGACGCCGGGAAGAGTCATAGATATGACAAAGAGAGGGCACATCGAACTTCCAAAAATTGGAATCTTCTGTCTTGACGAGGCTGATAGAATGTTGGACATGGGATTCTTCCCAGATGTTCTGTGGATNGTCGAGAAGATGACAGAAAGAAGGCAGACGCTCCTGTTCAGCGCTACTTTCCCCCAAGAGGTCCTNGATGCAGCGGAGGAGTTTACCAGAGATCCNACTCATGTGATGAGCGAAGACCTAGAGGTAGAGGTGCCNGAGATTGACCAATTCGCGATTAAGGTTGGCAGAATAAACAAAATGTGGGCCCTAGGNAGAATAATCGGAAATATGTCAGATNGAGATCAAATGCTAATTTTCACCAATACCAAGAGAATGGTGGATATGCTTGATGAGAGGCTNGGAAGGCAAGGAGTGGACTCGGTTTCTCTGCATGGAGATATGGCTCAAAACAAAAGAGAGAGGATCCTCGACCAATTCAAAGATGGCGGCAAGAGGATCCTTGTTGCAACNGACGTTGCGGCNAGGGGNATTGACGTTGACGGCATTACTCATGTCGTAAACTATGACCTCCCNGATGAAACTGAATCCTACGTNCATAGAATCGGGAGGACCGGNAGGATGGGGCGAAGTGGCCAGGCGTGGAGTTTCGTGAGCGGACAAGAGATTGGGATGCTTGACAAGATAGCCAACACATGGGGGATGAGCATTCCTATTGTTGAAGCACCGGAACTGCCCGATGGGGGTAAGGAGTTGTCAAAGCAAAAAGAAGACTGGGACGAGCTTTCGGACTCATTCGGAATGGTGACGGTTTGCCTATCCCTGGGTAAGAAAGAAGCGAGCAAATTCGCGCTTTCCGAGTGGATCATCAGAGAGGCGAGAGTACCCGATGTAACTATTGGAGAGATTTCTCTCGGCGAGTCGGAGACCACAGTTGAGGTTCANGTNAAGAAGGCCTCATACGTAATTGACGTGNTAAAATCNAGAAAGTTCGGCGGTAGGAAACTGAATCCCTCCCTAGTAAACTAAGTGTTCGATTGCACACTAGAGAGGTTTGGTTCCTGAGTGGGGCATCCGCATCCTAAATATATCCGGACCAACAAGAACCCCCATGGCTGGACCCAAGGGNGGCAGTGCGGANAAAGACAAGCAGGCTGCAGCCGCCGCAAAGAAGAAGGCGGATGCTGAGAAGAAGGCGGCAGAAGACGCGAAGAAGAAGGCGGATGCAGAAGAGAAGAAGATCAAGGAACAGAAGAAGGCNGCAGAAGACGCGGCCAAGGAAAGATCGGCCGCTGAGAAAGACCTAGAAAAGGCCAAAAAGGCAAGGGAAAAGGCTCAGGGTGACCTTTCCAAGAAGGTCTCAGAATACAAAGACTCTGTTGCCAGAATTAGTCAACTGAAGAAGGAAAAAGCGAATCTAGACAGGGAATTGAAGAAGGAGGA
The DNA here is from genome assembly GCA_002718695.1 of Methanobacteriota archaeon. GTDB lineage: Archaea > Thermoplasmatota > Poseidoniia > Poseidoniales > Thalassarchaeaceae > UBA36. Next base: position 14,752 of record PBFP01000021.1, read on the forward strand.
AGNTTCCAGGAAGAAGGCAGATTCAGACCTCTCTAAGCAGAAGAAAACCAGTGAAACAAGTACGAAACAACTTGAGAACCTAGAGCGGCAGGTTGAATCTGCCAAGTCAAAGGCCGAAGACGCGAGAAAGTCTGCCTCAGGTGCAAAGAGGGAATTGGAGAAAGAGAAGGAAAAATCAAGCAAGAATTCAGAAAAAATCTCCGGGCTTAAGANGGAGTTGGAGTCTCTGCAAAACGACTTCAAAAAAACCGACTCCGAACAAAAAAAGGCAGAAGCAGATCTGGCGGCGGAGACGAAGAGGGGCGCTTCTGAGAAGGCGAANCTACAGAGNCTGACTGAGAGCATCAGGGATTACAAGACCNGGATAGCAAGCTTAGCNAAGTTCGTCAAGGAAGCCAGATCGAATATNGAGGATCAGGCGAAGAGCCTGCGTGAATTCGAAGATCGGCTGAAGGAGGAGGAGAAGGCAAAGTCGGAGGCCGAGAAGAGGTTTGAGCAGGCGACCAAAGCGAAGGAGTCTGCAATTGCGAAAAATAAGGACGCGATGGAGAAGAGGAAGAAGGCCGAAAGGGATTACCAATCCACAGTCAAGCCTAGGCAGGACGCCGAGAAGAAGGCGAAGATGGCAGAGAAGGCGATGGAACAAGCTAAGAGGGACTTCGAGAAAACCGAGGGNCTCAGGAAGAAAGCCGAGGCCGATGCCAAGCGTGGCTCTGAAGAGAGGAAAAAGGCAGAGGAGGGCTTGAAAGCNGCCGAGAAGGGTCGTGACGAGGCGCANAAGGCCAGAGACGAAAGCATGGCTGCGACCGAGAAGGCTAGAGACGCTCTGGCTGGCGAGAAATCGAAGCAGAAATCGGCCATTGAGAACCAGAGAAAGGCTGAAGCNGCCAACAAGGCGGCTCACGAAAGGGTCACGAAGGCCAAGAAGGATGCCNACGATGCCACCTCGAAGTTAGGCAAGGTAAGACAGGAGGCNAAGACCGCAGANGATGCGGCAAAGAAGGCCGANAGCGATAGGGCATCTGCAGAGAAACAGGTCGAAATAGAGAAGAAGAGGGCGAGCGAGGCTCTTGNAGAGGAGAAGAAGCAAGAGATAGAGAGGGACCGCTCACTAAAGAGGTTCGAAGAGCTCGCCAAGGCCAGACAGGGCTTCGAGAAAATTTCCGCAGAGGAAAGAAAGAAGAGAGGCGAGCTAGAGAAGAAGGCGGCCGACAAGAGGAGGGCCACTCTGGAAACGAACAAGAGGACCGAGGAGGAGTCNAAGAAGAAGGCTGCGGCTGAGAAGGNGTCGGAGAAGGAGGCTGTNGCTCACAAGAAGGCTAAGGAAGATCTCAAGGCGGAAACAGAACGCTGGAAGGAGGCNGAAAGGAAGCTGGGTNTGGAGACAAGCGCCAGGAAGAAGGCCCAGAACGAGGAAACNAGGGCCAAGAAGGAGCGGGCTGACACGCAGAAAGAGTTCCAGGAGGCTAGGAAGAGCCGAGTGGAGGCCGAAAATCTAACCAAGCAGGAGGAGAGGTCCACCAGAGAGGCGCTAAAGCGCGCAGAAGCCGAGACCAAGGCCAGAGAAGACTTCGAGAAGGAGATTGAGGAAGAGGAGAGGCGGCGCGAGCAAGAGAAGGCAAAGAAGAGGGCGCTCAAGAAGAAGAAGCTCAGCGCCGAGGAGAAGGCCAGAGAAGAGGCGAGGAAACGCGAAGAGGCCAAAGAGAAGATCAAGAGGAAGGCTGAAAAGAGGCGGAAGAAGAAAGAGGAGGCCCGTCAAAGGAAGCAACTGGAAAATGCCCAGGCTGAGCAGGAGGCAGAAGCCATCCGCATGGAGGTGATGATGAAGCTCAATGACCTCAAGGCACACGAGGGTTCTATGGGCAAGGAGGAGTACACCCTGGCGAGAATCAAAATCAAGTCGGCGACCGTTGACTTCGATGCTATAGGNGAGTCAGGGGATACGAAAGACGACTTGCAGCAGATCGATGGAATAGACATGGGCCTGGAGACCAGGCTGAACACGCTAGGAATTTCCACTTTACAACAACTCTCGAGGATGGATGATGACATATCCGACGACATAAACGACGCTATCGAGTACATGCCTGGAAGGATCCGAAGGCAACTCTGGTCCGAACAAGCCAAGATCCTGATCGAGCAGAGATAGACACCCCTAAAGGGGGTGTCTAAATCGAAAAAACGGCCCTTATCTTGGATAAATCCAAAAGGGAATTTTACGCGTTAGAGAGTCATGCGAGCGCAAGCAAGGACCCCAGTGAGGGCGCTGGCCCTGGTCCTTCTCTTGCTGGCAAGCACTCANCTGGTCCTCCTCACGGCAAGGGAATACTCGCCCANGGAACTGGGGATAGATCGGCAGAGATTCGTGCTTGACAATTCACAGGTTGCAAAAATTGACCTGGGCTCTGACCATGCCTGCGCCATCGGAAACCAGAGCCAGATGAAATGCTGGGGTTCGGGAGACAATGGCAAGACAGGTCACGAGAACTCCGATCACTATGGGGACGACGATCAAGAAATGGGGCAGTACCTCATGTTCACAGATGTGGGTGAGGGGCTTTCAATCTCCGAAGTCAGCGCAGGAGGCTCATTTACATGCACTCTGCTCAACGATGGCTCCGTCAAGTGCTGGGGGAACAACCCCTACCTTGGATCATCTGCTGGTGTGGAGGATTCTGGATCAAAGGGCGATGGTTACCTGGAAATGGGCTCAGGAATTGAGCCGGTCCACCTGGGGGATTGGGTTGCAACGCAAATCTCCTCGGGCGGTTCGCATGCTTGCGCGATAGTCGAGAACGAAACAACAGACTCACTAGTCTGCTGGGGTTACAACGCAGACGGGCAACTAGGGCTTGGTCACACCCAAACAATAGGCGACGAGTCTTCCGACCTCGTTGGTGGAGAGTTGCCCCACGTTGACCTGCCCGACAGGGGCTCGGAACTATCCCNGGTCTCTGCAGGCAGTAGCCACACCTGCTTGCTGTGGGCCGATGGAGAAATCGGTTGCTGGGGATCGAATAGCAGNGGTCAACTGGGAGTAGGTAGCACAGATGACCTCAGTGACGCCAGCTCTCTTGTGATTGTCGACCTCCCGACTGACAGGATAGCCACAGATTTGGCTGCCGGANAGGATATGACATGTGCCATCCTGGACAATGGGGATCTGGCTTGCTGGGGAAGAGGGGACGATGGCAGGCTCGGAACCCAGGACGTTCTGGACAGGGGAGACTCGATTGGCGAATTGGGGGACAACCTGAACATAGTTGACCTTGGAGATGGCCTCACAGTCGAGTCGATTGGGGTGGGGCTTGGTTCCTCGTGTGCGATTCTCGATGATGATGACGAAANCACGGATGACGTGCTGAAGTGCTGGGGCCAAGGATATGGCGGCGTACTAGGTCAAGGAAACGCGAACAATCTCGGCGAAAGTGTGAACACCATGGGGAACTTCCTTCTTGCAGTCGATGTAGGCTCCGACATCCACCCAATCTCCGTGGACGTCGGTGATGCTTTCACATGTGCACTGATGAACAACAGCATGGTGAAGTGCTGGGGTTTGGGGCAGGAAGGCCGGCATGGGATGGGATTCAATGGCAACTACGGGGACCAGTCCAGCGAGATGGGAGACAACCTCCCNTACATCGAGCTATACCTGCCAGAAGATACGTTCGACCAACCATGCGACTTACCGGCCGAGGGGNCTCCACTTTCCCAGCAGACGCTTGAGAACGCCAATTCTTNCATTGGCAACAAGAGCTCTTCGGCACTANCTCCGGATTCATGCGGAGCAGTGGCATACTTCGACGAAGTCAACGACGCNGTGAAGTTCGCGCTTTTCCAGAAGGGNAAATGGGCCACAGAAACCCTAGAGGAATTGGATGGAAACAAGGAACTACGCGACGTAGGAGTGACCATCGATGCGAACGGAATCCCTCATATCGCGGCAGGGGTTTTCGACAACGATGCAAATACCGGCATCTTGTCCTACTTCACAAAGAAAGACGGCGATTGGATTTCGACATCTTCGTACAACATTAGCGAGGACTCCAAGGCCGTGGCCATAGAAATCGACGCAGATGGAGACATCTACCTGATGGACCAGAGAGTCGTGTCTGGCGGNCCTGGAGNAGCAGAAATTGAAGTTCGAAGGTGCACTGCAGCGACATACTCCGACAATGCCTGCNTTGGGGCGGGGGGATTCGAGAACAGATCGCAGGATTGGACTATAGAAGACGCATCCANCTCAGGAACCCTAGATTCTGACGTTTCCANCGATGGGGAAATNCTCGTTGCCTTCCTCGANGAAGACTCTGGCTCACAAGGCTTCGTTAAAGTGGCGGAGATTGGCTCATCCGGCATAGGAACCATCATGAATACCAGTATCACAGGTCACGTATCCACAGCCAATTCATCTCTATCCATCGACTTGGGGTTGGATGGCTCCATCCATCTGGCCTACCTTGGTGGTAGCGGGGGGCTCCACTACGCCTCATGCTCATCGNACTGCGCGGACGACANTTCATGGTCTTCCGAGAATGTGACTAGTTCCTTGGGCGTAACTGAGACAGGGGTAATTGACATAGCAATTGGCTCCGACTTGTCGGCCCTGGTCCTCGCAGGAAACTCGGAAGGTACCTTCGCCCTCCACAAGAGCGAAGGGGCCTGGGACGTTACCCAGCTTGGGATTACGGGAGGAGCAGGCTGGATAGCAGTCGAGCTCAGCGAACAAGGGAAAATGTGGGGATTCACCTACTATCCAGGTTCTTCCTCGCCACTGACACNGTTCCTGCAGGAGGGAATGGCTACCGCAGGCCTGCTAAGCGACATCGATGGGGACGGTTGGACAAGGTGGGATGAGATCAGGTGCGGTTCCGACTACACCGATACATCCAGCAGCCCGAGCGACGCGGACGGGGACGGATTGTGCGACGACCTAGATGACTGGGAAGACAACTCCATTTCCGCGGAGTCTGACGCACTGAGTCTGGGCGAAGAGTTCGGGTGCGCTGTGCTATCTGACTATTCAGTAGCATGCTGGGGGGACAACTCNGAGGGGCAACTGGGGAACTCAGAACCAGAATCGAGCAGCCCGTACGCGNTTCTTGTTGACCTCCCCAATGGTTTCCAAGCCTCGGCTGTTGACGCTGGATCGGCACATGCGTGCTCCACGGGGCTCGACGGNAGGCTGGTCTGCTGGGGAAGGAACGCCGCGGGACAGCTCGGAAGGAACACCACTTCGCCAAGCGAAGCCCCGGGATATGCCAACCTGCCAACAGGCGTGACAGTNACTCAATTCGCTGCTGGCAGTGACCACAACTGCATGGTAGGGACTGATTCAGAGATGTACTGCTGGGGGGATGGAAGCGATGATAGAACTGGGAAGGTCCGTAACCCGAGCCTCGACACTCCAGTGTTCGAGAACTTCACTGATAACTCCAGGTCATGGACATCTAGCCACACCAGCTACATCTTCGGCCCGGCCGAAGGACTGGATCACATAGACAGGAGGTACTACCAAAGTTGGTACGACTTCAACATCTACTCCGGAGCCGAATTCGAAATCTCCCCTGGAGACGTAATCTCCTACAAAATGAGAGGATATTACCATGGAGATAACTCAAACGAGTACATCAAGTTCTACGCCGACTCATGCCCCTCATGCTCGTCATACCAGGAGATTGGGGTANCTTATGCCAACAGCACTACCAGCGGGAATTCGTGGTCAGACTGGCAAGACGTCTCGNTTGTAGTTCCTGAAACATACACGGGTAGCGGATCNGTGTCGCTAAAAATNAGCACATACGGCTACAGAAATTACGTTCAAATTGACGACCTAGTGATCAAGAACTTGGGATATGGCTCCCTGAACGAAATCACAGAGCCCTCCAGGGTGGACTGGGNCGAATCGGGAGGGGTGACGCAGTTGTCACTGGGTGANAGCCACTCGTGCGCACTTCTGGGTTCGGGCGAGGTTTTCTGCTGGGGGGACAACGGTGGAANANACGGCAACTACCTTGGAGCTTCCTTNTCAGGGGACGGGACTTTTTCCCCCAGTGAAGTCGACCTCTCTTCGAGTAGCCTGGTTTCGTCCAATTGGACCGGAAGCAGCGTTTCNGGAATAAACGCTGGAAGCGGGGCAACCTGCGCCGTAATGAGAAGCGGGGAATCCCTATGCTGGGGGAAGTCGTCAGAGAGCACCCAATCCACCCAAACACAAGTTACGGTTGCATCCCCCAGCTCTGGAGGAGACGTAGGAAGGAACCCCGCTCTATCCGTTGACTCAACCGGGAACTGGATAATCGCCTTCCAAGACGAGGGCAGCATCTCCTACGCGACTTACGACGGATCATCCTGGTCGGTAGAAGAGGCGTGCCCGGCCTCCGAATGCGACGGAGTGGGCAACGACCTTTCGATTGGGCAAAACGGCAATCCGCACATCACCTCTTACGAGATTGGAAACGAGGAGCTGCTGCACACCAAGCTACTCACGAACTGGACGAGCTCGATAGCCTACGCTTCTGACAACCCGCACTACACGGCAACGGCAGTAAACCAGACGGGTGGACGCCATGTTGTCTACTACGATGGGAGCAGCAGGGACATGATGTACACGCACTTTAATGGGTCCGTATGGTCGGAACCAGAGGCCATCGAGTCAGATTCAAACGGCAACAAGAGATTTGGTGTCTCATTCAATGATATCGAGGTAGACAGCCTCGGGAGGCCCCACGTCTCCTACTCCTATTGGGACAGGGCAGCAAACCCCGATGTGAGCTACCTGAAGTACGCCTGGCACAATGGAAGCGAGTGGAACATTACAACTCTTGAGAGCATCACCCAGAACAACGCCTTCGTATACACGTCACTTGCTATTGACAGCAACGACCTGCCGCACATCTCCTACTACGACCCCCTCAATAACACCCTTAGGTACTCAAACTTCGATGGGGCCTCCTGGAGCGACTCGGTCCTGACTTCTGGAGGGGACAGCGGAAAGTACAACTCGATTGGCATCGATAGCAACGACTACCCTAGGATCTCATTCTACAATGATTCATCGGACGACCTAGAGTTGGCTTCCTGGGATGGAACGGCATGGTCTATNGAGATCGTCGACAGCACGGGTAACGTAGGGACCTACTCATCAATCGCCATCGACAGCACTGACCGGACGAGAATTGCGTACTGCACGCCGAGCGGTAATGACCTCAGATACGCCTCGCACGACGGCTCNTCCTGGGGCATCGAAGACGTTGACGCCGACAGATATTGCAGCTACGCAGCGATGTCACTGGGTCCGAATGACACCCCCAGAATCTCCTACTATGACTCCTCTAGCGATGATGCAGTTTTGGCNTACAGCAACTCGGTCGGGCAGAACGAGTGGACCCTTGTGGCAGTGATGGAAGATGGAGACAGCGGCGGATACATGTCCATGGACACGGACTCGGATGGCACGGCATTCATGACTTACAAGGATGGGACGAACGTCGACCTAATCCACTCGGAGGTTTACACCGCCACGGTCTGGGCTACTGAAGCAGTTGCCTCTACCGGAGACCTGTCGTCCAGCTACCCCGGGTCATGGGCAGGACACATCGGAGGGGAGTTCCACTCGGTTTACGTAAATGCCACAAGCGGCATGATGGAGCACCTGATTGGCTTCGACAGGACGGAAAAGAAGGTTCAGGTTGCCAGCGGNACCCATGGCACTTACGCATCCATGGCAACAGACAGCAGAGGCAANCGCCATGTGGCATACCTGAACTCATCCGCNGGTTCACTGGATTACGCAAAGTTCAGCCATTCCGGGGTATCTGTCGAGCGAATAGACATAGGTTCGGTGGGCTACCACCCCTCAATCGCAATAGACTCCAACGATAGNCCCCACATCTCGTACGTAGAATACTCAAGCCACTTGCTGAAGTACGCCCATTACGACGGAACTGGATGGGAGNTCAGCACCATTGACGACCTAGTCTATGGTGTGCCAAGCACTGCCATCGCACTGGGCTCCAGCGGATCCCCCGAGATTGCATACTCAGCCTACAACTATTCTGGCAACGAACTGAAGTACGCCANACTGGAGGGGTCCGAATGGACCTTGCAAACGATAGAGTCGNCATCCTCCGGAAACTACAACCAGTTCCACTCAATTGACCTAGCCATGAACTCATCCTGGAACCCGCATATAGTATTCTTCAATGACTCAGACGATGACCTGCACATCTCGATCATGGATAACGGCTCCTGGACTACCTCGGTAGTGAAATCCGATGCNGGCTTCTTCTCTACTTCGTATTCGGGACGAAGAGGAGCATCGATAGCGATAGACCCCTCAGATGGCTCACACGTCTCCTACTTCGACAGAGTTGGATACGACCTGGAGTACGCATATCGTGCCAGCAACGATGATTCCTGGACAATAACGGCCGACATAGACGGTACAAGCTACTACATGGGCTGGAGCAACTCGATCGACCTCGATTCCGATGGCAACCCCCACATCGCATACTTCGACTNNAGCTCAGATGACCTNGAGTANGCCTACTGCTCTGCCTCATGCAATTCCAGCGCCTCNTGGATTANCGAGACCCTGGACAGTGCAGACCAAGTGGGCGAATACCCCAGCATCTCATTAGACGCCCATGACCAGGTGCACATCTCCTACTACAACATCACATCTGCCGACTTGAATGCAATTTCAATTAGNGAGTCGCCAGCAGTTTCACAAATCGGAATTGTCGGGTCGCACCACTACCAGCTAGGTTCTGCACAAGACAGCTCTGGGAGGGTCCACATTAGCTACTACAACGGAACGGACACAGCAGGGGGTTTGTATTACTCCGTTTGGGATGGNCAATGGGCAACATCCCCTCTCGACCTTTCGGGCGCGATGGTCGGAGCATACTCCTCTTTGGCCGTTGACTCGAGCGGGAACCCCCATGTCTCTTACCTGGAGACGACTGACGCCGGAAGCAATGTTGGGAACCTGAGATATGCGGTCCACGACGGTAGCTCATGGACCATCACCACTGTCGATTCTGGAGGGACAGTTGGGGGTTACACGTCCATAACGTTGGGCCTTGATGACAAGCCTCGGATCTCCTACTTCGACACAGAGGCAACCGCTTGGTCTGCAAACGGCCAACTGAGGCTGGCGATCCTGGAGGGTTCCTCCTGGTCACACACCTACCAGGACAACGGTGCAGGCAAGGGATCCCAAGTCGCTATAGACTCTAGTGGTTTCATCAATATCGCTTACTTCGACGAGGACGGGGGGGCGTTGAACTTCTCACTGGCGGCTCAGGACGTCCCTGCGATTATTGGAAACTCCGATTTCCACATTTCTGGCACATCCCTCGACTCTGGCGGGAGTCCGGTGACTTCAATCGACATAGGCGAGTCGCATGGATGCGCCCTAATTTCTGGATNCATCAAGTGCTGGGGGGTCGCCATCTCGGGCCAACTAGGGAATGGGGTCAACGTGGTTTCCTCCATGGACCCTGTAATTGTTGANGCGGTTTCTGGTTGGACCCCTATAGAAGTATCAGTCTCCACGAGATCGGGGGCAAATGGCGGGACATCGTGCGCCCTCTACTCCAGCGATTCCAGTGACGAAAACAGCATCATGTGCTGGGGACAGGGNGGTTCCGGACAAATCGGAGACGGCGGTTCGAGTTCACCTGCATCCCCTAGCTCATCGAGCCGGGTAATGCTAGACCCAACCACCCCACTAGGGGCCTCAGAAGGCAGCGAGAGCCTGTCAACAAACCCATACAAAGTGGCCGAANTATCACTGAGTGANTTGGGTAAGTTCGGNTGCGCCCGCTCCAACCAAGGAAACGTGAAGTGCTGGGGTTNCAACNNNTANGGNCAACTAGGTCACGGNAACACCTCGACAGCCTCTGACGGGCCCGATGAGATGGGGAGCAACCTCCCCTTCGTCCCTCTTGGGTCGAACAGAACCGCGACACAGATCACCGTCGGCGAGCGACATGCATGCGCGCTTCTGGATGATGGCAGCGTTAAGTGCTGGGGTGACAACGGGAACGGTGCAACCGGCCAAGGCACATCTTCGGGGAACATCGGNGACGCAGNNGGAGAACTGGGGGATNACCTGCAGGCAGTCGACCTAGGGAGCGGCCTAAGCGCCACACAGATCTCTGCAGGGGGATTCCACACCTGCGCGCTTCTGGATGATGGCAGCGTTAAGTGCTGGGGGTACAATNCTGATGGCCAACTTGGAATCGGGAACACCTCTGCCAGGGGCACTGGGTCGAACGAAATGGGGGATGAACTAGTTGCTGTCGACCTGGGGACCGGCAGGACCGCAATGACGATTGAATCTGGATACTCGCACACCTGCGCNATNCTGGACAGNGGCGTCCTGAAGTGCTGGGGGTCCAANNGCTATGGGGAGCTCGGCCAGGAACACAACGAAGACATTGGCACGGGACCAGACTTGGATGGGAACAAAGTATCATGCGTACCTGGCCTGGAGACTCCGAACAATCTCAGAGAATGCAACGCCCGACTGGGTGACGGCCTGGAGGGGATCGACCTGGGCGAAGGCCGTACGGCGGCCTCGGTCTCAGCGGGATACAGNCACACCTGCGCAATACTAGACAACGGGAGCGTTAAGTGCTGGGGGTACAATGCTGATGGTAGGACGGGGCTTGGTACGTCTTCCTCCAACACCGGCGACGAAAGCGGGGAGATGGGGGATGNCCTGCCGCCGGTCGATCTCGGAATCGGGAACACGGCCTACTCAATCAGTTCCGGTTACTCCCACACCTGCATACTACTGGATAACCTCAGCGTGGCATGCTGGGGCGACAACTCCGTTGGCCAGATCGGAATCGGGACAAATGGCGACGTCGACTCATCCGAGGAGATGGGGGCTTCCCTGCAAACGGCCTTCCTACAGACGTCTAAGTCCATTTCCGTGGTAGCGGGACTACTGCAGACCTGCGCCATTTTCGAAGATGGTTCGGCAAGGTGCTGGGGCGAGAACGACGATGGAAGACTGGGAGTATACAGGGAAGAAAACGACAATATCGGGGACGAGTCCGGCGAGTTGGGCAGCGACTTGCCCATTACTAACCTGTACATGGTCCCACCGGACTACGACCAGGACGGATGGATTGACATCTGGGACACGGATGATGATGACGATGGATACCTGGACACGGAGGACGACCTGCCATTCGACGAGAGGGACTGGTTCGACCACGATGGCGATGGACTGGGGGTAAACGTAGACACTGACGANGACGATGCGGAGGTGACCACCGCCGATCAAGACACGGCGGCCAAATGGTCTGATGCGGAGGAGTTGGAATGCGGGACTCTGTGGTGGAGCAGCCTCTCAGAGCCAACCGACTACGACGGTGACGGAATCTGCGACGCTATTGACGACGACATAGATGGCAACTCATGGGCCGACAGTTACCAGATCGAGTGCTACGGGGGAGAGGAGTCGGCTTGGTCGCATAGAGAAGTCTTCGACGCTTCGTCATCCTACGGCGAGTGGCCATTCTCCNACGCGGACTCTAAAGCGTACGGCTACGACTTCTTGCTCTCGCCACATGGTATCAGGTTCTTCTCCACCAATTCAAACTCGGCCTCACTGGATTGGTTGCTCAGGCACGATGGAAGTACTGTCGGGTCGTCGAGCATATCTGGAAGCTCCGAGTATGACTACTGGAGAGTGGAAGAGCGAAACGGAATCACGTACATTACAGACGAAGAAGGGGTCACCAGAGGGGACGATGCAAACTCGACCATTGGCTCCACGTCATACCTGNCAGAACACTCGGGAACAACTTCGCATGACACCGCGATCAGCCTGGAAGGGGACATGGTGGTTCGATGGCACCAGTCTTCCACGGACGGNCCCAGCATCAAAGGCTGGTACCTCAATGGTACGGCTTTCTCTATCAACGGCCCGGGAGGGCTTTACTCTCCAGACGGAGGGGACTACCAACATGGGCAGATTGCTTTCGGTCCAAACGGGAGGCTCCATGCACTAGTCGTGAACAACTCGAGTGGCGTGATTGGCTTCTACCACTTCTACTCGGACCTCGGGGGCAACCTCTCAGGGAGCTCCACCGTCTCATGGAGCACTCCGAGCCTGGTCCTGCANAGGAACCAGAGCACGTCTTGGAGCAGCGTTAGCGGTCATTCGGCCACCGAGGAACACACTGCTGATCTGATCTACGACGACGGGAGCCTTTACGCAGGGATGTACAATGACACGGACCTATGGTTCTCTGAATACAGCAGTGGGACTTGGAATACAGAGATACTGGCGGAATCAACAGGCAGGAACGAAGGGGTCGAGATTGGCGTCAACTCCACCGGTTCTGCATATGTAGCATGGATAGACCATACCCAGGAAAAGGTCATCCTGTCTCACAAGTCCGGCAGCGATTGGGAGCACGAAGATGTCTGGCAGAGCAGCGGATGGCAGGAGTCTTCCACACTTCCAGGGAAAAACTATGCAAGGCTCACTTTGCATTTCGATCGTCAAGATGACCCATACCTGATGTCGATAGACTCCAACGACTCCGGTTCTTCCGCCATTCTCCACTACAAAGGAATCCTCCTTGATCCCTCCTTCTACTATGACCCGATAGACGTCGGAGGGGACGGGGTCTGCGACACGCTCCAATACGCGGTTATGGTCTATGACTCCAACGCCGTTGTTTCCATCCAAGGCGACTCGGTATCAATGACCCCTACGTTCAGCGGACAGGACTTGGTGGAAGTCTGGGCCCCATCCCTGCCAGAGGGGCTAGAGGTCAACAACACTACTGGAGTAATCTCAGGGACCCCCACTAACATCGACACCGCGGGAACCACTTACATCATCTACTCCAACAGCAGTACAGCCTCGTACCCGGTCTCAATCAAATTCACAATACGTGCCCCTTCCCCCATACATGCCGGCTTTGGGAGGATCGACACCCACCAGCAACTCTCTTACCGGAACGGGCCGGGTTACACACTACACGAATACGACGAAGAGAGCAACCTAATCTACTATGGACAGTACTACTCTTCCCAGTCTTGGATCTCAGACGGCATTAGCGTCTCGATAGCCGGGGGGGACCATTACGTCGCAAAGAGATGGGCAAATGGCACATGGGCCTGGGTGGTCCCACTGGACTTCAGCTCGTCCACGGGCGGGCCCGGAGCACTAGCCCTGGACTCATCGGGCAACGTGTACATTACCGGTCACAGAGGCGGAGGGTCACTCGACATGCCCGGTGACGAACACGACCTTCCCAACAGGGAGGCGGCGTTCTTCGTCTCATTTGACCGAAATGGGAGCATCAGGTGGTCCCAAGACGCATTCATGGCATCGGGATCTTACAATGCTAACTGGCAAGTCTCAACTGACACCGTGGTGGGGACCCAAGGATTCGCCAGGATGCACGTAAACAACACAACCGGGGAGCTCACCATAGCCGGGGAGGTATCTAGCTCGTCATCCTCAGACCGCACGCTGTCATTCGGAAATGTCTCGCTGGAGATACCATCATCCGACTACAACTACCAGAGGCCATTCGTTGCNCGGATCAATGCTACNGGGGGTTTCACCTGGGCTGCGACAGTCGTACCTTCTTCCGGCAACCACAGGACNCTGCAGGGAATTGGGGTCCGTAGCGATGGAGGGGTTGATGTGTTGATGAGGGGTTACGGGACCACCGCCTTGGGTGAACACTCAGTTGGGCTGGATGGGGTGCACTACATCATCGGCAGGCTAAACTCAACGGGAGAGTGGACTGGAGCNTCCACAATTGTGTCCGAGGNTCCATCAGGATTCCACTCCACATTCGACTCAGCNATGATGGAGATAAACTCGGCGAACGAGTTGGTGATCGCGATGTGGATGAGTGAGGACGCATCAAGGGTGAACGTAACTGGCACCCCTCACTGGTTCAACGAAACCTGCTCCGACAGCCTAGTAGTCCTGCGTCTTTCTGGGGCAGGGTGGTCGGTGGAAGAATCTGAAGAGTTCTGCCTCACTAGCGGAGGAGGGCTTTATTCGGAGTACTACAGCATGTTGAAGGTGGACTCCCAGGACAGGATCTGGCTTTTCCTGGGATCCAGATATTCATACCTAGCAAACCACCATAGGATGATGCGACTAGACGGCCAACTGAATCCAGAGTTCGAAGAGTTCCTAATATCTAGCAACGACCCAAGCAACACCTTACTATTTGACTGGGAATACGTCTCATTCGACCCCCTGGGTAACGTTCTGGTAAACTTCTACACCAGTTCTAGCAGCCTATGGTGGGATGACATCTACATGAATAGAGTGTCCAACAACTGGAACTACCAGAGCCACTTCTTCATGGAAACGGCAGGCCATACCATTGGCGGAGAGAACGTCATCGCCGGGGAGCCAACCACCCTCTTTGGAGTGGTTGGCCTGAGTGCCATGGGNGGGACCTGCGATGATGGGAGCTCCTATTGCGACGAGAACCTGGATGGTTGGGAGGTTTACCCCGACCTGCCTGATGGCCTAAGCCTAAACTCAGACACAGGTGAGATATACGGTGCTGCAGACAGCAACATGTCCCTTTCCAGCTTCAGCATATGGATGAACGACTCCGCACTAGGAAGCAACCAGATTGACTTGTCTTTCGTAATTCTTGAGGGCAAGCCAACCGTGACCTACGAAACTACTGATTTCATCCTTACCGACACGAACGGAGACGGCAATCCAGACGATGGTGAGCCTGACCTATCATTCGAACGTGGAACCCCCATCACTCCAATCGTACCCACCGTTGTAGAAGGTACCATTGTGAATTGGACCTTCGTCCCTAGCCTGCCATCAGGCCTACACCTCGGCGAGAGCAACGGGACAATCTATGGGACCCCGGAGGTCAATCTTACTGCCCAGACATTCCAGCTTAGGGTCAGTAGCGAGGGNGCGACCACTAGGATAAACTTCCAGTTCCANATCAATGAGCCCATTGTGACAATCGTCTACGGCAATGGCTCCTACATCATACCCCGTGACTCCCTGGTCAGCATCGTCCCGAGCCTCGGTGGGGGCGAAGTTGGGAGCTTCGGAATCAACTCCACGGACTTCCCACTTGGACTGAGCTTCAATACTACAAACGGGAAATTCGAGGGGATACCGCTCCTGATAACGGACAACACAACTTACACCGTGTGGGCAAACAACTCGGGAGGAGACGTTAGCACCGAGGTCTCCATCTGGATCGTAGGAAATGGGATCACTCTGACGTTCCCTACAAGCAGCATTGAACTCGTAGAAGGCTCTGCGATGCAACCAATTTCCGGGCAGACCTCTGGATCCACCCCTGAAAGCTGGGAGGTTTTCCCGGAACTGCCTTCGGGACTCCAATTCGGCATAACAAACGGGACCATCTGGGGGACTCCAGATAACCACCAGGAGCAAACCAACTACACCATCTGGGCAAATGCATCTGGCGGACAGACCAGTTCAGTCACTATTTCCATTGTAATCCTACTGGACACCGACTCGGATGGAATTGCCGACCTATATGACCCGGACGACGACAATGACGGATGGAGCGACTCTTCCGAGGCAGGGTGCGGAACGGACCCATTGGACCCATCCAGCACCCCTTCGGACGTAGACAATGACGGGCTTTGCGATGCACTCGATGAATCCGATGACCGTGCAATAGCGATGGCATACGAAGTCTCGACCCTAGAGCTGATCACGAACGTCTCAGTACTATCCCTGACCCCCGTCACTTCCGGGGGAGCCATTTCCACATGGGAGATAACCCCCTCACTACCAGCAGGATTGGGGCTAAACAACACAACTGGAGAGCTTGCAGGGACCCCAACAACTTCATTCGAAAACACAACTTTCGTAGTGTGGGCAAACAACTCCGCGTTCTCCTCTTCATTCAACCTGACCATCTCATCCTCCCCATTGGACACGGACGGGGACGGGATCCCGGACGAGACGGACCCCGACGACGACAACGACGGTTGGACTGACGCGAACGAGACCGCCTGCGAGACGGAACCCCTGGACGAAGACGACACGCCCAGCGACACGGACGAAGACGGACTGTGCGACTTCCTGGACGACATCGACGACTCCCCCCTGTTCATCTCCTACCCATACCCATCCGTGACGATGGTCACCAACATTTCCAGCATCTCCCTCAGCCCCACCTCATTCGGAGGGGACGTCAGGACCTGGGAGGTGGGTCCGGCGATGCCGCCCGGACTAGGGTTCAACAACAGCACGGGGGCGATAGGCGGGACGCCGACGACCTCCTTCGAGCCGACCAACTTCACCGTGTGGGCAAACAACAGCCAGCACTCCTCGATCTTCGTAATCGAAATGTCGGCCTCACTGCTGGACACGGACGGGGACGGGATCCCGGACGAGACGGACCCCGACGACGACAACGACGGTTGGACTGACGCGAACGAGACCGCCTGCTTGACGGACGGGCTAGATCCAATATCATTCCCAACTGATAGCGACTTGGACGGGGAGTGCGACGGAGTGGACGACATTGACGACTCGCCGATCTTCCTAGTCTACAGCACGATCTCACAATTACTATTCGTAAACGAGCCAATTGACCCGATTATTGCTACGACCTACGGTGGTGATGTCAGGACATGGGAAATTTGGCCACCACTGCCTGCGGGACTGACACTCAATGGAATGGGCAGGTTCGATGCGGAAGATGGCACTATCTCCGGAGCCCCAATGGGCGAGTTCGACATTGGTATTTTCACAGTATGGGCAAACAACTCACAATACCAGAGTTCGGTTGAAATCACCCTCCAGTCCGTGGTGCCAGACCCAGACGACAACGATTTCGATCTAATCTACCTAGAAGATTCCCTCAACCTAACTACCTTCTTCGACGAAGTGTACCTTGAGCCGCAGATCTTCGGGGGGAACATATCTTCCTGGTCGATTTCACCCCAACTTCCAGATGGCCTTGAATTCAACCAAACTAACGGAGTGCTCAATGGCACCCCACAGACAGAGTTGAATCAAACAACTTTCACAATCACGGGAAGCAACACGCTATTCCTAAACACTTTCGAAATCAGAATTGAAGCACACTACCTGGACCCAGACGGGGATGGCTTTCCAGACCTATCCGACCCCGATGATGATGGGGACGGTTGGAACGACACCGTTGAAA
>PBFP01000022.1 GCA_002718695.1 Methanobacteriota archaeon
GATGACCAACTGGAGCACCGACCCTTCGCAAACCGAGAGCGTGCGCGACCCGGGTGCACGCTAAGCGGAAGAAACCCGCTGATCTGGGTTCAAATCCCAGTGCCCCCACCACTTTCTTTCGTTCCCCAGAGATTCTGTTAATCTACGCCTTTCATCGGTTGGGTTGAAGTTGATCTTGCGTTTCCAAGGGTCGATGGCTCGTAGTTCGATCGCACTTTCCCTTGTGATGATGTTACTTTCGCCCCTAGCCGGTTGCCTCGCGGCTCCAGGATCAACACCCCAGTTCCGTCCAATCGATCCCGATGGAGTGCAATTGGCCGAAAACGGCCATAGCGAAAACATTCCAGTGCAGTCAGATATTTGGTGGGACACAGAGCAATATTGGTGGCAAAACTCATCATTAGACAGAGACGGAAATGGAATCCACGACTCACTTCAATCAGCAGAAGGCCCTGTCAATGTCGGACTATCATTTTCTAGAAAGGTGACGCAGTTAGACCACGAAAATTTAGAGTCATTGGGATTCGAAATAAATCTCGAATTACCCATCGTCGACGCTCTACTATTAGGCGATGTGAATCCAACTCAGGTTTGGATACTGGCCCAACAGGATGGAGTGGTGATGGTCGAAAGGTACGGCTCCCTAATCTTCTATGGTGATGTCCAGACTCCTGCTGTGAAGGCTAGCAACTCATCTGAATACCCCGTCGGAGCGTGGGATTTAGGAGTATCAGGCGAGGGAGTCAACATTGCAATGGTCGATACTGGAGTGGACAATGAACACCCGGGGTTGTTCGGAAAGTTCGTTGCTGGGTACGATGCTGTTTGTTATATGCACTCAGACCCCCAATGCATACTAGCTGGAGGTCGTGAGGATGATGGCTCTTTTGATCCCGACGATGGGAATCAGCATGGCACAGCTTGCATGGGGATGGCGAGTTCGAATGGGCTGGAGGCGGATGGTTCCCAGTCAGAATTCTATGGCTCAGCTCCCGATGCAGGGCTGGTGGATGTTAGGATAGGGACCGATGTTGGCGCGGGCCCATTTGAAAACTACTTGATCGAACAAGAGTTCTACGAATCCGCAATGAATGGCCTTCAATGGATTATCGATCACAAAGACGATCAATGGCCCGGCATGGAATACGAAACCCATGGTATAGATATCATCTCTCTGTCCTGGGGAATAACTAGCCATGAGGGAGGGGGCTCAGATGGAACAGATATGCATAGCAGAATCTTGGATGAGGCTATGTTAGCAGGAGTCGTGGTCTCCAATGCAGCGGGAAATGACGGAGAAGACAATGACGGTCTTTCTGGCATGAGTGCTTCTTCTCTCTCCATTACAGTGGCAGCAACAGATGATCAAAACACGGTTAATCGCTCAGATGACGAAATCGCCGGCTACTCATCTCGTGGACCTAGGAAGGACAATGGGGACGGCAATCCGCTG
Source organism: Methanobacteriota archaeon (assembly GCA_002718695.1). Classification (GTDB taxonomy): domain Archaea; phylum Thermoplasmatota; class Poseidoniia; order Poseidoniales; family Thalassarchaeaceae; genus UBA36. Next base: position 1,454 of record PBFP01000022.1, read on the forward strand.
AATGAATTGATTCCTGAGATTAGCGCCCCAGGTACAAACATTATCCAGGCCGAAGGGTGCGTAACCAGCGGAACATGTAACAACTTCATCGGTGGCGATGCTTCTCAAAATTCATACACTGGCAGGGGAAGCGGAACATCGTACGCTACACCAGCAGTCAGTGGGATAATTGCATTGATAATAGAGGCAAACTCCAACTTGTCTCCTCTGCAAATAAAGGAGGTTCTGAAACATACCTCGGAGAAACGAGGAGAGCCCAGCTATCCAGACATAGATCCCTACTGGAATCGGGAGTTCGGTTATGGTATCGTAGATGCCCTTTCTGCTGTAGATTTGGCCATATTTCTCAGAGAGTCGGGACAATCGGAATCCATAGAACCGTCATTGCAGATTCGAGGTCTAAATTTCTCTGATGAGGATGGAATAGTGAATATTACAGGACACTCGTGGGGCCAATTAGGATCGGTGGACAGAATTGAATTCAGAATAGGGGATGGAAATTGGAGGGAGGCCACATATTCTTCGCATCCTTCTGAAATTGGGGCCCTGACTCCATTTTTCTGGCACGTAATTCTCAATCCCGACGAACTTCCCCCGAGCCAACATGTGGTGGAAGTACATGCTGTATCAGGAAACATGCATTCTCTCCCAGTTTTCTTTAGTTTTACCGGAACAGGAAATGCAGAAAACTCCGCTTCGATACCCCCCATTGCCATCGGACTCGTTTCTATGGTGGCACTGGCTTGGGTGTGCTCTCTAGTGCTAGTTCGCTATCGTACGGACGAAGAGATCGATGGCATCCTTCAAAAATTGGGTAAAACTAGCAGCCAGGTTATCGACGCTGAAATAATTCAAGATTCCGATAGATAGTGCCGAATGGCGAAAAATTTGAAGGCATATTTTCAATTTGCGTGTCCGCCTTGTTAAAATCCTAGAACTCCTCTCCGGAGGTCATGGTGAGATTCTCCGACCGGTCGAACAGCATCCGTCCAACCGGAGTTAGGAGGATGTTCGACATGGCAGGGGATGATGCCGTTCAGTTCGGTCTAGGGGAACCCGACTTTCAACCTCCAGAAATCGCAATTGAAGCCTTTACTAGGGCCATGAGGGAGGGGAGGAACAAGTATACCACGACTGCCGGCCTTCCTGAACTTAGGAGAAAAATAGCAAGCATGTGGCACCACCTAGTACCAACTTTGGATGAATCAAATATCTGTATTACAATGAGTGGAACCAATGCCCTGTTGGACATTTTTCTTGCAACCGTGAACCCTGGTGACAAAGTCATGATCCCGGAGCCATACTTTCCACTCTACCCGCCAGATGTCGTTATTTGTGGGGGGCAGCCATCATTTTACCCATGCAAATTTGAAAATGGATTCGTCCCCACAATCTCCGATCTAGAAGAAATAGTGGACGACAACACAGTTGCAATCCTATACAACTTCCCAAGCAACCCAACCGGGGGGAATGTGAATGAGGAGCAGAGGGACGAGCTGGTCGAGTTTGCTCGTTCACACGATTTATGGCTAATCTCCGATGAAGTATACGATCGAATAGTCTACGATGCCCCACATGTTTCCTTTCTGGGAGCCGGCTATGACAAGATGGTCATGATCCAGTCGTTTTCCAAGACATTCGCTATGACTGGCTGGAGAATTGGGTATCTTCTTTCACCTGACGATGGTCTAATGGGGGAGCTAACTAAGATGCAGTACTACGTAACCGCTTGTTCCAACGATGCAATGCAATACGCAGTACTCGAGGCCTTGGAAAAAGCCCCTGAATACCCCGAAGAGATGTGTAAAGAATTCAAGGAAAGGAGGGATCTAATTTGCGAGCGTTTGAATTCCATCCCAGGGGTTTCTTGTCACGTTCCAACAGGGGCTTTCTATGTCTTCCCAAAGGTAGAGGCCCCAGGGCTAAGTAGTGATCAATTAGCAATCAAACTCCTAGAGGAAGGGGTGCTTTGTTCTCCAGGAACCGCTTTCGGTGAGGCCGGCGAGGGACATCTTCGATTTGCATACACAATCGGCAGAGATGACATTTCTCGTGGAATGGACAGGGTGGAAAAGGCTCTAGCAGGTCTGACAGGCTCGTCAGAATTGGACTAGTCGTTCTCTTCAAACAGGCTGAATGGCAAGTCTATCATTCTCGAAGGCCCACCTTCTTCATCTCCCACTTCTTCTTCAGAATACTCTGGATCCATTGATTCAGGCGTCATCTCGAAACCCTCTGCCTTCGGATTCTCCTCTTCCAATTCTTTCACTCTCAGAGACTCTAAACCCACTTCTTGACCAAACATCCATTCAGGAATATTCTGCGAACCCCCAAGGACCGAGATTGTTGTGAAAGTTGCCATGGGAAGAACTGAAATCGCCACTATGAAGTCCAAAATTGCAGTTTCTGGAATTACCGCTTCCGGAGCAATAAATTGGAGAATAATTTTCTCCAATTGCATCTCATGCCACTGTGAATAATTCACGTTTAGAATATCTAGAGAAAATAAGAGAACGATTCTAGCCACCAGCCAATAAAGGAAAATTGGCAAAATCCAAGATAATCTCGATACTCTCCAGACCACATTTCTGAACATTGCAGCAATCCCGACTAAATGCCTGGAAAGTATTGGGTGAACCCTAACTGCTAACCACAGGGCGATAATGTAACCCGCCATGCCCAAGTCAAACGCCCTACTTGGCCTAACTATGGAATCTGGCACTCCTTCCATTATGCCAAGGGGCACTGCAATCAGAATCACTTGCATTGGGACGGCCAGTAATTGCAGACCGCCNTGGATGGCCATCAAATCAAACTGCTGCTCANTGGTTTTCTCNTTAACTAGCCTTGCCATTTTACCGTATGGNGTNCTCTGAAGNTGCATCCTGGCCCNATCTACTAGTTCTGGGTCNCCCCTCCGCGGACTAAGCCTNANGAAAGATAGAAGCCCCCCTTGATTTACAACAAAGAATGGCCTAAAACCTCCCACCACCAANGCTAGTGCTATTGAAACTACGCCGTAGTATAGGCCAGCAATNACAACCCAATGGATTAATTCCGTTCTAATGCCGATCGATGCTGCTTCGTAGTCAATTTCCACAAGGTAGGTTAGCGAGAAGAGGACAATTGGAGCCATCGTAATTTGTACAACTACTATGAGGGCTAGAAGCAACTGCTTTGCAACCATGCCTCGGTCAACCATTCCATGTCCNCGCCANTGCATTGGAACATAAGCACTTCATTGCCCGGAGCATCATTTCGCCTCGTTATTTGACAAATTTTCAGAAACCAGCCCAGAAAGTCCGAACCACTCTCCCCAACCTTCTTACACAGAAGAATTCCCCAATTCATTGTCAATGAGCACTGTTCGGGTCCTTCTACTATCATCGCTGATGGTTGCATTCAGTCTTTCCCATGCAACCGTAGATTTTTCNGAAAGAGACGTGGAAAAGTCAGAAGTAGGGACTAAGAACAATCCCGTAGACTTCGAAGTCACTGGCATTGAGGTGGGGAACATCTCTGTTCTGCCAAGGACATGGACCCAACCAGACTCAACAACTCTAGAGTATATGACGAAGGGGGAGTCAATTCAGATCAATGTTACATTCCAGCAGATTGGAGTCGATCCATCACCCGTAACTGCAGATGCAAAACTCGAGATTTGGCATCCAATTGGGGTCGTGATATCCGAATGGTCATTCAATGTGACTCTCGCAGCCGGGCAGTCGATTAGAGTTCCATTCGTTTGGACTCCTTCTATTGCACATAGTAGCCTATCCGAGGATGGTTGGCTTTCTGGAGGAGTCGTCTTCAGAGGCCTTATCGATGCCGGAATTGGCATCGATGGAGACGATTCAAACGACCAACTGGAAAGGGAAGTCCCAATCGCCCTCTGGTTCGATCCAATGGAGAACGGTTTTTGTAACGACGAAGCAAATGAAAACAAGTTCTGCACGAATAACCCAGTACCCTANGGGGAGCCTACATGGTTCGCCGCAGGATATACCGATGGATACCAGCCTGACAGTAGCAACTTCCCCACTGGAACTTGGAGGATGGATAACGANTCCAGNGAAACAGGGGAGTGGCACTGGAAGGTTTCAGGGGAAAACAACAATTACGCATCGAATAGATTTGATAGACTAAGATGGGCATGGCAGNGATTCAACTCCGCAGATGGGTGTTCAGACCAGGTTTACGACCCAAGTCATGGCCTTGGATACGGTGAACACGATCCAATCGTCTCTTCAATTCATGGGGCGAATTTGTGCCTTGTTAAGGTAAACAGCCCCCTGCTATACTCCATCCAAATTGCAACTGACGCGTGGGGGGTTATGGGGGAGGGNGACTCTATAATGTTGGAAACTGATTCTGGAGCNGCAGGAAACGTTGAGTACCTCAACTACTCTTCTAGNAACCTCTCTTCCACAGAAGGGGATTGGACTAGGCTAGTTTGGAACGCTTCTGGCTTACACCAGAATGAGGGTTTCACAGTCTCCTTCCTTTTCCGATCCGACTCATCTTTCGCCGNCGAAGGGATTCACATCGACTCATTCATAATTTTTGCAATTGAACGTGGGGAGGAGTACACACTCGATGCCGAGTGCAGCTTCCCTGATAATTTCGGAGGTAGAATGATCTTCGATCCCGAATCCGAGGGTGGTAACACGATTCTTGTGGAGGCCGCGGACCCAGATCCCCCCTCTCTGCACTGCCGAATATTCAATAGAGGGTACATCGATACAACATTGCGATTCTACACCGAGGTNTCCAACAGTTCCTGGATGGCCCAATTCCCCCTCAGAATAGACTCAAACAACTTCAATGATCACGATAACGAGGTTAAGTCCAATACAATCAAGGCCAGGACCTACACAAATGCATGGTTCAATCTCACAATACCCGATGGGGCTCCAGTCCAAGACCTCTCTTGGTCAACTTGGATAAATGATGGAATCCTTGGCTTCCAGGACACGAAGTACTTCGTAGAACTTCCTGTAAGCGTAGCATCCACTTATAGGATGACTCTGAAACAGGAGACGCTCTCCAACCCCGCTGCAACCATTTTGCCGGGTGGCAAGGCAAACGTGACAATGGAGCTGAAGAATACTGGAAATCAGTATTCGTCTTGGAACCTAGGTGGATTCTTTTCGAATCCTCAATTTTCTTCCACCAACCTGAAGTGGTACGAAATCGGTGGANAAGAGATCACTATCATCAACATGACTCCGGTCGAGGAGGTTTCCCTAAATGCTGAAATCACCGTCCCAGAAGGTATGGAACCAGGGATCTACGAGTTGACCTTACAGACAAACCCCAGGCAACCAAACTATTTCCAAGGCGAGTCGAAAATCTACATTGAGGTCCCTGTCTTTCACGACCTTGCAATCGCCCCCGTAAAGAATGCAATGTTGGCCCCAGCAAATNGCGAACAGCAAACNGTGCAGATTTTCCTTTTCAACTACGGAAACACNGAGGANACCTTCGATTTGAGAGTCGATACGGATAATTGGAAANTAATGGCGGACTTAAGTTCCGAAGAGGTTACTCTGGAAGCCAATGGCGGGCAAGTAACAATCTCTCTGATCCTTCCAATGCCNCAAGGGGTGGAAAACGGCACATACAGAGTCTCAATNATTGCAACCAGTCTGTCAAACCCAAGTTACCAGTCAATGTCAAACTTCTACCTNACAGTGCCGAAGACATTTTTGGTNGGNGTTGAAGATAGAGACCTCTCCAACGAGGTTTTTGCNGCTGGAACAGATCCAAGAACCCTGAAATGGGAAATTTGGAATTTGGGCAATGAGGACGACTCTTTCAGAATCGAACTTGACTTNCCTCCCGATGTATTTGCTTCTGCNNCTGGTTTGTCGGGTGGGAAGACCCCTCCGATCCCCCCNGGTTCTTCNTACAACATCAGTGTNAGCTATTCTTTCGATGCAGGNGTAGAAGGAATCCGGACAATCAACATCAGAGCCACTAGCCTAGAATCTGGNGAGTTCTCCGAAGGTGAAGCGAGGTTCGAGGTTGGTACTGTAGGTTTCCTGCTTGTACTACCTCCATCATCTCAATCAAATGCAGGTGAAATATTTGAGTCGGGTGATGATTATGTCCTTGTCTTCACCATCAGGAGCGCTCACCCCGAGTTAGAGCAACAAATTAGGGCAGATGTGGAATTGGACAATCTTTGGACGATTTACGACGCTAGAGTTTCTGACGATGACAGAAACTTCGTTTTGGACGCAGGCGAGAGCAGGAACGTGACAATCCACCTCGACGTTAGGGATGAGAATCTGGAGAATCTCGCTGAAAATATTGTTGATTTCAATGTGACAATCGTGGTTATAAGCGATCTGGACACAACGAAAAAGACGACAATGATCACTCTGTACAAGCCCGATCCGATTCCGGAGGGGCCCGACGTCGAAGAGGTTGGTTGGATGGCAGCAAACTTTGCTCTNGTAGCAATAGGGGTTGCAGTAATGGCAGCAGTCCTCCTCGCTACTTTCAGNGTAATTAGAAGTGCCAGAGCCCCACTTGAGGAGCACTCCTCATTGGAAGACTACAGGATGGGCGTTGGATCNTGGGGCNTTGGGTCAGACGGTTCAGGCGACGGCATTTCCACAAAGGAACTCCCATCAGCNGACGAAATTGCGAACTCGATGTATGGNGGGTCGAAGGAACTGTTCGAANAGCCACCGTCTCTCCGCGAAGAATCCCCCNCGCCACCGCCTCAGNCACCNACATCNGNCCCATCCGCACCACCTCTTCCAGAAGGGGGCCTCCCAGAGGGATGGACAATGGAGCAGTGGCAATACTACGGNCAGCAGTGGTTAGACTCTCAGAAGTAGTATTTCCTAGTGATTTTTCATTGGGCCCTATTGGGAGGTCTTATGAGCCCCCCTACGATGCCCAAGTCGTCAATTGATGAAGGTGATTAAGTGTACAACGGACAACAGCCAATTTTCATCCTCAAGGAGGGCACAACAAGAACCAGTGGCAAGGGNGCCCAGAGCAACAATATTGCTGCTGCAAAAGCTGTAGCAGACGCGGTAAGATCNACCCTAGGTCCTAAGGGNATGGACAAGATGCTAGTCGACTCGATGGGNGATGTAGTAATTACGAATGATGGGGCNACCATTCTGAAGGANATGGAAATTGAACACCCGGCCGCCAAAATGATAATTGAAATCGCGAAGACTCAGGAACAGCATTGCTTCGACGGCACCACTAGTGCAGTAGTCATCGCAGGCGAGCTGCTGAAGAGAAGCGAGGATCTGGTGGAGCAGAATGTTCATCCCACGGTAATTTGCGAGGGCTTCCGTCTTGCATCCGACAAGGCTGTGGAACTAATAGATGGCCATGGGATGGGGGTCGATCAGAAGATGCTCTCCGAGGTTGCAAAGACCGCACTAACCGGCAAGAGCACTGGTGCCGTGAAGGAGTTCTTGTCGGATATAAGTGTGAAGGCTGTACTCTCAGTGGCCCAGGAAGATGATGATGGCGTGTTGGTCGACTTGGATGATATCAAGGTCCAGAAGAAACAAGGTGGCTCTATCAGGGACAGCACGCTTGTTGATGGGATAATCCTCGACAAAGAAAGGGTCCACAGTGGAATGCCCAGGTCAGTTTCCAATGCAAAGATAGCCCTGATTAACTCGGCAATCGAGGTAAAAAAGACAGAGGTGGATGCAAAGATTCAGATTACAGATCCGAGCATGCTTTCCCAATTTTTGGACGAGGAAGAACAATTCTTGAAATCCCTTGTCGAAAAAATCCATGACAGCGGGGCCAACGCGGTAATTTGTCAGAAGGGGATAGATGACCTGGCCCAGCACCACATGTCGAAGGCCGGAATTTTCGCAATTCGAAGGGCCAAAAAGAGTGACATGGAAGCCCTATCAAAAGCAACAGGGGGAAGGATAGTTACCAATCTCGACGATCTCTCATCATCCGACCTCGGGACCGCTTCTAAAGTCGAAGAAAGAAAGATCGGGGACTCGGACATGGTTTTCGTTGAGGGGTGCCCACAGGCAAAGAGCGTATCCGTCCTACTCAGAGGCGGAACCGAGCACGTGGTTGACGAGGTCAAGCGAGCCTTCGAGGATGCAATAGGGGTAGTGGCAGTAGCTCACGAGGACGGCTCCGTACTCACTGGGGGAGGGTCTGTCGTAGCCGCACTTAGCAGAGACCTGCGATCCTACGCCGAGGGGATTGGCGGAAGAGAGCAGATGGCCATAGAGGCATTCTCCAGCGCGCTCGAGGTTATTCCTAGGACTCTGGCAGAGAACGCAGGACTGGACCCAGTTAACACCATCATAGATCTGAGGAAGGCACACTCCGAGGGCAAGTCGAACCACGGGGTCAATGTGTACAAGGGCGGGGTCGTCGACATGGCCAAGGCCAAGGTCTACGAGCCAAGCCGAGTGGTCGAGCAGGCAATTCAGAGCGCCTCAGAGACTGCCGTAATGATCCTTCGAATTGATGACGTTATTTCCAGCAAGGGAGCAGGTCCTATGCCCGAGGACTTCGAAGGCATGGACATGTGAGACGCTCAGATCCACCATAAACTGCACCTCTCCAGATGAGCATATTCAATAATCGGATTATTGTCGAGTTGAACGCCCAGCCTACGGCTGGGAGGTGATGCCTTGTCTGATTCCTCTATACTCATACTGTTCGGATCCGAGTCGGGCAACGCTGAGGACCTCGCAACCATAGCTGAGAAGCAGGCAAAGTCCCTGGGACTATCGCCGACCGTCAAGGGCATGGACGAAATTGAAATCGGGGACCTAGCTGGGACAAAGAATGCCCTGATCTACTGCAGCACGTGGGGGGAGGGGGACATGCCTGACAACGCGGTAGACCTATGGGAAGCCGCTAACGGCGACTCGCCGCCCAACATGGAAGGCTGCAACTTCGCAGTATGCGCGCTTGGCGATACAAGCTACGAGTTCTTCTGCCAGTCCGGCAAGGACTGGGACGGCTGGTTCGAGAAGCAGGGAGCGACTAGGGTTCTGGATCGTGTGGACTGCGACGTAGAATACGATGATCCAGCAGCCGAGTTCACTTCCAATGCACTTTCGATATTCGCGTCAATGGGAGGGGTTTCCCCGGCACAACCAGAAACCGAGGCCGATGCTCAGGACGAATCTCCCCCAGCAGTAGAGGGCGAGGCATCCACGGATGGATTGGAAGACCTACTATCCTCCGGGGACCGTTCCCTGATCCTCCTGTTCGGGTCCCAGTCAGGAAATTCTGAGGGGCTAGCCGCAAAGATCGCCAAGGACGCTAAGGCCTACGGCCTAGAGGGCGAAGTTCACGACATGGACGGCTTCGACTTCAACTCCCTTTCCAGCAAGAGGCGAGTCCTAATCGTCTGCTCGACTTGGGGGGAGGGGGAGATGCCCGACAATGCCGAGGATCTCTGGCAGTTCTCAATATCTGACTCCGCATCAAGGCTAGAGGGGGTTCACTTCGGCATACTTGCTCTTGGCGACACTAGCTACGAGTTCTTCTGCCAGTCCGGCAAGGACTGGGACGGCCAGTTCGAGGCACTCGGGGCGACTCGAATCATCGACAGACTCGACTGCGATGTTGACTACGATGCCCCGGCAGCGGAGTGGCTTCTCGATGCCCTGCCCGCACTAGCAGCAGTAGACAGCACCGGTCACTTCCACGAGGAAATGGTCGACGAGATCAAGATGTACGCAAGTGGCACCTCAGATGGAGCCGAGGGGGAGGACGGCTTCTCGATGCCTTTGGTGGCCTCCGAGGCGATCCAAGTGGAGGCGACCGTATTCCGGTATGACCCCGAGACTTCCAGCACGGGAACCGACACCTGGCTTTGTTCGCTCTCAGGCAATATGTCTGTGCTCGCGGTGCTGAGGACACTGAAGTTGACTCAGGATGGCTCCCTTACGTTCCGAGACGGCACTTCAGATGACCCCAACACGGCCATCTCAGTGAATGGGAGGCTGGTCCTCCCAGGACTGACGAGACTGGACTCAGTTGCGCCAATCAGGGATGGGCAGGTCTCCCTCAGAATTGAGCCGCTGCCCGGGTTCGAGGTTATCCGAGATCTGGCTATAGACCCATGGTCTCTAGAAAGGAAGCGGGAATCCAGCGACCCGTGGATGGTCGCAGCCACCAGGGAGGGGGCTCACACCCCTCAGGGTGCGATGGGCACAATGGATCCATCCGCAGCGGAGAGGATTCATTCCATCAGGAACTTCGCGAGCCAGAACATCCTCCACTCAAGCTCCGATGCTGTCCCTCATGCAAATGGCTATCTTGGCCCTGCCGTGATTGCAAGCTCTTGGTCTAGGAGGAAAGATCCCAGGACAGCCCCATCAAAGAGGGAAGCAATAGACACCCTCCTTTCTTCTCCCAACGGCATTAAGGCAGAGACCGACTTTGCCCCTATTCGTCGACAGAATTCGGTCCCTAACTCTGTTTCAGATGCACTACTGGAAGCAAAGAACTCCGTTCTTACGAGTGAAGGCTTCAATGGTAAACACGGTAAGCACGTTTGGTGGTACGCGTGGACAGTGAAGAGTAGCGGGATGGTCAATGACACGGTGATTTATCGTCAGGCTCTGGGGCCCTTCGCCCTTCTGGGGAATCTGTTTTCTGGCGTAACTGCCAGAATGGTACTCGGCTTCACAAGGACCGGCGGAAACATGTTCAATGGCATGCTCGGGATGGTCGCACCACCTGCTGGCATCGGCAAGATGCCAAAGCAACTCAACTCATCGGTCGAAAACCATCACCAGGTTATTGCGATTTTCAACGAATTGGATGGTCGTTTTTGATGCCCATGAAGTACGCTTTCCACCCTGGGAATATCGCACACAGCAGTGCAACAGAAGTCACTCAGACAATGGAGCCAGCAGCTAGGTCTCTGGGAATAGAATTGATTCCGATGAAAGGGGCAACAAGTTGCGGAGCAGGAATAATTAGGCAGGCTAATGACGTTCTGCAAATCACACTAAATGCTAGGAACTTCGCAATCGCTGAATCTATGGGTGTAGACATCATCACCCCGTGCGCAGCCACCGCGGGCAATTTACATGAGGACCTCTCACGTCTTAAGGCAGACCCTCTACTTTTAGCGAAGACCAACGAAGTCTTGCAGAGGACTTCGGGAATTTCACTGAAGGGCGATGTCAACGTCCGTCATATCCTGCATGTAATTGTGGACGAGATAGGCCTTGAGAAGGTTGAGGGTAAGCTGAGGAATCCAATGAATTTCCGCATCGCTGGATACTATGGCCCAAATATTCAGCAAGAGGGTGCATGTGGCGATGATGACGTTTTCGATCCAAACTACTTGGAACTCTTAATCGATGCACTTGGTGGATCTCCAGTGGAATGGGAGAGCAGGACCCAGAGTGTCGGCGTCCCAGGTCTTTTCTCGGAGGAAGCGACTGTTCTGAGGCAGGTTGCTGCAGCAATATCAGATGCTAAGTCCGAGGGGGCAGAAATGATAGTTAGCGCTTGCACCCTTTCCCACACTCTGCTGGACGTCTACCAGGGCAAGGCAAGCAGGTCCACAGGCCTCTCGACGAACATTCCAGTCATACATCTGACAGAGATGCTCGCCTTCGCATTCGGGCATCACAATAACAGGCTAGCCCAACTAAGAACCAGAATTGCAGTAATCGGCGATTAGAACTCATCCAGTCCAGCCTGCCCGGAGGGTCTGAAGTTTTCAGGCGCGGGCCTTTCTCTGCTCTTTCGAGCACCTTCCTTCATCGGAGTCGAATCCACTCCTGAGAATTCTCTAGAACTCTTCTCCCTATGTTCTCTGACGAAATCGCTAGCAGGGACCAGTCCAGATTCCTCAAGCACCTCGAAGCAAGAAAGATTCGACAGGCCCCTGTGGCCAAAACCCGGGAGATTCCTTGAGACCCTCCTCACCGACTTGTGCATAAACTCCTCCTTTCTCCTAGCAGAATCCTTAGCTCCCTCGTCTCTCGTTCCTTCGGCAATAAGTACGACAACTTCCCCTTCCCTGCGCCTTCCAGTCCTGCCTCTCCTCTGAATGGTCCTAATCTCGCTAGACACTGGCTCATAGAAAATAACAAGATCAGAACTAGGGATGTCCAGTCCCTCTTCCCCCACTGACGTGGCTACCAGGACGTTTGCCCCGCCAGATCTGAAATCTTCTAGTCTGGAGATTTGTTGTTTTCCAGTTAGCCCCTCAGAATCCCCACGATTCGATTGTCCAATGAATTGAATCGCTCTAACCCCATGGAGGTCGGATAGTGCCTTCTCAAGCGCATTAACAGTGTCGCGATAGTTCGCGAAAACAATGATTCTTGATTCGGGATCTCGTCGAATCCTTTCCAGAACCAATCTTCTAGCCGCTCCAACCTTGGAGTGTATCTCTTCCATCTTCGAAAGGACCTCTGACAATCGCCTAATTCTTGAGTCTCTTAGAAAGCCCCTCAATGACTTGCTTTTCTTCACTTCCCCATCCATCCTGGATAAGAATTGTCTGGATGCCCCGATGCCCTGGCACAGTAGGTGATTGATTAGGTGGTGCAACCTCATAGCAGTTGCAATTTGTGAAGATGACATGTATCCGCTTTTTTCCCCTCTTTGGATTGCAGATTGTGCCCTTTCCATGGCATTTGAGAGCCCTGCTTGGGATATTGCTCCCGGCATCACATACCTCCCCCTTCTCCTCTCGATATCGACAATTCCTTCGCGCCAGACGATTAATGGATCTGCTAGATTCCTGATTTCCTCTGGGACCTCTACCTTGATTTCTAAGACCTCCAAACCAGAGACATACTCAGCAATCATCGGATCATCTGGGGACTTGATGTGTATCTTCCCAATCCTTAGCCTCCTGCAAATTTCCTCTACCTGTTTTCTGTTCGATCCCGGACTCGCTGTGGTGGCTAGGATAAGCGGATCCTCTGCTTGGGAGACGTAAATGTCTGCTACCTCTGCCATGGCATGATCACCGGTGCAGTGATGCGCTTCGTCCATTACTAACAGAGAGCACCCCTTCAGAGATAGGATGCCGTTTTTCGCGTCATTCCTTACTACTTGTGGCGTAGCAAAAATCAGTTTCGATTTGCTCCACAAGTTCGTCCTCTTTGCCGAGTCCTGCTGTCCACTGAGCGCAATAGGGTTCAGATCAGAGATATCTGAAATTACAGGGAGAGTGCTTTCTAGGTGCTGGTTTGATAGTGCAACAGTGGGGGAAACTACCAGAGCCCAACCACCTACTTTCCTTAGTCTCTCAGCGATTGCCATCCATGCGATTGCCGTCTTACCTGCAGCAGTTGGGAGGACAAGAAGAGTTGAACCCGCCATTGCATCATCAAGAGCNTGAAGTTGGTAGGCGCGAGCCTCAACTACCTCTGGAACCAGCCCCGGGTGCACAACGTATGGCTTCATGGGCCTACTCCTCTGAAGTCAGGGTTCAAAATCGTTGCATTGATTCAAATCTAATNNNGCACCCCANAGGGGTGATTCTGACCAATCCCGATTCGTTCATATAGGGCATGTTTGTCGCAAGGCCGCTCACTGCGTGAGGTACCAGACACTAAGGGCTCTGCTCTGCATCCCACAAACTGGATCCGCAATCGTGGATCCGGCCCCGTGTCACGGTGCTTCCTTAACGCGGAAAGCCCGGAATGTCCGCTCGCGGGCATATCGGAAATAAACGAGGAATTGCAATGGCAGACAGACATAGACCCCGTCGAGGTAGCATGGGCTATAGTCCAAGGAAGAGGGCATTGAGACAATTCCCCCGAATCACTTCTTGGCCAGATTCCGAGTCTTCCGAGGTTCGCGTGCAAGGATTCGCAGGATGGAAGGCGGGCATGACTCACCTTCTGATTAGGGACCAGAACCCCAAGTCCACTTCTTCCGGTCAGGAAGTTCGGAAGGCAGTAACTGTTGTAGAGACTCCCCCAATGAATGTCCTAGCAGTGCGAGGATACAGGATGACGCCTTACGGAAAACAGACTGCCGGAGAGGTTTGGTCGGACGCTTCAGAAAACGTCCCATCCAGCCTTTTTCCTCGCTATGCCAATCAAACTAGAGGCGAGAGGGATGCCGAGGAAGGAAGGAAACCAGCCACCAGAGGAGGTAGAATTCCCAAAAGGGTCCCTAAGGCGAATGAAGAGTCTGCACGATCACTCAGGGAACAGGATTTGACTGAGGTCAGATTAATTGTTTGTACACAACCCGAAAAAGTAGGGAGCATCCCATCCAAGACTCCAGAGATAATGGAAATTGGTTTGGTCGGGGGCGACATCGAAGCAAAGCTTGACTGGGCCATGGAGCGCTTAGGAGGGGAAATCGGCCTTGATGATGTTTACAATGTTGGCCAAGAGATCGACGTAGTAGGAGTCACGAAGGGCAAGGGTTGGCAAGGTTCAATCAAGAGGTTTGGGCTAAAACTCTTGAGTCATAAGAATAGCAAGAGAAGGCGCCAAGGAGGGAACATGGGCGACTTCGGAACCGGATATGTCAGGAAGACTATCCGTCAAGCCGGACAGGTGGGTTATCACAAGAGAACTGAATTGAACAAGAAGATCCTCCGTATTTCCACCCCAGATGAATCAGAGATTACCCCTGCAGGGGGATTCTTGAACTATGGTGAGGTAAGGAATCCTTACATGATCATACAGGGAAGCCTTCCAGGCCCTGCTAAGAGACTTCTGAGGTTCAGGGACGCAACTCGGCCAAGGAAGGCTTCAGAGAATGTGGAAGTCACCTACGTCAGTACTTCCAGCAAACAGGGTGTGTGATAAATTGAAGACAAAGGCATATAATCTGGTCAACTCAGTCATTCAGGAGGAGATGGACGCCGGCCTGTTGGCGGAAAATTACATTGTGGAGGCAAAGGATGGNAAGTCAATCTCCCTCCCCGATTCTTTCTCTTCCGAAATTAGAGAAGACATGGTTCGCTCTGCAGTTCTAGCATCCAGGGCAAATAGGAGGCAGTCATATGGGCACAGGGAACATGACGGAAAACGCTCGCCACAACCGGGAATGAAGCATTCTGTAGAATGGTGGGGGAAGGGGCGAGGAGTTTCTAGAATTATGAGGAAAACAGGCCAGAGGACAGGAGCCCAGAATCCTCACACTCGTGGTGGCAGAAGAGCCCACGGGCCCAAGGTTGACAAGTCATGGTCCCAGAAAATGAACTCCAAGGAAAAGAAGGCTGCTCGAGACTCCGCAATCGCAGCCTCAAGCAACCCGGATATCGTATCTTCTAGGGGTCACAGATTCGAAGAAGGGCTCCGATTCCCCATCATAATTGACGACTATGTCGAGTCCAGGGAAGGATCAGAGGAGAAATACGAAATCGAGTCTATACCGAATCAATTTTCAACTCGAAAGTTCATTGCAATGATGGATGGACTTGGCCTTTCATCAGATATCGCCAGATCAAAGTCTGGGCGCTCTATCAGAGCAGGGAAGGGGACAATGAGGGGTAGGAAGTATAGGACTCCCAAAAGCATCTTGCTAGTTGTATCCAAGAAGGATGGCCTACACAAGGCAGCCAGGAATGTTCCGGGTATTGACGTAGTTACCTCAAAGGATCTCTGTGCGGAGGATCTAGCCCCTGGCGGCGATTTGGGGAGGCTAACCGTGTGGACCAAGTCAGCAATTGAGGCACTGGAGTGATAACATGGATCCCTATGATGTGATAATTATGCCTTGGATTACAGAGAAGACTCTCGAAGCTAGGAGGATAGCCGATCCAGAGGGGGGCCATCTAGAGAACAATAACAGAATCGAGTTCATAGTCAGGAGAGAGGCGACAAAGAAGGATATCAAAGAGGCCATTGAGGCATTGCTTGAAGTGAAAGTCTCGAAAGTAAATGTCAGAATTAACAGAACTGGGAAGCATGCCAGCATTCGTCTTCAGGATGGATTCGACGCAGAGGAGGCAGCTCTCAAATTAGGAGCATTTTAGGGTGGTATTATGGGTAAGAGAACACGTTCACAGAGAAGGGGTTCAAGCCCTAAGAATAGGGTCTCAAGCCATAGATTCCCAGCCGCAAATAGGCTCCCCAGGGTCTCTGAGGAAATTGCCGAGGTAATTGATTTGGTACACAGCGCAGCCCATACCGCCCCCCTTGCCAAGGTAAAGTTTGAGAATGGGGACATAGCTCACCTTGGGGCTCCCGAGGGAGTCTCAGTAGGTCAGAATATGGCTTTTGGAAACAGAGTCTCTCTGAGGCCTGGGAACGTTACCACCCTTGACCAGATACCCGAGGGCACTCAGATCTGTAACGTCGAGATGCGCCCTGGGGATGGCGGAAAGATTGCACGTTCCGGAGGAAATTCAGCCATGATTGATACGAGGATGGGGGACTACGTTAGGATTCAACTCCCAAGCGGCCGATCGAAGGACCTCCCTTCAAAATGTAGAGCTACAATAGGAGTTCTCGGAGGCCATGGTAGGACAGAGAAACCACTTCTAAAGGCAGGTGCGGCCCATCATCGAGCTAAAGCAAGGGGCAAACTGTACCCAACTGTAAGCGGAGTCGCAATGAACCCAGTTGATCACCCTCATGGGGGCGGTAACCACCAAGCCGTTCACGGCCCTAACTCTGTTAGCAGGAATTCTCCACCAGGTAAGAAGGTGGGCAATATCGCTCCCAAGAGGACCGGAAGAGGGCGATCAAAGAAGGAGTAGATTGGATGGCTAGGAAGAGAAGAGTATTCAGATCCGCCAAGATGGCCAGGAGACAGGCCAGGAAGAGGAGATCCAAGATTTCGGAGAGGAGGAAAAAGGAGTTCCGTTGGAGGGGTTACACCATAGACGAACTAAAGGAGATGCCACTATACCCTCCAGAAGACGATCTCGATGCTGTTTCAATTGCAACTCTGATGCCATCCCGAGTAAAGAGGACACTGGCTAGAGGGCTCGATCCTGAGTGCGAAAAGTTGCTTGAGAGAATCAGGAATAGCAATGGAAAAACCATCAGAACGCATTGCCGAGGGATGTACATTCTCCCTGAGATGGTCGGTTCAACAATCGGGGTTCACGACGGCCAGAATTTCGTTAACTTGGAGATCATCCCACCAATGATCGGGCACTCTCTGGGCGAATTCGCCAAGACTCGAAAGTCTGTGACGCACACAGGACCTGGTGTGGGTGCAACCCGTTCTTCCCAGCACGTGGCGCTAAAGTGAGGTATGAAAATGAGTAGAAGAACAGGCAAGTCTCAGAGCGGATACACCCAATTATTGGAGGGATCAAATCTAGTCTCAGCCAGGGCTTTGAATCTGGACTGCCACCACAAGCACTGCTATCACATTGCCAAAGCTATCAGGGGCATGAATGCGGAGTTTGCAAAGGAATATCTAGAGGACGTAGTTGCCAAGAAGAAGGCAATCCCCTATCAGAGGAGGTCAAGAAAGGGAAGGGGCGGGAATACCATGGCAGGCCACAGGAAGGGCAAGATGGGGCCGGGCAAGTTTCCAAACAAGGCTTCACTGGAGTTCATCAAACTAATTAACAGCGCCATGGATAACGCTAGGCAGAGATTTGACGACATTGATGCCGAGGATATGGTGATNACCCATGTGGCNGCCCATCGAGGCCAGGTTGCAACTAATTGGAGGCCCAGGGCAAGAGGGCGTGCCACTCCAAGCAACCATTATCAGGTCAATCTTGAGATATTTTTGGAATACTTCGATGAAGATTTGGACATGGTCGAAGACGAAGAGGAGTTCTGAGGTGAACGGATGAAGGAGAATACGATTCACAAGATGATCAACAGGAACGTCGANAGGCAGCTGGTTCGGGAGTATCTTCTGAAGGAGACCGAGAGAGCAGGATTCGGCGGACTAACATTCAATCGAACTCCCGAGGGCACAAAGGTCACTTTGAAGGCNGAACAAGTTGGAAGGGTAATAGGAAGAAGGGGCAAGGTGATTCATGACTTACAGAGGAGGCTCCAAGAGGACTTCAATTTGACAAATCCCCAGCTTGAAGTGGAGGAAATCGAGGAGTCGAGAATNAATGCTCAGGTTATGGCAAGCAGACTGGCTAGCTCCCTAGAAAGGGGCTGGTTCTTCAGAAGGGCAGGCCATAGCACTGTTCAGAACATTATGGATGCTGGCGCTCGAGGATGCATAGTAATACTAAGTGGCAAGATCACAGGGGCTAGGCACCGAGTTGAAAAATTNCAGAAAGGNCACATCAAGTACTGCGGCGAAACAGCGCTACAATTCATGGATGTCGGTTTCTCCACAGCCGTGAAGAAACTCGGAACCGTTGGTTGCACAGTTAGGATCATGCGCCCAGGAACCAAACTTCCACATGAGATCACCATTCAAGACAGGAGCGAGTCAGGGCTGCCGGAATTGGTCGAAGCATCTGGCTTCGTTCCATTGGAAATGGATGAGGCCNTGGAAATGGCCTCTAGGGAGGAGGAGTGAAATGACACATATCAGTTCAAAGGAGATAGATGCGATGAACTCTGAGCAGCGAAGTCAGACGTTGGTCGAGTTGAGGGATGAGATGCTCCAATTAAGATCGCAGCAAGCTCTGGGAGGGTCTTCTTCCAATTCGGGAGCATACAAGCAGACTAGAAGAAGCATTGCAAGGCTACTAACCAAGATGAATCAGGAAAAGGAGGAGTGATTTGGCGGGAATATGCAATATGTGCGCACTTCCGGACGACCTATGCATTTGTCAGGAGATAGCCAAAGAACAACAGAAAGCGGTGATTTCAGTGGTAAGGAGGAGGTATGGGAAGATGGTTACTACGGTCGAAGGAATTGAGGACACTGCTATCGACATCGGGCAACTCGCAAAGATCCTAAAGGGCGCTTGTGCTAGTGGCGGGACCGTCAAGGGAAGGACAATCGAACTTCAGGGAGACCACAAAAAGAAGGCAGCAAGGGTCCTCGAGCAGAATGGCTACCAGGTGGAGGTGCGCTGAATGAGTCAGATNATGAACATGCCCTGGCTGTCTAGGCGTATATCGGTCATNGATTCAACTGACCCTACACTAGTGGGAGTCTACGGGACAGTAATTGACGAGACATTGCGAACAATTAGTGTCCAAACCAATAGCGGAAAAATCACCCTCGCAAAGAACGTCATTAGATTCACTATTGAAAATGAGGAGATCGATGGCTCAGAAGTAGGCCAGAGACCAGAAGAGAGAATCGCCAAAAGATATAGGGGGTCCTGAGATGAGGGATATTGGAGTTGATGTAAGGAAGCCCGAGGGAGAGTGGGACGGCAATGAGAACTGCCCATTCTATGGTTCGCTAAGACTCCGCGGCCAGATTATATCCGGCACCGTATCTTCAAGTGGAATGCAAGATACCATNGTGGTGGAGAGGCAAACCACTCGATACATGAAGAAGTTCGAGAGATACGAGAAGAGAACAAGGAAATATTCTGCACATCTGCCTACTTGCATCGGCGATGTTAGAAAAGGAGAAANCGTCCGAATAATGGAATGCAGGCCCCTGTCTAAGACAGTAAAGTTCTGTGTAATNGANAGGGGTGGTGACGAATGAAGGGAATACCTGGTAGAGTAACGGCCGGTCTACCAACTCAGGCGAAGTTAGATTGCGTNGACAANACGGGCGCAAAAGTNGTACAACTTATCACCGTTCTAAAGAAAGGCGGCGTTGCTAGGAGGTACCCATCTGCCGGAGTGGGGGACATGATCAGAGTAACTGTTAGGCGAGGCACCCCCGATACTCGACGTCAGATTTTCAATGCGGTAATAGTCAGGCAATCAAGACCATTCAGAAGAGTCGATGGGACGTGGGTTCAGTTCGAGGACAATGCATGCGTCATTACCAATGAAAGGGGAGATGTGCAGGGTTCCGACATCAAAGGCCCAGTTAGCAGAGAAGCCGCTGAGAGATGGCCTAGGATTGCGGCTACAGCAAAGCAGATTGTGTGAGGTGAAAATATATGGTTAGCAAGAAGGCAGGCAAGCAACGAACTTCCCAGAGGGAAGCACCCCTCCACATTCGGAGGAAGAGAATGCGAGCACGTCTGATTTCGGATGATCCGGATCTAAGAAACGTTCGCTCNGTGACCGTNAGAGTTGGAGACGAGGTCGAATTAACTCGTGGGGATTTCAGCCACCCAAATAGCATCAAGGCCGACACCAGGGGGAAGAGGCTCGGCCAATCNAGAGGAAGGGCCGGNATAAAGGCCAAAATTGCCTCNGTAGACACAAAGAGCGGCGTTATTTTCGTAGACGGCCTCTCCCAGTCAACTGCTGATGGCAAGGAGGAGGCAGTACCAGTCAACCCTTCAAACGTAATTGTGACCAAGCTGTATGAGGGCGATCCCGGCAGAATCAAGAGAATCGTCGACAGATCACCAGGGGGNGACTCAGAATGAGCAGAAGTCATCACAAGAGGCTGGTTATGCCTAGAACATGGCCATTAACTAGGAAGACCAATATTTGGGTGCAGAAACCGAATCCAAGCGGTCATCAGATAGAGATGTGCATGCCCCTGGGCATCATCCTACGTGATGTTCTCGGGGTTGCTCACAACATGCGAGAAGCAAAGAGAATCCTTCACTCAAGGAAAGTAATGGTAGACGGAAAGATAGAGACCGACAGGGCTCGGGCAGTCGGCCTAATGGATGTTCTGACAGTTGGGGATGAAAATTTCAGGTGCGTTCTGGATACCAATGGAAAACTTCGCTACAGGCCAATAGCAAAGAAGGCGTCAAATAGCAAGATTTGCAGAGTTATGGGGAAAGATACGATCAAGGGCGGCAAGACGCAATTGCATCTTCATGACGGCCGTAACATCATAGTCGATGACCCCTCACTGTATAACACGGGCGACTCACTAGTGATCTCNCTCCCCGATCAGGNAATTTCCTCACACTTATCNATGAAAAATGGGGCTCTTGCATACNTCACAGGGGGGAGCCACATTGGGGAGACGGCATCCATAAAAGACCAGGAAGTAAAACGCTCCTCAAAACCAAATGAAACATCATTCGAGGAGTTTGGAACAATTACTGATTATGTATTCATCATCGGGAAGGAGACTGACATTCCATTGGAGGGCGAGAAATGAGNAAGTCTTCNAACCCAATGCTTTCGCCGGGNATAACCAAGGTTACTGTTAACATTGGAGTCGGCGAGGGCGGCCGAAGACTCCAACTCGCGGAGAAGGTCCTAGAGGTCCTCACAGGCATGAAGCCGAAAAGAACCATTTCCACTCAGACAAACAGGGACTTGGGAACCAGGAAAGGGGCNCCCATAGGGTGTAAGGTAACTATTCGGGACTCGGGCAAGGTAGAATCTTTCCTGAAGGATGCATTCTGGGTCAGGGATCATACCTTGCCCTCTTACAACTTCGACTCACAAGGCAATCTGTCGTTCGGGATTTCNGATTATACGGACTTCCCGGANCAAAAGTATGATCCAGANATTGGAATCTTNGGAATGGATGTCAATGTCGTCCTAGAGAGGCCAGGACATCGGGTTTCTAGAAGGCGTAGAAGGAAGTCAAGAGTGTCCATGCAACATAGAGTAGGCAGGGAAGAATCGAAGGAATGGTTCGCTGGAAAGTTCGGACTGAACATTGTGGAGGAGTAATGATGGCACGCGATCACGGTGAAAGAATTGGAAGGAGCTTGGGGTGCCGNAGATGCGGACGAAAGAGAGGAATGATTCGAAGACACGGACTCAGGCTATGCCGGCAGTGCTTCCGAGATGTAGCTCCAGACATAGGATTCAAGAAATACTCATGAGGTGAAAAAAAGATGCAATTTGATCCATTGAATGACGCATTTACNACGATATACAATGCCGAGAGCGCTGGTAAGTACGAGGTTACAGTTAGCCCAGCGAGTAAGCTTCTGGGAAGCATGCTATCGATTATGAAGAGCTCAGGATATCTCGGCGAATACGAGAAACTCGATGATGGCCGCGGCGGGTCCTATCGAATCTCCCTGATCGGAGCAATAAACAGATGCGGGGTGATTAAGCCCAGGCATTCTGTAAAAAGGTCAGACTTCGACAAGTGGGAGTCAAGATACCTCCCTGCTCGTGACTTCGGCCTACTTATCCTGACCACCAATCAGGGAATTATGAACCACTTCGAAGCCAAGAAGGAGAGAGTGGGCGGTAGACTGCTCGCATACGTGTTTTAGGGAAGGTGAANTTAGATGCCAAGAGTTGCCAGTGTTTCTCATAAAATTGAACTCCCAGAGGGACTAGGAATTAGCATAGATGGTAGCTCTGTAACCTTATCAAAGGACGGTACTTCCCTCACTAGGGATTTTGTCCACAATAGAGTTTCGGTAAGGGAATCGGGAGCCGGTGTCGAAGTTCATTGCAAGCTACCCAGAAGGTCAGAGAAGGCAATTGCCGGTACATGGGCGGCACATTTGCGAAACATGGTCAAGGGGCTGGATCAAGGTTTTGAATACAGACTCAAGGCCGTCTTTAGCCACTTTCCAATGACTCTGAAGGTGGATGGAAACTCGTTCACCATCACGAACATGCTAGGAGAGAAGGTCCCTCGAGTGGCTAAGCTTCCATGGACCCCTTCNGACGTCGAAGTCAAGATTGAGAATAAGACCGACGTCATAGTCAAGGGGGCAGATAGGGAGAAGGTCGGACAAACTGCAGCAAATATTGAGATGGCTTGCAAAGTCAAGAAGAGAGANCCCNGGGTCTTCCAGGATGGCGTTTACATCACATCAAAGGGGGCATAAAATTGGCNTANGAGGGCATGACTGTTGCTGAACTNAAAGATCTGTTGAGGGACAGNGGNCTCCCCGTTTCCGGTAAGAAGGCCGACCTCATAGCGCGGCTTAGCGATTCAGAGCAACCTCCGGAGGANGAANNCNCAGAGCCAGAAGCCACCGTGAAAGAATCTGAAGAGGATCNCGNTCAAGAGACGGTGGAGGAAACCGAAGAAGANGAGGAATACTACGAGGACGANTCGGGGCAATTCGAGGAATGGGACGACTTCCACACCGCNAGACAAAAACCTGTTTTGGATGAAGAGACAAAATCCGCACTAGAGAAAAGATTCGAGCAGAGTAAGAAGCAACCAGCATTCAGGAGGCAGGAGTGGTTTAGGTATAGGAGACTATCCAAGACCGGCTACAGGAAACCAAAGGGCAATGACTCGAAGATGAGGAAAAACAGAAAGTACAGGTCTCCCATGGCAAGGGTTGGTTATGGGAAGATCGCATCTGCTAGGGGGCTACATCCATCTGGTTTCGAGGAAGTNCTGATCCACAAAGCAGATCACCTTGACGGCCTCAACCCAGAGAGGCAGGCAGTCCGAATAGGCGCCGGAGTCGGNAATAGGAAGAGATCTAGAATTCATGACAGGGCGGATGAACTAGGAATCAGNGTCCTAAACAGACGCCAGATTCAGAGAAAGGGGGATATCTGATGTTCATTTCTAACCAGAAAAGGATGGCCGCCGAGATTTTCTCTAGGAAGGAAGGTAGGCCAGTGGGGATTCACAGAATCTGGATAAATCCTGATTACCTGAGCGAAGTTGCAGATGCGGTTCAGAAGGACGATGTGCGAATTCTAATAGAAGATGGAATAATCAGGGCCAGGCCGATAAAGGGAACAAGTCGCTCAAGGGCACGTAAGGCCGCCTTTCAAAAGTCCAAAGGCAGACGAAAGGGCCAGGGTTCCAGGCGGGGAAGCGCAAACTCCAGGAATCCTAGGAAACAGAGGTGGATGTCGAAAATTAGGGCTCAGAGGAGGACCCTGAAGGAACTAAGGGAGGNTGGCTCAATCAACTCTTCCCAATACAGGCACTTCTACCTAAAGGCAAAAGGCGGATCCTATAGGTCAATTTCACATTTGAAAAGCAACATAGAGCTCGAAGGTGTCTCCATTGGGGGTGATGAGTGATGGCAAAGGGTCGAAATCAGAGACTGAGATTCAAGAGGCGAAGGAATGCTGAGACTGATTATCATCGCAGGCAGAGGATGCTACGAGGAGGCGCCCCAAGGGCAGTAGTAAGAGTCTCAAATACCCAAGTGACATGCCAGTTGGTGGATTTCCACCCGGATGGAGACATCGTACTGGCTTCAATCACAGGAAAGTCTCTGGTCGACAAACATAAGTGGCCAAAGGAGTCCTCCAGGAAATCGATTCCTGCTTGCTATCTTGCAGGCTTCGCCCTAGCCAAATCGGCAATCTCCAAAGGTCATTCGAAGGCGATTCTTGACATAGGGCTCGCCTCTTCTTCGAAGGGCAATAGGATATACTCCGCACTAAAGGGAATGGTCGATGCTGGCTTGGAAGTGCCCCATTCTGAAGAGGTGCTCCCGTCGGATCAAAGAGTCAATGGGGAGCACATAGGAGAATCCATAGTTAAGGCGTTTCAAAAGACAAAGAAGTCCATAGAGGGGGTTAGTTGATGTCCGAAGAAGAAACAAAGACAGAGGGAGAAATGGAGATNGCACCAGGGTTGGCATTGGCACACACCCCAGAAGATGGTCCAGAGGAGGGGCATCGACGCAGAGGCCCCGATCCATTAGCAGCCCTAAGAATCTGGCAACCAAGAACTAGGCTTGGAAGAATGGTGATGAGTGGGGAGGTTCTAACCTACGAACAGGCACTGGCCACGGGTTTCCCAATCCGTGAGGTCGAAATCGTCGACGCACTCTTGCCAGAAATAGAGGATGACGTACTCAGTGTAAACATGATCCAGAGGATGACCGATTCAGGAAGGAGGGTCAGATTCAACGTACTCTGCGCAGTAGGCAATAGGGACGGTTACGTAGGACTCTCGATTTGCAAGGGCAAAGAGGTTGCAAGCACTATCCAGAAGGCGATCTCGCAAGCGAAGCTTAGCCTAATCCCGGTTTNTNGGGGAAACGGGTCTTGGGAATCAGCCGAGGGCCCCGGAAACAGCATCCCGTTCAAGGCTACTGGGAGGTCCGGTTCCACCAGGATNACTCTTCTTCCCGCACCTTCTGGCAAGGGCCTTGTTATCGGAGATTATGGNAGGAGGGTCCTCTCACTTGCTGGAGTTACTGACGTTTGGTCACGATCATCCGGGCAAACTAGGTCAACCATCAATTTNGCTAAGGCCACCTNCAATGCCCTAGAAGAACTAAGCAAGGCAAAGCTGAGCGATGAGATCAGGGAGAAGCTCCACATTACAACCGGGAGGAAAATGTCATGACGTACCTAGTGATTCGGGTCCGAAGCGATCGTGGAGTGACAAAGAAGATTAGAGATACGATGGCAATGCTCAATCTCACAAAGGTCAACCACGCAGTCCTGGTCCCAAAGAATCCATCCTATGACGGCATGCTCCAGAAGGTCAAAGATTACGTGACTTGGGGGGAAGTTGAGACAGACACTATTAGTGCGCTAATCAGGGAGAGGGGCAAGATGATGGGAGACAGGCCAGTCACCGACTCGGATGTCAAGTCTAACAGCGACCACTCTTCGATCGACTCTCTTTCGAAGGCTATTTCTTCGGGAGAGTCAACTACCAAGGATGTAGAGGGGATGAAACCAGTCTTCAGACTCCACCCCCCGAGAGGTTCAAAGGGGTGGGGAGGGATAAAGAGGGCTTATTCCGTAGGCGGGGCTCTTGGTTTTCGTGATGAAGGAATAAGCGAACTTGCAGCGAGGATGTTTTGAGGCGATAACATGGTTTCTAGGACAAATAAATTCAGAGGCCGCAGCAGATACCACGGCAGAGGAAAGAAGGCAGGAAGGGGCGCTGGAAAGAGGGGCGGCAGGGGCAATGCAGGCTTGAACAAGCACAAGGTAATGACTCGATTGAAATTTATGCCCGGCCATTGGGGAATGCACGGGTTCAATCGCCACCCAGGATTGAGGGTCGTCAATGCCTCGATTAATCTCGGGGTTGTCGCTGAGATAGCCGAAGGAGACTCCATCAACCTTACAGAGATGGGGTACGACAAGTTGCTTGGTAGAGGGAAAATCGACCGCCCACTGGAAATAATTGTCTCGGAGGCTAGTTCGAAAGCCATTCAGAAGGTCGAGAAAGCCGGAGGCACCGTAGTCGTAGCCGATGATGAAGACTGGGGAGAGTGGGAAGAGGAGTGAGCTTCCCGCAAATGGAGGCTAAAGAATGGTGAATAGGGGCCCAAACTGGTTCGGCATTACGGCCATGTGTGCGATTTACTGGGGCGCACTGTACTATTGGCTCAGGGACGAACTATCATCCAATGGCGACGACCAAAGCCGCGCTCTAATCCTTCTTGCCACTTCCATACCCTATGTCGCCTTCGTGATGTGGGGGACGATGACGGACCTGCCAGATGCCGTCAGAGAAGTTCCATTCGTAGGAAAATATGCCAAGGCATACTCGTGGTTCGCCATCGTAATTGCCCTGGCATACTGGGGATGGGTGGACAAGGCCGCATTCGGTTTCCTGATGGTTGGAGTGGCCCTATTCGGCCTAGGTACAGGTTTGGCGCTCTCATGTCTGCTATACTCCGGCGAAGGAAAGAGCAGACTCTATGGTCTGAAGAGACTGGTCGACGTATATCCAAGTATCTCGAAGCCCGAGGGGCATGTAAGATTCAATCAGAAACTCTGGACCACAACGCTCGTCCTCATCATCTATTTCATGATGACCAACGTGATGATTTACGGCCTTTCAGACACCACATTGGACGTGTTCTCTTCGTTCAGGGCCATTATGGCCGGGGCCTCTGGATCGATAATGCACTTGGGAATCGGACCAATAGTGACGGGCTCGATTATCATGCAACTTTTCTCTGGAGCCAAGATAATCCAACTCGATCTCCAGGACTCTGCCGACAAACAACTCTACCAGGGCGTCCAGAAAATCCTAGTCCTGATCATGATCCCAATAGAGTCGATCCCCCAGGTTTACGGATTCCTAGATCCATCTCCCTCGTTAATTCTGGAATACGGCGAGGGTTGGGCCGGGGCAGTAATTGTCTTCCAACTTTTCTTGGGCTCTCTCTTGGTCTTCCTGCTCGACGAATTGGTTAGCAAGTGGGGCATAGGTAGTGGGATTTCACTCTTCATCGCCGCCGGAGTTGCCCAATCGACATTTGTCGGCACACTTTCTCCCCTTCCAACAGTAGAAGGCGCACCATTGTCTTTCGACAACCCTCCTTCAGGAACCCTGCCAATGATCTTCTACACCCTCCGTACAGCTAGCAACCAGCAACTAGTCTCGCAAAATGGTTTTGAGATGATGCTACTGGAACACGCGAACCCCATTGTTGCACTCATATCCTCGATAATCGTCTTCCTAGTAGTCGCATATGCCGAGTCAAGCAAGCTAGAGTTGCCCCTGACTCATGGGAAGGTGAGGGGGCACAGGGGGCAGTACCCAATCAGATTGGTCTATGCAAGCAACATTCCAGTGATTCTAATGGCCGCATTGCTAGCTAACATCAATATGTTCACACTTCTTTTCCACAGCCACCCCACCCTATCGACGGTTCCTGTCGTTGGATCTAACGGAATTTGGAGTCGCTCAGAGTGGTTTGGTTCATACTACGAAGGAGCAACGACGCCTCATGACGGATTTGCGTGGTACAGCTCTATGGTTAACGGCGTCGGGGACTGGCTAATACCGCTGCTCAATCAATCCGGTGACGCCCACGGGCACAGTCTTGGACAAATCATGACTCACGTCTTCGTATATGTTTTCTTCATGACGGCGGGGTCTACTGTTTTCGCAAAGTTCTGGATTGAGACGACAAATATGGGTGCCAAGGATGTCGCCAAGCAGATCGAGAGGACCGGAATGCAGATTCCAGGATTCAGGAAGAATCCAGTGGTCCTTGAGAGAATTCTGGAGAGGTACATTCCTCCTGTAACGCTCTTCTCTGGAGCATTCGTAGGCCTTCTCGCTGCGGGTGCCGATCTACTGGGTACCGTTGGTAACGCAACCGGCACAGGGCTCCTCTTGGCCGTCGGAATTATTCTGAGGACTTACGAACAGATCCAGAAGGAGCAAGCCATGGAGATGCACCCGGTCCTTCGGGAATTCTTTGGGGCGGACTAGCCCTACTATGCGGGCCATCGCCTCTCTCGTCACGTTCTTATACCGCATGAAGGTCGGCGGGACGCTGCGTCAAGCTGGCGTTGGAGACCGAGCACACATTGCCATGACGTCTTCCATCAGGCTGGGCGCCGCCGAGGAAGTGCGGCCACGAGACTTTTCGTGGTTTAGGAGGTTAACCACAATTATGACTTGGCCCCCGATAGGGGGTGCAAGAGCAGGGTATTTCATG
>PBFP01000023.1 GCA_002718695.1 Methanobacteriota archaeon
TCATCGTCTCAACCGCTCCTAGACTCTCAGCCAGGAGGCACAACTCGACAGAATTCATCAACTTCTTACCCGCCTCGAGACCACCCTCCAGCTCGAAGGATATCATTCCGCTGAAACCACTCATCTGGGCTTTAGCAACCTCGTGCATCGGATGTGACTCCAATCCGGGATAGACCACCTTCGAAACCTTCGGGTGGTCTTCCAGATATCTTGCGATCTTCTCGGCATTATCCCAGTGTCTCTGCATCCTCAGGTGGAGTGTCTTGAGTCCCATTATCACAAGCCAGCAGTCGAATGGACTCGGGACTGCGCCAACGCTCTTCTGAATGTACTTCAGACGCTCGAAGAGATCAGCTCTATCGGTTACGATTGCGCCACCGATTATCTGGTTGTGGCCACTCAGATACTTGGTAGTGCTGTGAAGAACCAAATCAGCTCCGTACTCCAATGGCCTGAGGAAGACAGGTGTTGCGAACGTCGTGTCAACCACATACAGAAGATCGTGGCTCTTTGCGATCTTCCCAACCGCTTCGAGATCTGTGACCTTCAGGAGGGGGTTCGTAGGCGTCTCCACCCAGACCATCTTAGTCTCCGGCCGAATGGCCTCCTCGACGTTCGCAGCCACTTGCGAGTCAACGTAGGTGAACTCTACGCCATAGTTAGTCATCAGGTTGTTGAAAAGCCTAGCAGTACCACCATAAACGTCATCGCAGCAGACAACGTGATCCCCCTGGCTAAGGAGCTTCATGCAACTGTCCGCGCTTGCCATTCCACTGGAGAAAGCGATTCCGTGCCTCCCTCCCTCCAAGGCAGCCAAGTGCTCTTCTAGGTCCTGCCTGGTAGGATTGGATGAGCGGGTGTAGTCGAACCCCTTGTCGACCCCAATCTCTTCTAGGACGTAGGTGGCCGTCTGGTATATCGGGGGGACTATTGCTCCAGTCGTCGGGTCCGGATTGCTCTTGCCTCTTACTGAGATCGTGTCGAAGTCCATGTTTCTCTATATCCCCGGATTGGCCATCTGCAAAAGAGTTTGAGTTAGTCAATTATCCGAAGACTCAAGCGACAACTCCCTGCCAGAAAGGCATGGAGGCGCCATTCGTTCTACCTAGAGAAGCTTCTATCGAAGACCCCCTCAGGTTGGCAGTGCTGATTTCTGGAGGAGGATCCGGCTTGTCCTCCATCTTGTCTTTCCAATCTTCCGAGCCTCGGTGTCATCGAACAGTTCTCGTTTTGGCAGATAGCGAAAACGCCGGGGGTCTAGAGCACGGAAGGAGGGCAGGAATCACCACGAGGGGAATACCCCTTCTACAGGGCCTACAGAGCATCGAGCGTCGCTTGGCTCACGAGAGCATTATTCTGAGCCAAATCGAGTCTTCGGGGGCCGAGCTAGTAGTGCTCAGCGGATACATGAGGATTTTGACACCATCATTCGTCGCAAAATGGAAGGGGCGACTCCTGAACATTCACCCATCCTTGCTCCCTGATTTTCCAGGGGCCCATGCCCACAGAGATGTCCTCTCTGCCGGAGTAAGTACCACTGGATGCACGGTACACCTGGTGGACGAGGGGGTTGATACTGGACCGATACTGGCTCAAAGAGAAGTCCCGGTGCTCCCTGACGATGATGAGGAGGCACTCCAAGAGCGGGTCAAGAAGGTCGAGCACGTTCTCTATCCAGAGGTTATCGATCTCCTCTGCTCCGGGGGCGTCTCACTCGAGGTCAACGGGTAAGTTCACGTTACGAAGGATACCGGGTTCTTCCATCATTATCGAGTGCTCGGCCTCTGCGAACTGCACTCTGAGGGGCCTCCTGTCACCATCTATCATCTCGAGAATCTCCTGGCTACGAATCAATGCCAGAAGGGGGTGAGACCACTCACCATCGTGGGGCATAATTAGGGAATCACCATCATTCAACCCCTCTTGCAGAGAGAGAAAAACCTCCTCTGTAACCCAAGGATAGTCAACTGCGGCTAGCTGTAGTATTTCACCGCATCCAGAGTCTAGAAGTGCTTCCTCTATCGCATCGATAGGGCCAGCGTGAGTTCTGGCGTCTATAACCCACTCGACAACTATTTCAGGACTCACCTCGCTACCATATTTTTCGATGTATTCGGGACTAGCCACGGCTATTCTAATCGGCTCCAGCCCCGCTTGGGCCAGTGTCCTCACGGCCCTCGCAACCATGGAGGAACCATCCACCTCAATCAGCGCTTTGTCCCTCCCCATCCTGGATGACCTCCCCCCTGCAAGCAAGAGAGACCGCATACGTTCACCTGAGCTCGTCAAGCCGTTTCAATGCATGATTTATTTCTTCCATTAGATCCAATGCACGGTTTATCAGCATCTCTCGGTCCTTCCTTGCAGTGGTTCCCCCGAGCCACTCCATTAGCTGAGAAATGTCCTGTGCATCTCTCTTTATGGTCCACTCCAGAACTTCCTCTGCCACAGGGTCATCTGATGGCAGCAGGCGCTCGACCATGGCATCCACGTAGGCTATGGACGAATTAGTCCTATGGTCCCAGGCCAGAAACCCTGTCTCTAATGCGACCCAGAAGAGAATCTCCGTCAGGGACATCGACCTCAAGAAGGAGGGCAATCACCTCGGGCGGGACTTCTACTCCTGAGTTTTGGACTACGAAAGCGGAAATAAGCGCCAAGTGCGTTTGCACCTTCCTTCCGGAGCACCATGATCTCAGTTGACCCTCGCTTGGGCCCCCATGACCTGCTCTAAGTATCTCCTCAATGCTCAGAAGGAGTGCCTCCGCCGGCTCCTTGGAATTGATTGAGGAGGCGAGTAGATCCCACCGGTCTACCCTAGCACTCACGTGGTCCAAGTTGGCCAGAAGCAATGCCGAAAGTGCCACATCCTCTCTTCCGTGCCTAGACCAGAGCTCTGGGACCAACCTCCACAGAGTACTCTGATCTCCTTCCGCATGGGTAATCAACCAGGATGCAATCCTCCTGAGAATGTCATCGGGAGTACCAAGATGGAAAGAATATCCTGCAGAGGCGCCGAGGCGATCCGTGCTTGACTTCATTATTAGTGCGGGGACCCCGATCGGATAGGCCTCACGCACTACTCCTGCGAGTTTCCTGTGGGAGTTGTGAACTCTCTTGGACTGGCTCTTGAGGAACTCGTCTAGGACTAGGGCACCACTCATATCGACTCCTGCTTCTAAGCCATCAATTTGACGCTATCGACGAACGACTCGCTCCAGCAGTTGCGAAGAAATCTGCCTCAGAGCATCCCCTGTCTCATTTAGACGAACTCTGTATTCGTCGATAAAGGACCTGTGTACAATTTCCTCCAACTGGCGATCCAAACTCCTTGCAATGGCTCTGTGCTCGGCATCCTCAATCATGAACATCTTCCTTAGGTATGCGATTTGGGCCAGCACTTCTTCCGACCTGTCAGTGTGAATTAGCATTGCTTCTAGTACCTGACCATATACGAGCCTCATCTCGGTACTTTCTATCCTCGCACCGCTTATTTCTTCCGAGTTCCCAGATAGTATGGCGTCGTAGATTCTCTTAGGCTCCTCCTCCTCTAGCCTCAATGCGTGTGCGAGCTTAACCAGAATCCTCTTCTCACCGTTGGACAATTGACCGTCCCTGAGAGCCAATCTCGATGCGTTCAAGAAGACCCTCGACCGATCCTCTTCGAGCCAGGACTCTTGTGTCATGAGCCCGGATATGTGGACTAGACTTAACCACTAGGTAGGATGCACCAGTAAAGGCCCTATGGGCAAACAGGAGCATTCATGAATACCCCTAGCACCCGGTAACTTGCTTATCAGCCCACTCGCGGGCGCCCTGCGCCCATCCGAACCCCCCCGCCAAAATGGCGAAAAAGGGGCAAGGCCCCGGTTTGGGGCCGAAAGGCAAAGGAATTGAAAAAATGTCAAGTGAAGGAAAATATGTCATACACGCAACAATTAGAGTCGATGGAACCGTAGCCAGAAAGGATGTGGTAGGAGCAATCTTCGGTCAGACAGAGGGTCTTCTAGGGGAGGGCCTCCAGCTGAGGAAACTTCAGAGAACAGGAAGAATCGGTCATGTCGATGTTAATTTGAACAACCACAAGGGTCGAGTTCAAGGTCAGATAGAGGTCTCTTCCTCAATCGACCAAGTGAGCACCGCAGTAATCGGAGCCGCTTTGGAGACCATTGACAGGATCGGCCCATGCAAGGCCGTGATCAAGGTTAAGGAAATCGAGAATATCAGATCTGCGAAGAGAGATCACGTCATCGATCGTGCTAAAGAGCTTCTTCTGGGGATTGTAAATTCGGCTTCCGGAGAATCAAAGAACATTCTAGATGAAGTCAGAGCCGTACTTACCCTGGATACAGAGATAGAATTTGAAGAGATGACCGCAGGCCCGAATGTCAGAAACTCTGATGCAATCATCATTGTCGAGGGGAGGAATGATGTACGAAACCTGCTCAAGTTCGGCATCAATAATGCAATAGCCACAATGGGTTCAGGGATCAAGCCAGAACTGGCAGAACTCGCTTCCAAGAAGAAGACTGTAACTGCATTCTTGGATGGAGACAGAGGAGGCAAACTCCTGCTAATGGAGATAAATGGCTCATTAGGCAAATCCCTGACACACGTGGCCTTTGCTCCTCAGAGCAGAGAGGTCGAGCACCTAGAGGGCAAGGTTGTAACCAAGTGTCTGGGACAGAAAGAACCAGCATCCAAAGCCGTTGCTAGAATCCAGACTGAGATTCAGAAAGATGATGATAATTCTGTAGGGAAGGGAACCCCATCCCTGGAGGCTCCTGAAGAGATCAAGGGCTGGGCTCAGCTAATGGACGGGCTGAAGAGAAATCAGGCAGTAATTGTACAAGAGGACGGCTCTGGCTCGGATCCAATTAGCGCAAAGGATCTAGAGTCAGCACTAGGTGAATCCGCAGGAGCACAGGGGTTGGTCTTTTCTGGAAAGGTTACTGATAGGATCCACGAACTGGCCTCCGGTGCCGGAATCAACAATGTAGTCGGAAAGACTGTCGGACCCCAATCACTGAAGCTCGGGGTCCAAGCATACTCTGTCCGAGACTTGGAATGACCTCATTTTGGCGGTTTTCCTACCTAGCGATAATGGCCCCCTAGCAGTGTAACATAGTAGAAGCCATCAAAAGTCCCTCAGGTCCGCTGGGTTCGATGCAAGACTCAACCATGGCGATTCT
Organism: Methanobacteriota archaeon; assembly: GCA_002718695.1. Lineage (GTDB taxonomy): Archaea > Thermoplasmatota > Poseidoniia > Poseidoniales > Thalassarchaeaceae > UBA36. Next base: position 5,193 of record PBFP01000023.1, read on the forward strand.
AACTCTCTACGGGATCCTGTCATTGGCCCTTCTTGCGCTATGGCTAAAGCACAAGTCGGTACTTAGTCAGAGAAAGAGAATGGCAGACAAACTCGGTTCAATGAAAGGGAACTTGAGCGAAACTTCAGAGAGGCTAGATCTACTTTCAAGAGGGGTAAACACAATTCTCTCTGACGCTCCGGAAGTACAAGACCTACTGAGCGTTCACAGATCCCTGGAGTCAGCAGAGTCTCTGCTGTTCAATCAAGGCATACCTATCAGCAACAGTGAATCTTGCGCCATTGCTAGCCACGCTGCTAAGGCATTGCTAAACCACTATCCAGAATTCAATTTTCAAGAGGGAAATACGCCAGGCCCGGGGCTTAGGCCTCTCGCAAAGCGACTTTCAGCAATCCTAACCGAGGCAGAGATGAAGGCTGAGGATATCGAACTTTCCGCAGGAGAACACAGGAGGATGGGCGAGCTTTTCCACTTAGTCGATAGATTCGACTGGGCCGCCGACTGCTTCCATAGGGCGAACCAGTTAGACCCTGAAGACGAATCGGCACTTAGATCGCTAACAGAGATTCAGAGGAAGGATGGAGATCTAGAAGCTCTTGACAGATCTCTCGAAAGACTCCTCGCGATAGTCCCAGATGACGTGGACGTCCTGAATGAACAGTCCATACTACTCTCAGGCTCAGAAGATGAAAGAATCATCAGGAATAGAAAGAGACTTGAAGCCCTGGGTTTTTCTTCCACTGCCATTGAAGGGGATTCGGAGCTTTCCGAAATCGCTTCTAGGGCTATGGAAGCAGACTACGGAAAGAGCCAAGTTAAACTTTCGAATCACGACGCACTAAGTTTGTTGGAGAGAGGAACAAAACAACTACTTCTGGGAGAATTCAGTCCGGCAATGGAGTCCGTTGAATTGGCTATCAAAGAAGATCCAAATCTCGGACCCGCATGGACCCTGAAGGCTAGGCTGGTTTCCGCTGAAGGTGGAAACGCAAAGTCCGCAATTAAATGCATAAAAAGAGCAAATGCACTTGGAGAATACACAGTAATCCTAGAATCAGAGATTCTGGAAAATAGGGGTAGGATCGATGCTGCTATAGAGGTCCTCCAAGAGCATTTGAGCAAGACCCCAGGGGATGCCGAGGCTAGAGCGAGACTATGCCAACTTTGGCTGAGCAAAGGAGCAATAGAGTCCTCTAGGAAAACCCTCTATGAAGCTCCAGAGGAATCTTGGGATTCCACGGCAATGCAGGTGATGAAAGGCAGGCTTAGCCTCGTCAAATCCGACGAGCATCGCGATGAGACAGGCAAAATGGACCAGTTGTCCGTTGTAGATGCACTGGTATCATTCGACAAAGCGATTGAAATCGATCGAGAGTCAGGATTAGCTTGGTTAGGTAGAGCCAGATCCCTGAGATACCAAGGGTCATTCGATGAAGCAGAAGTGGCGCTCGTCAGGGCTAGGAGACTGATTCCCGACCACCCTTCAATCCCTCTTGAAGAAGCACAACTATGTCTGGAGGTTGGAGATCTGGAACAGGCAAACGCTCTGTCATTAGAAGCAACAACAACCCTGAAGGGAAGCCCTTCAGTACTCTTCATCCGGGGAATCATTGCAGCAAGATTGGGTAGAATAGAGGAGGCCAAGAAATTCTTCTCTTCCACTCTTGAGATAGATCCTGACCATGTGCGTGCAAGACTCAATAGATCATCTGCAGCACTGCTGTGCGATGATCTTGCCACGGCTCTTGACGATGCCAATCACTTAGTAGAAGCGCGTCCAGATCATGAACTCGCTAGACAGAGGAAATCCGAGATTCTCATGAACCAGGGGGAATGGGCTAGCGCCGAAGACGAACTTAGGAACCTGCTAATGATGAATCCAAACCATTCAATGGGATTAGTCCACCTTGGAACCTGCATGATTGCCATGGGCAAGTCTGAACAGGCAGAAAAGCCCCTAAACAAGGCAATTGAGGCCAATCCTTCTCTCTCGGAGGCATGGTATCAGAGAGGTCTCTTGTACCTAGACTTCGGTAGATCGGAGGAAGCCATGTCAGACTTCGAGGGCGCAGTGCTTGCAGACCCTCAACACCTCGATGCAAGGTTGAGAATAGCCGCAATTCTTCACGAAGGCGGGGACTCAACCAAGGCAGCATCATCTTGGAGAAAGGTACTAGACGTTGACCCACAACACAGGCTAGCTAGAAGACGCTTGGAAGAGTGCAAAGAACAAATCTCCATTCGCAGAGAGGCACGTGTTCCAAAGGATTGAACAGTATTGACTCGGCCGCATTATCATGCAATCTCCCCAGTCTGTAGAGCCCGGATCAAAGGCCCCTGATTTCGAGCTTCCTAACGCAAACGTCAATTCTGGTTCGGAGAGGATGAGTTTGTCTGATGTTATGGGAAAAAATGGCGCTGTCGTGGTCTTCACTTGCAACCATTGTCCCTACGTCGTAGGCTCCGAACCAAGAATTGAGAGGGTTTCAGAAAATGCTAGGAGACAAGGAATAGGTTTCGCAGGGATAAACTCGAATGACCCAATAAATTACGAGTCAGACTCATGGGAAAACATGGTCAAGAGAGCCGACAGGGGGATGACTTACCCCTACCTCCACGACTCGTCTCAGGAAGTTGCCCACTCCTATGGGGCCGAGAGGACTCCAGAGTTTTACCTACTTGATGCTGAGGGAGTGGTAGTATACAGAGGCCGTCTTGACGACTCTCCGAGGGACCCTTCTCATGCTAAAACGTCAGAACTCGAAGATGCAATTGCAGAACTTCTGTCAGAAAAACCAATCTCGGTTCCTAGAACTGAAAGCATCGGCTGCTCAGTCAAGTGGAAGGTGTAGGTGCTAGCTTGGGGATGGGGATCCCCGCGAGGGCGTTCTACCTTGCAATGAGGATAGCTCCTCCTGGAATGAGGAGCAGGATGTGGAGAAGGCTTTACCAGAGGATGTCTAAATCACAGTTAGATTCTAATTTTAGATTCATGAACTACGGTTACAAAGATGAAACACAGGCCCCACTCGAGGATGGGGACGAAGGTGACAGACTGTTCATTCAACTTTACCATATGAACATCAGAGAAGTACGAATAGAGAACAAGGATCTGCTTGAAATCGGATCTGGAAGAGGAGGTGGGGCCAGTTGGATCGCCAGGTCCCTCAATCCGAGGAAGCTCGTGGCAGTCGACTACTCTGGCCAAGCCGTAAAAAGGTGCAAAGAGTGGTATTCACATCAAGAAAACCTCGAATTCATCGAAGGAAACGCTGAGGCTCTGCCACTGGAGGACGAGTCTTTCGATGTTGTATACAATGTAGAGTCATCCCACTGCTATGCCAATATCCCAAAATTCCTCGGAGAGACCTTTAGAGTGACTAAGAACGGAGGGAAGTTCTGTTGGACAGACATGAGGGACAAAAAAACCATGGAAAAGTTGCACGACCAATTTATCCAGGCCGGTTTCACAGTGGAATACAGGAGGGACGTGACAAAGAACGTAGTCGACGCTCTTGATTTGATTGATGAAGGGAGGAGAGAAATGATTCGTCAGAGCGCACCCCCCTCCCTTAGGAAGAGCTTCGAGACGTTCGGTGGCGTCCCTGGAACACCAATTTATGAGGCTCTGAAAGAAGGACGAATCAACTACTTTCACTATCTTATGACTAAGCCCTGATAATCAGTATTGCTCTAGTACTAGTTCTGTCTGTGTTGAACTGATATCTCCTGGAGCCGCCAGCAGCATCTTGTCCAGCATATCTCTCAGTGCAACAGTATCGTCAACGTGCACCACGGCAACCAAATCAGCGTCTCCACTGATTTCGTAGACGCATTCTACCCCCGGCCATCCGGAAAACTCTCCAGCTAGAGCGCCAATCTCAGCACCAGGTCCAACCTTCAGTCTAATTAGAGCAGTAAGGCCTATGCCAGCCTCTCTAACAGTGTAGCCCCTGATGATGCCCTCTTCTTCCAGCCTCTTAATTCGAGTTCTAACAGTTCTCTCAGTGACTCCCACCTGTTTTGCAATGTCCACATAAGGTGCTCTGGCAGAGTCTCTAAGGAATGACAGAATCGACCTATCCAACGAATCTACGTTACTCATTAATTACGCCGAAAAAGGACAATTTTTTGAGATTTTTTGAAAATTTATACAATTTACTCAATGAATCCTTCCACATTTCAGAATTAATCGCTATGGAAAAAATTGGTTGAATTCAAATGGGATGGCCAACTTTGGCTTAGCATGGGCAAGGAGGATGGGCGCTCCCAACTAAGAATTCAGGAGTATCTTGATGACGTATCCGATCTTGATATTCCCCACTCATTTTCACAGTGGTATCAGATAGACGTCGCCTCCCTACTTAACGGCTCGAGGATAAAGGGGCACGAGATTGACCCAGTAACGGGGTCATCTCTGATCTTCCTAGATAGGAGCGCAATGCTATGCTCCCCTGAGGGTGGAAGAATTCAGCACTATCCAAAGCAATTATTGCATTGTTTTGTGGATGACAATCGCTCCAAACCCACGGATGCAGGGGGGATTATAATGCGCGCCGAGCTGTTCTCTATCTCTCCAAACGAGGAGCAGCTTTGCTGGGAATGCTGCTGCATGTCAGAGCTAGAAGTTCCCGAGATTCAGAGCAAAGTCTCAAGATGGCTCAGATGGCTGAACGAATAGCCCATTTTGCGCTACCTTGAGAAGCAGAGTTCCACTCGAGAGATCAATGGGTGCCGCTATCAGCGACATCTTCGCCCGCGCGATACTTGACTCAAGAGGCAACCCAACTATCGAAGTAGACTGCTATGTCGATGGTCTATTACAAGGCCGAGCAGCTGTACCATCGGGAGCCAGTACCGGGTCTCACGAGGCAGTAGAACTGAGGGACGGAGGACTAAGTTGGATGGGTAAAGGAGTTCAAGAAGCGGTCAAAAACGTAAATGGAAAGATTCGTGATGCTCTAATTGGGATGGATCCAAGGGATCAGGATTCCATCGACTCTCTAATGATCGAGATTGATGGAACAAAAAACAAGGCTTCTCTGGGCGCCAACGCAACTCTCGGGGCGTCTTTGGCATGTCTAAGGGCAGGATCCGAGGGAGAGCTATGGAGGACAATCTCTGCAGGAGGAAAGGCGACGCTTCCAATTCCGATGATGAATATCCTCAATGGCGGCGCACACGCGGACTCCAATGTCGACATCCAAGAATTCATGGTCCTGCCACATGGTTTCCANTCCTTCCAAGAATCNCTACAAGCCGGTGTTGAGATTTATCATTCTCTCAAATCTTTACTGAGGAGTGAGGGAATCCTCGGTGGTGTAGGAGACGAGGGAGGCTTCGCCCCAAACCTTCCTAGGAATGAGGAAGGNNTGAGATATGTAAGCCAAGCTATTNTNAATGCTGGATACGCTCCAGGTAAGCAGGTCTCNATAGGNTTGGATGTGGCAGCTCAGGAATTCTTCGNAGAGGGCANGTACCATCTCGATGGNAAGACCCTCTCCGGCTCCGAACTAGGACAAATGTACTCTAATTGGTTGGATGATTACCCCATTGTNTCAATAGAGGACCCATTCGGTGAGGACGATTGGGATTCGTGGATTGCATTTACTGCAAAGGAGGGGAACCGTGTTCAGATAGTCGGGGATGATCTATATGTGACGAATCCTGAGCGTCTCCAGAGAGGAATCAATCAATCGGCCTCAAATGCTATTCTAATAAAACTGAACCAAATTGGCACCTTCACTGAGACTATGCAAGTAATTAGAATGGCAAAAGAATCCGGCTTTAGAACAATAATCAGCCATCGTTCCGGGGAGACTTCGGATGACTTGATCGCCGATTTGTCCGTTGGGACCAACGCTGGCCAAATCAAAACAGGAGCCCCTGCTCGTTCGGACCGCACATCGAAGTACAATCAATTGCTCAGGATCTCAGAAAACAATCTCCANTTCNCTTCTTTATTCCAGTGATTCAAGAAGCAATGGAAGCACAATACTGGCATCGGATTCTATCACGAACCTGGGCGTATCGACAGCCAACTTTCCCCAACTTATTTTCTCAGTCGGAGGAGCGCCGGAGTACCCACCGTAAGATGGCCTAGACTCAGAGATTTGAGCAAACCANGACCAGAGNTTGACATCTACCATCGCNTCCTGTCTTAGCATGGGAACTACTGAGATGGCAAAATCTCCCGAAATTCCTCCACCCACCTGCAGCATCCCCGTGGGGGAGTCGTCCTCTCTGTACCAGTCAGCCAGAGACTGCATCGCGTCCAAACCTCCCCTTACAACAGAATTGCTCTTCAGAGTGCAATCCAGTACCCTCGCAGCAAGGAGATTCCCGAGAGTCGAGTCCTCCCAGCCAGGGGTGAAAATTGGCAAATTGGCATCCGCGGCTGCAACCAACCACGAATTCTCNGGGGGAGAACTGAACTCTAACTTCCCATGAAGGACCAAGTCGTAAACATACTCATGTGGAAAGCGNCTATCCNCTACTGCTTCCGCTTCCTCCCACAAATCCATCATTTTCTCCCCTAACATCTTGAAGGAACTCTCTGGAATCGCCACATCGGTAACCCGGTTCAATCCTCTTTCAGCAAGATTCGCATCATCCTCGGCCCGCTGTTCTCTCCAGTTCGGAACCATTTCGTATTTTGATCGAGATACCAGTCCAAACAACTCTTCCTCGAGATTAGCTCCAGTACAACAAATAGCATGAACCCTCTGATTCTTTATTGCAGGACCAAGGCTCCTTCCAATCTCAGCCGTGGACATCGCTCCTGCNAGAGTCACAATCAANCTACCATCATTTTCAAGGAAATCCCTTAGAGAATCAACGCAGCGAGACAACTCACCTGCATTGAAGTGCTTGTAGTGGTCTCCAATAAATTCGCGTAATCCCAATCAATCACCTCTAAATCTGCCCACTCTTTCTCTGAAAACCATCCTTATTTCGGGAATCTCTTTGACCAGCCTTCCATGGATGGAATCGGCCAAAAGTTCTGGGTCATCATCTCCACAGGTGAATACATCAACTGCCAATAGCCCTTTTTCNGAGTAGCAGTGCGCGCTAACGTGACTCTCGTCAATTAGNACCACTGCTGCAAATCCCAGTGGACTTACATTTCCATCGAAAGCCTCTACATGGGCATGAACTTCTCTAATCCCAGATTCACTAACACATTCTCTGAGCAGTTCTAGGATCCAAGCACCATCTTCCTCTCTCGGAGAAACGTAGTCCACGTAGTCCAACAATACATGCGCACCGGCAAAGACTGGTTCACTCATGGCTCACTGCCAAGTCACCAAGATTTCAAACTCACTCTTCCGTTAACCAGGACTTTAGCCTGGCTAAACCCTCGTNTATGGCCTCTTCATCGGCTGCATAGGAAATTCTGACGAAACCGCTCCCACCTNTGATTAGTGATGCTGGGATAAGTTGAACCCCCGCTTCTAATGCACCATCTGCGAACTCAATATCTGTCATCCCCGTTCCCGTTACATCCGCGAAAATATAGAACGCCCCCTCAGGCTCAGGTACTCGAAGTCCTGGTATTGTGGATAAACCACCTATCATAATCTCTCTTCGCTTCAGATATTCTGAATTGAATGACTCAACTGAGTCCTCACACCCCAAAGCTACTCTAGCTGCATCCATCAAGAATGTCGGAATGTGAGATGCAGAGTTAGCTTGACTCTTCTTTGCGGCTGAAATTGCTTCCTTNGGTCCTGTTAGAAAACCTACCCTCATTCCGGTCATAGCCCAAGACTTCGACCATCCATTGATGACAATGGTCCTCTCTTTCCCACCAGGAATTGTTGCGGGTGAGACATGGGGCCAGTCGGCCCATACCATTCTAGCGTAAATNTCATCAGAAACTATCCATAGGTCGTTCTCAACGGCTANCTCCACTAATTCTTNCATCTCTNCAGGNCTGAAAACNGCCCCTGTTGGNTTGCAAGGTGAGTTGATCAAAATCATCTTGGTCTTATCTGTGATGGCATTGCGAATCGCTTCAATATCCGGATGGAAGTCATCCATCTTTACTTGAACGTGAACCGGGATTGCTCCGATAAATTCCAGCATGGGTTCGTATGATGCCCATGAAGGAGCNAGNAGAATAGCTTCATCACCNGGCATAGTGGTAATCAGAAATGAGTATAGGAGCGCCTGCTTGGCTCCTGGGGTAATGACAACATCTTCTGCAGAAACCGCAATTTCATGATGCAACTCTAGGTATTCTGCAACCGCTTGACAAAGCTCAATTGAGCCGGGTCCACGAGTGTATTTTGTCTTCCCTTCTCGTAAACCTTCTATCGCCTCATTAATGATCTCGTTCGGTGTATCAAAACCCGGCTCTCCCACCGTCCATCTGATTACCTCAGGACCCGGAGGTTGCAGGTATGGCGCGAATCCCACACCTAGACCATCAAACCTTGATGAGACNACAGGCATAACTCTCACATACGGCCCCACTCAATGAAGGTATGCTGCCTCCGGATAGTCTTCAAGAGAGGAAGGAGGCTCGGGTAGGTGAAGCACGAGTGGCAGAGCAGCTATGCAATGGACTGCAGATCCATGGACCCGGGTGCAAATCCCGGCTCGTGCTCCACAATCTATNCCATTACTCCTTCTCNAATNGCTTCTATATGTCAGAAGGGNAGTTTTTCGACATCCACATTCCCTCCAGAAAGAACGATACCAACCTTTTCAATGCCCTCCAATCCTCTGAACTCATCCTTCAATATTGCAGCTAGGCAGATTGCACCACTAGGTTCGACAACCATTCCGAATATATCATGCAGCAAGACCATCGCCTTCAGAATCTGACTATCTTCGACAGTAATAATTTCCTCAAGNTGATCCCTAATTATCGGCCAGGTTTTTTCGCCCATNCTAGTTAGTAACCCGTCGCAGATTGTTTCTGGTCCCGTCTGGTGAATGAANTTCCCAGACTTCAGGGATCTTGCAGCATCATCTGCTCCACTCGGCTCNGCACCGAATAGACGGCAATCGGGCAATANCTCCCTTGTCGCAATACATGTCCCTGAGATTAATCCCCCTCCACCTATTGGCGTCATTATTGCATCCAAGCCCCCCTCCTCTTGAATCAACTCCAGAGCAGCAGTTCCTTGCCCTGCAATGACTCTCTCGTCATCGAACGGGTGAATGAAGGCCGCCCCAGTTCTATTCATTACAGATTTAGCAGTGGAAACTCTAGCCTCTAGGTTCGGCTCGCAGAAGGTTATCTCTGCACCGTGACTCTCAACCCCACTCACCTTTACTTTTGGGGCATTACTAGGCATTACGATGTAAGCGGGAACCCCATGAAGCTTGGCTGCCAGAGACACTGCCTGAGCATGGTTTCCACTGCTATGAGTACAAACCCCACTCTTCTTGCTATCACCCAGAATCTCCATAGCATTACTGGCACCTCTGAATTTGAANGCTCCAACATGCTGTAAATTTTCNCACTTAATATACACCTTTCGACCAGCCATCTCGTCGATTTCTTCAGAATGAACTACTGGNGTNCTTGAAACAACACCATCNAGTCTTTCGGCTGCTTCCTTCACGTCGGAGAAACTCACTGCGTACATTNTCCCAACCATCCCAGAGAATAGCAATACATCATTACTACGGCTCCNCCCCGTCCCTCCGTGGCACCCGAANACCCNCCAGAATGGAGACTTCTTGCAGTTGCGTCAGCAGTTCTGATCCTCGACTCATTGGCNTTTGGAATCGCACCAAGAGGACCTTGGGATGACGCAGGTTTCACCAGTGGGGCGATTGGGGTTATTGGCATGGGGCTGGGTTACGCTTCGTGGTACAGGTTCACCTTTGAAAGANGAGGGCTAATNCCCTGGATTGACCTGTGGAAGGACCCCGAAGGATCGGCAAAAAAGGAGATGGCAGTTGCTGCATTGGTGNTGGGCCTCGCTTGGATAGCCGGAAACCCTCTACAATCACACCTTCCTGACCCAACTGGTCTGATGTTGACTTTGGTTGGCCTATTGATGGCACTCCAGTCGATTTACGTAATGCTAGTATTAGGGCCACTGAATGAGGACTAATCACCTCTGACCGGGTTTCCAGAATTGAAGCGGCAGAGGNACTTCCNCNATCACAGCGCGATATGCCAGATGATCCGCCCTCTCATTCCACCTGTGACCNGAATGGGCTTGAACATGCTCTCCTCTCAGTGAGATAAAACTCGAAACTTCTTCCCAGAGTAGACGAACCCGCCTCGAGAGCTCCACGTTTGCCTTTGCTTTCCACAATCCTGCGGCGATGTTCAANGCGTACTTTGAGTCGCATCTGATTATGGCCGAATCGAACTCATGTTGAGTAAGTAACCACTTGAGAGCATGAGCGACTCCGGAGAGCTCAGCNGTGTTGTTGGACCCGACTTCAGCTCCAAGGAAACCCTCCTCTTCNTGAGANGTCACAACTGCCCCATTCATCTCTNCAAGCAATTCCCCTTTGCCATTCCCAGATGAAGAGTCACCACTGATTACGCAAAGTCCCCAACCGGCCTTGGTTTCAGGNCNCACATNTCTGTTTTCGGCACAAGAACCGTCAACGTAGATGTGAACAAGACCCCTATTCGCCATTCTCAGTCTCCGATCAACGCGATGTAANCTTCTGAGTCGAGCAAGNCATCTGAATCGGCNCCTTCTTCGGTTCTGATCTTGCAGATCCACCCCGAACCGTATGGGTCTTCGTTAATTTTCTCAGGNGAATCTTCTAGCGACTCGTTTACCTCTATGATCGTTCCAGCCACGNGGGCNTAAATCTCGCTTACAGATTTGACAGACTCAACACTTGCAAAAGACTCCATCAACTCAACAACAGTTCCAACCTCTGGCAACTCAACCCAAACCACCTCCGTCAGAGCGTTTTGCGCGAAGTCTGTAATTCCAATACTAACCTCGTTCCCTTCGCGTCTTAACCATTCATGCTCGGCAGTATATTCGAGTTCTTTCGGCACCTCTCCCATGATATCTCCCGACCCTCCGTGCGAGTCAATGCGGTCAAGGTTTCGCTCGCTACTCCTCGCTATGTTTCGACTCAAGGTGTTCCATTTCCATCCTAGCCCACTTTGTCCCAATGTCCTGCAAACTAGCCTCGTCTCTTTCTGNCTCAAGCCTCCTCCTCATCTCGACTTCGCTTTCTCTGCTAATCCATGAGTCAGAAGGCCAAGATCCATGGATTCTGCTTCCTCCNGNCCAAAGGAAGATTACGATTAGTAGGGAGAAAAATGCCAGCGAAATTGGGACATACTCCAACTCTCCAGAAAACCACCTTTCCTCGATATCCAACAATGCTACTGATATCGCAAAAAGAANGGCCAGAAAGAACCCCCCAATTAGGCGGGACAAGCTCATTGCCGGCGACTCCACGATTCCACGTTACGTACNCAACGCATCAACTTGACCGATGAGANNCTCAGAATTCTTGGATTAGCTTGTTTATCTTGTAGGGCAGAAGNGACCTATTGACTGGNGTGACTTCNAAAATCCTAGCATCGTCCCTNCTTCTGATATCNTGAAGTAAGGGGTGCCTGCTTTTCTTATGAAGCGTCAGAAGCGTGGGCATGTCGTGTTGAAGTGCCAATCTGACGGATTTGACGAAATCCTCACTCTCAACAGTGAATTTTCCCACTTCGTCAATGACCAGNATCTCGCAATTACCGATGCTATCTAGGATGGCTGGGACTCCCACCCTATCTATCTCTGTGGGGTCAATTCCGAATCCTAGNATCCTGTTCCTAGAGTCAATTTCGCGATGGGCCATTATGCCTTTCTCGCCTGTAATTATGTTTACACAAGCATATCCAACCCTCTCNCCGTTTTCGATTACTGGCTCGCANCTCATCCCTCCAACTATGTGCTCCGGAGGCGAGGGCCCTTTGGTCCTTCTGAAAGACCCCCCGTCTTCGGAAACCATGTCCATNACCTTCTGAAGAACAGCAGATTTTCCCGAACGTGGGAGACCCGTGATTCCTATCTTCGGATTGATTCCCAATTTTTCCACCTTTATGCGATTCCCGAGTAGGACAGCCACCGTATGCTAACCACGGATATTAATCCATTCTTCCAATAGGGCCTTTCCAGAATAGGGAAAATGAATTCCCAAGCAGCCTCTAAACCACCTCTTCGTTTCCAATTACTGAAAACGATGGGCTCTCCTCAATCGAATCAAATGGCAACTTCTCAATCTCGTAGTTGTTTACGTTATTGTTTGCGGCCCATGCCTTTGACCACAAGTCTAGGTCTTCCGAGTTTAGACGTGAAGCGAGAAAATACAACCCCTCTTCGATAGAGCCATATCTTTGTACGAGCCTATCCATTACCGCCTCAGGCAGGTCCAAGTAACTAACAGAGTTTCCCAAAACGCATCCGGAGGGTACGACGGACCATAGAAGCCTCCTACCTACGTTGGGATTGACTATAGCTTGGCACACTATCCTTGCAGGCCCACAAAATTCCGAAGGCCCATCCCACCCTGCCTCCCTCAAAGCCGTTCCTTCGAAAGGCCCATCAGAAAACGCCGGATGATTGAGCACGACCTCTCCTCCTGTAAACTCAATGTGAGTGGCCCTGATGAATGGGGACGCGCCGCTCCCTTTCTCCCAGTCACAGATGTTCCTGGACCAAGTCGTCCTGTCTACTTCCCCAACCCTGACCTTTATTGCCTTACCACTGGGATTCAACCAAGTCCCTTCTTCTGCCAGCCTAGGCTTATCCGAAAGCCCCCCTATTGCAGCAAGGGTCCTCCTCCTTTCAAACTCGGACCTGGGCATCTTCGGAACCGCCCAAGAGGCGTCCGTCCATGTTGACCAAGGCCCCCTCTCAAGCTCCAAGAACGGAGAGCGCGCACTCAGGCCCTTACCGGCAACTAGGTCCTCCGTGGTNAGTGGGCCGAANCTCGTCAGAACTTCAGTAGCGCCACCCACTGTCACTCCTAGTACAGNGACTCCTTGNGACCCNCCNAAAAGAAGCTGGTTGTCCTCTGGAAATGACCAAACAGAGTCCCAATCGTTNTTTTCAACAAGCAGCTTTCTTATCGGAATGCTGCTTTTCTCTCTTAGAACAGAATCAGGNACAATCAACCTTACCCTGCCNCCTTCNTGAGANAGCTGAAGNGATCTNTCGATGAANAGCCTGTACAAGTTCACGTTTCCTTTGATTGCAGAGAACCTNGGCTTCCCATCCGNACCCTTGAATTGTCTAAGCTCCTTAGANAGANTCTTTCGCATGCTACTCCCGTCAGGGTGTCCTCTGAACCTGTCTTTGATTCTGAGCCAAGGAGGTCTTGTNACCATNAGTCTNGGGCGCTCATTCCAAGGCCANTCTCCTCGAAGGGGNTCGCAGCATCTGACNTTGCTTTCAATGATCATCTCCGCCTCGTTGCTNCCNATNCTNCCCTCGTCNCCGTCTCCTTCCAGGTCTACTAAACCGAGGCGGGCTAGAACAATGACCATCCTCTTTCTNGTAGAGTTGACAGCAACCTCCGAAGAGTCCACCATTTGCATCCCCTCCAGGAGTCTAAGCGTGTCCTCCTTCCTCTTTGNTGAGGTAAATCCAGACATCCTCTCTGAATGAATCCTGAGTATACGCTCTGCAAACAGTCCTGCTCCTACGCAAGGATCTGCGAAGGGCAGTGGAATCCCAGACTCGGTCTGGTTTTCCACACGTCCTTCCTCGCCCGACGTCCCTTCTTCNGNGATGTTCTCATTGATCTCCTTAGCGAAGGCCCTGAAACTTGGAGGCAAAGCGGCAAGAGATAGTGTGGCTNGGGGCTCCTTCTTCCTACTTCCCCCATGACACAACTCATCTTGCAGAATCGCGTCTACGAATCTTGCAGGAGTAGCGTAGACGCCCCTGGGGGAGCGGCCGTCACTCTCCGCTTCGAACCTAGCCAGAAGGTGATCAAGAACCGATCCTGGATTGCTGAGTAGTCCTGCTGGGAGGGTNGGCCAGCCGTTTGGAAGTGCTGCTGCTATTGGTTGTTTTTTCATGGTCGCAAATAACCACGAATCGAGCCAGATCGATATCTGCTCCGTCCTATCTCGACACTCGTGNTCGAGCCTCGCATACCACCCAGAAGTCTCGCTCGTCATGTGGTAGATTAGCGGATGCGCTCNTCTTCTTTCAATGGTTGTATTGGCNTGGGGGAATCTGCTCATCCATCGATGACAAAAACATCCCTGTCAATCTCGATTATCTCCTTCCTATGCAGGAGCCAAGCTATGGACTCNTCGATATCCTCAGCACTAATTCCCGGTGACTCGAGCAGGTCGATTATGTCATTGAAGTGCAGACCCTCTCCTAGNCGANTCGAATCCTCTATGGCAATCAGAATCTTCTGACTNATGTAGGCTAGNATCAGGTCGTCTTCAGCCCCCAGTGAACCAAGGTCAACCAGAGGAGACGAGTCTTCTTCTTCCGACTCAATCCNGGAATCTTCTGGCTTCTTCGGTTCGAANACATCGAACAGATTCTTCTGGTTCGGATCNCTCACCGAAGATACTCCAACCCNCTCNCTCCTCCTCTTCATCTGCTTGGCCAGATTCTCGATCCTGTGCAGGCGCTGCTCGAACCTGAGCTTCTCCCTGCCAAGATGAGACTCAAGGAGGTCCAACTCCTCCGATGCCCTCTCGTCNAGCCACTTCGAAAGATCCCAACTCGGATTCTGCCTCAGCATCGATTCCCAGAGAAGGGAAACCGATTCTGGGAGGGTCCTGACGTCAATCTTCTTCCCCCCTCTTCCTCCCTCGGGATTCCCGTCCATGACAGGCTTGACCTCTTGACCGTCTATCAATTATCTCCCAATACAACTCAGGATGAACTGGGGTTGGATTGATGAATGAAAAGCGACTGCCGGGTAACGATGAGCGCATACAGATTGACCCTCCTGCCCGGAGACGGGACGGGAAGAGAGGTNATCGAAGAGGTGAAGANGGTGCTCTCTGTATTCCAGGAATCAGGCCTCTCCTCCTTCGAAATCACCGAGATTCCCTGCGGTGGCCAACACTTCCTGGAAACGGGGGAGGAGTGGCCTTCAGGATCTTTCGAGCATTGTCGGGACGAAACAGATGCTATCGTAGTAGGAGCGGTCGGTTGGCCGGGTGCGACTCTGCCCAATGGAGACGTGGCCGGGGGCCAGGTTCTTCTTGGACTAAGATCCGCACTTGGACTATATGCTAACGTAAGGCCGGTAAAACTCTACAAAGGAGTCAATCACAAGGTCCACGGTGCGTTCAGGGACATTTGGAATCACGAACTGGTGGATATGGTCATGGTGNGAGAAAACACCGAGGGGCTGTATCATGCACTACTCAGACGATCAGCCATGGCGGCTCAGGGAGGNGAGAAGGACAACCGTCTGGAGATCGAGTCATTCCCAGGGCTAAATGGTCAGGTCGAGTGGGATGTAAGACCAATTTCGCGAAATGGAAGCGAGAGGGTGATAAGGTTCGCCTTTGACCTTGCCAAGAGAAGGGAGGCNAGGCTGGGGACCCCCCAGAAAGTCACTTGCGTCGACAAGAGCAATGTCACCAGGGGATGCAGGCTATTCAGGGAAGTATTCAGGGAGNTAGCCTCGGAGAACAGNGGCACAGAGACTAACGAGGCATACATNGACGCATTCTCAATGTGGCTAGTCCGGAATCCGGAGGAACTGGACGTCGTCGTCCTTCCAAACATGTTTGGAGACATCGCAACAGACCTGGCATCGGTCCTGCAAGGCGGGATGGGCATGGCAGCAAGCGCCAACATCGGNGACAATCACATGCTCTTCGAACCAGTTCACGGATCCAGTCCCAAATATGCAGGACAGAACAAGGTCAATCCCATCGCATCCATCTCCTCGGTCCAACTNATGTTCGACTCCCTCGGCTCCAGAAACGAAGACCAGGACATCTCTCAATGCGCAGACGTGCTAGAGNGCGCAATCTCAGACCACCTGTCCTCTGGGGGGCCGGTGACCTACGACCTCGGNGGCACAGCATCGACCAGTCAAGTCGGAGAAGCCATTGCCCAGAGGTGCCGGGAGATTCTGGNAGAACGGTCATCCTAGATTCGNCCTACTGAATCGGATATCACCGACAAGGCGTCTCTCAAGCCNACNATATTGTCCCACTCTGCNGGCCCTCTTCGACACCTTAGGATCTCTCCGAGGAGGNCCTCGGATGACCTCGAGACCTCATCCACAATCGTAACTGTCGCACCNAGGGAACTTCGAGAAAGNGGATTNAGATCAATCACTATGACNTCCTTGCCCGAATTCACCAAAGCTCCGCACCTGTCCCCGTCTTCAAGGGGTACGAGCACCAAGTCGGCAAGCCCAATCCCCTCCTCGGTGCAATAAGATCGGGGCCCCTCCAAGCCCGCTATTCTGAAGTCAGGGTCCTCACCAATGAGCGGAACGGACATGACCGCCCCCCCCCATTCTCCCTCGAAATCCGGGGGAGCCCCCTCGTGGGAAACCCGTTCCCTCTGCTCACGGAGCATTGCGAGCAACCCNGAAACCCGCTCCGGCGTCCTGTAGTACAGGTTNACCTCAATGGGACAACCTAGGACAGCNGCCACTCTGATGAGTTGCTCNCCNGCAAGAACAACTGTGTTTCCGTTCACGGAAATTACGGGGCTTTTAGCATTCTTGAGCCTAGCAGCAGCCTCTCGGATAGCCCTGCTAGCAGANTCGATGGTCACCTCGCCCAGAAGGTAGTCAAAGGCCTCGCCCCGGCCGTGTGCGATCATGGCCGAGTCGGCGAGGAGGCCCTTGTTCCCGGCATCCACCATCTTCTGCCTCGACAATAGGGAACTCTTCCTCGGGTGGCTATCTGGAATCTCACGCATTCAATCACCAACCAGCATAGAAAAGTCAAGCGGCCGAGCAGCCATATTAATCTCGCTCGTGGACAGTACATCCACGCCCGAAACACGGACCCAATCCGGCAGATCTCCTCGGGTCACTCCTCCCGAACCCTCCAAAATGCACCATTTCCTCAAGCCCGAGGCCTCCAATTGATCTTTTGCAATTCGACACCCTTGTGGGCCCATGTTGTCCAAGAGCAGGACCAGTTTCTGAGTCCTGCCCCCANTCTCCTGGATCTCCGACCAGGCCGAAGCNGCAGCGACTGCTTGGTCGCTGTTCCGAACCTCTATCACGGAGAAAGAAGCATGGAGTTCCAGNTCAATGGAAGAAACGGCNCNTCGTATGGANCCATCCNGAAAACCCTCCAGACCCATCACCGNCAAGTCGTTTTCCTTNATCATGAGCGCATCGCTCCTGCTAAGCCTATGCGTCAANCCACCACCCACGTGNACCGCCCATTTGTCCAATAGGCCCCANGCGGTCTTCCGTGTGCATGCAATGGNNACACCGAGCGACTCTCCAACCCANTCTGCAGTNAGGGTGGCTATTCCGGACATCCTGCCTAAAATGTTCATNAGAACCCTCTCGCANCTAAGTACGCTCGANGAGGGNCCAGANAGCCTCAGGACCTCTCTTCCNGGNAAAACCGACTCACCCTCGTCGACCAGCCANTCGACCTNNCACGAGTCAAAATAGCNTCCAATCAACCTGTCTATTGGGAACCTTCCAGCCACTAATCCTGACTCCTTTGAGATTGCTACGGAANCAATGCTTGNACCGGNNCCTTCGTCCTTCGCCCCGTCATCGGACAATTGGGCAGNCAACCANCTATCGATGGAATCAAGGAAAAGATNAGTCGGCTCGCCATCGATTCCATNNTCGCTCAGGAGGTGGGCNCGGTCGTGCGGNAGCTTATCCACGATCTTTCGAGAAGATAGCACCCCTTGAAGCATACTAGTTTACGATTCNATCAATTTATCGAATCAAGCCCNGATTCGGCCGCCGATAGGCANGCAAGGATGTCATCCACGGTCNATCTCGACTGAGCCAAACCATCNGAGTCGACNACGATCCTCATCTCCACATCTTCCCCCTCGCCGANNAGNTCGGCNTCGAAATNGTCCGGGTCGTCTGGAGTAATCGCTGCCAGCAGCGCCTCCCCCCTNTTCCTAGNCCCCCTCCAGAGGATCAATGCGGATGCTTTGGGCATCAGACCCCCCAGAAACGACTCCCATAGGCCAGCTCGTCGTCTTCCGAGAATGATTGGACTATGGTTCTAAGTAGGTAGTACAACACTACAGAGAGAATCGGCAACCCCCAATCTTCACCCAGTTGGCTGAACGTGGGACTGTACTCTTGACCGGATGTGATTACCAAGGCCACATCAATAGTTGCTGCAATGAACGTGTAAATCACCACGCTAAGCCCAATCAGGAGAACGCTCCTGCCAGTGAAGGAACCCTCCTTCCACCTCAGAACCCCTAGAGCCAGCAGGAAGGAGAAAACCGACCCCACAATCCACTGGAGGACCTCNTTCACAAGCCCCACAATTTGCTCGATCCGGGAACTANCCTCNGGCAAGGGGTCGTCCATCCCTGTCCAGACAGTAGCCACGGCAAGGAAAAGACACACGATGGACATGCCCCAAAGAAGGGAGGAGAACAGGCCCCCGGTCGCGCTGTCCCTCATCTCCATCGCAACTCGCTCCATCTGNGCCTCCAAACCGAGCCCCTTCCCGAGAACCCAGAGGCCAATCAGAAGTGGAAGAGACCCAATCAGGGCAATCCCGTTCGGGAGAATCAGNCCCAGGCCGATTATTATCAGGAAGACGGCCAGTGGAACTAGCAGCCTAGATCGGAACCTGGGGTCTTCAACCGCCTTGATGATGTAGTAGTATGTCCCCTCGATNCCCTTGGACTGCCTCACAATCACCTTCTCCACGGTGTCAACCCTCACCCTTGAGGTGATAATCGGCAGGGAGGCNTCGTCATCCGCACCATCAGTGACCATCAGGGCCGCGTCTGGCTGGAATTCCTGGATCACCTCATCCAACTGGCTAGCTATCGCCCTATCGCTCCTNGGACCGACCCTTACGTCTCCGGTCAATATGGCGATTTCAACCTCATCGCTTGCGCTGGCAGACTCGGACAGCCTGTCATGATGATGGAGGGCNCCTAGAATCGCATTGGTATCCGACTCTTCGGGGTCCGCGATACCAAGCCTCAATGCCGCAGTTAGGCACGACTTCCTACCCACCACAGGACCCCTTATCCCGGCCTTAACGCCCAAATCGTTGTCCCTGTCTACGGTCAAAACAAGCGTTCTTACCATTCCCACAACCCCGCTTTGTGTGGTTTTGAACGGCTCCCGCTTATGAGTAATTGGCCGTCAGGCTCATCCAATTCCTGAACAATCGTAATGCTATTTTTCCACAGGAACTGATGGCATTCAATTCATTAGTGATGAGCAATGCGGAGGCGCAATGCTTAGAGCCGTTGCTATAGAAAGAAATACCGCTGCAATTTTCATGGTTGCCCTGATGATTGCCACACCACTGCTGACCTACCAGACTGGGATAATTGACGAGAAATGGGGGGATGAGGACGAACTGGAAAAGGGAGAGCATCCCGTTACCTTCGTCGGTTCGNGGGCCACGCCGGACTGCAATCTGACGAACGTCACGATTTCGGAGGTCTACGCTTACTCCTCCGACGACTGGTTCGAGCTGGCCAACTCCGGGGGCGAATGCGACCTCGGGGAATGGCACATCAGGGACGATGACACCTCCACTGGCATGATTCTGGATAACGGCACCAGCATCCCGNCCAACGGAACCATCTACTTCAGCTACGATGACGGCGACTTCTCTTTCGGAATAGGCAACAGCGACACCCTCCTGGTCGCAACCAGGAACGTATCCTCGGAGAACGCAACCGAGGTCGTCACCCTCGACGAATACGGGAGGGACGGCGTGGGCTACAGCACGGAACGGGACGGCTCTTGGGAGCTTTGCGACGGGGAATGGGACTGGAACGAACCGGACGAGATGACCCCGAACGCCACCAACGCNTGCGAAGGTGACCCATTCACCCTGTACGTGCAGGAGTCCGACGGCTCTTGGACCGAGGACCCCCACTNGGCACCATCCGGTACCGCTTCATTCCTGTGGAACACCAGCAACCTTGAAGTCGGGAACGAATACGAAATCTACTCCAGCTGGAGCACCCCGATAGGAGTGTACCAGTCTTTGCGTTTCGAATTCATCGCTGACGGCTCGGACATCACCTTCGAGACCCACGCCGATCCCGACTGGACCTGCGAGCTGGACTTCAACTCCTGGATCCAAGACGAATCCACTGGAACCTACATCGAGTACCTCTACAGGGACCTAGAGATCGACTGCCCTCGCAATGCTGAAGCCAAACTATACTACGTCCCAGGCGGCTCCGCCAACAACGAGCTGATGGACGACGGCTACGACTTCGGAGCGGGCGACACCACGCTTCAGGCCAGGCTCTCCGGGATCACCGCCACAATGGCCGAGCAGAACTACTCAATCACATTCTACATCAAGCAGGACGGGCATGTGACGTCCTTCTCGGAGGGGGAGTGCANCCGAACGGGGAACAACGCCTGCTGGAAGGAGATCGANACCTACATCCACAGCCACGTATGCGAGATCGAGGTCTTCGCCGAGACCCAAATCCTCTCACCGCACGGCTGGACCGAGTCAGGGTCCAACCTCATCACCGCCGACGGCCCGTGCGATGGCACCTCGGGCAGCATTGACGAGCCGATCAGCCTCTACGTCCAGAACGGCACTGACAGCTCCTGGTCGGAGATCGACTCAACCAACGACGACCTCGACACCAGCACGTCAAGGGACCAGAGCTTCTACTGGGACTTCCCCGCATCTGTTGACGGCACCGACCTTCGCTTCTACTTCTACTACGAGGGCGACCAGGTCATGGACAAGCGCTTCCANCACGACGGGGAGCCGATCTACTGGAACGCCACCGTCTCTGTCGACGACTGCAGCCCATACGTCTACGCNTACCTGTACATGGAGCTCCCGGACGGGGACCAAATGCACATCGACACCTGGTCGGAGCACATGGATGCGGACTGCGTGGACTGGGGCGACGGCGCCCTATACGTGGACAACCTCAGCAACACCGGAAACGACCTCTCGAACGGCTCCAACGACATGGTCTGGAACCTTTCCGACCTCGAGGTCGGGGAGGAGTACCTGTTCGTCTGGAACACCTACAGATCCAGCTCATACACCGCAGACGGCGAGAACAGCATCTGGGGCGAGTTCTACGACGACCTAACATTCACCACCACCTCCGAATACGTGCACATCAACTGGACACTAGAGTCCCCCTCCGACTGGTGCGACGTCGACGTGTACGGTAACCTGTACGCCCAATTCGACGAGACCCAGGANTGGTGGGACGAGGACGAGACCGACGACGAGCTTTGGACCAACGTGTGGTCCAGCAGCTTCGACATGGACCCTGCAGGGGACTGCTCGGACGTAGTTCCCTTCGACCCAGTATCCTTGCATCATTTTGATACAAATTCTACAGATGACGAAGTNACTTGGTCATTTACTATTCCAGATGTAGAATGCGAAGAAACAATGTGCAATGTAGATATGGATATTTACGATAACTCAATCTTCCCCATTACGCACGATGGAAGCAGTGGGGAAGCTGGTACCTGGAACTGCACAGATTTTTCCGCTCCAGACTCAGATAGCGAAGGATGGTTAACTGGAATAACTCCTCTGGCAACTCTAGAATATACCTATATGTCCACAGCACAGACTTTGGCAACATTCGTTGCAGGGGATATATGTGTTATCACTTCAGGTCCCGACGAGGAGGTTACCCCAGTTACTATGTGGGCCGACGGACAAGCGGTCGAAACACTGAGTGGGAGTGTGAGTGAGGGTATGCTTCGAGGCAACTCCTACTATGCATCATCCTACGACACAGGGTCATGGGTTCAGGTAGACAACACCACATCCCTCAGCTCTGGAATCCACCAGATGAAGTGGGAGGTAAGCGGTCTGCCTGACGACCTCGAGGTCAGACTCCAAGCGGGAATCGAGCGATTCCTCAACTCTAGCGAGCACTCCGACTACCACTTCTCGACTGGGGACTTCGAGGTCGAGTGGGACCTGATGGTCTCCGACTGGTCCTGCCACATGGACTACCACTACAGCCTGAACTTCGTGAACGCCCTGGGAAGCATGTACCAGATGGACAAAGAAGCCAACGACCCCTTCATAGAGGGACCTTGCAATGACCCCATGGACGTCAACGACACCAACGAGCCGGACTTCTCAATCTCCATCGTCGACGGCGTCTCCACCAGCGACCTCGACGAGGTCCTGTACCTGGACGAGGGCGAGACCACGTTCAGATGGGAAGTCGAGGACTCGATCGAGGACTACGAGCACGTCGTCCACATGAAACTACATTACAACGGCCAGGTCAAGGAAGTCTCATTCGAGAACTTCCTAGGTGACTCCGGCGACACATCCGGCGACTGGTCCGTAGACCTAGCCGGAGAAATCTGCGACCTCCGCGTCGAGGGACAGCTGTACGTCAAGGAGTCAAACCACTGGCACCATGCCCACAGCACCTCCAGGAGCTTCGGCTACACCGGGGACTCATCCGACTGCGACTACTCCGACTCTAGGATCACCATCTCCAGGCTATCATCGGACGGAACCTGGGAGCTCAACCCAGAGGCACTGGAAACGGGCGTCAACCAGATGCGATTCGACGTCGGCGAGCTCGACCTGATGGATGGCATGTCGTACCATCTCAGCACCACGATCAACAGCGACGGGGGCACCTCGGTCGGCTACAGCACCTACTTCAACGTGGGAGACCCCTCCAACTACGGCCACACGTGGTCGTACTACGACTACTCGGGAGAGGACGTCTACCTCAACTTCACAGTCAACGAGTGGACGTGCACGGCATACGCCTACTCGAACCTGCACTACCTCTCCCCGAACGGCGGATGGCACCACATCGCCAGCCTGCCAACCACGTACTTCGACACCCCAGAATGCGATCCCGCCGGAGACATCACCCTGTCTGCAGTAATAGACGAGGAGTGGGTCGAGGACCTGCAGGACCAGACCTGGTCGATCTCCGCCGGGACCACCGAATTGCAGTGGAACATCACCAGCCTCGAAGTCGGGGAGAAGTACCTCCTGGACTTCGATGTCTACGACCAAGACGACAGAATCTACGGTGACGCTGGGATGACCTGGTACGCCACTGAGGCAGACAGGACTTGGGAATTCCCGATCACCATCGACGAGAGCTCGTGCAGAGTCCAGATATACGTCAGACTCAGCGTCTGGATCGAGAGCTACAATGGCTTCCGGGACTTCAAATCCTTCAGCCTGAGCCCGCAGGAGCCATGCGTTCCTCCGATCGGCATCGTTTCCCAACAAACTCCGGGCGGCTCCTGGTACGATGCAACCACTGAGACCCTACTCGGAGACACCAACCAGATGTTCTTCGACCTGTCCAGCCTGGGTGAAGGCGACTACGAGATAGACTACTACTGGAGCACAGAGACACAGAGCAGCAGCTGGTCCTACGACAACTACGTCACCGTGGACGACACAAACGACGGACTATACTGGAACATGACACTCAACCCGGAGGACTGCGTGGTAGACCTCCACCTCAGGCTGTACGACCGCTCCCACGGCCAGCATCGGACCATCGGAGACTACAGCGACGTGTTCCTGAACGGACCGTGCATCCTCCCAGTGTACCTGGAGAGCCATGACGGAGACGGGGACTGGCAGAGGGTGGACAAATTCTCCCTCTCAACCGGGACCAACTACATGAGGTGGGACCTCAGCAACCTCGAGGTTAACAGCGACTATAGAATCCAGTACTACTGGCAAGCCGCTTCAAAGGACGCCGTCTGGGTAAACGAGTACTTCACCTACACAGGAAACGACATCAGCTGGTTCCTGAACACGACCGTTTGGGACTGCAGCGTCCACGTCAGGATGTACCTGTACAACAACAGCGATGGGGGGTCCCAGGAGCTGTTCCGCGACTACAACTTCAACCCCCAGGACTGCGTGCAAGGCGGCCGAATCAACCTGCAGGCCAACAGGACCTACGGTTGGGCGAACATCGACACCAACAGAAACGCAGACGACGGGGAGAACGAGATGAGGTGGGACCTGAACGATCTGGTCGTCGGCGAGCAATACGTCCTCGAGTGGCTCGTCTGGAGGAACAACGACTTCTCGAGCTACGATTACCTCGAGTTCAATGCAACATCGGACAGGGAGTACATCGAGTTCACCATAGACATCGAAGAGAACAGCACGTGCTCGGTCAAATTCAACACCCGGCTCTACATAGTCGCCGATGACAACTACATCGACGCGTCCTCGCCAACCTTCTACATGTACCCCTCTTGCTACTACTCGGGGGACTTCGACTACATACCCACCGGGATATTCGACGAAAACGACACATTCGTAGAAGTCGACTTCCTCGAGAACGGCAACCACACGATAGTCTTCGACCTGACTAACCTGGAGAGCGACCTGCAGTACAGCCTGCACGGGAACGTCTGCACCAGGGAAGAATGCGAGTCATTCAACCTAGGCGACTTCTACCCTCCCGAGGAAGAGGAATACTTGGAGATAGACATCACGGTAGACGAGTGGACCTGCGACATCTCCGCGCACGCTAGCCTGTACCTGTACACCACCGACCGGCACTGGCACGTAGGCGGCGAAACGAACTACATCTCCACGCCCTGCATCAACCCAGGTGACGTGGAGCTGGAGATCGACGGAGAGGAGGTCGGCTACGCAATGGGCCTGGAAAACGGCTCCAACGACATGACTTGGAACCTGACCGAGCTCGCCCTCGACGAGGACTACACCTTCGAGTGGAGGGTCCAGTTCAACAACGACTACGTGATGTACGAGTCGGAGACCTGGAACACCGGGAACGACTCCACTGCCCTGATCGACTGGGCGCTGGACGTCGACAAGTGGACCACCTGCAACGTCAGGATCTACACCCGGACGTTCGTCGACAAGTCCGCCGACTCCAGCCACGACTGGGTCCACATGGACTCCAGCGACTTCTACCAGTCATGGGGCTGCGACCACTACGTCTACCCCGACGACCACTACCTGAGCATCGATGCCCAGGTGAACGGCACATGGGTGGAGGACCCGGAGTGGGTCCCACACGGAGACGTGGACCTGCAGCTCAGCTTCGAGAACATGAGCGAGGGAGCCGACTACCGCGTGTACTTCTACTACACCGGCAGCGGGTTCGACAGCTACTCCGAGTACACCTACTTCACCTACGACGGCAGCCCGCTTGAACTGACGATGCCGGTGGCGCCTTGGGCATGCGACATCTCCTGGAACTGGAACGTCTACCTCTACGACTTCCGGTACCCCGAGAGCCACAGCAGCTGGCACCTAGGGAGCGACAGCGGATCGATCGACGGGCCCTGCATGGACATCGACTACGACGACTCTATCGAGCCCTTCATCACCGTTCAGGACGATTTCGGAATGGACGCTACCAACATCTCCAGCAGCTACGAGTTCACGGAGGCGAACAACACCATCGTGATGACAGCTGCAGATCTGCAGGACCACTTCCCCTACTTCATGGAGACCCTCGTCTGGTTCGACGGCAGGCTCCACGTGGTCGAGTCGGACTCTTGGTTCCAATACGAGAGCGAAAGCCCAGACCGGCCAATGTCAGTGGAATTCGACATTCCGGGATACGTCTGCGACGTCGACGT
>PBFP01000024.1 GCA_002718695.1 Methanobacteriota archaeon
AAGGAAGCACAGAGGAATTGATTGTCGATTTCAACGAATCTCCTATTCCAGATGGCTTTGATGAGGGCAGGACTATTGCTGTCAGAGGGATGCTAAAGTCGGAACATTCGTCTGATGGGACACTTATCTGGATAATCGAGTCCTTTGAGATTCAAACAGGCTGCCCGTCAAAGTATGAAGCTTGATTGACTGGGCATATTCATAGGTGTCGTCATTGCGCGATAATCGGGCTAGAGGGGGAGTTGACGTGCTCTATTTTTCACAAATCGTTGATAATGGTGACTCGAAGTCCGAGGGCGGCGCAAACGAGCCTTTGGGATTACACCAGTTGACTGCGATGTCTCGCCCCCAAGAGATCCAGGTTGGCGGGAGGGGAATCCGAAGGGGTTCTGCAAACGTCTTACGCCCGGGAACCAGGTCAGGCGCGGAAGCGAGCAGCCCGACCGGGGATGCTGGATGCCTTGGGATTGCGGGACGGAGGAAATCAGCGCACTAATCTCATTTGTTACGAGCGTCCACCGAGGACGTGCCCACTATGGGTATTCTATTGTTCATTGTTGAGCAATTGTTGTACAAGTTCTTCTGTTATACCAAAGAAGTTGTTTTCTGAACAACGAATCAGTAATTCCCTCCAACCTGAATGATTCTTAAGTGCAATACCTGTTAATTCCTTTCCATTTTCTAAATCCCCTCTATTAGCTAGGTTAATACCGGTCCAAAAAGCGATTTCAGGATATTTATCTGCTTGTGATTTATCTAATTCCAATTCATATCCGTTTTTTGTAAACTCAGTATAAATTGAATTTACTTTTAGTAATCTTTCAATTTCCTTTAGAGGTTCAGAGTGGTCATCGACATTAACGTCAACAAGTATTCCTTCCCACTCTTTATCCATGATTTTGGAATCTACAACAAGAACACGTCCAGATTGCATACCTCGTATATCACCACCAGCATCTTGTCCTGCAAATAACGCTGTAAGCAGTCTATCTGCTAAATCTCCCTTGGAATTTTCAAACGCATCAGCCATTTCTTGAGGCACTGTATCGTTCCACATAAGGTTCGCTTGGCAACAGAAACCTTCGCCCATAACATGGCCCGCTGCTGGTATAGTAACTGAGCCTGTGTGTGCAGCCACTCTTCCCTTAGAGTCTAACATTGCAACCTGACGAATCTCTGAGTCTGGATCTACAGCCAATCGTTCCGAAAGCGCCTCGGATGCCGATTTTCCTTCTGCCATTAATTTCAGACCTAATGGTCCATGATCAATTAATGCCATTGCTTGGGTTACTACCGCACCTACTCCTGCATTAGCCCAGCACGCATTACCTGCCGCGTAAAAATGGGATTGTATACCAACGCCGTATTGACCGGTCTCAGAGCATTTTGCAATTATTGAATAGGTCATCTTTTCCCTCTACAAAGAATTAGAATCTAATCCGCCTATCTGACAGACAATGGCAAAATGCTCCGCAGAAACTGGTTGAACGGAAAGCCTCTGCCCCCTCATCAACAAAGGCATCCCTTCAAGATCTCCATTTTGTCGTAATTCGGGTAAAGTCACAGGATTGAGCTCCATAATTGGTTCTATGTCCACCATCATCCATCTAGGATTTTCGGGTGTGGCTTTGGGATCGAAATATTTCGATCCGGGATCCTGAGCAGTAAAATCTGGATAAGCCTCCTTGCAAACTTTAGCAATTCCAGCTACATGGGGTGGTTTGCAGTTCGAATGGTAGAATAGGACCATGTCCCCAACCTTCATCTGATCTCTCATTATGTTCCTGGCCTGATAGTTTCTGACCCCATCCCAATGGGTCGAACCATCCTTAACTAATTGTGACCATGGGTAAACATGCGGTTCGCTCTTCATCAGCCAGTGGCTTGTCATATGCTTCGGCAATAGTTTACAGAAATCAAATTAACGTTAGTGACTAAAAGAATCGCCAAAAAATGATGAATATTACCATGCATCCTCAGTTCTTCCAAAAACTAACGATGCATCGATTGTTTCAGAATCGTTGGACATTGGGGCGGTATTCAATCCAGCGGTTTTTGCCATTGCACTCATGCCACCAGTTAATCCAAGGTTCGAAGTAACCATGAACGAGTAGATTGCTGGGAGTAATAGTAATGCAGATAGAGCTGCAATTATGAGGAGGATGATTATCACCGTTACGAATGGAGTAATCGCCTCAATTGGAATTCCATATGCACAAGTGAGTCCAGCTGCAGTCACAGTCGTAGCCTCGAAAAGACTCATCCCAGTACTAGCGCAGGATGTTCTTATTGCATCAATGGTCCCTCCCAGCTCTTTTACACGATTTGCAATATGGATAGAGAAATCGATCCCCACTCCCACCAGTATCGAGCCGATCATAACTGTGACCAGAGATAGTGAAACTCCTCCAGAATCCATAACTAGCCATTGCATTGCAACTGTGAATCCGACTGGCACAGTTGTCAAAAGTGCGTATCTGATGTCTCTGAAAACCAAAGCCAATGTCAGAATCGTGAAACCTAAAGCAAATGCTAGAGATGTCCATTGGGAATCGACGATAAGATTGTTGACCTCGATCGTTACGGATGCAACACCAATTAGCCTGTCTCCTAGCACGTCTATTGGATTAGCTGAATCTCCAGCCGCTTTGGCCCAGTTATTTATCTGATTAGCAGTTTCTTCGGTCCCTCTGACATCCATAAATGGCATGTCAATGTATATCAGAGTCCTCTGGTAATCCGGCGATATAAACAACTCCCTCATTTCTTCAGTCATGCTGTTATAGAATACATAAAGTAAGAAATTCTGAACCTGCCTTCCACCGTCGTCTTCCTGAGCATCTAAAGTGTCTAGCAAAGTCCAAAATGAGACATTACCAGATTGCTCCCTGTCGAAAATTAACTCCGCTACTTCCTTTATTGGTTCTGGTAGGGGGGTATCATCGATAATATCGTTAATCGGTGAGCCTGAAACGTTTACTCCTACGGCTATGGCTTTCATCAAGAATACAATAGAAACAGCGGTTGCATTTTCTACATCGTTACATTTTGACTCTAGATTCTCAATCCCCTCTAAGTTTGCGTATGGGTGGTCAGTAGTAATTGAACCTAAACCTAATTCTGGCTCGGCTCTAATGTCAGCCTCAACCAATAGGAAACCTGGCTGTCCTGCTTCGAATTCTTGTGAATACACGTCCATTTTCTTTACTGCTTCGACTTCGTTTGGAGCCATTTTCAGCAAGTCGATGTTTTCCTCTACGTTTTGACGATTATATCCTGCTGATATTATCATTAGTATGAGAAATAAAGTCAAAGTTACTCTGGACCACTTTACAGGCATATTTACAGCAGCTACGAACACTTTAGGAGGTGGGTGTGAAGGCTTCTTCAGATCGAGTAGGATTGTGAGATTTGGGACCATAACCATTGTCATTATGTATACTACTACTATGCCTCCAGCTAATGCCCATCCAACGGTTTGAATAGGTTTCATTGGAGCAAAAGTAAGGGAGATGAAGCCGATTATTGTGGTCATCGCAGAAAGGAAAACTGCTCTACCAGTGGAATTCAGGGCTGCATTCATTTTCTCTTGGGGAGTACCTTTAGATTCTGCATAACGATTGGTAATGTGTAATCCATAAGAAACACCAAGGGCCAAAACTATCGGCCCTACCAATATTACAGTCATGGTTACCTCATAGTCCAATAACCCTATCATCCCTAATGTTACCCAAACTGCACAAAGAGTTGGCAACCCAGAGATTATCACCACCTTTACGCCCTGAACGAATCTAATTCTACCAGTTTGAAGCAGATCGCAATGGAATATGAATAATCCCAATGCTACAGCAACAACGCCCACTGGGAAGACTTGCCAGAATAGTTTGAACGACTCCTCTGTTACTGCATTAGTTAAGGGGGCAGGCCCAGTTAATGTCATTCTCAGGCACAAAACATTGTCTTGACCATCACACTTACCTTGATTATCAGGTTGGCCCCAGTTGTTTTCTACGGCTATCTGATCGATTTTCGCTTGTGTTTCAGTAACAATATCGCCTACTGACTTATCCCCCGTATCATCTGCTATGCCGATAATTATGACTGCTCTATTCCATCGAAATGCTTTGTCTTCTGTCGCAGTACCCACGTCTCTAACTAATTTGTCAAGAGCATTTTGTGGCATTTCTTGGAGGATCTGATCCACTCGTTGCTGCTCATCCGGTATTGCATAATTTCCGATTAAATCCTGCTGACCATCAATGGTTTCGTTTATTTCATCAGAAAGTTGTTGATTTCCAGTCGCTTCAGCTAATCCAGAAAAAAATGCTTTTACAACTCTACCACCGCTGGAATTGACCTCTTTAATTACAGTAGAAATTGAAAGGACATATATGACATTATCATTAACGCCTCCATCATTGGTCCTGTTGTTGATGTCCCTCTCGACAGCATCTATTTCATCTAAAATATTGATTTGAGTCACATTATAATTGTACGATTCTACATAAATTACCATAACATTGGTAGTCCAATCTTCCTCTACTTCGGAAATTAGGTTCTTGACACTATATGGGTCATCATCTGTAGGCAGATAAACCTCCAAATCCCCATTAACATTTAGTGCGGGTTCTTCGTTGCACAAGTCGGGGTTATCAAAACCATCCCGACAGTCCAAAATCCCTGAATGCGGAAGGATGAATAATGTAAATAACAGTGAGATTACAACGGCCCAAACTGGGAACATTGTGATCATAGAAGAGCTCTCAGTTTCCCTAAATCTTCTTCTAATCCTATTGGGAATTTTTCCTAAAGTTCGCTGAAAATTTCCAATATTAAGAGAATCTGCGCTGCCTTTGGCCTTTTCGACAACAGTATCAAAGGTACGTTCAATCGAACCTACAGGGCGGTCTTTCGACATGACTCTCCAGCAGTGACGTCAACAGACACAACTTCAACCCCTCGGCAATGTTCTCACTTTGCAGACTATTTTCATACTCCATGGCAATCGTCAAGAATGGCCATCTTAGCCGACAAGTTGGTGGAATGATTGAACGGTCCCAAGATTTCTGATAAGCGTTGGAGCGTCGATCTCGAAAAACGCATCCAAGATCAACATTTTAACGATGGAACCTACAATGACAGGTATAGATTCGACCCCAATAGCGATCGGGAGATTTTCATTATCGATACCCCTCCACCTTATCCCAGTGGGACGTGGCACATTGGTGCAGTGGCTCAATACAGCATGATTGACGTAATTGCCCGTAGTCAGAGACTATTGGGAAAAGAAGTAAGGTTTCCTTGGGGCGTAGACAGGAACGGAATAAATATTGAATTTACAGTTGAGAAGAAGACTGGCAAAAAAATGCGCAGCTACGAAAGAGCAGAATTCATTGACCTATGCAAGGAAACAATTGAAAGCTACACCGAAGAAATGAGAGAGACAGCAAAAAGAGTGGGACTCTCTTGCGATTATGAAAATGAATACCTCACTGATTCTCCTGATTATAGAGCCGTTTCACAGTCAATTTTTGTTGAATTATTCAAGCGAGGCGACATTATTGAAGATCTTCGACCAAACATATACGATCCGGTAGAGGGGACTACAATTGCTGACGCCGAGGTGCAACGAATAAACAGAAACACTTTGCTTTGCAATGTAATTTGGACTACAGAGGACGGCGAAGAAATTTCAATTTCTACCACAAGACCGGAATTAATTTGCGCTTGTGGCGTTGTAGTCGTACACCCCGATGATCACCGATATTCTCATCTCATTGGCAAGAGCGTTAAATTGCCACTACCTGTAAGTGGCAGAGATGATTTTGTCCAAATCCAGGCGCATCCTTCTGTAAAGATGGATTTCGGCTCCGGCGTTCTAATGGTTTGCTCATTTGGAGATCAAAATGATGTTTCTATTTTCAGGGAGCTTTCAATTAGACCGTTCGTTGCAATTGACTTAGATGGACGAATGACAAATGTCTCTGGTCCACTTTCGGGCATGAAGGTCGTTGAAGCCCGAAAAAATGCGATTGAAACACTTCAAAAAATCGGCAAGATCGATTCAATTGAGGAAAGAACGCAGGAAATTCCAGTTAGTGAAAGAGGTGGTAACCCGATTGAAATAATCCTATTGAAGGAATGGTATGTTCGCCAGACCCATGTATTAGGTAGATTATCGGAGCTCTCTGATAAAAGTCGTTTCATACCCGAGCGGAACCGACAGTTCCTACATGATTGGATGGATGGAGTCTCTATCGACTGGCCCATTAGCAGGAGAAGATGGTACCATACTGAAGTTCCAATATGGTATTCCGCGGACGGTACAAATATTGTTGTACCGCCAAAAGGAGTTTATGTCCAACCATGGCGTGAGTCCCCTCCAAAAGGATCGGAAGTAATTGATAGAGAGACCAAGGAAATCATCGGCGACTATGAAAATCTAAGAGGGCAACTCGGAAATTTAATTGGAGAAGAAAAGGTATTTGATACCTGGATGGACTCTTCAAATTCTAATCTTTATGTTTCTGGATATCTAAATCAGCCTGAGCTTTTTGTTAGGGCCTTTCCTACATCAATAAGGCCTCAGGGAAAGGAGATTGTTCGAACATGGCTATATTATTCTCTATTAAAGAGCGCATTATTATTGGATAGTCCAGGGTTCCAGAATATTTGGATCGATGGATTGGGCATGGACCCTTGGGGCCGAAAGATGTCAAAATCACTTGGAAACGGTATTGACGCAGACTCTGTTTTGGAATGCGGTGCAGGAGGAAAGACCGGGTCTTGGAAAATCAAAGGAGCTAAAGGAAAACAAGTCACACTAAAAGCAAACAAAATTGGCAGTGAGTGTTTTAGGCTTTGGAAGGCATGTGATGCGCAAGTAGGAGACGACTTCCACATTAATCCAGAGGAGATTGAAACCAAGTATTATGGAGTTTTGACAAAAATCTTCAATATTGCTAGGTTTGCAAGTCAGTTTGATGCGCCAGACGATCTGGAAACTCCACCAGTAATAGAAAAAGAGGATGTGTGGATATTATCTGAATTCGAATCAACCCTTGCTACAGTTGAGCAGTCATGGGAAAATATCGATATATATTCTGCCGCCCAATCAATCAAAAATTTCGGAACTGGAATATTTCCGAGTCACTGGATGGAGATGTCGAAAACTAGGCTATACGATGGGAACTCGTCTGCAACTTGGACAATTCATAGAATTGTGAGGGACCTGTTGAGTGCGTTTTCACCAATATGTCCATTCTTTACACATTATCTTTCTAGTACGTTATATGGTTTCAGTGCTGTAGATATCAGAGAATTTCCAAGATTGCCAAATGGTTGCGGGAACGATGAATTCGACTCAATGAGATCATTGACAAAAGCGCTGGTCAAATTTAATTCAGATATATGGAAGGCAAAGAAAGAAGGAGGGGATTCACTAAAGTCTCCAATCAAGGGGATAGAGATACCGAAAGAGATCGGGCCTTTTCGAGATTCTCTAACTCAGATGCATAATATTTCTTGAATTATTGAATATTATTTATTGACGTGCTCGTTACTCCTGTTTCGAAAAATTCCACAAGAAGCGAAGCCATCTCTAATCCAATTCTTGACTGAGCTTCTATTGTAGAAGCTGAAATATGCGGACTGCCATGAAAACCTTCATGGTCGATTAGACTCCCGTCATAGGGTTCGTTTTCAAATACGTCAAGTGCTAATGTACGAAGGGCCCCAGATTCCAATGCATGAGCCGCTGCATCCTCGTCAACAATCCCGCCCCTGGCACAACTAACGATATGATTGCCACAATTTGAACCATCGAGGCCAATTCCAGGCATCATGGAGATTCTTTTCGAGTTTACCAAGTGTCTGGTTTCTTCCGTTAAATTACAGTGGATGGATATATGTGTACATTTTTGGAAAATACCATCAATTTCATCATGCATTTGAATACTTCCTGGAGCTTCTGTAACATATGGGTCATAAACATGAATTTCCATGCCAAATTCAGTAGCAATGCGTGCTACTTCTCTCGCAATTCTTCCAAAACCGATTAATCCGAGTCTCTTGCCTCCGATCTCAGATCCTTTCAGATCCTTCTTTGCCCATTCACCTCTTCTTAGTGACCTATCGGCCGAGGAAATATTGTGAGTTGAAGAAAGAAGATGCCCAATAGTCATCTCAACCACGCTCCTTGTTGAGGATCCAGGAGTATTGCAAACTACAATCCCATGTTCGGTTGCTGCATCGATATCTATGTTATCGACGCCTACTCCTGCACGTCCGATGAAACGAATCCCGCCGTCTTTAGTTACCGATGCACTAATCAGTTCTGCACAGAGTTTGGTAGCACTTCGAATAACAACAGCATCGAAAATTGCAAGTGAACCATCCAATATCTCTTCAAAAGTGTGATGTCTGAGCTCTAATTCATGGCCCGCTGACTCAAGAAACGCTATTGTTTTCTCATCCATTCCATCTGTAACAGCTATTCGTCCCATATTTTCTACCCCTGTATTCAACTGCATGAATATTGTGAATGCTTTGTCCGTAGAATTGAAATCATCTACCCCCTATTGGAGTTCGATAGAATGGGTCTCGAATTGCCACAACTAAACTATGATTATGATGCCTTGGAGCCGTACATTGATGCCGAAACTATGGAATTACATCACTCAAAGCACCATGCGGCGTATACTGCAAAATTGAATGCTGCTATTGATGGCACTGAATTAGATAATTTGACCATCGAGGAGATCATGGTCAACGGGTTTGAAAATGCTGCAGTCAGAAACAATGGCGGGGGCTACTGGAACCATTCCCTGTTTTGGAATACTATGAGCCCAAACGGTGGCGGTGAACCAAGTGGCACGCTAGCAAATGCCATTATGGACAAATTCGGCTCATTTGAAGGCATGAAAGAAGAGTTCTCCAACGCCGCAATGACTCGGTTCGGTAGTGGTTGGGCTTGGCTATGTGTGTGTGCGGGGGAATTATGCATTTGTTCAACTCCGAATCAAGATAACCCATTGATGCTCGGGGAAGGAGTTCCAATATTGGGACTTGATGTATGGGAGCACGCGTACTACAAGAAATTCGGTCCAGCTAGGTCAGACTACATAGAATCGTGGTGGAATGTAGTTGACTGGGTACGAGTATCGGAGAACTTCGAAAACGCAATTTAAGCTCATTGAAGTATAATATAAACCGCTTAATTATTGGCTATAATCGCTACCCCGTTACGTGGTCGATGACTTCGAGGCAGTACTAACTTCGATCTTGATTCTTGCTTCACCTGTATTTTTCGCATTGCCTGTATCATTTGCTTGGCGGTGGTGGGTCGGGATAGAACCAGAGCATGAGCACTATAGGGAGAAAGTTCGTAGGGTCTTAGACTCAGGAATGCCACTCATTAGGTATAGATCGGAACTGGACGCTCAAGCGAGGAAAGTACACCTAACTTCCGATCGTCAAGCGAGGATAGAGTCAGACCTTCTACACAAACTTAGATTACAGCATTTTCTACTTTTTCCAAGTTTGATACTATGGCCCTTAGTCGGAATTTTTGCCGCTCTAATCACCATCCCAATGATGCCGCTTCTTCGACTCCTAGAATGGATTCTTATTGACAAGAAGGTACTTTCGGGTGTCGCATCAATTATCCAAAGGTATACTCGTTGGGAGATTATTGGCATACCTAGACTAGATGCCGGGGCAAAAGAGTTCGATAAAGTGCTAGCATCAATACATCGGATGCCAACTACCGTTTTTCTAGGTTTATTTGCTTACCTCATTGTTTCATATTTTCCAATGAGCTCTTCAAGAGTTCTATTGATGAGTGCATTAGTATACATTATTTTAGTTTCTGCAATTTCAGTAATCAGGGCTGCAACTGAAAGCACTTTGACATTTGCCGATCCAACAAATAGGACGATCATGCCCATGGACTCATATGTAGATGAGAAGCTTGGTCCGTGGGTAGGAGTGGGGCTTATCTTCCTTTTATCACGCCAATTAATGTACGGTTCGAAGATTCGCACTGGTGAGTTGCTGATAGATCCTATTCCATTTTCAATCAGTGTCCTGATTGTCCTATACACTGCAACAATTATTGGAATCTCTGTAGAAATTGTATTCTTTAGAAATAGGGGAAATTCTGTAAGAAGAACATTCCAATCACAAATGGTTGAAATCTTCAACCCTATGGTATATCTTTTCAATAGACATCATGGGTCACTGAGGCTTATTCCTCTGATGTCTTTGTCCGAATGGGTAGACTCAGATGAGAATTTCGAAGTAGCTTTCAGGAATCATTGATCTTCTCTATTTTTATAGGGGCACCATTTGAAAGTTTAGAATGAATTTTTGATGATTCGAAAATTGGACTAATCCCCAAAGATAGGTTTACTGAGCCATCGTATTGTGAAGAAGTTAGGTTTATTTTACCTACATCTTCTACATAATGCGCCCCCAATTCTATTGGCGAATTACTAACAATTCGAACAATTTGTTTTGTCAATCGGCCACGACTATCGACTCTAGCATGAATTTCCTGGCCAGGATAGCACCCCTTATCCAAACTAACTAACTCCCCTAATCCTGACTCATTCGGCAGATTCCCCCTGGCATCTTGAATATCTGATTGCCCCAAACCAATCCTCAAGAATTCCCATCTTTCCTCGCCAATTTTCTCCGATCCCATTGAATTTAGTTTGCTCATAATTTTGTCAATCTTTACTATCGGAAGTAGAATTTCGAAAACATTGGCCCCCCCAATTTTCTCTTTTGAAAACAATACGTCTTCATTTTCAACTACCTTATCGGGAAGTAAGTCGAAATTTACCAATCCAAAGTGAGAAAGTGGATCAATTTCATCTTTGCAGACCAGTGTGATATGTGCGATTGCATCATCTCCATTTAGCAAGGAGCAATCTTCATCCCATCCAGCCCCACTAACGATCATCCCCCTAATCTTACTTGAGAATTCGGGACTTGAAATAATCAATATTTGCTCATCAATTTTCATCAATCTTGCAATATCTTCTACCCTTCCATTTGCATCGCAAAAAAGAGCTATTTGGGTTCCCATGTTATCCAAATTGGACAATTTAGTTGATACCATCCTGTCAAGTACAATCTGTGAGTCAACACCTTTCATTACGGAAATGGAAGAAGATCTAACTATATGTTCACATCTCAAGTTAAGGTAGTCCACAAGGTACCACCTCAGCCAAATGACTGCCCACACCCACATGATCGATCGGCATTAGGATTGTTGATTTGGAAACCCCCTCCCATTAGAGTATCTTTGTAGTCGACAGTAATTCCTGAAAGTAAGGAGCTATCTTTGTTATGAACTAGGACATTAATGCCATCAACCTGTAATCTTTGGAAACCCTCATTTCCAGGGTCCTCTACAATCTTCATGTCGTATAGAAATCCAGAGCATCCTCCCGATTGAGCGCTAATAACCAGAACATGTGATTTTTCATCGCCATCAATACTCTGTTTTAACGCAACTAAAGCCGAATCGGAGAAATGTAGGTCCACGTCAACGACTTCCGTTTCCGTTACAACAGGCAATGAGAAACCATCGGCGCCAAGTATTCCCACGTATTGCTGTCGAAATGGTTGTATTTCAACAGTTGCTCTGATGGACATCAAACATATCAATAAGTATCCATTCGAAGTAATGTGGAAGGTTTCGAAACCAGGCCCGCTGCCAGAATAAACAAGGTTAGCCGGAGACGATATGATGATTTTGTCATCTCTGAGGAGGCATTGTCAATATTGGTCAATAGTGAGACTCATGGTGAACAGAAATTGGGAGTAACTATGCGAACAAAGGGGAACGATTCAAATCTAGTATTAGGGTTTCTTTTTTCTGAAGGAATTATCAATTCTGTAGACGAAGTATTAGGGGTAGAAAACGAATCTGATAAAACAATTATAGTTTTGAGTAGTGAGTCGAACTTTGACCCCTCTCTACATTGTCGGCCAAGCATAGTTTCATCAGCTTGCGGAATATGTGGTAGAAGCACCATAGATGACGCATTGCATATGCATAGTCCAAAACTCGACGAAACCACAAAAATCTCGCTATCTTCGATTTCGAGGTCTCTTGAAACTATGGTTTCGAAGCAAACTCTTTTCACGCACACTGGTGGTTCTCATGCATGTGCTAGTATAGATATTAATGGCGATATCAAGAGGATTTTCGAAGATGTCGGAAGGCACAATGCAATGGACAAGTTAGTAGGATCATATGTGGCAGAAAGACAAGTCCCCGTCAATGGCTTGATTTCATTTGTTTCGGGCAGGGCTTCTTTTGAATTAGTGCAAAAATCAATACGTGCCGGTTTTTCAATAATGGTAGCTATAGGGGCACCTAGTAGTTTAGCTATCGACCTAGCAAACGAGCATGGCCTGACCCTAGTCTGTTTTGCAAAGAATGAATCAATTACAGTATACACTGGCATAAGAAGAATCGTTGATCAGTCCACTACTTCTTAGGATCTCTATATTTCCTTTCTTTCAGGTCATTCTGATATGCCATTCCTAATTGTTGCCCGTTCTTTGAAATCCATTCTGAAAACCTCACTTCTCCTACAGGCTTATCATCGGTCGCCATAAGCCCTCTCATCAATCCCTTAATCTCGGCTCTAGTAATTACACGATCTCTCATTAGTAACCCAACAAATTGGCCGACGACCCAAGCACTGATGGGGGGGACAGGAATTACAACTCTCCTAAGTCCCATTGATCTTGCAATTAATTTGACATATTCTCTGTATTCATACTTTTCCGGGCCAGCTACATCCATGATTATGTTCCCAATATTCTCGCCCTGATCTGCTGACACTCTAGCAACGTCAGAAATGTGTATCGGTTGAATATGGTATTTCCCCCTTCCAAAAACTCCGAAAATTGGGAATTTCCTGATTAGCCAAGCCATATTATTGATCAAGACGTCCCTCTCTCCTCCGAAAAACACCGTAGGTCTTAAAATCGCATAAGACAATTCTGATGCCTTCAAAATTTCTTCAACTTCTACCTTTCCTCTGAAATACGTCCAATCCGGAGCCTTTCTAGGATGTGCAACAGAAAAATGAACCACCCTTCTAACTCTAGCTGACTCTGCTGCTCGGAATAATTTTCTGATGTTTTCTACTGCTAGATCGTGAGCATAATTTCCATCCGGGTCTGTATACCTGACCCAATACGTATTGTATAGAACATCTGCCCCTTTCAGAGAATTTACGAGAGATTCGTGATTATCAAAATCTAATGAATGAACCTCAATCTTTCCATTAAAAGGATCGTCCCTTCCAACAGCATTGGTTAGAGTTCTAACAGTTCTGCCTCTCGACAGCAACTCCTTCGCTATCCACCTTCCTGAGTAACCAAAGGCCCCAGTAACAACATGTAAACCGTCACTCATGGCCTCCGAGTAATGCTATTGAACATTATCTTACCCTCATTAAATTGAAATGTGAGATAGCAGGTTTGTTATCGTGCGAAAGACTGTTACGGCCACAACTCCACTCGAAGAAGAACCTCCAAAGAAAGGTCGAACGAGTGATTCTGCAGCCGGAATGCCTGCTATTATTTCAACTGTAAAACACGGTATATCAAAAATGGGATTTATTCGTAGTTTCACTAATTTATCAAGGGTGAACAGATTTGGAGGTTTTGACTGCCCAGGATGTGCTTGGCCTGATCCTGATGACAAACGAACAATAGCTGAATTCTGCGAAAACGGTGCGAAGGCCGTTGCTGACGAAGCAACTAGGAAGAGGGCAGATCCTAGTTTCTGGTCCAAGTGGAAGGTTTCCGAGCTTTCAGAAAAATCTGACCAATGGCTCAACGAGCAGGGAAGGTTGACACACCCAATGATACTTGAAGAGGGGTCTGACTATTATGAAGAGGTTTCTTGGCAAGATGCCTTTGACCTAATCGCCTCGAAGCTTTCTGAATTGCAGTCTCCAAATCAGTCAATATTCTATACTTCAGGGAGGACCAGCAACGAAGCCGCGTTTCTTTGGCAACTTCTAGCACGGAGATTTGGCACAAACAACCTTCCGGATTGCTCAAATATGTGCCATGAGTCTTCGGGGGTTGCTCTCACAGAGTCTATAGGCATAGGTAAAGGAACCGTAAAGTTGGACGACTTTGAAAAGTCTGAATTAATTATTGTTGTAGGCCAGAATCCCGGATCTAATCATCCAAGAATGCTAACTGCATTAAGGGACGCGAAGAAATCAGGAGCCTCTGTAATAAGTATAAATCCATTAATGGAAACTGGAATGATAAGATTCAAACACCCCCAAAATCCTCTGGAGGTGCTCGGTTATGGGAATACTATTGCTGACAATCATATCCGAGTCAAAGTTAATGGGGACCAATCGTTATTTCGTGGGTTTGCTAAAACAATAATCAGTCTGGATAGATGCAATCACCATTTCATCAATGAATATACAAACGCATTTGAACAGTATAGAAATATTGTTCAAGAAACCTCATGGGATAAAATTGTAGATTCATCAGGAGTTCCTAAAGAAGAAATTATCAGGATTGGCACTCTGATGTCCCAGGCTAATTCGATAATTTGTTGCTGGGCAATGGGACTGACTCAACATAAGAACTCGGTTGCTACTATTCAGGAAATTTCGAATGTTATGCTGCTAGGTGGAAATATTGGAAGGCCAGGGGCAGGACTTTGTCCAGTAAGGGGCCATTCGAATGTCCAGGGTGACAGGACTGTAGGCATTAATCACGACCCTCCAGAACATTTCTTGACTGCTTTGTGTGATGAATTTGGATTGGATCGGGTGAAAAACAAGGGCCTGGATGCTGTTGAATCTGTCAAGATGATGAATGAGGGCGCGGCCTCGGTTTTTCTATCGATGGGCGGCAACTTTCTTTCCGCAATGTCTGATACAAATTCTACTGCAAAGGCCCTGCAGCAATGCGATCTTACAGTACAAATTTCTACTAAACCAAATAGATCACACCTAGTAACTGGAAAGACAGGATTAATTCTACCATGCTTGGGGAGGACAGAAAGAGATCTAACCAAACACGGACAACAATTCGTTACCGTTGAGAACTCCATGGGCGTAGTTCACAAATCAACTGGCAGAGCTAAACCTGCTAGTCGCCATATTAGATCTGAACCAAAAATAGTCTGTGGAATTGCCAGCTCACTCGAATCAATAATCGGAGAATCTGACATAGAATGGAGCGAGATGTCTTCCGACTACGACTTGGTAAGAGATTGCATAGAGAAAACAGTCCCAGGTTTCGAATCTTACAACCGACGTTGTAGGGACAAAGGAGGATTTTACCTGCCTAACCCCCCTCGTGATGAATTGAAATTCAAAACTTCGACAGGTAAGGCAAACTTCATTGTAAACCAACTTGACTCGATTAAAACAGATAATGGAAAATTCATCATGATGACCGTGAGATCACATGACCAATACAATACGACAATATATGGTAATGATGATCGATACAGAGGTATTTCACGTGGTAGACGGATTGTGATGATGAATAAATTAGATATGGAAGAAAATGGATTTACTGAGTATCATAATGTTGCAATTACATCACATTTCAAAGACTCAAAGATTACTTCTGATGGATGGAAGGTCATTGAGTATGATATTCCACGTGGCAATGTTGCAACGTACTTCCCGGAGTCAAATGTATTGATTCCTCTCGATAGTGTAGCTGACAGAAGCAATACGCCTACGAGTAAGTCTGTTTCCGTATCAATAATCTCCTCTACCTAACGGTCCTTGCTTGCCTTTTGGACTGCTCCCTAGATAGAATGCGGCACCTACTAATTTGCCTTTCACAAAGCTCAACTTCATTTTTGTTTAGGCCCCTATCAAGTGCTTGGGTAAAGCACTTAATCGCATCATCAAACATTTCTACGGCGGCGTATGACGATGCCATATTGAAAAGCGTCCTACCGGTAACGACATCAGGATCCAAATCGATTGCCGCGTGATAAGCAAGTACGCTTTCT
Source organism: Methanobacteriota archaeon (assembly GCA_002718695.1). Classification (GTDB taxonomy): domain Archaea; phylum Thermoplasmatota; class Poseidoniia; order Poseidoniales; family Thalassarchaeaceae; genus UBA36. The sequence goes on from PBFP01000024.1 coordinate 16,040, forward strand.
GGGTATCTTCCTGAATTGTATAATGCGTTTCCACGACCGTTCTGGGCCTTTATTCGCAACTCAATCTCATTTTTGGGGCACCCGCCAATAGCTTTCTCGAAACTAGAAATGGCCTCGTCATTTTTCCCTTCGTTCAGTAGGTTTGTCCCCATATTATACCATCCAATAGAGTCCTCTAAATCGCCCCTGACATGATTAACAATCTCGGATTTGTTTGACTCAACTGCAGCTGCATTTAGCAAAGCTTCAGTTGCATCAATGCTCTCTTCAATTGAATCTTCATCTGTATCAGTGGTCTTAGTTTCGGAATCAATATTATCCGCCCTAATTATGCATTGTTTTGCCCTGTCCGAATATCCTGCTGAAAATAGTGCTTCACCCAATCCCCTCCAAATCTCAGATGAGTTTGGAGACTCTTCTAGTAGTCCCTTCCATATAGAAACAGCTTGAGAATGTTCGCCGGTAGAAGAAAATGTGTTTGCGCGGGTAATTTTGTCCGATTTGCTCTGTTCTATTTCTTCGGTTGAATCTGATAATTCAACACGCTCTCTTTCAACTGCTCTCGATTCTACGAATGGGACCCCAGATTTACTTCCCAAATGAAAATCTGCCATGGTCCGCAACTTCTTATTCTCTGGGTAATCGATAAGGGCAGACCTGGCGTAGTTAGATGCTCTTTCTGGATTCTTTTCCCAAAGTAAATGAGCAAGATTTGCCAATGTAGGGCCGTAATTGGGATAAATTTCATCAGATTTTTCAAATGCCTCAATCGCTAATGCATCCGAGTTCGATTTCATGTATAGTAGAGCAACGCTATACCAAGCAGTGGCATTATCAGGATCTAGTGAAATCGCTGATAGATAGGATTCTATAGCACGATCGGTATCACCTGAAGTAGAATGTTCGGAAGCCTTTGCCAGATGTTCATCAACGCTAGCAGCCATGTCATCTCGGCAAAATGACACATGAATAAGCATTGGCAAATATTGAACAGACGCATATTTGAAGTCTGACACCCCTTGATGGTGGTATGAGTGGTGAAATTAGGGTGATGGGAATATGTGGTACTTATGATTTGGATTCGGCTAATGGTCGGATGCTCGAAATACTTCTAAGTGAGTGCAAAAATCAAGGTGCTGAAACAATAATTTGGGATCATGGAGAAAAACCTCTCCCTCTTGTAGGAGAAAATGGTTGCTGGGATAACCCTAATGTGAAAGAATTCCAACAGATGGCTATCGAATCTGATGCATTCGTCTTATCTAGCCCAGAATATCATGGAACTATGAGTGGGGTAATGAAAAACTCTCTTGACTGGTTATATTCTAAGCATACTTCAGGAAAAGTATTCGGTCTAATGAGTACATTGGGGGGTCAGGCCAGTAATAATACTCTAAATCACATGAGGATAGCAGCTAGATGGATCCACGGCTGGGTCGCTCCAGAACAGGTTGCTGTTCCGCGCGTTAAAGAAGCATTTGATGACAACGGCAACCTGGTCAATGAAGAAACTGCTGAGAGGGTTTCCGCTCTCGCTTCTTCTGTAGTTAATAATGCGAGAAAATTGAGGAGGTAGATTGTCCACTCGAATTTTTTCAACCGAGCTTGAGATTGCAATACTAATGATGTCATTATCTGGGGTAATTGCGTGGTGGGCAAAAAACATCTTCGATAGCATTACTCTTGTTCGAATTTTCGCTATTTTAGGTTCTGCTTCTGCTTTGTTGGCAATGTGGTTGGTATGGTGATGAGTACATTGGTGTTCCCGACCAGAACCAATGTCCGCTGGGACAAGAATGAAAATGGTTTAATCACCATTTTTCAGGAAAAAAAATTAGGTTCCTTTGAGAAAAGAATTTCAAAAATTTTTGGAGCACCGACAGAGGTGAAAAGACCATTGGACGAAATGAACTCTGCTCTTTGGCTACTCATGGATGGAACAAACAATCTATCTCAGATAATTGCAATTTTGGATGATTTGTTTGCAGAGAAGATTGCTCCTGCTCCGGAGAGGATATCAAAATCTATAGCCGAATTCCGAAATCTAGGACTTGTTGATCTTGTCAAACATCCTTAGAATAAATATAGGAACACAGGGTTTACAACTATTCTTCCTCGGAAGCATTTCTTTTTGACTCATTCAAATTCTCTTTGTATCTTGCTGAAAAGTATATCATCATGGGTATTACCAATACTAGGAAGAAACACCCAATTAGGGCAGAGAAACTATACACAGTTTCTTGGAATGGATCAAGTTTGAACTTTTTGACATCGACAAGATCATGACTTGAGTATTCAGCTCCGGCGATAATGCCAGCACTGGATGATGTCTCTCCAGATTCTTCAATAATTATCTTCCAAGTAATGACTTTTTTTGCCGAGTCAATTAGTGCCTTAGACTTGTTTTCAGCAGTTTCTGAATCGGAACTTTCCAGAAAACCCTTCCCCTTAATCGGTAATTCTAATGATACACGGCCCCTGAGAATTCCACTTCCATTGATTAGCTCCATTGAATGAGTTCTACTGTACAGGCAAGTTTCGATAATTGTTGAATAGTCGGAATCGGGCTCATTACAAATATAACTCTCGCCATCCAAACCAAGGTTTGGCGAGTGAGACCAGTTAGAACCTTCCGCTTCGACAATTAATACAGAGCCAGGAGCAGCTCCATCAATGGAAAAGTTGACCCATGTAATTGCATCATTTGTAGTGTAGAACCATTCGGCTAGACCTTCATTTTCAACCCTTAATTCCATTTCTTCGGAATTGTTTGTGGTTGTGTATTGATAGTATTCTGAGTTCACTGTATTGGAATATACAGCATAGGATAGCAATAGTATCAATGTCATTCCAGTACCCACCATTGTACGAAGCATGTTAGGGTTCTTGGAAAGTGATCGCTTCATGACAATTGCAAATGTATTGTATTTTTCAATGCTTGTCGAAGAGGACATTTTCTTCAGTGCCTAGGAAAAACCGTGACATCACGGTTAAATACAGTCTGTAGGACGGCCGTAGCGCACGGTGAGGGTATGACGACGTATTATGACGTTCCAGCGGACTTGCTTATATCCACTCTTTCACATAAATTGCAATCTTTCGAAAAAATTAATCCTCCCGAGTGGGCCACACAAGTCAAGACAGGTACCCATAGAGAGAGGCCCCCTGTACAAGATGACTGGTGGCATACCAGGGCTGCTTCTATTCTTCGCAAGGTTGCCATGATGGGGCCGATTGGAACAAACCGAATCTCCCAAGAATTTGGAGGTGCCAAAGATCGCGGAGTGAAGAAAAGCAAAGCGGTATCTGGCTCACGAAATATATCAAGAAAGATTCTCCAGCAACTTGCCGATTCGGGTTTGGTATCTGACTCGATGAATGTCACTGGAACTGTGAACAGAGGTAAAGTTCTGAGTAGTAAAGGACAAAGCTTGCTTGACGAAGTGGCTCACTCCGTTAGAGAGGTCGCCGAAGAACGCTACCCCGAGCTGAAGAGGTATTGAGTGATAACATGGCACGAAACAAACCCTTTGCTAAGAAGAAGAGGCTGAACAAGGTAACTAAGCAGAACAAGAGGGTACCTGTTTGGGTCGTTATGAGGACTAACAGAAAAACAAATACACATCCAAAGAGGCATATGTGGCGAAGATCCAAACTTCAGAGGTGAATTAGGTGGCTGAGATTAAAGAGATGGTTATCCCTCTAAGAGCGGCATGGAATGTTCCTAGAACAAATAGGGCCAAAAGAGCCATGGCTGAAGTAAAAAACCATGTTGCAAGGCACATGAAAAAAACCGATGATGAAGATATCTGGATAGACGAATCAGTCAATCACGAGATTTGGAGAAGGGGCATGCAACATCCGCCTAGAAAAATCAAAGTAATTTGTACACGAGAAGAAGGCTTTCCTTTGGAAGTTAAGTTAATGGAGGAATAAAATGGGCAATATACGACCATCATTCATAAAATCTCGAGCACTTAGGCTTGTTGAGGCTTATCCCGATCAATTTACTGATGACTTCGACACCAACAAACACCTTGTTTCAGAATTCTCTGACGTAGATAACAAGAGGATGAGAAATTGGATTGCTGGTTACATTACCAGATACAAACAGAGAAGAGTAGACTAGAGTGTTTTTTCAAAACATCCTCTTTCGCCAAATAATGGGCGATAGGCGGATCGACGTTTTACCTGGTTTTTCTGAGGAAGTTTGTGTTGTATTAGTTGAGCCGGAGAATGATGGGAACATCGGAGCCGTAGCTAGAACGATGCTAAATTTCGGCTTCACTGATTTAAGAGTAGTTGGAAGGGACGGCGCATGGTCTGAAGAGACAAAGAGGAGGGCGAAGAATGCGCAAAGAGTTCTTGAAAACGCTAAGGTTTTCCAGACACTGGAGCAATCCACTACAGACTGTTCCATTGTAGTAGGGACCTCCGGTAAGAGAGAAGAAGGTGACAAGATTGCTAGAAGACATTTCTTGCTACCTGAAGAGATACCGAGTAGTCTTGGAAATGCAGAAGGCCGAATTGCTTTAGTTTTCGGCCCTGAAGGCAAAGGGCTACTTAATGAACAACTGACATTTTGCGACTTACTGGTTACGATACCGACATGGGAAGGATACCCAATCCTCAATCTAAGTCACGCAGTTTCGATTATATGCTTCATATGGTATTATCACTCTGACACGTCAAAACCGTCAGGAACTGGAGGTAGACTGCTAAATCCCAAACTAAGACAGCGATTCAGAGAAGAGGTTCGTCGACTTGTTCAAAACATGCCTACAAAGGAGCATAAACGCAAGGGAATAGAGGAGACGTTATTCAGAGTAATCATGAGGGGGCTACCCAAAGATGACGAAATGCACAGATTGCTTGGCGTTATTTCTGACGCTGCCAACTCGTTCGAAAATAAGAAAGAGTCAAAATCGAGCAAACATGGGGCCAAAAATGAAGATTAATACTGCAAGTGCTATTGAGTAGCGAATGATTCTAAGTAATGTTTCCCAGAATGTTGTTTTTGATCTTTCATTTGGCCTCACATCTGCGCCAAAAACGGACAAACCAAAAAGATCCCACAGCACTCCCATGAATTATGATTCGTCAATTCGCTAATAATTTAGATGGAGCCAGTGTTAACTACAGGTGTTGTGTCCGTTTCAGAACAAAGTACAACAAGCAGGTTACTTACCATGGTAGCCTTCTTTTCTTCGTCCAATTCAATTATCTGCTTTTCACTAAGTTGTTCAAGCGCAAGCTCTACCATCCCTACCGCACCATCGACAATTTCCCTTCGAGCTGCAACAACTGCTGCTGCTTGCTGCCTTCGAAGCATTGCTTGAGCAATCTCAGTAGAATAAGCAAGATAGCTTATTCTGGCCTCCAAGACCTCTATGCCTGCTCTAGCTAGCCTGGACTCTACGGATGCTTCTAGCTCAAGCGCAACTACATCCTGATGACTAGACAGGGTGGTTCCACCTATGTCCTTCTGTTCAATGGCATCGTAGGGATATTTTGTAGCCATTTCTCGAAGTGCAGCCTCGCTCTGAATTTGCACGTAATGATCGTAATTCTCTACCTCGAAGAGTGCCTCAGCGGCATCATAGACCCTCCAAACAACCACAGCAGCGATATCTATCGGATTCGCATTCACATCGTTGACCTTCAGTTTATTTGACTCGAAGTTGTTTATGCGCATTGAAACCCTGTTTTTATTGTAAAGTGGGTTAATGAAAAATTGGAAACCCTCCTTCTTGAGGGTGCCCACGTACTTCCCAAAGAATTGAGCTGCAACAGCCTCGTTTGGGTTCACTACCACATAACTATTCCACATCAATAACCAAAGAGGTCCTGTAATGATAATTAATATGCCTAGAGGGCCGGAAGCTAATAGGATAATGTTGACAATTGGCAGAATTATGATATGAATAAATAATCCCATGAAACCATTAATCGACCTAACATCAATATCCCGGTACATAGGCTCATTTTTATTCGCATTAACTGTATGCTGTATTTCCATGATGTGGCCAGTAATCATAGACGTAAAGGAGTTACGTTATATTATCCGTCCCTCCATCCCTCCGGCAATCTCTATGATTTGACCTGTAATGTGTCCCGCAGTAGCATTAGACGAAAGCATTACCACAGCCCTAGCTACATCGTCGGGTGTTGCAAATTTCTTGAGGGCCATAGTTGATTGCGCTCGTCCGATTGAGGATTCTTTGGGGGGCTCAATTTCCTTCTTCTTTGTGATTGTCCAACCAGGGGCAACAGCATTTACACGTACATTTCCAATTTTGGCAACGTCGTTCTTTAGTGTGAGAAGCAGCCCTGATGTAATGGCTCCCTTTGCAGTAGCATAATCGGAGTGTCCAGCCTCACCATAAACTCCAGCAGTCGAACCTACAAGAACCAAGGATCCGGATCTTGCTACTGAAGCATGCTCAAGGAAAGCTCTAGAGGTATTTACGGCCACTCCTAAGTTTGAGGATATGGTCGACTCCCAACGTTCGTCATCAATCTCCCAGAATGACAGTGAACGCGAGGGGTAGTGTCCTGAGTTTGCAACGCAAATGTCCAAACCTCCAACTTTAGAAACGATATTAGAAATCATTTTCCTTGCCTCTGAAGGAATGCGTAAATCGGCATTAACAGTGAACCCTCCTATCTCAGAAGCAAGTTTTTCAGCATCATTCTCAGAAGTATGGTAGTGTATTGCAACAATGGCACCTTCTGCTGACAAGTGCCTGCATATTGACTGGCCTATGCCCCCAGCTCCGCCTGTGACTAGTGCTACCTTACCTTCCATCTCCGTATCCATGAACATTGAGATCGATCTGTGCTAATAATTGCGTCCTATGATCAAATCATTGCATAATATTTCCAAACTTTAGGGTTTCCAAGTAGCCCAAGATTTCGGAGTCTCCCTGACATGAAATGCGGAAAGACGTAATGAGTTCCCATATGCAGATTTAATGTGCGGACTTACTCGCTCGAAAGCCCATTTAGCTAAATTTTCAGCTGTAGGAATAAATGGAACTAAGACAGTTCTGTGATTATTTCCTAAATGCGATAGTGCTTCAATAGCAAGGGCATCATTTTCGTAAACTATGAATGCGTGATCTACAACGTCATGGATATGCTTGGTTAGTATTTCGGAAACATCTGAGAAATCTATCAACATACCTTCATCAGAAACGTTCGGCTTCTCGACAATATCCCCCTCAATCTCAACTTCCCATCTATATCTGTGTCCATGCATATTCCTACATTTACTCTTGTGATTAGGGACTCTGTGTCCAGTGTCTGTCTCCACCCATCTCCGGATACTAGTCGTCATTATTTTCCCCCTGTACGAAGTCAATGCTAGCCGAGTTGATACAATACCTTTCACCGCCAAATTGTAATGGTCCGTCATCGAAAACGTGTCCCAGATGTGCATCACAAGATCCACAACGAACTTCGACTCTTAGCATTCTGAAAGAATTGTCTTCAAGACGAATAATTCCTGCATCTGGGTGTTCTGTATGAAATGCAGGCCACCCGCAATTTGAATGATATTTCATTTCTGAAGTAAACAGAATGTTACCACAGCAAATGCATAGGTATTTTCCTTCTCTTTCCTCCATGTAATATATCCCAGAGTTAGGCGGTTCTGTTCCGGACTCTCTTGTCACATGATACTGTAGTCTAGTTAGCCTTTCTCTCCACTCTCTATCCCTTTCTGGGTTAAATCGGGGCATATTCTCCTTCATATTCCTACCTCGAAATTTTTCTGTGTTAATATTGCCGAAGAAAGGGCATTCTCCCAGCCCCCTATGTATTCAACAGGATCTACCCGTCCAATAGTATGGAAAGCCAGTATCCTCTCAACGTCAGCTCCAGATTTACCTGAACTACGTCCTTGGGAATCGGGGTTATACGAAGTGTTAGTGTTTGCAAAAACAATGTCGAATTCTAGATCGAGTTTCTTAATTGACTCAATCGCATCAACAAGAATTCTTGATTTATCCCATTGAATAAATGGAAGATGGAATGAAACTTTCTCAGAGCCCCAGTTTCCGATTGAAAATGCCCTCTCCAGAGATGTGTAGAACTCCGGCCTGCAATCAGGATATATTGCATGATCACCACTATGTACTCCAAGTGCAATAGAGACATTGGCGGATTCCTTAGAAGAGATGCTTAGTGCCTGGGCGTAAATTATCGAGCTGAAAATTGCGTTTCTGTTCGGAACCACAGTCTGCCTCATTTGATCGGACTCATAATGGCCTTCAGGCATATTCATTTCATCGGAAATTAACGCTGAATTGAGAGATTTCATTGCAGGTTTTAGATCAATAACGTGGTGGTCAACTGATATTCCATTGTTTTCTAGATACTCAATATTTGCTTTGGCCCTATCTATCTCAATTGAGTGTTTTTGCCCATAATCAAACGTTAGACAAGTGGTTTTGAAATTTTTACTTAACAACCTCATCAGCAGTGCAGTGCTGTCCATTCCTCCTGAAAGTGACATGACTGCCCTTCTCATAGAATACCCATCCATTTTTGAGTCTGTAGACTTAGTCTCCATCCGGGATTATTCTTTACCAGTTTCTCAACAATCTTGAATGACGCACCGTTTTCCTCTATCGATTCATTTTCCATGTAGCATGGTTGGATGTAATGATGCTCAAATCCTAACTTCAATCCGTCGTAGATTGATAAATCTTGACCGCAGTATACAACTTTCAACTCGTCACCAGAACGTTGCTTTATTGCAACATTGGGGTAAATTTGGTCCTTTGGACTAACACATATCCAGTCAATTATTGGGTCGATTGGAATTGTGCCGTTTGTCTCAATCGATAGGGATATTCCATGCTGCTTCAATCGTCGTCCTATTGATGACAAGTCCTGTAAAGCAGGCTCTCCACCAGTAAATATCACTCTGTCACAGTCATAAGATAGTACCTTGTCAACAATTTCATTGATCCCCAACTCTTCGAATGTCATGAATTCTGTATCGCACCATTCACAACGGAGATTACAATTTCCGAATCTAACAAACACATGTGGCAAGCCAGTGTGAAATCCTTCTCCCTGAACGGAATGGAAAATTTCAACAATTGGATATTTCAGCATTTTTCGCCACCTTATTTTTGAGGTCGTATTAATTGTAAGAGTTCTGCACGGGCTTCTGATTTCTTAAAGAAAACACCCTTCATTGAGCTAGTGGTCATTATTGCTTCCTGTTTCTTTACCCCCCTACACTTCATGCAGCCATGCTGAGCATCGAGAATTACAGCACACCCTAATGGGTTGAGATTTTCTTCTAGGTCATTTGCAATTGCAATTGTGATTCTCTCTTGATTCTGCAACCTCTTTGAATGCATGTCAAGAAGACGAGCAAGTTTGCTGATCCCTACGATTCTGTCAACTGGTATGTATGCAATATGGGCTCGACCAGAAAAGGGCTGAAGATGGTGCTCACAAGTACTCTGAAACTCAATATCACGTAGTAGTACAATGCCATCATATCCCTCTGCATTGAATGTTGAGTCTAGAATTTCTTTGGCATCCATAGAGTAACCAGAGAATATTTCTTCATATGATTCGATGACCCTTTCAGGAGTCTTAACTAGCCCCTCACGCAGTTCGTCATCACAATTCTCGATGTATCGAACTATTTGTTCTACGGCCATAATTGCATGTTTTCTACTTACTGTTTTCATTCAGATCCTTCCGTGTCTTGAGTCAATTTCGTCCAGTTGATCTAGCATTTTCCTGCATGCAGTTCTAATTGCATCCGCCAAACTCACAAACTTTTTGCTATCGCCAACATGACTTTTCAAATCATGAACAATCTCACTTGGCATATCAAGGCTAATTTTTGGCATATAATGCCGAACAAGTTGTAAAAAATAAGTATTACTGTGGTAATACTGGAGTATTATCTTTTACTTTCCACCATTTTATCTAGGTCAGGATGGGTGTTATTTAGTGAAATCGCCCTTTGTTTTAGGCTCTGGAACTGCTCATTGGCTTCGTCATCTGATATTCCCTGACTGATCAAGTTTAGTATCAACGAGAGACCGCCATGTACGGCACCGGCCTCCAAGAATGCATCATTTGTTATATCGCCAGTAGCCCTTAGAACCTCAAGAGTATCACGCAGATAATCGATTTCTTCTTGAATAGCATTAGTATTTGAGACTCCTACAGAGTCGAACTTGTCCAACGAACTAATCATGACAATGCGAATAATGATTCCTTTTTGATGGTTATCATGTGATTGATTCTACAAGTTCAATGAGGACCCCACCGCTAGAATAAGGATGGATAAATGCTATTCTATGCCCGCCAGAGCCAATTAGCGGCTCTTCGTTGATCATTCTTACTCCAATACCAATCAACTCTTCTATTTTAGCTGAAATATCTGTCACATTTATTGCAATCTGCTGTACTCCAGGACCTCTTTTTGATATGAATCTAGCAATGGGGGAGTCTTCCCCAAGAGGCTCCAATAATTCTATGGCAGGCGCCTCCTTTCCTTTCATGTATCGAATTCTAACTCCCTGCTCTTCTACCGTGTCATCGTGACTCCTTGAGTAACCCAGTAAGTTCCAAAAATCTTCAGCATTATCTAGTGAATTTGTTGCAATACCGATATGATTGATGGATCCAGAAGACATTCAAACACCACTGGGGGCAATCCACGTTCCAAACTCTTCCCTCATTACTTTGTTGACCTCCCCTACTGTAGCATCAACCTTAACAGCCGAAATTATTGATTCCATTACATTAGTTCCGTCCCTACAGCAATTTCTTAGCCGTGAAAGCGCGTTTTCAATAGATTGCTTATCTCTTGACTCTTTGAAAGAAGAAAGACTCGAGACAATTTCACGTTCGGCAGTTGGATCCAATACTAAACCTTCGAATTCAGGGGAGTCGTTTTCAACATGTGAGTTTACTCCAATTATACGTTCTTCACCACTCTCGACGCTTTTGAGATGCTCCCATGCGCTTTCATGGATCATCTTCTGCTGGAATCCAGATTTTACGCACTCCATAGAGCCCCCTAGTGAGTCGATTTTTTCAATTAATATATTTGATTCACTAATCATTTCATTTGTTAGCGATTCTATCGATTCGGAACCTCCAAGAGGATCAACAAAACGTGAAATTCCGGTTTCCTCAGCAATGATTTGCTGAGTCCTGAGAGCAAGCTCCACTGAGTTTTCAGTAGGCAAACCCAATGCTTCGTCATAGCTATTCGTGTGTAATGACTGAGTACCTCCAAAAACTGCGGATAATGCTTGGAACGCAACTCTGATAGCATTGTTAATCGGTTGCTGTGCGGTTAATGTTACTCCCGAAGTCTGCGTGTGAAACCTGAGTTGTGAAGACTTTTTGTTATTGGGGGAGAATTCCCTTTCAACCAACTCGTACCAAAGATGCCTCGCAGCCCTGAATTTTGCTACTTCTTCAATGAAGTCATTGTGACAGGCGAAGAAGAATGACATCCTTGGTGCGAAATCGTCTATCGACATGCCGCTTTCAATTGCTTTCCGAGTATAATATAGTGCATTTGATAGGGTTAAAGCGATCTCTTGCGATGCAGAACAGCCTGCCTCACGCATATGATATCCGCTAACAGAAATAGTGTTCCACTTAGGAGTGCAATCCTTCGACCACGACATTAGATCTGTAGTTAATCGGATTGAATGTTCGGGCGGATATATATAGAGTCCCCTCGAAATATACTCCTTCAGTATGTCATTCTGGACCGTACCTGATAAGTCGGCCCTATCAATTCCCTTCTCATCAGAGACAGCCACATATAGGGCCAAAAGTGTAGTTGCCGGGGCATTTATTGTCATCGATGTTGAAATTTTGCCTAAGTCTATCGAGTCGAATAGCAATCTCATATCTTGTATGGAGTCTATTGCGACTCCAACTTTCCCAACCTCTCCGATCGATAGCGGGTCGTCTGAGTCAATACCAAGTTGCGTGGGGAGATCGAATGCAACAGAAATTCCTGTCTGACCACTATCCAGGAGTTTTCTAAACCTTTGATTTGTCTTTCTTGGCGAGGAAAACCCGGCATATTGCCTCATTGTCCATATTTTATCTTTGTACATCCCAGGATGTATCCCCCTACGATAAGGGGGATTCCCCGCCGATCCAATGTCACCAATCCAATCAGTGTTTGATTCATTCACCACATGGGTCCCAACAGGTCTCATAAGAAGAACCATTCTCAGATTCATCTTCTAATTGTATACTGATCTACAATTTTTTCTAAAGATTCAGTCTGTTTCTCGTCGATTATTCCTTCTGATAGTTTTTCATGAATAAATTCCTTAGCTTCACTACTTGTTTGTCTTTCGCCTCGAGCCCAAATTGTTGCCAGAATATTCGATCTGTGTTCCTCAGCAACTGAAATCTCTTGTAAAAGGCCCCTCATTTCATACTTGTACTCCATATGCCTGCTCCGATCTAATCTCTTAGCCCTCGAAGCCGGTTGGTAAGAAGAGACCCTGCTTCTGAACTTCTTTTGGGGGGGCTTCTGTTTTTCAATGGGTTTTGTTCCTCCGGCTTTCTCTGAATCAACATCAACCTTTGAGATCTTTTGGATAGACTGAGAAGCTTTGATTAGGCTATCTTGAATGATCTGTCTAGCCTTTTGACTCGTACCTTGTGTTTGATTTTTTTCAATTGGCCTTTCAATTGGTTTAGTTTCCAATCCTAAACCCTTCCTACTTTTCTTATCAGGAATAATTTCTTTTGAAGAGACTGTATTTTTCTCAACTGACTGCTGTTCGTCGATAGTCTCAATATTATTAACAGTCAATTCTTCAGAATTTTTTGTTTGAGCCACTTTAGATTCATCTACTACTTTCACAGAGGAAGTCTTTGATTTAATTGGATCATTCTTTGGTTTTGTTTTGACAACATCTCGTTTTCTGGGCATAGGTTTTGGTTTCGCGCCGGGAACTGATGGTGGAGCCGCTTGGGGCCTAATTCTCTGAGTATTTTCACGGCGAGCCTTTTTTGGAGAAGAGGATTGTGTCGAAGATGCGCTGGTTCCGAAAATATTCTTCGGCTCTGCCTTTCTTCTTCTTCTTCTCTGCACTATCTAATCAATCCTTGAACTTCCGGTCAGAGTGCCTTTCATAAGAGTTCGTGAATTATCAATGCCAAATGACTGAAGTATTGTCAGTTCTGAGTCCTGGGTTGATTGCACTGTCTAAGAGTTCGGTGCTGATTCCTGCCTCAAGCATTCTGCGTCCAAGTTCCGCAATCATAGTTCCATTATCTATGCAATATTGCTTTTCAGGCCAGTGACATGATGAGCCTCTTTCTTCGCACATTATTGTGCTCATTTCTCTCAATCTCTCATTGCATGCCACCCCTCCACCTAGTAGTAACTCATTCTTTCCGGTGTGAGCTAATGCTCTTTCAGCGACTTCTACACAAGAGGCGAAAGAATGCTCTTGTAGGGACCAGCATACTTCCTCCAATGAGTGGCCATCAGAAATCCTCTGAATTGCGGAAGTTAGAATACCAGAGAATGCCATATCCATACCATGCACACCATAGGGAAGTAATACAGAATCTAGTGACTTCCACCCTTCACTAGTGAAATTATTTGCTAGCCTTTCTACTTCTGGACCTCCGGGAAATGCAATGCCGTTATGACGAGCAAATTTATCCAGCATGTTACCTATTCCAATGTCCAGTGTTTCACCCAGAACCCTATATTTGCCATCAGCTCTAGCAATCACTTGCGTATTGCCTCCACTGACATAGAGCAATACAGGATCATCGCACCCAGTCTGATTTCTTCCTACTTCTATGTGCGCAATACAATGATTCACACCAATTAGTGGAACTTGGAGAGATGTGGAGAGAGTTCTTGCTACAGAAGCACCTACCCGTAGACATGGGCCCAGCCCCGGACCTTGGCTAAATGCGATTGCTACTACTGAGTCCCAACTAAAATATTCAGCATTAGAAACTCTATTTAGTAATTCAGAGGTAACATCAGAATGATGGTCTGCAGCCTCCCTAGGATGAATCCCCCCTTCCTCTGGTCTAAACAGTGATGATTGAGAAGGAAATAACACACCATTAGTACTTACAGAGCCAAATGAGAATGTATGTGCGGTGCTTTCGATACCAATGATAACTCCTTCCACAGACTCCGCAGGAGCGGGAGTTCTTTCAACTATCGTAACCAGCAGCAAGCATGGCGACCATATTGTTCAACTGTGGGGAGATAGCACATCTCTCAACTGGAGACGACCAATACCCACTATCTGGCCGTCACTTAATGGAAAGAGAAAATCTTGTTCACTCTGATGGTATGGGCATCTTAATCGAAGGAGCCAGAATAGAGAAAATTAGACCAATGGGGGAGATTATTGATGAGTATGCTCCTTGGTATCCCGCACAGACAGAATCAAACGGAACTAAGGTAATCGATCTTAATGGGATGTCAGTTGTCCCTGGATTCGTTGATTGCCACACCCATCTTGTATGGTCTGGAGATCGATCTAATGAGCTTTCCATGAGGTTGTCTGGCAATTCTTACAAGGATATATCGAATTCTGGTGGAGGCATACTTCGAACCGTTCACGAAACAAGGAGTTGCCCGCAAAGAAAATTGGTTGAGGCTGGAATTAGGAGAGTAGAGTCGGCTCAAAATAACGGAACAACTTCTCTTGAAGCAAAAAGTGGATACGGTTTAGACGTCGAATCTGAAGTAAAAATCCTAGAATGTGTGTCCCTGATTGACAGATCAACATATTGCGAAATCAAGCCAACTTGGCTGGGTGCACATGACTTTCCCCGGGAAATTAGCAAGGATGAATACATTGAACAATTGATTTCTGATCAGCTGCCAGTAATATCCGAGTTATCTCTGGCTAAGTGGGTTGATGTTTTCTGTGAGGAAGGCTGGTATACTAACGAACAAACCGAAGAAATTGTGAATGCGGCTAAATCGTATGGGTTGGGTTCTAGGCTTCATGTAGATGAGTTTGTTGATAGTGGTGGTTTAGCTTTAGCAGCCGAACTTGGTTCAGAAAGTGGAGATCATGTTGCTTGTTCAAATATAGACTCTAGAATAAAAGCTGCAGAAGCAGGAACCGTACAGACATTTCTTCCAGGAACCCCTTATGTTTTAGGAAAGAAAATTGACTTGCCCATTAGACAATGTATAGAAGAAGATTGGCCTTTCTCAATTGCTACTGATTTCAATCCAAATTGCCCTATCACCTCGCTACCTATGATTGGTAGTATTCTTTCACATCGTTTGGGAGTGGATCCAATAGTTGGTCTAATTGCTGCAACTAGGAATCCCGCTTCAACAATGTTCGATAATGAGGAAGTCAGAGGCGTCTTATCCGAGGGCGGTCTTGCTGACTTGAATGTGCTTTGGTCTTCTTCCGCAGACTCGTGGTGTCAGACCCCAGGAAGCACTCCTGTCAGCATTACCATGAAAAATGGCGACATTGTAAATTCAAATATAGTGTATTGATTCAGTATATATTATTATTTAACATTGAAGCATCTCAAATAATTTTTCAATAATTTGTTGGTTTTACAATAATATTTCGAATTCAGCAAAAATTTGTATAAATTTTCCGCGCATATATTTCTGATAACATGGATTATCGGAAATATTTGATTTTCATTTTATACAATATTCCTTTCAGTATAACGATTTTTGAAAAATATGCCAATATATTGCTAATACCCCCTATATGGTGAAATATTTAGCCACATTACTAATCGAAAATTCATGGCCGACGAAATTCACGGATTTTGCATGAAGTGTAAGTCCAATGTCAAGATTATTCGCCCAGAAATTTTCTCCATGTCTAACGGTAGGAGTAGGGTTGCTGGATCCTGCTCGAGAATTGGATGCGAAGGGCGCATATCGAAAATCGTATCATAGCTCTCAGAATGATTCTTCAATGGGTTTCATCACGGACAGCCAGGGCTCGTGGTCTAGGGGTTATGACGTCGCCTTGACATGGCGAAGATCGCAGGTTCAATTCCTGCCGAGCCCACCAATAGAATTAATTCTAATTAATCAATTATTCAAACTCATATGAAATTCTCAATCTACCTTTGCCCTTGTTCTTTTTTCCGGCATACTTGACCTTAGGTATCATTGATGTGTTTGAAACATGAGTACCAGCACAAGGACATAGATCGACTCCTTCAATTTCCACCACTCTGAGATGAGTAATTACCTCTGGTATCCTATGCATGAACTTTGTATGCCTCATATTCTCATGTGACATTATCTTCTTACGGCCCCATTCATGAACGTGCACTGAAATTTTTGAGTGAATGGTAGTGTTTACAGCTTCGATTATTGTATCTGGATCGAAGACGCTCTTATCCTCGAAAAGCAGGTCTACTCTGGATCTTTCTTCTCCAATTTGGTTTCCGACTGTCTCAGCGCCCCAAATGTCCTCCGATAGTGCAGAAAAAATATGCTGAGCAGTATGCATCATCGTGTGCGAGTTCCTTCGGTCGTTGTCAATGCTACAGAGAATTTTTTGCCCTTCAGAGAATAATGAAGCATCATCAACAGGATGTATAATCATTTTACCCGGCAGCACCTCTTTCATATTGGATGATATTGACTTAGATGCGGAATTATCCATGTTTGACGGGTCATCAATAACGCTGATCTTCCCAGTATCCCCTGGCTGACCCCCTCCCCTAGGGTAACAGGTAGACTCTCTGAGAAAAAGAGAATTTTCCAATTTTCCTACAACAGTAGTCGTAAACGGAGGAGGGTCTATTCCTGGGTGTTGATTCATATGCAATTTTTCCTGCATATATTCACCCGAAAATTCTAGTTAGCCCACCATCAAGAATTGATTTTGATAGTCTTTCAGAATCTTCCGTCAAAGACCTATCGCCATCTAACTTGTCAACATTAGAGCGTACCCATTTGACCAGTTTGCGCACACCCTTTCCAGGGGCCTCATCTATTGCCTCTAGAGCTTCTATAGAGCATATGAGCTCATTTGCAATTACCTGGGACAGAAGAATTGTACATTTCAGAGAGCGAAAAGATCCCGTTGCCCCCATCGAAACATGGTCTTCTTTACCCATGCTAACGGGTACATTGCTTATTGTAGCAGGACTGGATAGAATGTGTAATTCAGAAATGATTGCTGCTGCAACATACTGCACAATCATCAGGCCGCTTTCCAATCCTTCATTTTCTGCTAGGAATGCTTTCTGGCCACTCCAATTTGGATCCAGAATTTGGTTTATCCTTCTTTCAGAAATACTGGCAAGCTCGTGGCATGCAATGGCGATGGAATCGCTTGCTAGAGCTAAGTTCTGTCCGTGGAAATTGCCCCCACTGATTATTTCAACCTCATCATCATCTATGAATACAAGTGGGTTGTCTGTAGCACTATTGACCTCTATCTCAAGAATCCTCCTCGTCTCTCTTAGAATATCAATCACTGGACCGTGGACTTGTGGGGAGCATCTGAAAGAGTAGGCATCTTGTACTCTATCGCAGTCTTCATGAGAAATTGCAATCTCCGATTCTGAAAGTAGCTCAAATATCCTAGCAGCGGATATTGATTGCCCCACCTGTGGCCTTGAGTCGTGTATCCTCCTATCAAAGGGCTTGTGAGAGCCCTTAATGGCCTCAATTGAACAGGCAACTGAGGCATCTGCTGCAAGGATCAATGCCTCCATGTTGAGTAGGGTTTGAGTGAGGTAAGCACACATCTGGCTTGTTCCATTAATTAGAGATAGGCCCTCCTTTGCTTGTAGTGAAATTGGATTTAGCCCTGCATCTTCCAATGCAACTCTTGCATCTTTGGACACCCACTCTCCATCGACTTCAACTACGCATTCGCCTTCTCCCATCATGCCCATTGTCATATGGGAGAGTGGGGCTAGATCTCCTGAAGCCCCCAATGAGCCTATTCGGGGAATGATTGGCGCTATTCTCGAGTTTACCATTCCCAGAATTAGGTCTACTACCAGGGGCCTGACACCGGAAACTCCCTTCGCAAGGGAGTTAGCGCGAATCAACATCATCATTAGTACGCTCTCTGGATCCATTCTTTCACCGATCCCACATGCATGGCTTCTCACAAGGTTAGTCTGAAGTGACTCGAGACCATCCTGATCTATAGATACTGAAGAAAGGGCCCCGAATCCGGTGTTAATCCCATATACGACTTCTCCAGAATCTATGACCATTTGTACTGCCTTTCTTGATTCTTGCATTAGTTCTCGAGAGTTCTCCGAGATAGAAACTTCTAGGGGCCCGAATATTGCGGACTTTATCTCTTCAAGCGTCAGAGAGTGTCCATCGATCTGAACTCCACTCATGTATCTGGCATACCGGTCAATCAAATAGAGTCATCGAGTATCTTCAAACAAGCTATCAAGAATGATGCGGTCTACCAGATTGGGCAGAGTCACATCCAGTCTATTATCATCTTCCATCGCCCTAATTGTAGCTGAAATTGCCCCAGAATTCCTTGCCCATGACCTCCTAGCAATCCCATTATTTACATCCCATGAAATCATCGACTCAATGTTTCGGGCTGCCATTTCAGAGCCATCTATTACCATGCCGAAACCCCCATTGATCACTTCGCCCCAACCAACTCCTCCGCCATTATGGAGGCTGACCCAAGTGGCACCTCTGAATGAGTCCCCAACGAAGTTATGGACTGCCATATCGGCTGTGTGCATTGAACCGTCGTAAATATTTGCAGTCTCTCTGAATGGGCTGTCAGTACCACCTACGTCATGGTGATCGCGACCAAGGACAATTGGAGCTGAAATCGCTCCTTCAGATATCGCCTCGTTGAATTGGAGTGCGATTTGCCTTCTTCCCTGCCCATCTGCATACAGAATTCTTGCCTTGCTTCCAACGACTAAGTCATGCCTTTCTGCTTCGGAAATCCATTTGATGTTGTCTAAATACTGTGTTCTAATTTCTTCTGGGCATTCCGAAGCAAGATCCTCAAGTACTCCTTTAGCAATTTTATCAGTAATTGATAGGTCTGCAGAATTTCCAGAAGTGCACACCCACCTAAATGGCCCGAAGCCGTAATCGAAGCACATTGGCCCCATAATATCCTCAACATATGAAGGATATCGGAATGCTCCATCATCAGATAGCACATCTGCTCCCGCCCTGCTAGATTCTAGTAGGAATGCATTTCCATAGTCCCAAAACCTAGTTCCCAAATCTGCGAGTTTATTTATTGCGTTAACATGTCTTTTCAGAGAGGATTTTACTAATGCTCTGAATTGTTCAGGTTCTGAACTCAACAGTGAAAGCCCGTCTTCAAATGAAATGCCAGCAGGCATGTAGCCACCTAGCCAAGGATTGTGAAGGCTTGTCTGATCACTGGCTAGTTCAGGGGTTAAACCCCTCTCGATCAAATATTCCAGTAGATCAACAATGTTTCCCAAATATCCCAACGAGACTGCCTCCTCGTTCGACACGGCTTCCTCTGCTCTAATGCAAAGATTTTCTAGATCCTCGTATAATTCTGTGAGCCAGCCCTGGGCGTGCCTCTTTCTAGCTGGGACTGGATTGATCTCAGCAACAATGCATACCGCCCCTGCAATTACCGCAGCCTTAGCCTGTGCACCAGACATACCCCCCAAACCCGATGTGACGTATAGGGTGCCCCCAAGTCCACTTTCGGAATTCTTCCCAAGGTATTTCCTAGCAGCGTTAAGAATCGTGATTGTAGTACCGTGAACTATTCCCTGAGGGCCGATGTACATGTATGAACCTGCGGTCATCTGGCCATATTGTGATACGCCCAACGCATTCATTCGCTCATAGTCTTCCTGTGAAGAGTAGTTTGGCACAACCATCCCGTTTGTCACTACGACACGGGGGGATTCTGGTGATGAGGGGAAGAGTCCCAATGGATGTCCAGAGTACATCACCAATGTCTGGTCATCATCCATGTTGGAAAGATATTCCATAGTGATCAAGTACTGTGCCCAATTTTGGAATACGGCCCCGTTTCCTCCATACGTAATCATCTCGTGCGGATACTGTGCGACTTTAGGATCAAGATTATTCTGAATCATCAACATTATCGCTGCTGCGCTCTTGCTTTTCGACTTGTATTCGGTAATTTCCCTAGAATATATCTCGTAATCTGGCCTGAACCTGTGCATGTATATGTGCCCAAGCGTGTCTAATTCCTCCAAGAATTCCGCAGCGAGTTCCTGGTGCCATTCCACTGGAAAATATCTAAGGGAGTTCTCGATAGCTAACCTTCTCTCTTTTTCATTGAGCACTTGGGGCCTTATCGGAGCGTGTGGAACCGATGTATCTCTCTCTTTTTTCGTGGGCAGAGTTTTTGGAATTCCGCTAATTCTTGGGTCCTCGTTTGACATTACCACTCCAGCCTCTCGTTAACCTTGACTATCACATTATTTGCTGAATTTACCGATTCTCTAACGATCTGCTCAATTCGTGAAGCTAGCTTTTCTACATCTTCACCATTGATATATTCCAAGTTAATCTTCACGTTCATTGCAGCGATTTTGACGGCTGAGAGAGCCATCTCAGATGCTGAAGCNAGATCAGTGAGGGCATTNGCATTGCAGGAGACACATAGATTTTCCAAACTGCTGAGTAGNTTTTGGGCACTTNATGCTGTAGAAAGTGGTGCCTTAGCAGCCCCTATAGTAGCATCTCTAATNGCAACTTTCCTAGTGATTTNNTCTGACTCAGTTTCCTTCGGTAGACGGTATGCNAACATTACAGAATCGAAAGCNTCGGCATCTTGTTCCGCNAGNNGNATNGCCTCTTCTACACCNGGNACTGAGATTTCAATAACGCTATTGGCAGNNACGTGTCCATTAGCCCACTTNTCNTTGGCTAAAGTCAGNCTTGCAACCATNAATGCTAGAGAGTGNGCATGAGCTANGGAGAGAGCTGCTACTGAGCCGCCACCGGGTGTNGGATCCGAACTGCCAATGGACAGGAGGACGTTTCTGTAACCTTCGTTCATCATCCAACCCCTTCGATTGCCCATTCAATAATGCTTGATTCTGGTATAAAGGCCCCAAGCTTATCCAACATCAGACCGGATATTGCAGCATTAACAAGATCCTTCTCGTCCAATGATTCGTGATTTTCATGATAGTATTCACCGGCTGAAATCATTGCTTGCAGTGGTACCAAACCGACAAGTTCTCCTGCTACTGCTTTCAGGTGCATTTCATCAGCAATTTCTTTGATTGCCTCCGTTACTTCACTCAGACCGGTTTCATTATGATTAAGTAGATTCATGGAAACTTGGGCAGTTTCCTCGTCGTACATCCATCCAGCAGCCTGCAGTGACGGAAATCGGCCAGGAATCCTCAATGGCTTGCCATCTTCACCGAAGACTTTCTGGCCATTATCGTCCTTAACCAGCACGCCACTAGTCCTAATCGAGCCGGCTATTGAATTCGCCTTGGATTTGTCATTTGTGTCTAAATTTACGTTGAAAGCGATTAGAATTTCTCGTGCCCCAGTAGCAGTTGCACCCAACAAGGGGTTGAAAGTTGCCGGTCCGTAGTCTGGAATCCAATATTCTGACTGCAGCTTTTCCTGAAGGCCTTCGTATTGCCCCCTTCGAATATCAGGAAGCTTGACTCTTTGTTTAGTTCTAGCCGCTTCTGCATAGAGATATACTGGTAGGTCAAGCATTATGGAAACAGCCTCGGCATACCTATTGGATAATTGTACGCACTCGGCCATTGACATATTGCTAATAGGAATAAATGGTACGACATCGACGGCGCCCATCCTAGCGTGCTCCCCAGTATGCGACCTCATATCAATAAGCTTTGAAGCAACAATTGTACACTCAATTACAGTATTGAGGACTTCTTCCGGATTACCAACCATAGTAACAACTGTCCTGTTGAAATCTGCACCCATGTCGACATCCAGTAGAGCGACATCGTCATTTTGCTCTATTGGAAATATTATTTGATCAATAATTGATTGATCCCTACCTTCACTAAAATTGGGTACACACTCGACCAATGGACCTGACACAACCCTTGGAAGAGTATTGCCGTCAAGAGAGTTTGCTTAGTTATAGAAGCCATCTCCATTGGAGATCGCCTCCTTTCTTTTATCCTCAACTTTCTTGATAGCAGTAAGAAAATCGCTTTTACTTGCAGATTTACGTCCGTATGAAATTGCAGAAGTTCCGGCTTCGACGACAACCGACTTTATTTCTGCCCCGCTAAAACCCTCGGAGATTTTTGCAAGTGCTCGCAAGTCTACATCATTGGACATCGGCATAGAAATTCCATGGACCCCAAAAATCTTCTCTCTGGATTCTAAGTCTGGGAGAGGAATTTCGATTATTCTATCAAATCTGCCCGGGCGGATAAGTGCTGCATCTAGTAGTTCTGGCCTATTTGTAGCTGCAATTATCTTCACATCTCCTAAACTCTCAAACCCGTCCATCTCTGAAAGCAATTGCATCAAAGTTCTCTGAACTTCTCGATCTCCAGAAGTCGATACATCGAGCCTCTTCGAGCCAATTGAGTCAATTTCGTCAATGAAGATGATTGCCGGAGCTTTCTGCCTTGCCATCTCAAATAGTTCTCTGACCATCCTGCCTCCTTCACCAATATATTTCTGTGCTAGTTCAGCACCAACCAGTCCTAAGAATGTAGCTTTCGTTGAATTGGCAACTGCCTTTGCCAACATCGTCTTCCCAGTCCCCGGTGGTCCAGTTAACAGCACTCCAGTAGGTGGCTCTATGCCGAAATCTGAGAATGCCTCTGGCTTTTCGAATGGCAGTTCAATAGCTTCTCTTAGCTCCTTAATCTGACTGTCCAATCCTCCTATCATCGAATAACGAATTTCGGGGCTTTCAATAATTTCTGCATTACTGACCAATGGATCCCATGAGTCGGAGAGAATATCTACCACTGACAGAGTATCCTGATTTAGCGCAACTCTAGAACCCGGCTTCAGCTTATCAGAATCCAATCTTCTATTTACAGAGACCAAAAATACAGTTCCGTTTGAGCTACGAACTATTGCTTGTTTGTCTACAATATCTTGAACGTATCCAATGATTAAAGGAGGAGATCGTATATTGGAAATCTCCTCTTCTAGTCTATTAGCCCTCTTCTTTAACTGGGATAGTTCATTTTCTAGAAAAATCTTCTCCGTGAGCAATTGCTGTGATTTGTCAGAAAGCTCATGAAAGTCCTTGGCCAGGTTATCTAAGGCTTTCTGGACTGGATCAGTATTTGATACTAAATCGGATCCGCTTACAGTTTCGTCGGCCTCACTTGACATGCATGTCTCAGTAAATAGTTGCTTAAGACTCCTGCGAAGAACTCATGCATGGTATAATGCTGGATGACACATGGGCGCCTGCGAACTCTGTGGCATCGAGGGAGTAGGTACTAAGCCAGCAAACGTTTCTCAAAACATACTTGAATGCTGCAATAGATGTATTGATTCTATGGGATTGAAAATTGATAAGCCACCACCAACTATCTCCTCGACTTTAATTCCTGAGAGTCAGGTTCTTGGAAAGGGCATTTCAGGTATGGATATCATGACTAGAGATAAACTGGAACTATCAAATGATTTCTACAATAAAATTAGATTGGCCCGAAAAGAAAATGGTTTGACTCAAGAGGACCTTGCAGAGAAATTGAATATGAAAGTTGGAGTTATTCAGAAAATTGAGAACGGAGTCCGACAAACTGACTCGATTTTAATGAAAATTTCAAAATTCCTTGGAGTTGAAATCTATGTAGAGCCTCAATCCAGCAACTTTTCAGTTGTGGCATCAGAGGGAAATCGACAAATGACAATTTCTGACGCTAGGGAAAATATCGTTGAAAAAGAAAGAAAGAAGAAGAACAAGAAGAAGGGCAGGAAACTGGGCGTTTCAAGAACTGGTGCTCGGACAAGGAGACAGTAAAGTGGAAGATGCCAATTTACATGTTATACATCTAGACCAAGATGACCCCAGTAAATGTACTGCAAGAAAGCTTCACTCAATGGGATTAGTTCAACTGCATGAGTCCGTAACTGCAGCTCCAAGGAGGGGGTATTTACTCGACCCCCTTTCAGAAACCATACTTTCTAGGGAAGACAGCGAATTGATCTCAATAGGTGGTTCAATTGTTGTCTTGGACTGCTCTTGGAAGAAAGTCGCACAATCCCTTGACGGGGTACTAGAAAATTCAAGGCTTGAAAGTAGGGTTCTACCCTTATTACTACCTGCAAATCCGACCTCATGGGGAAAAGTTGGGAGGCTCACATCGGCTGAGGCTATTGGTGCGACGCTTGCAATTCTTGGTTATTGGGATCAGGCTGAGCGAATTCTTCATCATTTTAAATTTGGAAAAGAATTCATTGAGTTGAATTTGGAACCATTGAAGTCATATTCAAATGCTTCA
>PBFP01000025.1 GCA_002718695.1 Methanobacteriota archaeon
ACCAACGTGGCAATAGACACTAACGACATTGACAGCGCTTCCGGTGCTCTCCTGGACGACACCGCCCTGTCCGCAACAGCACTTGAGGCCGGAGTGTCATTCAAGGTCCCGCTTACGCTGACCAACTGCGGCAGCGAAGTCGGGGAGAAGATCCAGATACTGCTCGTCGTAGAGGGCGGTGGGGAGACCGAGGCAGAGCTCGAGGTAACCTCGCTAACCATCGGCAAGTCACTGGTCTGATTGTTAGAGAGTAAGGAATTACGAGGAATCGCCATGGGCCTTCTCGACAAACTGCCATTCGGCGGATCTACCGCCGAGGGCACCGATCCTGGGATGACTTCCAGATTGGACAAGGTCGCGAAGCTTTCTGTCGAACATGTTGACATTCCAACGGAGTTCAGACCCACCGATCTGGAGGCATGGCTCTTCGCCCCTGCCGGTACTAGGGTCGGGGTTTTGGGAGAGCCTAGCAGTGGGGCCCAGGGTTCGGAGAAGATTCCTGAACTTGTCGACCTTGTCAAGGAAAGGTTCGAGAGGCTTGAAACCGCTTTGGACCTGATGGAGGCAAATCTGAAGTTGACTCAGCAGCAGACCGCTCAGCTCGCTGCAGAATCCATTTCCCAAGCATCATCATCAGGTGGTGGTGGGGCCCAGGACGTCATGCACACAGTTGGAGACGATGGGGAAGTCACGAGCAAGCCTGTCCAACCGGGCTCTGCTGGTGCCGCCGCAGCCCCCAGCAGCGGTGGCTTGCCGGGAGGGCCTGGGCTACTGGACCTCTACGAGGCCCAGTCGTTAGCAGTCAACCCTTTCCTCAAGAGCGGTGAGGCCGACGCCCTCATGCATGGGCCGTCCGTCGATCCAACTAAGATTGCAGCCCTTCTTCTCGATCACATGAGCGGGGCAGATTGCCTGAGCTTCCTGAAGGCCGCCTCCAAGTCAGGCGTGATTACAGCAGCCGAGGAGAAGACTCTGAGCTCGATTGCTGCCCTGGCCGATCCCGGCGATGCTTCAGAAGGAGCCCCAGCAGTGGATAACAGAACCCTGCTCACCTTCGCTGCAATGATCGAGGCTTGGAGGGCCCAGGGGACTTCCTAGGGGGGGAAGGGATGGCTGGGTCTAGCGTAGCCACGATGATCGTGGGGACAGTGTTCATCATGCTTTTCGGCATGGCCACGGTCTCCATGATTGAGAGCATAGACGAGTCGGTTAGGAACTCGAAGTACGAGCTTCCAGATCCGGAGGTAGACTTCGTCAGCGTCACTGACAAGGAAGAGTCTACTGGCCCAGTACAAGACCTAACAATATCCACTCCCGGCACTGGATACACTGAAGGAGACACCTGCTCCGTATCCGGGAGCTCCGGAACCAACCTCGAATTCACTATCTCGGTAGATGGGGGAACTGGAGCAGTAACCTCAGTTTCTATTACAAACTCGGGTAGCGGTTACTCAGATGGCGAAGTGCTCGATCTAGCCAGTTGCGACACCGCAGGCGGGGAAGACGCCCAAGTGACGTTGGACATACACGACAAGATCACCATTACCATAGTGAACAGCGGGTCGGACACCGTAGAACTTGCCCACATCCTCATCACGATCTCCGATACGGCCACGAATACGCAGGGGAATCCATTCAGTTTCACAGACCACTACTCGGGCGGAAACCTGTACCTCTTCCCTGGCGAGCAGATTTCTACAGACTCCTTCACGTTGGACTCCACGAATCACGGGTTCGCAATCGAAGATGACCCAGACAGGGCATTTCTCGCAATTTTCGACTACAACAGCGCTATTTCGGTGACCGACTCTTGAACAGGTGATAAATTGACAAACGGACCCTCGGAGATGATCCTGCTCAGTGCAGGTCTGATAGTCGCGGCTCTGGTCTCAGGAGTTCTCCTTGGAGCATGGGATGACATGAGCGATGCTATAGACGAAAGGGGTGAACAGAGCGCCGAGATCATTCGCACCAGGGCCTCTTTGGTCAACGACCCGAGCAACATGCAATGGGACAACACCGAGAAAACAACCACCTTATACCTGCAGAACTCTGGAGACACATTCTTGGATGTTGACACAGTCGCAGTGTTCCTCGCGGGGCATTCCATGACGGTTTCAGCAGAAGGCAGCCCAACCGAATGGCTACCGGGGGAGATTATCCAATTCAACATAGATGACGAAACGGGGAGCCCGCACGACTACACTGGAACCAACGATGTGACGCTGTCATTCACGGTAATTTCTGATGGTGACAGCTATTCAGGAGCATACTCAACAACGGAGGACGTCAGACTTGTCACAACCTAACGTAGACAACTTCGAGTTCGGAGTTATCCAGGATAGCCTCGGGCAGAGCATGGGCACCGCCATTCCCAATAGGGCGCTAATGCTAGTGTGCGGCGGGATAGGGTCCGGAAAGAGCATAATTGGCCAGCGAATGGCATTTGGGATGACTGCAAACGACGTCAGAGTCTCCCTGACCACCACAGAACTAACCACGAGGGGCTGGCTGGAACAAGTGTCAAGCATCGGATATTACATGGACAAGCAGATTGACGAGGGCAAATTCCACCTTGTCTCCAGCTTCGGCGTTATAGCCGAGGAGTCGGAAGAGAAAGTCGACCTGCTAGACATCATTGAAACGCAACCCTCCAAGGATGCCGAGGTGATAATCATAGACAGGGCATCAGAGTTGATGCCAGAGGAAATGAGCAGCAAGGCTCTGATTTCCAGACTCAGGAAGTTCACATCAGAGGGCAGGACGCTTATCCTTACGATTGATCCCGATGAGATGGAAGAGATAACCCTCAGGGACATGAAGAACTCGGCCGAAGTGGTACTGGATTTGTTCACCGCTGTGGTTGGAGGTCAATTGGTCAGGACTGTGAGCGTAACCCGTTTCCTCAGGGCCGCCGGCCCAGTCACCGAGAGGATCGGGTGGAAGGTGATGCCAGAGATGGGCTTCATAGTTGACATTACGGCAGTTGCTTGATGAGAGGTGAGATGAATGGTAACGGAGCAAGACACCGAGGAAGCAGACTCTGGCCCTAAGTTCACCATCGAGCCCGGCGATTTGGGCGGACTAATGGCCGAATTCCCACATATCAGGCAGTGGGTCGAGGATTTCGAGGCCGAGCACGGCTCTAGGCCAATCTACTATGGGCCTCTCGACAGGGACGCTAAGAGCGTCTCCCCAAGAAACCTCATCTACGCGACCAAGCCTCCCTGCTTTGCTCACGTCTATTCCCCTCCCGAAGGCGCAGAAGGCGCTGGTAACACCTTCTGGTACGGCCTCGAGCCAACGATTAACGAAGAGGAGGAGCTAATCAGGGATCAGATAGTGGAACGCCTCCTAAGGGACGCACCTCAGAAGGAGAGGTTCGAGAACGATGAGGAGTTCATCGCCATGATTCATGAGATGATGGATGAGATGACTACGACCGCGGGCCTACTATTCTCTAATCCAGTAGTTGACCAAGCCAGGGAGCTGATGGGATTCGGAGAGCCCAGGATAAGCGTCACACCCGAACAATTGGTGCGTCTGAAGTACGTCGTGGTAAGGGATCTGGTGAATAATGGTCCCTTGGAAACCCTACTTGCGGACGAGATGCTGGAGGACATCCACTCGATAGGGATGAATCGCATACATATGGATCACAAGGTGTTCCCGATGCTTACTTCAAATATCGCATTCAAAGACCAGGAACTCCTCACTGGCTACCTCAGGTCCATGTCAGAGAGAATCGGACGACCAGTGTCAGACAGCAAACCGATTGTCGATGGCGCCCTTCTAGACGGCTCAAGAATCAACATCATCTACAGCGACGACGTCTCCATTCAAGGCTCCTCTTTCACAATTAGGAAGTTCGCAGAGGAGACAATCTCGATCATCCAGCTAATCAAGTGGAAGACCCTATCAGCGCAAATGGCGGCTTACATTTGGCTCGGTCTGGAGAGCGGTATGTCGATGCTGGTCTCGGGGGAGACGGCATCTGGAAAGACGACAACGCTGAACGCAGTGCTTCCATTCATTGACCACAACGTGAAGATTTACACGGCTGAAGATACCCCTGAGGTGAAGGTCGCCCATCCTATTTGGCAGAGACTAATCACTCGTGACTCCAAGAACGAAGACTCAAGAGTAGAGATGTTCGACCTCTTGAAGGCAGCCCTAAGGTCCCGTCCGAGGTACATCATCATCGGTGAGATTCGTGGCGTAGAGGGAGCGATTGCTTTCCAAGCCATGCAGACGGGTCACCCTGTGGTCGGAACCTTCCACGCATCGAATATCGTAAAATTGATCCAGAGGTTCACAGGAGACCCAATCAACGTCCCAGCGAGATTCTTCGACAACCTTAACTTCGCGATTTTCCAAGAGGTCGTGGAAGCCCCTGGCGGCGGGATAGCTAGAAGGATCACAGGAGTCAGCGAAGTAATAGGGTTCGACAAGACGGCGGATGGGATTTTGACTAGGAACATGTTCGAGTGGGATCCGGTTGCCGACGTGGTATACTTCAGGGGAATGTTCCAGTCTGACATGCTGGAAAACAAGATTGCACCCAGGATGGGATTCCGAAGCAAGAGAGACATCTACGACGAACTTCAGAGGAGAACAGACGCAATCCAGGTGATGTGCGACAGGGACCTCACTCACTACGATGACGTCTACGACCTGCTGGACGTTTACTACAAGGAGGGTTGGGACCGGTTCTCCTCAGCGATTCAAAGCTGGACGGGAATTAACCATTAGGGGGCGAGTCAATGGAGAACAAGTTCACTACTTGGCAAATAGCTAGAATAAGGCTCGGGATGCCATTCCAAAGATACCTACTACTATTCTCTGTGCCTGCAACCCTGTTCGGATTAATCGCAGGAATAACAGTATGGTTCATTACCGGTTCATCCACAGAACCAGCGGCCCTTTTGCTAATTGGCATCTTCCCGATAATGGGCTTCTTTGCAACCATCCTTTACCCGATTACGCAAGTTTCTGCGGAGGCAATCCAAATCGAGCAGGACATGCACATGTTCATGACTAGGATGGGAATCCTGTCGATGGGCGAGTCCGCAGAGAAGGGGATGTTCGACGTCCTGAAGGAGATGGGTGATTACGGGGCATTGGCTCATGAGATCCAAGCAATTGAGACTCTAGTGACGAAGTGGCACACCAATCTCCCCGAGGCGGCTAGGATCGTTGGGAAGCAAAGCCCTTCTGAGATTTGGAGCGACTTCTTGGATCGCATGGCTTTCTCTGTCGAAGTGGGTCAGCCTATAGGGGAGTTCTTCCAGAGCGAGAACGAGACTTTCGAGCAGGCTTTCACCACGATCTACGACGCTAGGCTAGAGCAGTTGGACACACTGAGGGAGACCTTCGTTTCGTTGACCACAACCGGACTGCTTCTAATGGTGGTCGCAGGTCTGCATCTGATCCTGTTCCAGATCGGATCAGAGGGGGATGATTGGTTCGACGTAATTTACAGGTCAAGGTGGGTGATTCTGACTGGGACCCTTTTCGCCGGCCTCCAGTTCGGTGCTTGGTATCTTTTCACACTGGTGATTCCCGACGAGGACCTTTTCGCCAAACACGGATTCAACACCCAACAGGCTATCGACCTCAGAAGATCATGGGTATTCGCCGGGGTTCTGGGGACGATTATGGTGCTGTTCTTGATAGGCTTCACAGCCCTAAGTGGACCTTCCTGGATCATCGGAAACTGGAACTACATCGGTCTGCTTGTGATCGCTGCAATGATGTCCCCACTGATGGCCCCCGCGTTGCTGACATCGCAAGAGGAAACTAGAGTTAGGAGGAGGGACGAGGCATTCCCCGAGTTCATTAGGGCTTTCGGCGGAACCGCCCAGGCCCGTGCACAAGAGCCTAGCGCCATGGTAAAGGCTCTCTCCGGTATCGATTTCGGAGCGCTTGACGAGTCCATTGCGAACCTAGAGAGGCGGCTTTCAATGAGGATAAACAGCGACTACTCTTGGGACTGGTTCGCAGCGGACAACAATTCGATGATGGTCTCAAGATTCACCAGGGTTTTCATCGAGGGGTCATCTTCCACAGGCGAGGCGGGACTCGTGGGGGACATGGTCTCACAGAGCACTACGACGCTGCTCGGCCTCAGGCAGAGGAGGCAGATTTCAGCCAACGTCATGAGAAGCGTCTCCTACGGACTGCTAATAGCCATGATCATCGCTCTAAACATCACCACTTCGATTATCTCCGGTCTAGGTGAGACCATTGCTGAGGTAGCAGCGGGGCTGGTGGAAAGCGGCGGACAGGCCGGGACAGCCTCCTCAGGGGTAGACATAGCACTGCCAGTCCTAGGCGAGACAACCGGCGTCGAAGAGAATATCGCCGTCTTCCAGTTTATCGGCTCTTTCCTAGTCGTCGTGACGATCTTCTCCCTGGGGATGATTACTGCCAGAATCAGGGGTGGAGGGACGACCCTGGTACTTGGGCAGATGATTCAGATGCTGTGGATGGCTGGCATAGCAAACTTCGTCAGCACCTTGATCCTTGAACAGTCGGTGGGCCTTTTCCAGACTCCAGGCGTCTAGAGTCCACGAAGACTTGATGTCGCTGACCCACAGGCCTCATGCATGGGAGCAGACCCCCTCATAACAACCGTCAGGATTTCGATGCTCGCAATATGCATGGCCGCGGCTGCTCGATCTGACTATTACACGCTAACAGTCAGGGACTGGCATTGGATAAAATGGGGGGCGCCTACTGCCCTCCTGCTGGGATTAGAACTCGCTTCAAATGACGTGGGATTTGCAAATATAGCCATGGTTTTCGCTCTAATTGCAGCTTTCTCGTATTGCTTCATGCCCCCTCCTGATATTTCTATAGCAAAGAACTGGGACGGAGTCCAAGCATCCTTGTTCCTGACCTATGCCATAGGTTTCGCAGGACTTCTGGGCGGTGCATCCTCTCATCATGACGTTGAACTTGTTGACTTGATTGTGGGCGAGGAGTCCGCTGAGGCGACTCTCTGGTGGAGTCTGCTGGGTGCCCTAATCACCATTGTAGTATTCATTTATGCCTGGAGATTGAGGCTTATTCAGGGCTCTGCCGATGTCAAGGCACTGGTCTTGGTGACTCTGATGTTTCCATCTTGGGCGTTTTTGCCCGATCAGATGTTTCTTCAAACCGACTCCATCCCCCGGATCCCCCCCTCCATGGCCCTGTTTATCTGGGCAGGGGCCGCATTCATTCTTGCAGCTCCGTTGATTTTCGTTCAGAACCTCTCTTTGGGAAACATCTCGTCGATTCAGGACCTCAAGATGGCATGGCACGCCACCAAGAAGCCAATTTCGGACATAGGGGAGTCACCATCATGGATCCTCACCGATGTAATTGAGAACGAAGGCGAGATCGCGGTGGTAAACAGAATCTTGCCAATTAGGAAGCCAATTTCCGAAGCCGGGGTTTCCTTGGACCTCGAGGCTCTTCATTCCATGGGCGTGGAGCATGTTTGGGTGGCCACCAAGCATCCGTTCATAGTGTACCTATTCTTTGCCATTCTGCCATTGTTGCTTTTCGGAGACCCAATCTCATCAATCATCAAATGAAGTCCTCTAGGGTCATCACCGTGACCCTATCGTTGTTGAATAGAGAGTCCACGCTAGATGACATCCAACCCACTCTGTGCTTTGTATAGTCGTCAACCCCGTAATTCTCAATCACTTCCTCTGTAATCTCGATGTATTTCCTCACTGCTCCTTCGGAAACCGTCAGAACAACATTACCCCCACAAATCGACTCTTCACTACCACTGGAGAACCCTCCAGGAGATCTGACAGAATGACTGATGCATTTTCCTGCAAGGGGAACTCTTCTGTATGATTCACCGCACTTTACGCACCTAATCTTCTGCCTTGTATAAGCCATCAGGTTGCCCCTCATGTCAGGAAGGAAATGCGACTCGATGACCTGCTTTGCGACTCCATCAACACGAACCGGCCTTAGCACTCTGCCAAGCTCCAACTGACTGTCTAACTTGTCCTTCATAGTGACCAGAGTCTTGTATGATGAGTTGCTAGGCCCCGCATCCAGAGGACCGGAGTCATGAGTCCATCCGTATCCTCTAATCTCGCCAATCATACCTAGTCTATTCTTGACAATATCTACCATCCCCCTGATCTCTTTCGAGTGGGGCTGCTCCAGGGTAGACTCGTAGAACTCCCTGCTGTACCCCCATGAGCAATCGACATTCAAGGCCTCTTTGTCAATCTCACTAGGATCAAGTCTTGTCGTGAGGACTAGTGGGGCATCCATCCTCCCTCCTCTGTTTGCAGGTAGGATGGTCTGCGTGAAGTTCAGTAGACCATCCATCAGCATCATTATGCTGTCCTCATCACCATCGCAATTCCTTCTCTTTGCTGCGTGGAATAGGGGATGGGCATAGCCTGCAGATGCATCTGTCCAGCCAATTATTCGGCATGCTACTCCACCTGAAGTGTGAGGTGCCAACCCAATGGCTATCTGCCCAACGATATCTTGAGGCCTCTTTGCCGAGTAGAATGGCTTCATTCCGTAGAACCTTTCTAAAAGGTCATCAACAAAATTGCAAGTCGAAAGTAGGTGTTCAGAGGCCTTGCTTGAAGGTATGAAGTCCTGAGGAAACAACTCTACAATTTGGTCATCACTACTAAGTGACTCCCCTCTAAAGTCGTGTGTGTAACCAAGTTCGAACAACCTTTTCCACGGAGTGCCAATCTCTGATGGCTTGAAGTGAGTAACTGGCACATCGCTCATGTCAAACCTGGAAGTCCCATCTCTGAACACTGAGACGCCGTGTAATGCTCTGAGGATCCCTTTTTCCAATTGCTCCGGGGACTGCTCCTGAGAAAACAAGCCCTTTACCGCCTTGATCTTCCCAGGAAGTCGATCCAAGCCAAGGCTCCTTCTTTTCACCTCCAGTATTGGTCCGAGCTTAATTGCCGTCCTTTCCCCCTTTCGCCTCCCCTTCCTCTTTCTAGTCGACCCCTCTGTTCTCCCACCACATTCTTCCGGCACGTCTGGATTAGGTCTGTGGTGACAGGTAATGTGAGGGTTCTCACGGCCACATGTTTGGCATACTCTGGGGCCGACAACAACTCTAATCACGCCTCTGCTGGAAGCCTCAGAAACCAATCTCTGAGGGCCACCACTTTCCCCTATGGGGAAAATTGCATGTACTAGAGGACTCATCTCTCTGGCACCAGATTTCTCAGGTCTACCCATCCTAGAACCAATCCTACATGGGACCGAATCTTCCCATCTGTGTAACTTAGAAGCCCTCCTTACAACTTGAAGGGACCTTTCTACAATATAGTCATCCACCTCCTTTCTCAGGACCAATAGATCCTCACTCAAACCGTCTTCTCCGATCTCTTGTTGGAGCCTCTGAAAGCTGGATGAAACCTTGTCAATTATTCCAGAAACGAGCGGCCTCACATCGAATCTAGTTTCGATCCTCCCGTCTATGACATCCAAACCGAGTCCATCCAGGAGACTTTCCCAGTTCCTATTTACAACAATGTCACATCCATCGTGATGGTGTAGCAAACCCAATGTCATCAATGAAGATTTGACCAGCCCATGCCGGTTTACCTCAGTCCACTCAGGCCTTTCTTCCAGAATAGGGAGGCTGGACAGATGGTCTACATTGTCTGACATTGGCCAATCTGAAACAGAGCCCTTAATTCTAAGCGAGGAACCTTCGATGGAACCGTTCTCAAGAATACTTCCAATCAAATTCGGCAGAAACTGAATTGGCAAGTCTGACCACCAAAGGTTCCAAGGTGGAGGGACAGCGGTCCCAAATGATTCGCAAATCTTACCAATCTGCTTCCAAGACAACTCTAGTTTTTTCAGGTAGGATACCCAATCTCTTCTCCTAAGTGATCTTTCAAACTCATCCTCCCCGCCCCTATTGATTGCTCCATTGAAAGGCATCCCCAGCGGGAGGGAGCCCTTATCCACTCCCATAATTTCCGCAAACAAAATGACCTTTTCGTGGGAGTCAATTGACTCTGCCAAGTCGGATGCCCACCAATCAATGGAATATGATGATGGGACCATCCTCTTGTTGTTCTCAAGGAACTCTCCATAACCAAGTAGAATCTCACCAGAGTCCCAAATGGTGTCCAATTCGTCTTTGATCGCCTCCCATTCTTCTTCGGAATGGATCCTTAGAAAACTCCCATTCCTTAGTAGAACAGTAGGCCCATCGATTTCTATGCAAGGAGTAACCGCACAAGCCTTTCCTGGCCCTTCGATTTTCATTTGAGTTCCCACCGAGAGGAAACCCCCCATCACGAGCATTGTTACTGGGTTAAGGCCCGCTGCTGCGAGTCCCGTTGCGCGACTTCTTCCGTACCTTAGTCTGAATCCTCCAGGTTCCCTAGGCCCTCCGAAAACAGGCCTCCCTGCAATCACGTCTCCCATGTACCTGCTTTCCTTAGGAATAACCCTCCTTTTTGTTTCAGGACCTTCGGAATCTGTACCTTTCTTCTTCTCTACGAATGTGGTAATGAACTCCCACCCCGGGACGTTCAATCTCTCTGTATGCGTCTGTATCTTCGGAGCCTTTAGGCAAAGGCCTTCTCCAATAACCAGCATCACTCCCCCTCGGACTCTGGTTCTGAAGGTTCCATTTTCATTCACGATATTCCTTACCTCTTTGTAACCAGCACACTCCATCCTTTCCGTCTCTTCACCATTTACCATCACCGGGCATTCATTTACGATCACCTCAGTCTCTTCAGGAGGTGGCTTGTATTGGAGGTTCATCCTGTACAATCCAAACTCTTCCTTCACTCTCTCGACTTCGGGTATTGTAGGAAAGTACCTCCCAATGCCCATCTCTCTCCTTAGTATATCACCAATTAGTACTCCAAGTGCCTGAGCAGTGCCTCCAGCTGCCCTAATTGGCCCACAGAAGTCTATTGAAAGGAACTCTGAACCGTCCGCGTTATTCAATATCCTAACGTCTCCTATTCCATCTAGGGGCGCAACAAGAACTGCTTCTGTAAGAACGGCGAGCCCAACCCTTAGCCCCGAGTCTATGGATCTCCGCCTATCACCAGTTTTTTCATGCATTTCCTTGGTTACCGAAATTGAAATCATTATTGCTGCAGTCTCTCGATCATGCGATTGTAAAAGAGCTCTGAGCTCATCCTCAATTTTCAGAGGTGGCTGATCAAGCCTAAGTGGATCAGGATAAAGATAAGGATCTTCTAGAAGCTTCTCAGTCCTACTTGCTAAATCTGATGCTCTCGGAATCTCCACCATGTTAGAAAAATCTAGGCCCTTGCTCTTCGCCTCTGAAGCGATTCGATATGCAACTTCGATATCATCGTCTAAAGATTCTTGGTAACTAGAACGTTCACGACCTAGTCTTTCCTCATCCATTTCTTCGATTCTATGACTAATGGACATGACTCCCCTCCGCGACAGCAACCACGACTCCGAATAGACCGTCCAAGAACATTGACCGAAAAATTGCAGAAATTTAAGTACAATCTAGGCAACCTTCATCCAACTTAATCAGCTCGACGAGTTAGAATGACGTCAACCACCGCGGAAGAGGCTAGGCAAAGGCTGATTGAAAAGGTCCGAGAATTAGCCTATCTGTATTCAGAAGATTCTTTCACTCTTGCAAGCGGCAGGAAGAGCAACCACTTCTTTGACATGAAGCCAGTGATGATGGATCCAGAGTGCGCCCATCTCCTTGGTGTCTTAATACACGACACGATAGAAGGGATTGGAGGGGTGGATGCTGTTGGAGGGTTGGAACTTGGTGCAGTTCCACTTACCGGCATTGCCATAGCAAAGGCTGGCAGAGGCTCACCACTCCGGGGATTTATTGTTAGGAAGGAACCCAAGGGACGGGGTGGCAGGAAGACAGGAAATCCCCCAGGTATNGAGGGATCAAGCCTNCAAAAAGGCGACAGGATCGTCCTCCTTGAGGACGTAACTACCACAGGAGGGTCAGCCTTGAAGGCAGCTAGAAGACTAATTGAAATTGGTTGTGAGTTGGTTGCGTGCATCACCATCCTAGATCGCGAGGAGGGCGGATCTGAGGCCTTCGAAGAGGATGGAATTCTGCTNCTTCCGTTAACTGTAAAGTCTGAAATTGTGGGATGAATNAATGGNNCAGCACGAGATTGATCNGGACAAACAGCCATACCACCCNTCCAAACTAGAGAGGAAAGAATACATCGGAATAGGCGAGTTCTTCTCGGTTGACATGAGNACTGGCGTGATAGACGAGGTCAAGGAATTCCCAGAGATGAGAAAACCATCATTCAAGATCAGAGTTGACTTCGGTCCTGTGGTTGGAAAACTATGGAGCTCAGCCCAGATAACCAACTATTCTAGGGCACAACTAATCGGAAGAACGGTGGTAGCAGCNATCAATTTAGGAGAGAAGACCCTTCCAACTGGTTTCGTCTCCCAATTCCTAGTTCTGGGTTCTCTAGATCCAGACGGAACGGTCAGGCTTCTAGAACTTCCAGACGGAACTTTACCCGGTTCGACAGTTGCGTAATTGANTCAAGCATACCATATTGAACTTGGAACTCCTGCTTNGCTTCATGACTTATGTTAGGATGACGACAAGCGCGGGAGAAATCGACATTGAACTCTACACTGATGAGTGCCCAGACACTACTGGAAATTTCCTCAAACTAGTGGATGATGGATTCTATGATGGANTGCACTTCCACAGAGTCATCAAGGACTTCATGATTCAAGGNGGATGNCCTCACTCGAGCGATCCGAANAACGGTAGGGCNGGGACAGGAGGNCCAGGGTGGAAGATTGAATGCGAACAATCGGCTCTTGCAAAGAGGCATGATAAGCCAGGAATTTTTTCCATGGCAAATGCGGGAAGGAATACTGGNGGGTCCCAGTTTTTCCTNACGACGGTACCNACTCCGTGGCTNGACGGAAACCATGCGGTCTTTGGNGAGGTAGCAAAGGGTATGGACGTAGTCAGGTCAATTGAATCGACAATAACATTACCNGGGGANCGGCCCCAATCCCCGCAGAAGATAATCAAGATAGAGAGGGTATGAGACTCAAATCAATATATTTATTAATAATTAATAAATAGAAATNNTATGGCAAAGCACCGTGCGGGAGACCGCAGGATTATCACTGTGAGCATACCAGAGAACCTGGCAAAGAGGTTGGATGCCAGAGTCGGCAAGGGAAGGGATAGTGGCAGATCAGCAACGATCTCGAAGATGATCGAGGAATCACTTTCCGGAAGAGGAGAGTCTCTAGCTACCTCTACTGAAAAAAGAAAACCAAAGGCAAAAAGAGGAAAAGTAAGAATTGAAATTGATACGATGGGGGAAATTGAAGTCCCTGCAGATAGATACTATGGTGCCCAGACAGCTAGGTCACTAATCAATTTCGACATCGGAGAAGACATTATGCCTAGGTCCTTGATTAGGGCNTTTGGNATCCTAAAACAGGCCGCTGCNGAGACTAATGTAAACCTCGGAGCAATGGANAAAGGGACNGGCAGTCTAATTTCTGATGCCTGTGAAGATGTTATCTCTGGATCTCTTGACGAACATTTCCCTTTGAGGATATGGCAGACAGGTTCGGGNACACAGACAAATATGAACGCCAACGAGGTAATTGCTAATCGTGCTATAGAGATGGCTGGAGGTAAATTGGGTGAAAAGGATCCAATTCACCCCAATGACCACGTAAACATGGCTCAATCTAGCAATGACACGTTTCCCACTGCCATGCATATTGCCGCAGCAGAGGAGGTACAGCATAGGCTAATTCCAGCTGTCCAGAAACTCCGTGCAGAACTGTCAGCGAAGTCAGAGGAGTTTTCCCAGATCGTCAAGATTGGACGCACCCATCTCATGGATGCAGTACCACTCACTCTCGGACAAGAGTTCGGTGCATACGTCTCAATGCTAGATGCGGACTTGGTTAGAGTCCAGACATCCTTAGTGGACTTATTTGAACTGGCCTTGGGAGGAACC
Source organism: Methanobacteriota archaeon (assembly GCA_002718695.1). GTDB lineage: Archaea > Thermoplasmatota > Poseidoniia > Poseidoniales > Thalassarchaeaceae > UBA36. The sequence continues at coordinate 14,013 of PBFP01000025.1, forward strand.
GCAGTCGGAACGGGTCTGAACACACACCCTGAGTTCGCTATCATGGTCGCAGATAGAATTGCAGTAAAGACAGGATTGCCATTCATTAGCGCTGAGAACAAGTTCGCCCAACTAGCTGCACATGACGCAATAGTTGCCGCTTCGGGTTCTCTGAACACATTGGCCGTATCTCTAATGAAGATNGCCAATGATATCAGATGGTTGGGCTCCGGTCCNCGATGTGGGTTCGGAGANCTTTCCCTACCGGCTAACGAACCCGGTTCCAGCATCATGCCTGGGAAGGTTAACCCAACCCAGTCAGAGGCAATGACAATGATTTGCTGTCAGGTTTTGGGAAACCACTCAGCGATTTCCTTCGGTGGGAGCCAGGGAAACTTCGAACTCAATGTCTTCAAACCACTTATGATCCACAATTTTCTCCACAGNGTTAGGTTGATTTCCGACAGTTGCNTTTCTTTCTCNGATAGGTGTGTCTCTGGATTGGAGGCCAATGAAGGCAANATTTCTGAGCATCTGGAGAACTCATTAATGCTCGTCACNGCCTTAAATCCACACATCGGATACGACAATGCGGCTAAAATCGCCAAGAACGCTCACGAGAATGGNCTAACTCTNAGACAGAGCGCCACTCAACTNGAATTGCTAACAGATGAACAGTTTGATGAATGGGTCAGGCCNGATAGAATGATAGGACCTTCAAAGGCGTAANAGTCGAAGACTCCGCTAGAAAAGAAATAAAGATGGGCTGAAAAATAAGGTGGGAGCAACAGGGGGTTCCGCACATGGGGGAGCTTCCCCCCCTGTTAACTCCGCAGGGTCCGGGTTTTCCCGGGCCCGAAGGCCCGGGTTATCCCGGGTAGAAGACTCCGGAACTTCATGCTCTTCCTTCGTCATTTCCCGACTCTTGATCGATCTCTCTCTCTTTCGCCGCATCCGCTTTGGTTACTGCGTCTCCGCTTTCACCTCCGCGTCTCGATACTGGCTTCTCCACGGGTCTCCCCGCCCTTGTTGCCCAGTGTTTCCCTAGGTTTACTTCCCCTTCGTTGCCTCCGGTTTTCTCCACCTAGTTCCCCACTTACATGACCCAGGTTCATTCTCATCCCCCTACGCATGTGTATCTCTTCAGCTCCCAACTCGCTCTCCCCTTCGTTGCCTCCGGTTTGTCCGATTTGTTCGCCGCGCCTTTGCGTCCACAGACGCTCCAGCTTTCCCCGATCATCTTTCGATTCTCGGTTCTACCGCCCCGGTTTCGGGGCTCGGTTTTGTGGCCCGCGAGTCGCGCCGAAGCGCCCTCACACCACTCCCCCGGAGCGGCAAAGNACACAGGGTCGAGATAGGCACATAAACATTTCGTGAATTNAGGCGCAGTTCACTGGAAATAGNGGTCCNAAANAGTGTTTTTCCACTGCAACCAACTCACCCTCGCAGTCTGCGTAATTTCTTCCTCATCTCNCTTCTNATTTCGTNTTCNCCAAATTCNTCACCGGNAACAGAAAATCGACGCCGAACAACTTCTCCCTCGATTAANAAGACTAAACCCTCCGAATCACCGAAACAAATCGAGTCTGCAGAAAAAAATGACGATACTATTCTACCCANGTGAAAAACCTCAAGATTTACATTTCCAGTGGCCATATCAATCACNGAAATCTTTGATTNGTCTTGCCATGACGAGGACCAAACACATTTGTCATTTTTCACAGAGGGTCCGAAACTTAGGACGTCAANGGGGCCATTTTGCTCCANGGACCACGAATCAAACCCCCCTCCAGATACAATTTCTCCCGATTCCATNCCAACAATCCAACCATTTCCAACTTCAATCGCACTTACAGCAGATCTTCCGATNTTNAGAGAAGAGATCNNCTCTTCATAAATTTCGGTAATTGATCCATCNCTGTGCCCAAACACCAACATGCCCGACTCANTTCCCTTCCCAATGGAGACNGGCAAATCGTTTCCCAGTGGGACGTAGACTANCCCATTTTCTTCAGANATGGTTGCTATCCCACATTTTGGTCGACTAAGTCCCAAAATGGCCGAGTTATCGGAAAGGCTCAGTGNCCATGCCCTGCCAACAGTGGGCCATTTGCTTGTTATCGATCCCTCGTTATCTATCTTCCATACAGCTCCCTCTGAATAGTCTTGGATTTCGAAATTGTAGACTGACGATGTAGCCCAAATGGATCCGTTTGCAAATTTTACCAAATCACTTGAACCCTCCAACTCCACACTCCATAGAACGACTCCCGTTTCAATCTCTATAGCGTGAACTTTGTTCGACTCACTGAAAAATAACAANCCTTCGTAAATGTCCGANTCCGAGCAAGGACCCTCAAAATCAGACCTCCANACCTCTTCCCCAGTGGAGACTCTCCAACAGACGACTTGNCCAGNTCTAGAACCACCTATGAGAAAACCATCGCCTATTCTGACGAATGCACATTCNCCCTCAACTTCTCTGATCAGGGAAGAATAGAACTCGAGGGGGCCATGTGCCATGGCCGTCGTCAGTGCACCCAGATATCGACTTTGCTTGCAATTAAGCGATNACTCCGTACAATCTCTCAACTTTAGAACTCAGATAACGGACAAANGCATCGGGGGNAGGNGCCTTTCCAGTTGCTTCTTCAATCAGATCTGCTGGTTCTAGGACGCTGCCTCTGCTATGCACATTGCCTCTCATCCAATGAAGGAGGTTTCCGAACTCACCTTTTCGAATGTCCTCGTCATGGTCAGGTAGGTCGTTTCTAGCCGCCTCTAGAAGCTGGGCAGCGTACAAGTTGCCTAGAGTGTATGTAGGGAAGTAACCAATTGCCCCCATCGACCAGTGAATATCCTGGAGAACCCCAAGCGATTCGTTCGGAGATTTAATTCCGAGGAACTCCTGGTACATTTCATCCCAAGCATCAGGCAAATCGTCTACTGCTAACTCATCTGAAATAAGCAACTTTTCTATCTCGTATCTGATCATTATGTGTAGGTTGTATGTTGCTTCATCNGCATCAACCCTNATCAGACCCGGNTCGACTAGGTTTACCGCCCTCCAAAGTTGATTTGAGTCAACTCCATCCATGTTTTCTGGGAAATATCTTTTCCATAGAGGCAGGGACCATTCGCAGAACTCTATCGACCTCCCAACTTGGTTTTCCCACAACCGACTCTGACTTTCGTGAACTCCCAGGCCATTTGCTTTACCTGCGGGCTGGAAGTCCAAGTCTCGTGGACGACCCTGCTCGTAAGTACCATGTCCAGTTTCGTGCATNGAACCAAAGAGGGATCCGAAGGGATCNTCCTCGTTATATCGAGTAGTCCATCTGACATCATCAGGATTGGGNCCNCCACAAAATGGATGAGTNGACAAGTCCATCCTNCCTGAAGAGAAGTCAAAGCCNATTGCCTCTGAAATGCTCTTACTCAACTCTTTCTGAGCTTTCTGACTCCATTTGTTTTCTTCAACCCATGAAATGTCAGGCTTAACCCCACTTTNCACTACTGATTTCACGAGAGGCGCCACATTATCCCTCAATCCGGAGAATAATGGGTCCAGCCTCTTCACGGTTAGACCACTTTCATATAGATCAAGAAGAGCATCATACCTCAAATCTTCAAAACCGTAGAAATCTGCTNTCATTTTCGCATGCAGGATTGCTATCGACAAATCTTCTCTGAAAATTGAGAAATCATCCTTCTCTCGGGCCTCTGTCCAAGAGATTAGTGATTTCGAGCGATGCTTTGCCATTTCTTCCACAAATTCTGTGGGCAATTTAGTAGCCCTTTCGTAAGCCTCTCTTACCAGCCTAATGTTCGCTTCTTGAATCTCATTTAGNTCAGAAAGTCCTGCGATTTCATCTAACAAATCCCCAATCTTGCTATCAGTCAACCTCTCATGGGCTGTTTTTGAAATCCATGCAAGTTGTTCTGCTCTTTGTGGAGCAGCTTTTGGAGGCATTAGAACCTCCTGATCCCAACTNAGTAGACTCCCTATCTGGCCGATTAAGTCAATGTCTTTTATTCTCTCAAGCAACTCCTGGTAAGCATTCACGACCCTCGCAAACAGGACTTAGACACATATGTTGCGGAAACAACACTCTATTTNCTCATGGGAAAGTTAACTCTGGGNCGAACTCTTGATGCTATACGTCATTACCGGATGATTCGTGGCTCGTAATGACACTAGGCCGAATGTCAGCGTCGCCGATCGAATACTTCTGCACTTATGGGAGCAAGATCACCAGGCCGATCACTATATCGTGACTCAAGAAATCACACGTTCTGGGATTGCAGAATCATGTGCNCTTCACCCCCCTAATGTTTCTAGGGCTGTGAGGAAATTNGTCTCGCTGGGTTTGATTTCTCAACACACTAGAACAGTAAGGGGGGAAAACCGACGCCAGAAGATTTGGCAATTGACCGAGGAAGGNCGAGAATCAGTCCGTGACAGAATCTCAGAATTGAAAGGCCAATTGGTTTTGATTAGATCCAAGGAAGGGAAACTACTGGAGATTAGTGCAGATGAAGTGNCTAGCAAATTGAGAGCGGATCTGAGCCTGCTTCAGATCCTCATGCACGCGCAACATGAGGGGGTTCTGAATTTTGGCGACATACGCTTTGGTGTGCTAGTTAGGGGGGAAAAACGTCCCCCACAACCAGGCTCTATCTCAATTTTATCCGGAGCACATTCAACTTACCACACCAGACCTCCGCAGACTCGAACAGTGCACGGTAGAAAAGAAGAGAAGACAAAATTAGACAAATGGTTCCGGTCAAATAAGCCAATGCTGGCACTCTCGGGAATTGCAGGTTGTGGAAAGACCACACTTATTTCTCATTGGGTCAAAGGTATTGTCGATTCGTACCCGAATCTGATGGTGATGTACTACCCATGCCAACCATGGGACTCTCCTCTGGGAATTGCAACCAGCATCCTGCACAGGATTGGAATCACAGAAGAATCCAAGGATCCTTATAGAGTTCTAGAGACACTCCCTTACAAACCTGCAGATCGCTTGGACGTAGACTCNTTCAGACGTAGACTAACTGCCCATCTTATCGACGAAAAGGCCCTTCTTGGCCCAACCAATGAGTCAATTGAGGCCATGGTNATACTAGATGACGTCCACAACATAGGATTGTTCGGCAATCATCTGTTTGGGGCGCTCCTTCAGGCTGCCCAATCAACAAATCTCAGGCTTGTTCTTATTTCCAGGACAAATCTATCATTCTATGATCGTAGAGACGTCCACACTAGGGACATAGTCGATGAGTTGGCACTCTCGGGACTATCTCTCCAAGAGATTTCAGATTGGTTGGAGGTTATCGATATCCCTGAACAGAATATTGCGGAGGAGATTCACAAATCCACAGGCGGGCATCCTCTTGCAGTGGAGTTGCTGGAGATTTACGGCAAGACTCTCCACGAAGACTGGCTACGATTCTTGGACGAAGAAATCTTAGACGTTCTGCCTTCAGAACATCGAGAGATCCTTTCTATCCTTGCAGTCTCAGATAGACCCGTACCTTGGGAGGAGCTTGCTAGAGCAGCAAGAGTAGACGGTTCACCTCCAAAACANCTCATTGAAAGGGGTCTGATGTTGGAACTAGAAGGCGGAATGTGGCTTCATGAGGCACTAAGGTCGAGACTCTTGAGAGAAGTGGGCNAACCTCTAGATGATAGATCGAGAAAACTAGAGAGAGCAGGAAACTAAGCCATGTGACGATCTAACCAAGAGTCCATTCCAGCTTTTGGCATGGCCCCCGTCATCCTGTCAACCATCTCTCCATTCTTGAATAGAATAAGCGCTGGAATTCCGCGAATTCCGAACCTTCCCGAGGTGAGGGGGTTGANATCGGTGTTTACCTTAGCAACTGTGATTTCTCTTTCTTCGGCAATCTGTGCTAGTACGGGTCCAACCATCCTGCAGGGTCCGCACCAAGGGGCCCAGAAATCAGCTAAAACCCACTCATCGCTCTTTGTCGCTACATCAAAGTCTGAGTCATTTACATCAACAACCTTGCCCATCATTCCACCTGNTTCGTCGATCACTCCGCATCATATCAATATGTGTGTCACTAAGGCAGCCGGTTGTAGAAGAGATTGTGAACCGGCTACCCTTCCGAGAATTCGAAAACATCATGAAAATCACACCTAGCATTCTAACAGCAGATTTCTGCAAGATCGGTGAAACCATAGATGAATCAATTGAAGCCGGAATTGATTGGCTTCACATGGATGTTATGGACGGGAACTGGGTAGTCAATCGAACTATAACTTTTGGACCAGCACTGATTAAGTCGGTAAAGGATAGGGNCGGACCAGATATTTTNGTCGACTGCCACCTGATGATTACCAATGCCGAGGAGACATGGGGCCAATACGTCGATGCAGGCGTCGACATGGTAATTGCACACATTGAGGCAGTAGAAGACTTCCCAAAACTGATTTCTAACTTGCATAACTCTGGCGTATTCGCAGGATGCGTCCTAAATCCAGATACATCTGCAGATNTGGTTCTGGAAATTCTGGATTCACTGGATCTAGTACTTGTGATGTCTGTTGTGCCAGGAAAGGGAGGCCAATCATTCATTCCCGAAGTCGAAGAGAAGGTCAGAATTTTCCGTGCCGCAATAGATTCCCAAATCAACAATGGCGGTAGAGAAACAAAACTCATGATTGATGGAGGAATAAAGGATCACAATGCCGGAAAGGTAGCAGAATGGGGAGTAGATATCGCAGTTGTGGGCTCGGGCCTAATCAACAACCAGGGATCAATCAAGGAGAATCTCGAGTCAATTACTAATTCCTTAGAAACGTAGTTTATATTGGGGCTCCCTCTTACGATTTCCATGGTGACCGCTGCGTGGATGGAAGCGGAGATACTCAAAGTAGTGTCAGACGCAATCGTGGAAGTTACAGATTTGCATGGAACTGGAGATCATTTCCATGTAAGAGTGATCTCAGAAGGTTTCGAAGGAGTCATGCCATTGCAAAGGCAGAAGCCAATTTTGAACCACTTCAAGCCTTTCATTTCTGACAACACTGTACATGCATTGGACTTNAAATGCATGACTCCTAAACAAGCAGAACAGTCTTCAAAGACCGCTTTCGACCCACATGGTCAAGAGGCTGAGTTCTTTGGAGTACACATTAGAAGACCGAAAAAGGAGTGATTGAGGTGAGTTTTGACTGGACACCGGAAGAGCTGCAACAAGTAGTAGAAGAAAATCAAATTGTGATATTTATGAAGGGAACACCTGACCAACCTCAGTGCGGATTTTCCGCTAGAGGAGCCCAAGTAATCAGCATGGTCGCAAAGGAACTGGGGATGGAGACTTTTGCTAGCGTCAATGTTCTTTCTGATCCGAGGGCTAGAGCAGCACTGAAGGAATGGTCCGATTTCCCCACCATTCCACAGGTTTTCGTCAACGGTGAGCTAATCGGAGGCTCCGACATTGCTCTGGAATTATACCAATCTGGNGATCTAAAGCGAATGATTGTGGATTCTGGCAATGCTTCAGAGTGAGGCGATTTTATGCCCACATCGGTTGACGACCGACGAATAATGGCAATCGCTCTAGGCGGAGCAACTTTGCTATCCTTCGCGCCATTGCTGTACATCCAATCGGACACCGACCCGCTTACAGGAGCATTCTTCCGAATGATTTACGCTCTTCCAATACTAGTCTTGCTAGTTTGGCAATTGAAAAGAGAAGACAACAGGGGGATAAAGTCCCGAATGATGGCGTTCTCTGCAGGTCTGCTACTAGCTATTGATTTCATAGGTTATCACAGTGCAATAGATTACATCGGCAGCGGAATAGCCACGTTGATTGGGAATTCACAGGTCATCATTGTTACATTGGTCAGTTGGTGGCTTTTCGATGAGAGGCCGAATCGGATGATCCTTCTGGCACTTCCGATGGTGATGCTTGGATTAGCCTTCACTTCCGGCATATGGGACGATGAACCATATGGGGCCGATCCAATCAAGGGGGTCATCGGGGGGGTCGTTGCAGCAGTATTCTACTCCTCTTTCCTGATTCTTTACAGGTATTCCAATCGAACTCATGCCCCCTCCGTCAATCTTCAGATGGACGCCACCTTCGGTGCTGCTAGCGGTCTTCTTGTAGTAGGCATTCTTCCCCTAACGAGTCTGGGAATCAAACCAATAGACTTCTCGGTAATCTGGCCCGGGCATGCTTGGCTGGTTATTCTCGCAATTTCTTGTCAGGTGGTCGGATGGATAGCAATTACCTATGCCTTGCCTCGTCTACCTGCAGCCCACTCCTCCTTTGCGTTATTACTTCAACCGGTGTTGACCATTATTTGGGGTGTTCTATTGCTTTCTGAGAAGCCTTCTGTTCAGCAAGTAGGAGGAATGAGCTTAATCTTCATGGCTATAATTATGGTAACATTGTTCGGTAGAGCTCATAACTCCAGCNCCGATTCTACTCAGATTCCAAGTATTGATCTAAATTAGATTTATTTAGCCACCAGGCTAACCAATTAGGTGTACAGGAGAGAGATAATTGCGAGGGGATGGGATGCACTCAGCGAGAACCTTCTTCCTGTACGGTCAATCGAAGGGGCCGGCAATAGTTAATCATTTTGAGGAATTTTGATCTTTATTCGAAGAAAGCAATTTTTCCTTCTCTATTCTACAGTTAGAATCTCAGGCCCACCATCTGTGATGTAGGCAGTATGCTCAAATTGGCCAACAAATCCTTTGTCGATGTCTCTTAGAGCATTATAATCCTCCAGAAAACGTATTGTTGTCAACTTCTTTACCAGCGCGTTCCACTTCCTCCTCAGTGATTCCTCGTTCTCCTCCGGGAATGGCTTGCTCAGGAGAGGATAAGCCCACCTCTCAGCGAAGGGAAGCGTATTGTATCTCTCTTCGATGTACCGGGCCATTGTAGCCCCCAATGGTTTCAACTTCCCCTTCGATAGGGCTTTTCTTATCTTCACATTTCCAGTCACCCTCAGGATATTGGATGAACCAGCAGGAGGTACATTCTCTATCATCCCACTCTTTCCTGTCGTGTTGAAAGGCTCTATTGCGTAANCTCCGCCGGACTCGACTTCCCCTCTGTAATTGGGATTATTCGGACCGCAGGAGTACATTGGGATTGAAACCCCTGAATGGAGGTTCCACCTATCCATTTTGTGCCCGCTAAGGTTCCTTATTGGCTCGAAACCCGCATCTACGGAGGCTTGCTGAGCCGCTTCTCCCACAACATGCCAGGGCGTACCAGGGTGCATTTTCTCTATCGCAGCATCCCTAGCCTCTTTGGCCGCCTTGATCTGATCGGTATGTTCCCCCCCATTGCCCACCTCCACAGTAAGAGCATTATCGCCTAGAGCCCCTTTGATGTGGACCCCGACGTCTAACTTGACAAGGTCACCCTTTTNGAAAATCATTTCTCCCTCCATCCCNTCTGGNGGTGTCAATTCGGTGTTCGAAGTGTAATGTGCTGCCATTTCATTGACAGATATTGTNACTGGGAAAGCAGCCTGTCCGCCATGCCTNCTGATGAATCTCTCCGCCGACTCAATTACTTCAGACCAAGGCTTATCTGCCACAATCTCTCCTTTGATCCCCTCAAGAGTCCTTCTAGCAACATGGCCTGCGTCTCGCCATTGTTTCAGATCGCCTTCTTCCACCATGAGTAAACATCCTCAGAACTAACTTTACCTTCTCTAATAACCTCGATCCGCAGNGACTCAGGCGTGTCGCAGACCGTATGCCATGCTATCAAAGTACTGGGTTCGCCACCCTTGCAAACTCCTTGCATTCCAATAACTGGAATTTCTGGAGTGGAGAGCTCCATAGCCGCAGTTTGACAACTCAAAATTGGAGCCTGACCACTCAAGTTGGCGCTCGTTGCTGTGATGGGNCCTACCTTCTGAANGAGTGACTTTGCAATTGGGTGGGAAACCACTCTTACAGCTACCTTGTTCCCTCCTAATCTGGAATCCATCTCCGAATGNGGNCTAAGTACAATTGTCAGNGATCCCTCTGGAAAATAATCTAGGATCATAGNCACGTCTTCAGGAATCTGAACTAGCTCTCCAGCCTGTTCTAGGTCTGCCACCCCTAGGCTCACAGGCATCTGACTCGATCTCTGTTTTACTCTGTAGAGCTCATCAAGGGAATCTGATTTTGGAATGCAACCCAATGCGGGGAGAGTTGANGTCGGATAGACAATGCANCTTCCCGAAAGGACCCATTCAATTTGNTCATTCACTTACTAACCTACCTGATATGACGCCTGCTGGCTGGAGGGAGTGAAGCAGATTGTGCTACAATAGTNCCAACCTTGAGATCCAGATTTGACTGGTGTGTATGCCTTTGCGAGATTCTAGCCATCTCGTATACTGCCACATACAAATTTAGTAGAGGGACCAGATAAATTAGCTTCCTAAACGACCTTCTATCCCACATCTCACTCGAAACCTCCGATCCATCAACGCCGATAACCGCAATTCCTAGCATTTTCTGACCTAATGACCTCGAGAAAGATAAGCCAGTCAACCTCCAATAGAGCCAGTGGCTTGCGAATAGTACGGCCGCGAATGCAGCGGAGTGGTGGAAGTATTCCGAGGTCCAATATGAGAGGTTCCATGCGTAGCTGATTCTCTCACGAGTAACTACCATCAAGATTGAATTAACAATTATCACATCNATAACGAAGGAGATCGCTCTCGTTGTAGCTGAAGCTAAGATCGCTCCGTCTGGAACGCTCCAGTGTTCTTGCTCCTGGGAAACTATAGCTTTAGCAAGGGTTCCACNACCATGTATCGAGATTGGAGAGTCATGATCGCCCATGTTCTANCCTCATGCGGTTCCCAAGAGATGCCAAGCCTCAAGGTTCCTACTGCGAATATGTTCAATCCATGCATTCCAGTTTTCGTCATGTCTGAGTGTATCCGGGTTTCCCACCACAATCAGTCCGCGTCTAGATCGAGTTAGTGCAACGTTCAACCTTCTGCTATCTGAGAGGAATCCAACATTTCCTTCCTTATTCGACCTGACACTTGAGAAGATAATCACTTCCTTCTCCCTTCCCTGATAGCCATCGACTGTCCTAACCTCCACACTCTGCAGATTTTCTGGAATCATATCTCGAATAGCCCTAACTTGCCCGGAGTAAGGAGTTACAATGCCAATATCAGAAATGTGCAAATTACCTTTTTCTACGAAATCCATCAAGATCTTGACTACCCAAGAAGCCTCTGCAGGATTTTCTTTTGACGCTCCNTCAGGAGATAGGACCTCATCTCCATCTACCGGAAGAAACGATAGGGGGGAATTCCAGTCAGGCCAAAGAATTCCNGGCGGTGTCTCTCTTTCTTCCNCATCTACCCCATCTTCNAGGAGTCCGTTGTAAAATTGGGNGTTTGGGAATGAAGAGATTGAAGGGTGCATTCGGTATTGAGTATTGAGAAGGAATGGAGAAATTCCCATTTCAGATATCCTCTCGAAAAGAGACCTACTTAGACCTCCTTCTTCTGCTCTCCTAGAAATTACAGTCGGTGGAAGTTGACGGTGGTCTCCGATGAGAACCACCTGCCTAGCCCCTCGAACGATCGGAACCAATGTTGCTGGCTCGGTCGCCTGAGTCGCCTCGTCAATCAGAACACGTGCAAAATTCCTTCCATCTAGCAACTCATGTCCACATCCTATACACGTACAACACAGGATTTGAGCACTATCCAGGATNTCATCTCGCATTTGCGACTCAATCTTTCNAACCTCCTTCCATCCTCTGCTCAAATCACGGTGTGCAAGCCCCTTCTCCTTTCCACCTCGCATCCCCTTGATTCTCCTAGCTAACTTCTCATTCAACTCAAGATGTTCCACTAGATCCTTTCTCAGAGGATGACTTTCCATCTTGGCATCCATCGTTGCATCTCTAAGTCCTTCTCGGACCTTAACTGGCTGCCCCATTCTTACTGCCCTGACCCCTCTTCCAAGAAGTCCTTCTAGCAAGTTGTCAACTGCTACATTTGAGTCTGCTACAGCTAGTACGGTCCCGAGATCCTGAGACGCCCATCCTTCTAGAATCCTCACTGCAGTATGCGTCTTTCCAGTTCCTGGAGGGCCCTGAATAAGNGTCAATCTGTTTGATATTGCAGATTCTGCTGCAATCCTCTGAGCTTTATTCATGTCATTTGGTAGCCTAACTCTGGTTTNCTTCACACCACCCATCTCTGGAACTAGTGATGCAGTGCCACTAGGATCATGAACTAGCCCTAAGAGNAGATTTCTGAGAGGGNCATTTCCATCTTCTTCGAAAATTGAATTCAAGGNGTCTCTCATTCTGTCGAAGGCAATCCTNTTCGCNCCCCTGTCCAATCTCCAAACNCCCTTNCTCAGACCATGGGGCTCCTCAGGAATTACAATTCTGATTGAATTTCTATTTCGATCACTGACAATCGCCTCTATTGGCTTTTCAGTTAAGGGACTATTCCTACTGAGCATAACGATGTCTCCCTGTCGNAATCTGTGCGATCCAAGATTAACTCCTGAGCCATGACGAAGTCTGACTATTCGTTGCCCAAATAGCCAACCATCCGGCTTCGCTGTTAGTCCAAACAAAGCTATCCCATTGGCCTTCAATCTCTTCTCAGACCAATTCTTGAGCCTATCTTCTGTCATTGACATCTCATCATCCAACTCCCAACGAATTAGACGNAGGAAGGAATCATGNTGGTCCTGACTTCTTTTGAATCGGCTTGGTACCAGAATCTCGGAGCCGACCACATGACTTCGTCACGACCGACCCCTATCACCGTTACTTGGAAAAGACCAGTCTGNAACATTTCGACTATTNCGAGTGAGAGTTAAACGCTCACGACCATCGAGTGGGTTGTCCGGGGGGGCTGGGATGGTATTTGACAGGTTCAAGTCTTGGAGGAATTCTCAGGTTAAGGGTGTGATCTGCCCCTCTTGCCAGCATTCTAATCAGGATGGAGCGAGAATTTGTACAAGGTGTTACTACCANATCGATAGGNCNGCATTTGAGCAGAGCTCTAGCTTGGGAGATGGNGAGTCAACAGNCNTATTGGACGAATTGATGAGCGAAATNGAAATNGAGGAAGGAAGCTCAGAGGAAGCGATCCCTCCATCATTCGCATTGGATGATTTAACCGTGGAGGTAGCCCAATACGGTGATGACGATCAAATCGCACTNGATATTCAGCCAGATCTTGGTTCGATTTCCAATCCTCCAGAAATTGTTGAGGATGAAGATTACGAGTTGACTGCGGCAGACATTCCACAGTTCGTCAATAAATTCGAAGTTCCTGTCGTTGAGACAGAGGAACCCGTCTCCGAACATAGGACAATTGATCTGATTCACCCAAATGCAGAGACTCCAGATCATGTTCAACAACTTCCTGAAAACGAGATCGCCGAGGTCAATGGTTGGGGAAAACAAAATGACTCAGAAATTGCATTAAATCCAGCTGATTTCGACGGCGACGGAAAGGTTGACGAATTTGAGGAGGCCTTTGCAGGTGATCAAATTCAAAAAACTCCTGTGACATCAATTCCAAGGATATCAGCAANCCCCATCAANAATGACTCAAAACCAANAAATTCTAGGGANCATGTTTTCGACACCCCTTCTGCACAAATNATGGAATTCGAAGNTTCAGAGAATTCAACTCANCCAAGCTATGTTCAGAACCAGTCTTTCTGGCCTTGGCATCAGCAAGAGGAATGGGCCGCTGCAGAAATTATCAAGCAACTCCAAGCTGCAATCAGGTCCGCAAAGGAGCAAAACATCGCACAGGCCACAGTTCTACTTGACGAGGTCGGACCACATTTGGGAAATAGGACTACCCTAGTCTACTCTGTTGGTAGGCTACTAATTTCCATAGGTAGGACCAGGGAGGCAGAAATGATGGTTGAATCTGCCTTCAAGGCTAATCCTGATGACCCGGATGTTGCTAGAGCTAGGGACAAACTTATTTCATAACTCGAGAACTTACGCAGTAATGATGCGGCGCCACCCCTCCCCCCAGTCTATGCAGAGGCGAGCGACCTCGTCAATCCGAGTCGATGATGGATTGGTACTAAGGCCGGCATCCAAACTCATGCTTCCAGAAATTGTGGAGGCATTCGAGGAAACTTGGCCAGAAGTCTTCAGAGCAATGCCATGGATTAACCCAGACAAGGANATACGNCCNCAGATCGAGGATTTCATNAANGATACAGAACGAAAGGGAAGNNCCGGCATTCTCCATCATTGGGTNATGNTCCGTCCATGGGACGGTTTTGTAATCGGGCTCATTGGATTCGACAGAGTCACGAGATCTGAAAAAGCCGAATGGAATCTGGGATACTGGGTCAGGAGCTCCGAGCAAAGACATGGATACGCTAGGAGGAGCATTGACGCCTCATTGAAGTGGTTGGGAGAATACGGNAAAATCGTAGTGGAGATGAAGGTCGACCCCAATAATGTACCTGGGACCAAGACTGTACTAAGGACAGTCAGGNGATGGGGCGGAGAGAGATGTGCACCTGGAGACTCCCCGATTACCGTAGCAGGAGTTAGAACTATGCACGAATGCCATCTTATCGAAGTCGGTCATGTGACATAGCCAATTGCACATCATCTCAGTCGACCCATTCAAAAAACACTCCTCGGCTCGTGATTCTGCCCTGCGGGGCAGTTGTGTAACTATGTCCCCCCCAGAACCCCGTCAGTCACTCCCAGATGCTGACCCCGAAGAGACTGATGAATGGTTGGAGGCATTNCGNTCNGTCGCTTCATCCCAAGGAACGGCCAGAGCCAGGCTTCTCCTTCAGGAACTAATGGCAGAGGCATCTGCACTAGAGATTCCCATTNTGCCCCCTTCCCGAACTCCATACCTGAACTCGATTTCGTTGGATCAGCAGCCTCCTTACCCAGGAAATATTCGTCTCGAGAGAAAGATTCAGAATCACGTTCTCTGGAATGCGGCGCTAATGGTTTCAGATGCAAACAGAAGGATGGATGGAATAGGGGGGCACATTTCCACGTACGCTTCTAGCTCAACCCTTTACGAGGTCGGCTTCAATCATGTCTTCAGGGGCAAGGAACACAATGGAATTGGAGATGCAATATACATACAGGGCCATGCTAGCCCGGGAATCTATGCAAGGTCTTTCCTCGAAGGAAGAACTTCTAGAGAACANATTTCAAACTTCAGANAGGAGGCGTTTGAAGATGGGCTATCATCATACCCCCACCCTCGATTGATGTCCGATTTCTGGGAATATCCAACCGTTTCCATGGGCCTAGGGCCCCTAGGTGCAGTTATGCAGGCTAGATTTTGGAAGTATTTGCATAATCGAGGNCTTTCTGATACTTCTGAAAGCCGAGTCTTCGCTTTTTTGGGCGACGGGGAGATGGATGAACCAGAAGCAATTGCTTCAATCGCAGTCGCTGGAAGGGAGCAACTGGACAACCTAATCGTNGTAGTCAACTGCAATCTTCAGCGNCTAGACGGTCCAGTAAGAGGNAATTCAAGCATCATCCAGGAACTTGAGGGCCTATACCGAGGAGCAGGATGGACGGTGATCAAGGTNATCTGGAGCTCTGAATGGGATAGAGTTCTCCAGATGGACACAAAGGGAGAGCTCTTATCTTCAATAGAGAAGATTTCCGATGGTGATTGGCAACGTCTGAGCACCCTCTCTCCTAAAGAATTCAGAAAAGAGCTGTTTTCCGGAAGCGAATCACTATTGCAACTAGGAGATTCTCTATCAGATCAAGAGATTGNGGAACTGTCTAGAGGGGGNCATGACCCCATCAAGGTCTATGCTGCNTATGAGGCAGCACTAGAAGCAAAAGGCCCGGCAGTGATTCTAGCTCACACCGTTAAGGGGTGGGGAATTGACTCCTTCGAGGGCCGAAACTCGACTCACCAGAAGAAGAAGATGGAGATCGAGGATCTCTTATCCTATCGTGACGCCTTGGGAATCCCCATTGAAGACTCTAGACTACAGGATGATCCATTCATCAGACTCGAAGAAGAGTCGGACGAGATTGAGTACATGATCCAGAGACGAAACTCATTAGGTGGGCCACTTCCCTCAAGGACCCCTTCTCAAATAGAATTCAAACTACCTGGCCACGAATCTTTCGCAGCTTTCGATCAAGGAACTCCAGAGGGCCAGCAGGTCTCCACGACTATGGCTTTCGTGAGGCTTCTTAGGAATATAATGAAGTCCGAGATCGGCGAGAGGGTAGTCCCGATTATTCCCGACGAGGGAAGGACTTTCGGGATGGATCCCCTTTTCAGTGAGTTTGAGATTTTCTCTGCAATTGGACAGAAATATACTCCGGTCGATCACAAGATGCTTCTGAAATACAAGGAATCGGAGTCGGGGCAGGTACTCCAAGAAGGAATTTCTGAGGCCGGAGCAATAGCATCCTGGATTGCCAGTGCGACATCATATTCTCATGCCAAAACTCCGACTCTGCCATTCTATACCTTCTACTCAATGTTCGGTTTTCAGAGAGTGGGGGATCAGATTTGGAGTGCAGCCGATGCAAGGGCTAGAGGTTTCCTAATGGGTGCAACAGCAGGGAGAACAACTCTGAACGGGGAAGGACTTCAGCATCAGGACGGACACAGTCTCCTAATGGCNTCAACAGTTCCTTTCTGTCGTGCTTGGGATCCAGCATATGCCTACGAGCTTGCGACAATNATNAGACATGGAATCGAAGAAATGTGGGGGCAAAATAAAGACGTCTTTCATTATGTNATGCTGTATAATGAGAACCAACAACAGATGCCAAAGCCAGAAGGCTCTGATCANGGNATCATCAGAGGGGCATATCTATTGGAGCAGTTGGATGGAAGCGGCCCTGTTGTGAGGCTATTGGGATCTGGGCCTATTCTGAAGCACGTTAGGGAGGCCGCTGTAATGTTGTCTAGCGATTTCGGAATCTCCTCCGAGGTTTGGTCAGTAACCTCATATGGGGAACTNAGGAGAACCGGNCTTGAAAACGAGAGGCTCAATCGCTTCAATCCGGAAAATCCCAAAGTACCATTCGTCTCTGAATGCTTTGGAGACGAAACTCCAACTGTNGCCGCTTCTGATTACATTGCCTCAGTTCCAGAGATGATTCAACGATGGGTCGGGGGTAGGTTCGTTGTTCTCGGAACAGATGGATTTGGACGTTCNGACTCCAGAGAAGCCCTTCGCTCGTTCTTTGAGATAGATACCAAAAGCATCGTCATTGCNGCATTGTCGGCTCTGGAGCAGGACCAAAAGATACCATCTGGTTCGGTAAAGAAAGCATTGAGGGATTTAGGCAAAAAATCCGAAAGGATTGACAAGACGGTGTGATAATGGGTAGGATCACAAACTCAGCGAGGNTCATTGCTAGGTGGATACCATGGATACTGACCGGAGCAGCAGCTGGATATAGAAAACTTCCAGATAAATCGCAGGAGGACATCAAAGAGGTTGCCAATAATCCTGACAAGTGGGGTGATTCTATTGAGAGTGCATGGGATACATCAAAGATAGGAGCCGAGCACTTCAGAGACACCTCGGCAACTCTGGCCAAGATCCTAATCGGGCGCAGGGTCAGTAGGAAAGAAAGATTGCAGGCCAGAGATGATTTGGCTACANTAGGAATAATTGTTCCACCCCTGAGGGTGTTCATGATTCCTGGAAGNCAAGTCCTTCTAGGAATAATGGCAAGAGTCACGCCTTGGAGACTAGTTCCGGACGAATGGATTCCAGTAAATGCGCTCAAGAAGGTCAGAGGAGGGGAATNACAGTCACTAGAGAAAGAGCGTTCAGTCGTAGGACGTCTGCTAGGAAGGTAAACAACTCAAACAGTTATGTTTGCAAGGAAGTAATTGTGTTGCAGCGCATCACCAACTCCAATCCAATCAGGGACATCGCCTCTGAAATTGTCATACCTGTGACCNGGAATTANCCTCCAATCTTCGGGAAGGGAAGAGAGAATCTCCTTCGCTCTAATCAAACTCTTTTGCTGCGACTCAGCATCACCTCCAGGAAGATCCACTCTACCGGCACTCCTAACGAATAGCAAGTCTCCTGCATGGTATACTCCATGGCCATGGATTGTCACGTGACCGGGGGCATGTCCAGGTGAGTGGGTGATTGACAATCGAATATTGCCCATTGACCATTCAACNGACTCTCCAGGATNACAATCCCATGTGTCAGTAAACTCAACTTTCCTGAAAACGATATGCCCCAATAAATTAGGTACCCTTGCATCTTCGTGTCCCCACACCTCAATGCTTGGGTACCTTTCAATCATGCCCGGATATCCGGCAGCATGATCTCTATGGGTGTGAGTGTATAGCAAATGAGTCGGTTCCAAGCCCTCCTCCTGAAGTTTGACGCTCCAACTTTCGGCATCATAAGGATCGATTATTGCAACAACTCCGTTTTCTCTGTCAACGAAGGCTGTGTTCATGTTCATCAGGGNCCCCATCTGTGTTACCCAAACCTCAACACCGTCCTTCCAGAGGTTGATGTGGAACTCTCCATCAGATAGCATGCACCACCCAAGAGGACATCAGACAAAGTCGTAATGCATATACAAGCCCTACTCAGCGGTGAGACCGAGCAAATGGCATACGATGCACAAGAGTTGGAAGCCCGTTGGCAAAGGGAATGGGCAAACGCTAGAGCATTTGAAGCAATAATTGACGAAACAAAGCCNAAATTCTACTGTCTTGAGATGTTCCCNTACCCGTCTGGGAATTTGCATATGGGCCATGTCAGAAACTANTCCATTGGCGACGCAATGGCTCGTTTTCACCGTTTAATGGGGAAGAACGTACTATACCCAATGGGTTACGACTCTTTCGGAATGCCTGCCGAGAACGCAGCCAAGAAAGAAGGAGGTCACCCTCATGACGTCACACATAGAAACATCTCCAGCATTAGATCAGATCAGGAGAGGATGGGATTCTCTTACGATTGGAATCGTTTCCTTGCGACTTCTGATGTAGACTACTACAAGTGGAATCAGGACATGTTCTTGTCATTGAATGAGAAGGGGCTTGTAGAGAGGCGCATGGCCCCAGTAAATTGGTGTGTGGATTGTGACACAGTTCTTGCTAACGAGCAGGTCAAGAACAATAGATGTTGGAGATGCGGTCTAGATGTCGTTCAAAGGGAAATGGCTCAATGGTTCCTCAGGATGACAGAGTACTCTGATGAACTACTTGATGAGTTGGAAAATGTAACATTCCCAGAAAATGTCAAGACGATGCAGAGAAACTGGATCGGGCGTTCCAACGGAGCACACATCGACTTCCCAGTAGTAGATTCTGATTCGATAATCGGGGCATTCACAACTCGCCCAGATACTATTTTTGGGGCCACTTTCGTGACCCTTTCCCCTGAGCACCCTCTTTGCGAGGAATTGTGTGTTGGCACTGAATGGGAGGATGGATGGAGGGAATTGAGGGACGAATGTGCGAGAATGTCCGAGTTCGAAAGAATAAACATGCTGAAAGAGAAGAGAGGTGTCTTCTTGGGCAGGAATGCAATCAATCCAATCAATGGAGAGGAGATCCCAATTTTTGCAGGCAACTTCGTCGTAGCTTCATATGGAACGGGTGCCGTGATGGCAGTTCCAGGTCACGACCAGAGAGATTTCGACTTTGCAAATGAGTACGAATTAGAAATTAGACGTGTTCTAGTAAAGGAAGATGGTGACGACCCATTAGAAGATCTCAATCAAGCGTTTGAGGGATACGGGCCAATGGTCAACTCCTCATCTGAAGGGTTCGACGGA
Source organism: Methanobacteriota archaeon (assembly GCA_002718695.1). Lineage (GTDB taxonomy): Archaea > Thermoplasmatota > Poseidoniia > Poseidoniales > Thalassarchaeaceae > UBA36. Next base: position 33,807 of record PBFP01000025.1, read on the forward strand.
CTTTCCGGCGAAGAAGCCAAGGACGCTGTAATTTCTGAATTGGAGAAAGTGGGAGCAGGATATGGAACCACAGAGTTTCGATTGAAGGATTGGCTTCTGAGCAGACAGAGGTTCTGGGGGACACCTATCCCAATGATTCATTGCGAGACTTGCGGAATTGTTCCAGTTCCAAGAGAAGATCTTCCGGTTGAACTACCACTTGATGTGGTTTTCAGTGAGGATCAGAGTGGAAACCCACTAGCATCTCACAATTCATTCGTCAATGTGACTTGCCCTTCTTGCGAAGGAGAAGCAAAGAGGGAGACTGACACTATGGATACCTTCTACGACTCGTCTTGGTACTTCATGCGATTCTGCGATGCGAAAAACGACTCTTCGCCCTTCGACAGAAATTCCGTAGATTATTGGATGAAAGATGGAGTGGATTTGTACATCGGAGGAATAGAGCATGCAGTAATGCACTTACTTTATGCTAGATTCTTTACAAAATTCACAAGAGACGCGGGGATGAACACGGTTGGAGAGCCGTTTGGACGACTAGTCTGCCAAGGAATGTTGAATGCCCCGGCTCCTTACTGCAATGCGTGTTACGCAGAGTACCATGTCGACAACTTCGGGTCGGCATGTCCTACTTGCGAGAATGAACTTTCTACTCGTTCAGTAAAGATGAGTAAGTCGCTGGGCAATACAGTCAGCCCGGAAGAAATGATTTCCAGATTTGGGGCTGATACAGTTAGGATGTTCACTCTTTTTGGGGCTAATCCAGAGGCAGGCATGGACTGGTCTGACAGCGCTATTGAGTCTAATAACAGACAGATTCACTCAATTTTTGACGCAGTAGATACCGCACTATCTTTCTCTGAATCCCCTTCTAATATTGATAATTGGTTGCTTTCTCGGTTGAGAACTAATCAGAGGGAATGGATTGGAGCAATGAATCAGGTAAGCCTCAGAGAAGGGGTAATGATCAGTCATTTTGAGTCTCTCTCGGATTGGAATTGGTATATTCGAAGAGGAGGATGTGATTACTCAACCTCAATGAAATTCTTGGAAGGATGGATTCCCATGTTGGCCCCGGCTACTCCTCACATCGCTGAGGAATTCTGGCAAAAGATCGGTCGTGATGACCTACTAGCGAAATTTGATTTGCCCGAGCAAGAGGAAAATGAAGGCGACTTGCGAGAACTGGCGATTGAGCAATACATCAAGCAGATTATATCCAGTGGTAGAAATCTTAGGGTTCTCGCAGAAAGGTATTCAGAAAAAGAGATTTCACGTGCAGTAATCCAGACTTCTCCCATTTGGAAACTGGATTTGGCATCAGAAGCAATCAGACTCAACTCTGAGAATTTTGATTTCAAGAAAGAGGGTCAAGAATATGTCAAGTCCCTTGAAATCTTCAGAGACGACTCGATAAAAGGAGCAGTCTTCCAAACTTGGTCTTCAATTACATCGGGGAGTAAAAGGAGTAGGGGCAAGGTGCATGTTTGGTCAGAGGGCGAGAAAGACCTCATATCTAACCGAATAAGTGAATCTGAAGTCATTAACAATAACTCAGATTTCATAGCAGAGGCTCTAGGGGTGGAATCAATCGAAGCATACATGGTCGGAGAAGGTGAAGACATTGGTGGAAAAGCTAAGATTTCATTCCCTCTGGAACCAGGAATTGCCTTTCTGTAGGTGAAACAAACATGGCCACCGTACTTTTCGATGATGAGTGTGGTAAATGCAGCCGTTGGGCACGATTCATCCAGAAGAGGGACTCCCAATCTAGAGTAAATTTAGTCGGACAGAATAGTTCAGAGGGCAAGTATTTGATTTCATCAATACCAGAGAGATTAGAAGGAATTGACTCGGTTTTCTTGATTTCTACAGGGGGAAATTGGTATTCAAAGAGTGCAGCAATATGGCGAATCTGTAAATTGCTTAGATTTCCATGGCCAATCGCTTCGTTAATGTTCATTGTTCCGTGGCCAATTAGGGATGCTGTTTACGATGTATACTCTAGGTTCAGAAAGTAGCCACATTACACGGTGGGTTCATGGAGCCCCGACTTCTGGGCCATCTATTGAGTGAAGACGAGAGTGCCAAGAGACGCCGTGGGCGTCGAAGGCGCCGCCGACGAAAAGAGAAGGATCAACGACCCTCTGGAGGCAACGGCGGGCGCCAAAAATCACCTGAGGTCGAGAGGGCATTGGCTAGATTTACAGTGAACCCTAGGCCAATGGGAATTCCAAATTCTATCGACCCCCCTCCAAGAAAGGTGAACATAAACTGGAAGACAAATGCTGTTCCGAAGGAAGTCCAATCAGCTGCTGGAAAAATCGCATGCATTCCCGGAGAGTTTGGTTTCCTACCAGAAGATAGAGTTCAGGAAATCGCCGAAAAATTGAGAGGCATGCCTATTTCACTTGAACAATCTCTCTCTCTCAGAGCAGCCCTCAATCAAGAAAAGAGCGTATATTCTCACTCGAAGCTCATGCGAAGATCCAACGAGATAAGTCGTCGTTATGATTCTGGGGAGAGCGTAATTGCTCTCTCGAAGAGGTTCGACGCTCCTCCGGTGAATACCTTCAGAGCCGTACTTACTGGAAGAGGCTGGACGAAGACTAGAATCAAGGATACTCTGAATAAAAATCCCTCAAAACTAAATGATAGGGATCGGGAACAGTTTGAATTGGCTGAATCGGTCGACAGGGTTAGCTCAGTAAACCAAACAGAGACTCAGAATGCAGCGGAAGTTTTTGAGGAAATATTATGCAATCACTTCGAATCACTTGGTGTGAGATTCCGCCGTCAAGAAGATCTACTTAACGAACAGAAAAGAACAGAAGGAAGGGCGATAATAACCCCAGACCTACTAATGCTGGACGATGTGAGGATTAACGGTGTCCCTTGTGCATGGATAGATGCAAAACACTTCTTTGGAGCGGATCTAAAATTCCCGAAGAAGAAAACTCAGAAACAGGTTGACAGATATGTTGCAGAGTATGGCCAGGGGGCACTCGTTTATCGGCATGGATTCTGCGACAGTCTGAGAATTAGGGGAGCCGTAAAACTGGACTCGAGCCCATTAAACCTCAAGCCATTGGAGGAATTCCATGAGAATTCCAAGTCTTGAATGGTTACCTAACTTGACTGATCCTGCTTGGAAAGGTAGAAATTTCAGAACTCTCCAACAATTCCGAAAGATGCTTTATCCACCCTTCTCCAAATTGTAGATTATTCGGAACAATTACCACGCTCTCTCCTAACATGCATAGCAGAGGGGTCAATTCTTCTGAAAAAATGGAATTCCTGATTGCATCATCTACGCTTCCGAGGAAATCCGCTCTAGAAGCATCAACATCTAAGCCGCTCTCTGATGCAAAGAATCTGGAAGCCTCAATCAATTCGGTCCATCTATGGCTCTCCCAATCTCCAGCACCAACTCCTTCCATAGCTAATTTTCCCGCTTCACTAATTCTTCTCTTCCAAACAATATCGTCGATATACCTAGATGTGTGAGTTCCAGTTTTTTTTCTCCAACATAGAAGTATTGGAGCGTCTGAATACCACCCTTCTGACTTTCCCGGGCCAATCTTTAGGAGAGATCCAGAGTATGGAGAACCAGCAGCAACTCTTCTTTCCACTCCTCCTGCTGAAAGAGCCGTAGTATCACCTAGACCGCTAGACCTCTTTCTTTCTACTATGTGAGCAACCATGAACGATCTCCTGAGGCACTCTTCGTGAGGAATCCCAATCGCCCTCTGAAATGCAATTGCCGATGCAACTGCCCCAGACGCAGACATGCCGAAGCCCTGTGAACTGGGCAGAACCATCCTGATTCCAAGCTCCCAGTCAAATTTTCCTACTTCTGGGATAATGTCAACTAATTCCTCCAGGACAAATTGGTAAAGAGACCCGTCGTATTCCCTTCCTAGAAATTTTACTTGCAGTAGTCCTTTGCCTTCTTCCCCTCTTGCAATTGCCTCTACCCCATCTTGAATGCAAATTCCTGCCCCCCTACTACCTTGTAGAAGAAGGTCACTGGAACAGTCTTCTATAGTGAAAAATAGGCTCAGATGACCCCCACATTGGCCCCTTCCTAGCATGGTTGCCATAACCACTCTTCCAGAGTTCGGGTAATGAACTGTTGGAAACTATATCGTTGCAGCGAGATCTTGATCGAGCGACCCGAATCTATCTGCCAACTCGTTGATTGCTCTCTCAAAAGCAGTTTTAGTGCTCATTGAGCCATCTGTATCAAAGCTTAGGATGAATTCTCCCGGGACCTCTTCCAAGTATACGGCATCGTTGAATTCCCTAGCCTCTTCCGTACCTTCTCCTACGTGATTCAACTCTTTTTCTAGGGTTGCCACTTTTTCGATATCTTCCAATCTCCCATCCTTGCCAAAATCCTTTGCTGTGATTTCCAGATCCAAATCCCACAGGATTTTTGCCTTAGATTTGTTTTTCAGAATCCCAATTCTCCTAGGCTGGAAAGTGACCCCACAAACTGGTGTCCACTTTGTGTGGTCCCTACCCCTACCCATTATTGCAGTAGCATAGAATTCAATCATCTGCCCCTTCAGAAGTTTGGTGATTGGAATGCTCTTGTATTCATCCGGAATCTCTAGTGATTCCTCTCCAAGGTACTTCATGTCCCCTGCAGTCACCCAGCGACCCTCTTCAGTTCCAAAAACTACGCAAGTGTATATCATCTGGCACTCCAAGCAACCACGATCGTCCTCGACCAAATCTTTGCAGTTAGGGCACTCATTTTGGAAGTGGAACTTGTCGTGCATCGTGGGTATGGGAATCATGGCCAAACGCTGAGCGACCATCTCATCAGGAATCGGCCCAGTCGTCTCCCAGATCTCGTCATCCTGCTCCTTTGTACCCAATTGGAACCTGACACTGTCAATAGCCATCTTTGGAGTATCGGAAATCAAGGATCTCCTAATGGCGTTGGCAAGACTCCTATCCGTTTCAGAGAGCAGTACTTCCATCCTTTCTTCTGACTCATTCAGTATCTTAATTTTCACCATGAAATCACCTTCTATCAAACTCTCCTTCCTCTTCGCCCGCCCTTGCTCTTTGTTCCATCAGTAGGCATTGGCGTGACATCCTCAATTCTGGTTATTCGAACACCTGCCCTGGTTAGAGCTCTAATCGCGGCTGTGGCTCCAGGTGCACTGTTGGATCTGTTCCCTCCAGCTCCCCTGTACTTCACAATCACTTGATCGAAGTCTTTCTCAGTAAGCATTTCTGCTATTTTCTCCGCTGCTCTAGTAGCTGCGAACTGCCCTCCAGAGTCACTTCCTCCCTTAGTCACCATCCCTCCAGAAACTTTGCAGACGGTCTCAGCTCCAGTAAGATCAGTAGCCGTGATCAGCACATTGTTGAATGTGCTGTAGATATGTAGAATTGCCTTGTGACCCATATCATCCCTCCGTTTCAGACTCCGTCTTTTCTACCACTTCTTCAGAGTTTTTCAGCTCGTTCGAATCGGAATCTTCGGATTCTTCTTCAGAAGAAATCCTTCGTGTATCCAACTCCTTTCGGAATGAATGCTCAGGATTGGAAAAAGGTGAGTTAGTACTGTATCTCAACGAATCTTCCTCTTCCTTCAGAACGTGATATCCAGGAACGGTCATCCTCTGATCACCGATGCAGATATGACCGTGAACAATCAGGTTCCTCGCAGATCTCATAGATGGTGCTAGACCTTTGTAGTACACTACTGACTGCAATCTCCTAGAGAGCATGTGTTCAACATTTATCTCAAGCACATCACCAATTTCAGCTCCTGTCTGAAGGAGCCCCTTTCTGGTCAGAGAGTCAATTAATTGCTCCTTTTCTTTGAAGTAATGCCCTTCTGAGGAGTCAACCCTGCCTATGAGTTTCATTGCTTGATTCCGATGTCTTCTAAGAGCCGACTTCTCTCTCCAAATCTCTCTCATTCCGCCAACCTTCTTCAGGCCGTATCTTTCTTTGAGGTCATGCTCTTCTTCAATTCTAGCCTGCTTCCAAGGATGCGTGGGAGTCTGAGTACGTGGTCTGGAAAACTTTGGCTCGCCCATATTATCACCTCACTTCTTCCTCTGGACACCAAGGGCAGAACCCTTCCTTCCGTTTGATCTAAGCCTCTGCCCTCTAACTTTGTGCCCACTTCTGTGCCTAATCCCTCTATAGGTCTTGATTTCAGCTAATCTTGCTACATCGTCTTCCTTTGTCATTCCCACTTCATTAGCGATGATATGAGCATCTTCGTTGGTTTCAAGATCCCTCTGACGATTAACCATCCACCAAGGTACGTTTGTAGCATACTCATCTATGGTCTTTCTTAGAAGATCCTGCTCTTCGGTAGACAGATGTCCTCCAAGCCTGCTGCCATCTATTCCAGATTGTTTACAGATCATCATTGAAGAGCGAATCCCAATCCCCTTTATCGAAGTCAATCCGAAAGTTACCGGCTTTAGGCCGTCTATGTCCGTATCTGCAATTCTTACAATGTAGGAGAAGTCGTCTCCAAGCTCTGCTTCGTTTGCTTTCGGCATTACGGTTCCCCCGTGTTCACCTTTCGGTGGCCCTTGGGCATCCACGCGAAATACAGTGCCTATTTGAACCGATTGGAAGGGCCATATTCTTCCCTAGAGGGCTATTCTTTGCAAACGATGTACAATTTCTGCGGACCATTAGGCCTCTGTAGCTCCATATCAACCATGAATCCCTTTCCACCATCCACTCCTTTTAGCTCTCTAGAGATTCTTCTCTGTAGGGTGGGATGTATGTCAGGATCGAGATTGCATCGCAGCGTAATCTTGCCTATTCCCTTTTTCGCCACGGAGGAAGCTACTTGATCTAGAGTGTGCAATTCAGGTGCGGAGAGCCTCTGATGCACAATCTTCCCAGTCGCTACGACAAACCCTCTAACCTCATCCTCCTTCGAAATATCATCTGTGTGGATTAGAAGAGGCCTCCTCCCCTCAGTCCTTATCCATGAATATCCAGTACCCTTCTGGACAGCCTTTCTGAGCCAAGAGTTTTGCAGACCACATTCGATTAATGCGGGATCAACGATAGTGATGAAAGCACCCTTGGGAACTTCTAGAGCACTGTTAAATGATTCTACCGTGGCTCCAGATGGCTCTCCTTCAATGACGGACATCACCTTCTTGGTCCCTACTCTAATGCATCTCCGAGTGGCCTCTGAAGATATTGAACCAATCCAAACTGAGAGCCTATCTACCCTCCCGCCCCCTCTGCTGAGCCATTCCCAGGTCCTATGACATCCGGGGAAAGTTGTCTCAATAATGCCATCCACCATAGCTCTCTGTACAGTATCTAGGCGAGGTGAAAGATCCAGTAGAATCGCAGGACCTTTCGGACCAACTTGTAGAAGGCCACTCCAAGACTTGAGTAATGATTTCAAATCGGGCCTCATCTCGTCAATGCTGTGATTCTGCGCATCTCTAGGTCTCTCAGGATCAATGTGTAGCATGGCTACAGGTGGGTGAGCTCTTGTTCCAGATTCCCTAAGGCTGGCCCAATATTTTCCTATAGCAGAATCTGCTTCGCATCCATCTCCCACCAAAACCCTATCCAGTGTCCTCTGCACTTCTCCATCAGAATTGAGATGCATGTTTGCAGCACATAACTTGGCTATCCCTTCGTCCAACTCTATACCAAGAGCAGGTCGACTCAACAAATTGGAAAAGGCGATCAGCTGGACTCCAGATCCCGCAGCGGCATCTAGAATTACCCCAGCAGGGAGAGAAGTTGGGTCAATCTGACTCGCTCTGATGGATGCAACAGACCAGGGGGTGGACAGCCTCCTCATCTCGTCGGTCATGAAGAATGATGGCTCTCCCTTCCTCGCTGATCTTGGTTTCACAGTCTTCTTTGCTGACGCGACTACCTTCTTCGAGGGGACTATTGCCAAATGCCCCCCTGCTTCCACGACCCTGCCGTTGGTAACTCAGTCAAGTTACTTTCGTGAGAATTACTCCGAAATTGGAGCTCTCTCGAGCTTTAGCTCAAATCTCAGCCAAGTGTGCTCTAGCTCATGCCCCTCGCTGTTTCCATATGCAATGGGCGGTGGTAGAAGTGTGATGTGAGATGTTCCAGTGTCAATCAATGGAAAACCGCCTCCTCGGTCATTATCAATGTCTAGGCCGATAGCAGACCATCCAAAGCCTTGGATAGAAAACCAAGGTTCTCCAGCAGTCTCTATCCATGTCCCATCGTCTAACTCTTCTCCAGTATCTGCGTCCCAAACAGTATAGTGGACTTCAACAGAATCACCATCTTGAATGTGCACATCTTTATCCTCAGCCCCATTGAAAACGCTCACATCTAGTCGAACCTGTGCCTGAAGGATGGAAATATGGGTTGCAGTTATGCTAATTTCTCGTTCTGACACGTCCTCGAAGAGGTCTATTTCCATAATCACACTATCATTTGACTCCAAGTCATTGATAATCAGAAAAGGCTCGTTACTTGCTTCAAAAACTACGCCACCGCCACTAATTTCCATTACTAGATTCAAAGTCTGATTACCTCTGTTGTAGACCGCTACGCTAGCTGAATCTCCATTTCCTTGATGCTCCCAGTCACACCGAAGCTCTCCCGGAAAAAGAAAAACATCATCCTGATCAGAAAGAGAATCCGGCCAATCCCAACTATCATCTCTTGAAGAGCAGGTGTCGAATAACAAGCCAACCTCCCATGACCAACGCCCTTCTTGCTTAAGCACCTCTACATCGGTCGTTCCGAAAGAAGCATCTAGCTCTTCTAGAAAAGCCATAGCATAGTATCCTACCCAAATAGTGGAGAACAACAGCCCCATGCTTGTGATCACTGATAGCACTAGAGCGGCCCGAGGAACCGCCATCCTGTTCAGTCCCAATGGGATTGGAGGGTGCTCCACCTCGTCGGGAGTATCAGATATCCAAGACCTTGTCACGAGTGTCTAGAATTGCCTGCCCGTCATCAACGTTGGCACTTCTGGACTAATCCTTGGCCAAATCCTCTTGGTTCGCCAAGCCAAGCCAAGCAATTATTCCAAGCTCTAGAGCCAGAACGATCATTCCCAAAAACAACTTGTCTTGCTTTACAATTTCACTCGAAGCAAAGACAATCGAGAATAACACAGCAGCCACCAGATCCGCAAGACCCCAGATCCGGAGGGCCTTTCTTAGTTGGAGAATTCCAACAACCCAGATTACTGTGGACATTACCACTAACAGGAGGGGCAGGTCTAGTCCTCCAATCATTCCAAGATAGAGTGCTCCTGTAAGAGTAAATATGTGACCGTCCACTGCTAAAGTCATAGTCCACCTTTCTTGGCTCATCGGCACTGTAAGGGCACAGGAAAAAATTAGCAGCAACCCCAGGAAAAGCAATAATTCTCCGAAAAAGCCCATTAGAACCTCATTCCAACCCGCCAAGGAGAAATATGCCAGAACTGCGCCAGGCAAGGCTATCCCCAAACCAGAAGCTTCAGAATTTTCCACACTCCTATACGATGCACTTGCTGCAGCAAGCAAGCCAGCAGGACCGAAAGATAGCAGAACAATTGCAATACACCTAACTCCTATCGCAGTGCCATCGCCTTTCATTCGCCTTCCCGTTTGAGCTCTTTTTCGCTCAACCCAGACTCCTAGCATAACGCATAGAATCAGCATCAATTCGAGGAGGAGCCAAGGCCCCTTCCAATTCAACGAATCGCCATCAAGCGGATCAACAAGCAATGGGAAGGGGAGACCCCCAACCATGACCGCTGCGATTAGTCGAGCCGCTAGAAGTGGGAAAATGAACCAGTCAATCGCAATGGTGATCCTCTCAAGGAGATTTTTTTGGTGAATTAGCGATATTGTGACTAGCACAAGTACCAGAACTGAAGAAACAGCCATGTCGAGCAACTCCCGAGGACTGCTATCTACAGGAATAACGTGAGCAGAGACCAGAGAAAGGCAGATTCCGAAAATCGCTAATGCAATCGGGGTCTCCATTCCAAGGAAATGAGGCAACTCAAGCTCCAAACCCCTAGTTCGACTCCGTATTAGAACCACAATAACACAGCAGAAAATCCCAGAAGAGATCATTACAAGCGGTCCAAAACCCATTGCAGAGCAAATCACCGTCAATACCAACACTATCCCAATGATTACTAGTCCGAGAGAAGGTGTGTGGGAAAGGTCAGAGGTCATAAGTTCGGATATTTCCTCCGATTCTGCCATCTCCCTCTTCCTCTTTCGGAGTTCTGCCAACTCGGCTATCTTTGGGTTATAGGTATTCAATTTTCCACCATTGAGCGTTTCTTGTGGGCGATCGGCCAAATCCCCGGAGTAACTATCTTGGACAGAAAACATGCCGATAATCGAATCCCTCTTAGCTGCCGAGCGCAGCTCAGATCTAATCTCGCCCCTAGAAATAAGCCAAAAAGAAGCTCCAGCAAACATCAACAAAGAAGAAGCTCCAAGAATCGCCTCTCCCGAACTAATGGATAGATAGCCATTGACTACCAATAACAGCAATGCAGAAGAAGCAGGTTTCAGGATTTCTTCCATCTTCTCAGCCCTAGGGAGATAAATGACAAGCATTGCGGCGGTACATAGGACTGCTAGCAATTCTATTTCTGGATAAGAAAAACTCTCGCTCCACCCTGAGTACCATTCAGGACCAATCAACTCCAATGAAGCCTCCTTCCCCGAAATTGAGATTAGAATAGGCATAGAAACAAGTCCGAATCCTAGTCCGAACAACTTCCCATTACCGAAATACAAGATTGTGGAAATAGATATGCACAACAAGGTCAACATCGCTTCGTCAAGTCCGTGCCTCCATTGCACCACCAAACAGGAAATTGCCAAAATCCAGGCTAATGCTTCTTCGCTGCCAATTCTGAATCCAAGAACATGACCAACCACATGCAGCGAAGAAATTAGCCCCAACATTACAACCATGGAAACAGATGTGAAACCTCCAAATTGAGCGAGAAATAGAATTGTTAGCATCGGTAGCCAAAGACCAATGCTCCAGAGATTCAATATTCCGGAGTCTCTGATAGAAGCCGAGATCTCAGAAATTCCAAGAAAACCAGATGCAAGATTCACATTTTCTCCACCAAGTCGGATATTCACAGAGAAAAGTAAGACTCCTGATAGGGCTAGATAGATTGCCAGAGGGGTCGGATCCAATTCGATAATTCCGTTGGAATCAGAGATATCGTTTGCTAACATCACAGTTCTAATGATTTCTTCAAGAATTTGTTCCATTAGTACCCAAAACCAAGGAAGGAGTACAGTAACCCCGGATAATGAAGGAGAGCTTCTGATAACCGCCAAAATTGCAGTTCCAAGGTGGAGAATAGATAGCAAACCTAGCAGGAGAAATCCACCATCTCCTCCAGAAGATTTTGACTCTGCAGGAATTAAAATCACTAGCATGAATAGAATAGCGACTGAACCAATCCAAAGAACCCTGTCAGTAACGCTGTTCTGGTCTCTGAGAATTACTCCAACTGTTGTCGAGGCACCCAAAATGGTGAAGATTTGGTATGATGTAAGCCCCACCAGTCCTTCCACAGCTTCCTGCCCCAGTAGAATGAGTGTTAGGATAGAACCTACAGATAGCAGTGGAGCAACCACCCTCCGCGGCTCAACACCTCGGACTACAAGGTAAGATCCACCGAATGAACCTCCTAGGAATGTCACCATTCCCAGAGCGTACCCTAGGTCTTGACGATTCGAGGCAACAGCTAGAGATGCTCCAATCATCCCAAGAGAAATTGAAACCCCCCACAGCCCAGGTTTTCCTAGCCCAACAGCCTCAAACGCCTTTGAAAACCAGTTTCCCTTTCTTGCGAACTTTGTAGCCATAACGGCGTTAGCTACAGTTACTGACATTAGCAGCAGAAACAACAGTAGAGGGGTTTCTATTGGCATTACAATAAGGGGTCCAATCTTAAATTCCGAAGTTACTGCATGCATTCCAATCCAGAGGTTCGAGGAAGCAATCCCAAGCGACGCCAGGTTTCCCGAATTCCTTTGTATCGCGATTCCATGTAGTAGAATTGTGGCTAGCAGAATCATCACCGCGACTCCGCTCTCTCCAAACTCAGTTCCGGCAGTAGAACCAATCGCCAGTAGGACAAGCGTTGATTGAGCCGCTATAGCATCATGATCGTGCCGATAGGCGACGAAGATATTCAGNGCAACAAGGAAAAGCAACAATATTCCTAGGCCCAAGTCATCTGAAATTACACCCCAGTATCTTAGTTCAATTGCTAGCCCGTACAACACTTTCATGGAGATAATTACCCAAGTAACTCCCAACAGTGCCATCTTCTTTTTTGGAATCCAGATTTCTCCAAAGTAGAATCCCATGATTGAAAGAAAAACCAGCACTAAAGCCCCAGAAAGAGGTTCGAAAGTTCTTCCCACTTGGATGCTGATTGCGCTGTACAGCACTATCATCGATCCCATTAGTATCCAGTTTACTTTCCTCTCACCCTCTAGGGACAATTCGGAAACAATATCTCTTTCGGGAGCAGATAATACAGAACCATCTTCTCTAATGGTGCCCGGAGAGGAAGATCCNGNATCTACAAATGGGTCGAAGATTTCACCAAANGCNTCGTCCCNTTCTTCATCTNGCTCAANTCCCTCTTCCTTTTCCTTAATCTGAATGTCTATTTCGATGTCCGATAATCGCTTGAATTCACGTTCTCGGATGATCTTGTCACCCTCCTCGCCTCCAGACATATGGCCCCCTACATGACANGTGTTGCATAATCACATCCCTTGATAGGACTAGTTGAAACGCATATGGCAATATTCAGTACCGAATCGGAGCCGTAATGCTTGAAGGCGCAATCCCTTTCCCTAGGGCTGGGGAAGTCCGGATGCAGAGCTCCTCACAAGGATCAATGACTAAGTTATCCAGTCACGGACTTGACCCTTCCGGAAATGTTCACTGGAATTCCGACTGGAAAGAACTTCACTCCATGGCAGTAGAGTTNGGGGAGGCTAGAATGACTTCAGATGGAGTANTACTGGCNGTAACTGGATCTAGAACCGGGCGCTCGCCAAATGATAGATTCATTGTAGACGAAGCAGGAATGGCAGAGGATGTATGGTGGGGTGAGGTAAACAGGCCTACTGCTCCCGCAGTTTTCGAGAGGCTTCTAGCCAAGACACAGACTCATCTCAATGATGCACAGAATTTGTTTGTCAAAGATGCGTTCTGCGGGGCCGACNCAGAATTCAGGATGCCAGTCAGACTCGTGACTGAAAAAGCATGGCATGCTGCTTTCATGCACAACATGTTTGTTCGTGCTTCCGAGGATGAATTGGCGAGCCATGTCCCAGAGTACACAATCCTACACGCNCCNGAATTGAAGTCAAGCATGAGTGACGGCGTTAATTCAGAAGTNTTCGTNATTTTGGCACTTGACAGGGGTTTGGTAATTATCGGCGGAACACACTATGCTGGAGAGATTAAGAAAGCAATTTTCACTATTATGAACCACATCCTTCCTTCTAAGGGTTTACTGCCTATGCACTGTTCTGCAAATACCGACGGCAGCGACTCAGCCCTTTTCTTTGGACTCTCAGGGACGGGCAAGACGACTCTATCTGCTGATCCTGAAAGAGCCTTGATTGGCGACGACGAGCACGGTTGGTCGGATAAGGGCGTGTTTAACTTCGAAGGTGGTTGCTATGCGAAACTGATTAGGTTNTCAGAGGTGGACGAGCCAGCAATTTTTGCTACAACAAAGATGCCCGGNTCAATTCTCGAGAACGTGGTGCTAAATGCTGATGGGACCCCAGATTTCGAAAACTCCTCTCTCACTCAGAATACCAGGGGGTCCTATCCGATAGAGTTCATCGAGAACAGAACTCNTGATTCAATGGCTGGCAATCCCAGCAATGTAGTCTTCCTAACTTGTGACGCTTTTGGAGTCCTCCCNCCCCTCTCAAGACTGAGCCCTGATCAAGCTGCCTATCATTTCATGTCAGGATATACTGCAAAGGTTGCAGGAACGGAGATGGGAGTGACCGAACCCCAAGCAACCTTCTCTACATGTTTCGGCGCTCCATTTATGCCCAGGCACCCCAGTGTCTATGCGGATCTACTTTCAAAGAAGATTAGAGAGAACANTGCCAAGTGCTGGCTGATAAACACNGGGTGGATTGCTGGAGGCGCTGATGCTAGTAGCAGAATCAAGATCAGGTGGACTAGGAGTCTTCTGAATGCAGCATTGAACGGCGGTCTAGAAGATGTAGTCTTCGTGAAAGATGAAAGATTCGGTTTCGAGNTTCCAACTACTTGTGAAGGCGTACCGGAAGAAATTCTCCAGCCAAGAGAAACCTGGGAAGACAAAAAAAGGTACGATAATGTAGCAAATCTTCTAGCCCAGATGTTCATCGAGAATTTCGAGCAGTACTCTTCAGGATGTACTGATGAAGTAAANAGCGCAGGACCCAGGCAGATACTAGTCGATTAGCCTCTCCTTCGAAGCCCTCTGCGCATCAACTGCACATATTGCCGCCATGTGCACAACGTCCCTTACGCTATCTCTACGCTGGAGGACGTGAGCCGGCCTTGAAAGACCCTCTAGAATTGGACCAGTCATCTCAGCTCCTGCAATTCTCTGGAGTAATTTGTAGGCAATATTGGCCGAGGCTAGGTTCGGACAAATCAGCACATTTGCAGGACCACTGAATGACATGAACGGGTAATCCTGTTGAATGTCTGTCACCAAAGCCGTGTCTGCCTGCATCGGTCCATCAATTATCAAATCTGGATCTAACTCCCTGACAATATGAATTGCTTCTTCAATCCTATCAGTTCTCATCTCTCCGGACGTTCCGAAGTTGGAGAAAGATAGCATTGCAACCTTCGGCTTAACCCCGAACCTCTTGGCAACCTTGGCTGTTTGAATTGCAATCTCGGCTAGAGTTCTTGCATCTGGGTAGATATTGATCGTCGCATCTCCAATAAACATCAGCTGGCCGTTGACAGTCATCATGTACATCCCAACAATTCGATGTGANTCCGGATCAGGNCCAATTACCTGCAAACAAGGNTTGACTATGTCTGGGTATTGGTGCGAGACTCCACCTAGGTATCCATCAGCATCNCCCATCCTGACCATCATCGGGGCGAAGTAAGTGGAAGACTTTAGTTGCCTAATCGCGTCTTCTATTGTCAATCCCCTCCTGCCTCTCAGGCGATGCAATTCTTCGGCATACTCCTCTCTTCTCCTTGAATCGTACCTGACATCAATCATTTCACATTCAAAATCTAACCCTAATTCCTCTTTCACTGCAATTATCCTCTTCTTTTGCCCAAGGAGGATNGGATCACANATCNGCTCGNTGATACATTGGGATGCTGCCTTGATAATCGTCGGATCTTCTCCCTCACAAAATACGATTCTCTTTGNCTCCCTCTTAGCTTGGTTGATCACCCTTCTCATTATCGANCTNGTTAGGCCGAGTCTGGACTCAAGCTGTTCTCTGTATTTATCGATATCAAACTCGCTTTGTTCGATTCTCGAAACCCCCTCATTCACCGCGGCTTCGGCCACTGCGCNGGCCTCCCAAATCAGAACTCTCGCATCGAAAGGCTTCGGAATTAGATATTCTGGACCNAAAGACANCTGCTCTCCACCGTAAGCGGATAGCACGTCGTCAGGCACAGGCTCCTTTGCAAGCTCAGCGATGGCCTTTGTTGCTGCCATCTTCATGCCCTCTGTGATCTCCTTTGCCTTAACGTCCAGCGCCCCTCTGAAAATATACGGGAAACCAAGAACATTGTTTATCTGATTAGGGTAATCCGATCTACCTGTTGCCACAATCGCATCATCGCGAGCACTGTAAACTTCTTCNGGAGTGATCTCTGGNTCTGGGTTTGCCAGTGCGAAAATNAGNGGCCGTCCAGACATCTTTGCAATCATTTCCTTAGTTACAAGNCCNCCTTTCGAGAGGCCAAGGAAAACATCTGCATCTGCAATCGCGTCCTCTATTCCACCTTCTTCGACATCTCTAGCGAATTGAGATTTATACTCGTTAATTTCCCCGTTTTCCATTCTTTTGGTAGTAATGATTCCTTTGGAATCAACCATTATCAGGTTCTTGTCAACAACTCCAAGCCTCAAGTAATGTTTAGCACAAGAAATCGCAGATGCTCCAGCACCAAGTATCACTACCTTCACTTCTTCGATTTTCTTCTCAACAACCTCAAGACCATTCAGAAGTGCGGCTCCAGAAATTATTGCTGTTCCGTGCTGATCGTCATGCATAACAGGGATGTCCAACTCTCGAACCAACCTTTTCTCGATTTCAAAGCACTCCGGGGCTCCAATATCTTCGAGGTTTATTCCTCCGAAAGTGGGAGCAATTGCTTTCACAGCCTCTACGAACTCGTCAACTCCAGTTCTATCTACCTCGATGTCGAATACGTCGATGTCTGCAAACGCCTTGAAGAGTAGCCCCTTCCCTTCCATAACCGGTTTGCTAGCTAGAGCGCCAATGTCACCAAGTCCTAATACAGCCGTACCATTGCTGATTACTGCAACTAGATTTCCCTTGGAAGTATACTTGTAGACCTTGTCGGAATCGTCTCTTATTTCTTCACACGGGTATGCAACACCNGGAGAGTAAGCCAGAGAAAGCTCCCTCTGGGTGCCGTGTGGCTTCGTCGGAACNACGGTCACCTTCCCTGGGGGCTCCGAGGAGTGATAGTTTAGCGCGTCCTCTCGCAGCCTCTTGCTCCCCATCATACCACCTCGGGTGGTCCCGGACGAACCATCTCCTATGATGCTATCCTCTACCTAATCGTAGGATTATCGGCCATATTNGCCCTGATTACTGTTTTTCCANATCAATGCGGNATTATGAGCAAGTCGCAGACGACTACCCATACCTTTCATAAATTCAACATCGAGGGAATCGCTTCGTTCNCATGTACTCCACGCGTGAAAACNCANGAACTAGGTGCANAGCATTGTTGCTAGTTCTTCTAATGGTTTTACTGCCATGGGGGTCATTTGACCTGTCTGGATATGGAATGAAAAATCTTCCTGAGAGTCAATATTTCAGAGACGGTGTCTCAGGAAAATCTTGGGGNGAGAGCGGGACCAATGACACTGGCTGGATCTTGCTNGAATCTACGGGTGCCGACNCGGCAAACGGGACCCTGGCTATCGATGACCTGTTTCTGGAATTTGCCCCTGGAGCAGTTATAGACAATTTAACACTCGAAGTCGCAGTCAACGGAAGTGAAGGTATCTGGGCCAATCAACCCCAATTAGCGGTCATGGATCCNCAGACCAGTATATTTGACTGGAGTGGCCTAGGTGACTTTGGGAGGCAGAACAATTTTGCAGATAACCCCCCAACAGTAGTNGGCGGTATTCTTGACACCTCACTGAAGCCCAACACAGTAAGCGATGCAGGATGGCAAATTCCCACAGGGATTGAGATTACNGATATGGTAATGGAGGTCCTCCGACCAGTCGATCCAAAGCTATCGTTCAGTCCTCTTGAGGTTTCAATTCATGGTAGCGTCCACAATCCTATTGATGGGAGGCTCTATATCCTCGTAGATGACGATCTTCTTCAGTTAGACGATAACTCAAACAAGAAGATAATTGACATCACTCAGGGCATATCTGGCCGTTCTATAGTTTCGGACATAAACAGGGATGTAATTTACGTCGGGGACGCATTTGGCAATGTGACCGCATTNAGCCTCTCGGACTCAAGACAAGTAGAATCCATCCCCNCAGATGCAGATCCTTCAGAATCCGAGCCAATCGAGACAATGGCCATCGACATATTCGGAGTTGTGTGGGCAGCNGTTGGGTGCAAGTTGCANTACCTAATGCCATCCAAACCAGNTTGGAACTCNTTGAATTACTGCACNGGATCTGAGATNGAGACNCCCGTTGATATGCACCTAGAGGGNAGGCAATTGTTCCTCGCAACNGAGGAGCATGGTTTACACGTAATCGACTACAACATTTCAGCGAACGACTCTTCCACCATTGAGATAATGAGAAATCTAATCTGGGACGATTCGAACCAACTTTCTGGGAATTCCATTTCCGATTTGGCAGAATCAAATGACGTTTTATACATCGCAACCACTGATTCCGGAATTGATAGGTTCGACGTCTCCTCAACTTCTTGGCTCCCCTCTTGGAGCACTTCCAATTGGCTTGCCACTGACGAAGTGGTTGGACTAGCATCCTCGCCGGGGTGGCTGTACATTCTCGGGGATCAGCTAGTCCAGCCCTATGATACCGACGTCCTTCTTTTCGGATCGAATGTCGATTTGGCCGATATGGGGTTGTCCGGATCTGGGGACAGCATCATCCCTTGGCCGGGGGGGATGTCTAGGTCCCCGAATGCATCCTTGGCACTAGTGGGCGACTCTTCGGGTAGCGTGGGAAGGATTCTGGAAGACTCCGCCGATGGGCGCTTCGCACTCGTAAGCAGTCCCTCAATTGACGATGCAAAGCTTACAGCAGTTATCGATGACGGAGAAGCAGGAGAGTACTGGGTCTCATCTGGAAGCATTATCGACATAATGGACAGGGCTGACAACCTCTGGAGAGAACCTCTTGACCTGTCAGAAAGCGTAACCGAACCTGGAGAAATCACGTCTATTGTTCAGGATGAATTCGGTTGGGTCTGGGTTGGCACCTCTGAAAGCGGAGTCCACAGACTTAGCAATGTGGATGCGTCCTACTACGGAGCGATCCAAGGCCTCAACTCTGACTCGGTAACAAGCATGTCCTTCGATTCAAATTCGGACACCCTAGTCATCGGACACCTGGAGGATGGGGTATCTCTTTACTCAGTGACCTCAAACGTAGTCTTCGAGACTTACTCCGAGTCTGAAGGCCTGGACTCTGATAGAATTAGGGACATAGCTACCAGATACGGGGTGGCCTATATCGCAACCGAAGAGGCAGGGGTGATGAGAATTGATCTCAATACTCCCTCAATAATGGGATCATGGCAGTCACTGGGCGCTGACAACTTGGACGCTGCCCCAGTAGCCGTCGACGGGGGAACCATTTATCTCGGCCTACCAGGATTGGGCATTCTTGTAATTGACAGAATTTCCAGCGACATCATCGATTTATGGACTCCTGATGATCCTAATGGAATTCCAGACGAGGATGTAAACACCCTCTACATCGACCATTTCGGAGGCCTGTTGGTGGGTTCAGAGGTACAAAACTCCGGAGCTTCCAGCAACGGTGGCTTGGCCCGCTGGGACGGAACAGGTTGGGAACTTCTACCAACTAGCATTCCAGGCTGGAACAACGATCCATACCAGTTCTACGATGTCTCAAGTGACGTAAACGGTGTCTACGCAGGGACAAACCGAGGAGCCTGTATGTGGAGTTGGCCCACTCCTACCACCCAGTTCACACTAGATGACTGCTGGACCTCGGGCGGGAACCAAGGAGGGGATGGCATGCCCTCAAGATTCGTCATCTCTGTAGACCCAATCGGCTCCGATCTTCTCTACGCAGGAACCACCGAAGGGGCTGCGGTAATCAACACCTCGAACCGAACAGTAGTAGATGTATGGACAGCAGGGGATGATACCGAGCGATCAAGAGTGGTCAAATTCGGAGACATCCTGTACTTGGGTTTCGAAAACTTGGGAATAGCCCGCTACAATCTCACTACTGGATCATGGCTGACAACTTGGGACGGTTCTCAGGGGATTATCGACGACGACGACGTCACTGCACTAATCGAAGGGAGGAATTACGGAACCATGTGGGCAGGGGGGGACTTCGGACTAGTTTTGATCGATCTGATAAATGAAACAGTGATTGTCAACTGGGACCGTGGCTCAAATGAGTTAGGTCCCGAGCTGCCTAACTATTCTCCAGCAGAGATCCTAATTGTCGAGGATGTAATGTACTACTCTCCACAGAGGGCAAACTCTTGGAACTCTAGGGACGAAGTACACAGGATTAATCTGGACAACAACTCCACCCTCCCTGAAATTGACGCTGGAGAACGCCTTGGCTTCCAAGGCGTAATCCATGGAATGAATAGAGTCGGAAACGAAGTTTGGATTAGCGTAGTAGAGACATCCTGGGGGGGCTCAGGAAATCCAGGAACCATCGTCAGATGGAACACAACATCTGATCAATGGGAGGACGACCTTTCTACAATCGGCAACGTCGGAAGGGTGAATGCCCAGTATCTTGGGGATTGCTTCCCAATCAACGTCTCTTGTGAGTTGTGGGTGGCCTACGGAGACAACATCCTGAGGAGATTCTCAGCCAGAAACATGACCTTGCTGGGCCAGTGGGACGATGTCGATGGAAGAATCAGAGGCATGGTTGAGTACAACGGCGAGTTCCTCTTCGCAAGCATGAATGGTATTCTGAGATGGAATCCAGCAAACGAGACATGGCTTCCCTCTTGGCTACCAGATGACGGCCTTCCGGCCCAATCGGAACTGGACTTCTACTCGATGAAGGTAATCGGGGACGACCTCTGGGCAGCATCGGGTTACTCCGGCGACGGTCACCTGATGAGATTGTCAGGGAATAATAGCAATTGGACAATTTGGGAAGTGGATACCAATGATATCCCCGATGGTTACGGGGCCGACATTCTGTTGTGCAACGAAATCGTCCACATCGCCATAGGATTCTCTGCTTGGCAATGGTGGGTCTCAGGGGGTGGGGTTGCCAGATTCGATCTAGCCGATCACGATGGCGATGGCATCACTGAGGAGTGGATTTCGCCCATCACTGATGACAACTCAAACCTTGCTGACAGGGATACAAGGGCCTTGGCCTGTGACGAGGAAAACGAAATCTTGTACATAGGCTTCGATACAGAAGGGGCCGGGATAGATAGATTCGATTACTCCTCGAACGGGTTCCTAGACACTCTAGTGCCTGAAATCGGAGTCTCCGAGAATCCCGTATTCCCAGGCGGTATGCTCTATGATGAAAATCTTCTATTGGTCTCTCACTATGACGGTGATGGAGGAATCACTCGAGTTATCACATCTGGATCGTCAGTCTCCTCTAGCCAGGTTATAGGGGTAGGCATGGACGCCGGATCAATAGTCAGAGCACCTCTTGAAAACGCAAGAGCCTACGCCATTGGAAGGTCTGGAGACCTTTCAGGAATCAACAGGGTAGACAGGCTGGATAGCACTGGGCTAATAGAGGCCGGTTTCGATGAGCTAGTGGGCCTACCCTCTGGCGTGGTCCATGAGGTGATTTCCAACGAAACTCACGTATGGGTGACAGTCGGCTCATCAGTCGAATCCTATCTCGGCTCAACAGTGCTTCAAGGCGAGATTCTCTCCAACGGCTCGGTTAACTGGCAGTTTGGATACGACGCTCTCTCAGAGACCATCAATGAGATCATGCTCATTGAGGATGAGGTATGGGCGACAACTGTGGGGAGCGGGCTTTTATCGTTCAATTTGACTCAGAGATCTCTGGAAACAACCCCTCCAGCCCTACATAACCAGATGGACGGGGTAATCTTCCAAGACGGAAACATGTATGTTGGGCTAATGGGGTGGTACGGAAGCTCCGCAGGGTTCCAGACATTCAACCCATCTGGTAGATCTTGGGGCCAAGGAAGCCTTCTTGCAGGCTTACCAAGCAATATAGTAACTGATTTCGTTCAATTCGAGGACCACATTCTTGTATCAACTCATGGAGGCATTGGCCTATGGAACCTAACTAGGTCCGACTGGGATGACCCAATCACAACCCTCGATGGGCTACCTACGGCTATTTCCAATCATCTATTCGTTCCACCTTCTCCAGTTCTGGGTAACGGAAGCGTCCTAGTAGGCGGACCAATAGGGCTAGTGGTTTTGGATAGGAACCTTGGGGTCATCGGGTCAATAGGCAGGTCAGATGGGTTGGTAGGAGACTTTGTGTCTGGAATCGTATTTGCAGATTCAGTGTCCAGAACAGTTAACGACACCTCAACTGGGGCAACGATAACACTCTACCACGATGCTGCTCTGTTCATCTCCCACAATGGTCAGGGACCAACTCGTCCCGGCGTCGCAGCATGGGACTTGGCTACTGATTCCTCGAACGGGACCTACAACATCGACATGATTCCCAGTAACGATGTAAGAGCAGTCGCGGCAGACGATTGGGGGGTCCACGTGGCTACATCGCTCCAACCTATAGTTCACTGGAACGGGTCATCATTCGAAATGGAGCAAGGTCCAAGCGCACTGGATCTCCAAGCTTGGCCAATTACCGACCTGACTTCCGACGGGTTCAGCCTGGCAGCCATATCTGCCAGCAGAATTAGTGTAATCAGGGCTCACGGAAACCACGAGGTCTTGTCTGTAGGGGAACTAGTCGGCGCGACGTCGGGGCAGGCCGACCAATGGCTAGGACTAGCGGTTATTGGCGACGACGGTCTCCACATTTACAAGCCAATGGAGACGCTTAGAGAAGTCCCCAGAGAAGCCCAAAGGAGAGCGACCCCACTAAATGCAATCTTCGTTGACAGGACGATCGACATCACCCAAAACACCAGACCTGGGATGTCCACGGTGCTCGTCAGCCCCGAATCCCCGATCACTCTGCCCATAGACGATAATCAGGCAAACAACTCCGAACTGCTAATGTATCCAGGGACATTAACCCTCTCTTCCCCCGAGAAGGGAGCTTGGGTATGGGCCAAATCAACCAATCTGAACTACTCCGGATCATGGGATATCGCCTCTCTAAACCCCGAAATCGAGGAGTCCTTCCAGGCCTCCATATTCGATACCCCCCCGGGCTCGATTTCCTCAATAGTTCATCTTCAGTTCCAATCCCCCTCGGATGGCAAGATTCTGGTTAGAATTTCATACGATTGGGAAAGATTGGAGTCACCAACACTGATCACAAGCCTTTACGACCGATCCAATGACGGTGGGGGCGTACTGCATGCTACCTGGTTGCCCGCCCAGGACTCGGCATGGGTAGCTTACCGCGTATACCTGTGGGATTCCACTGAAGACCCAGACTGGAACCCGACTACAGAAGACCTCCAAGACCTGACATCTTTCCAGAGGATTCCCTACTGGTCACAGACAACAACGCTTTTCACAACTGGTAACAGCAATGGCACGGAGAAACCACTATCTGATGATAGACAGTATAGGGTGGCGATAGCCATAGAGTACCCCGATGGGACTCTAGGCGACCCGATATCATGGGAGGGGAATGCAACCCCTACCGACGAGATCCCATCGCCCCCAGGTTGGCTAACAGTAGAACCCGTTGCAGGAGGTAGTCCGGGAACGGTCTCCGCCGAGTGGGAGGCATGCCAGGAACTGGACCCCCACCTAACTCGAATATGGCCCGTTCAACAGGAGATATCCAATGCCATAGCGCTCTCCGACCCCTCCGACTACGCTTTCGCCGCAGGCAACTCAACAATCCTGGAACTGGAGGGCAACGTCCCATACTGGTTCGCAATAGCTTGTGTGGATGAAGCCGGGCAATTCGATCAGGCCAATGCCACCGTGTTCGGACCCGTGGTCACAGCGGGAGGGCTCAACGACGGAATAGCCCCTCTGCCCATCACAGGAACCTCTGCAAGCGACGCTCCCAATGACGAAGGCGGAAGGATCATTGTTAGTTGGGAGCCCAATCAGGAGGAGGACTGTTCCCTACATGTGATTTACATTCTCCCAGCCTCGGGGTGGACTCCACCCACTTCCGTGGATGGTTGGCCGGAGGCAGCAATCGTACCCGATTGCACAACCGACGAGATCATCATCGACTCAATAGGAAACTCATCTCTGGAGAACGACCTGGTTTACTGGATTGGCGTTGTTGCTGTAGATGACTGGGGGAACAGCAACGTAGACGAGGTATTGGTGGTAGAGACCGCCAGCTACTCCGAATTGGACTCTGATGAGTGGATCCCCCCAGACCCAGTTTCGGGGTTGCAGGCTTGGGACCATCCGGAAGATGATGGAACCGCAATAGACATTAGCTGGGACAGAACGATGGTCGAAGACTTCAGCCACTACACCATCTGGGTCTCGGATTACCCATTGGACGACCTTAACGATGTTTACACAGAATGCGAGGAGAGAGGAAATTGCGATCTACTGACTATCGAACAGAGACAGATAGGAAACTCTCCCAGACTGGAGGTCTCAGTCTCCAGAGCCCTTTACGGGGACGATGCCCAAAACCTGCAATCACTGGAGATTATCCCGGATATCCCGCTATACGTAGCAGTAACGATCCATGACGTCACAGGGAACGTGAGACTAACTGACTTGGGAGAATACTTGGCATTGGTAACGCCAATAGACAACAGAGGCGACCTCTTCCCGCCCGAGAGAATCCCAGCACCAAACCTCGAGGATCGATCTCCAGACTCTGGAGATGGGGTCTACGTCTCATTCCCCGCAAGCGACGCCCCCGATATCGGCGAATACCGGATCTACGCAGTTTCCGGAGCTCCATTCGACAGCACCACAGGTCTCGAGCCCGCTCTGGTTCTGGACAGGACTGAGTGGGGCAAGATCCTTCTCGAGACCGTTTCAGGAGGCAAACCCATAGTTCCAGAGATCCCAATTTGGATTGCGGTAGTTTCAGTAGACACTTCTGGAAACGCTTGGACCGAAGGCCTAGAAACATCGATGATTAGCACTGTGGACGAGAACTCCCAAGATCCCGGAGCCCACCTACCCGAAGTCTCCGGCGTGATGGCTTACTGGGACTCCGAAGGAACCAGCATCGAGGTCCTATGGGATTCAATCGAGGACCCACTAGTAAATTCCTATTCGGTTTACGCCAGTTCAATGGAGTTCTCCGACACAAGGGATGCCATTCTGGTTTCTTCGTCCGTTTCATCCTCAAACTCCTCTTTCGTCTCAATCGGACCAACCGCAATCAGTTCCAGCACTCCCTATTGGATAGCAGTAGTCGCATCCGATGGCGAAGTCCATAGGTTGGAAGTGGACTCTACCAGAGTCTATCCTCTGGCCGAGTTGCTTCCTGGAGGCAACCTTCCGGGGCAATCTCCAGCAGGTGGATCCTTGTTTGACCAACTCGTAGAAGGAGACCTGAACATGTTCATCGCTTTGATTTCGACAGTCATGGTTCTTCTTGGCGCGGCTCTAATTATCAGACCAAAAGAGAGGACAGCTCCACAGCCGTGGGAAATGGGAACCAAGGAAGTGGAGATGGAAGAGGAGCTAACAAGAGAGGCGATGGGAAGCTCCGAAGAAGACATCGTCTATTCTTCATCCCTTGGCGGAGGTAATTCAGTTGCAACCATAAAGGAACCAGACAGCTCAGTACAACCCCAGATTCCCGATATCCCTGAAGGAAATTGGGAGAACGACCCCATGGTCGGCGAACTCCTCGAGCCCGAAGCCGAAGATATCGATCTGGAAGACCTCAACGTGCTTGCAGACGGACTCGACGAAGAGACCGACGAAGACGAGGATCAGAAGGAAGAAATAGACACCTCATTCTTAGATGACATCCTATAACCTCGCCATGGAAATTCTGCAAACGAACGCAAATCTCTGCATCTCCGACCGTAGCGTTGAAGGAGAAGCAACAAGTGGTTCCTCCCGAGCCGTATGCCAGCATGCCGGATGTGCAAGCAGAACTACCCCCAAGCCCAGTTCATCAGCGGGAACGGACCTCGATACCAGGTCTGTTCGAGATGCGGAATTGAGCATGGGCTAGTTGACCCCGAGGACACTCCCCAGTTCTATTCCGACGAGATCCTAAATGCCAGACTATCTTTGTTCACCAGAAGGAATCTCCCATTGGTCGCTTTGTTAGTCGGTTGGATTCTGTACCTTTCCATAGGGAGGGGAATAGATCTCTGGTCAGGACTATTCTTCGGTCTTCTCGCAATATCCACTCTCATCGTACCCTTGCTCCACTTCATGGGCTCAGCGAAGTTCCGTGCCGAGTTATCAAGAATCACACCTTGAATCCTGCGCGGGAACCCTTGAAATACACAACATGCCTCTCCGACGCCAGAGGGAACAGAGGGTTCCCTGAGAAAGCCCGTGAGATTGGATGATTAGAAAAGGAGGAGCCGACAAAGAAAACACAGCGTCCGGAAAACCGCAAATAACTCGCAATACAGCGTTTTATCGGTCCAAGGACAACCCTCTAGGCTCGCTCTATGAAATCACCCCACAAGACGGCAAATTATTATTGGAAGTGAGAATAAATGGATAAATCGAAGATAGCTAGTGTAACTACAGCCCTGCTCTTGGTTTTGATGGCCGGTTCAACCGGCGTCGGAGCCGATGGATCAGATCCCTTAGACCCCTCAGATGGAGGGGCAGACTGGGATGGTGACGGACTTACAAATGCAGAGGAGCAGAGCGCTGGCACAGACATGAACAACCCGGATACCGACAACGACGGCATGCCTGACGGTTGGGAGGTGAACTACGGACTCAACCCCAACTCGGCAAGCGACGGAGGAGCGGACCCAGACGGAGACGGACTGTCCAACATCGAGGAGTACGAGGCAGGGACAAACCCCAACTCGGCCGATACCGATGGGGACGGGACCTCCGACGCAAACGACCCTTATCCCAACGACCCCAATGACGGGGCAGCCTCGGACTCCGACGGCGACGGGATTCCAGATGCCTACGACCCCGACTTCAATGGAGGGGAAGGATCAGGCGACGGAGGAACCGAGGGCGGTGGCGAGAGTGATCAAGGACAGGGCCAAGGACAGGGCCAGGGACAAGGACAGGGCCAGGGCCAAGGACAGGGCCAGGGACAAGGACAGGGCCAGGGACAAGGACAGGGCCAGGGACAAGGACAGGGCCAGCAGGGCCAGGGCCAGCAGGGCCAGGGCCAG
>PBFP01000026.1 GCA_002718695.1 Methanobacteriota archaeon
CTTCCAAACTACTCTTACGCCCGTTGTTGCTGGAATGTACTCGTATGCAATTCAGGCAGCATCTAGGCTTTTCCTAGCTAACAACTCAATTTCGTACGATGGGACTGGAACCTGCAATAGTAATACTAACTGGGATGGGCAGTTCCCCTGCCCAGTTCTCCATTCATACGTGACCGGGGTCACAATGTATGACAATACGATCACAGCCGGCGGAGATGCTGATGCGATTAGGGCCGTAGGATCCCTACTAGATATACAGAGGAACTCATTTGACATTCAAAAAACCGGTGCAGTCATCAGGAACTATGACAGCGGATCCGCCGGCTCGCAACAGTTCGGATCCCTAGCCTACTTTTCGGGAAATGACTGGAATAATGCCGAATCGGTCTACAATGTCACGAAGAGTTCAGTAACGGTTCAGTCAGAATACATTCCATCGCCTCCTTCTGGAATGTTTCCTGTAAAACTTTCTTGGCCCGATCAGGAAGCTTGGCCAGACAATGGATTCCAAGGAGCAATTGTGCCCACTCCGGTAAAGGACTGCAATAACTGCGAGAACATGACTCCAAGGAACTTCCCCCTTGGCGTAAGTATGGACAACAACTCTACAGTTTTCACATTCGCTGATCTCACAAATCTGGATTTATCTAAGGTCAAGATAGCTACACAACCGACTCATTACGCTGTACAAGTTAGTAGGGCAGAGCTAGTCAGGTTCCAGACTCTGATTGAGGGGGAGAAAGTTAGCGATTCCCTAGTTATAGTGGAAGATGCAATGGGCAACGATCTCTACAGAGTTAATACGGGTGCGGATGGATTTACCCCATGGATCGCCCTGCCCTCGAATTTCCACCTCGACTTCCGAGGCCTAGGGGGTGGTGACAATCCAGACGGTTTTGCTGACGATGAGTACGAAGACTCCTGTTCTGATGGTATAGACAACGACGGAGACCTAACTATCGATACCGATGACCCTAGTTGCGATTATTCAGCTGGTACTAGGGAGATGTCACTCTACAGGTACACTGCATACAGGTTCGGGTACGGGTACTACTCAGGAGAATTCACTCTCGAGGAAGCATCTTTGCAGGAAACTGCCCATCTAGAAAACTCGGCACCTACTGTGATTGTCACTCAAGAAGACGGATACTCATTCAGGAAAATTGTGAACATTTCTGGAAGTGCTCATGACGGGCAATTAGCCAATAGCTACGCAACTGACGAACTTGCACAATGGGACCAAGGAGGTTATGTTCACTCTGTTCAGGTCAAGAACCCATTCACCAGCTCCTGGGAGGATGCAGAGTTAGCGGTTGACACAAGTGGAGCCCCCGAGGGGAAGGTCTCAAGATTCAATAGGCCATTCAGCTCATGGTACTACAACATCGACCTTAGTTCTCTTGCAGGGGAGGGGGACTACACATTTGAGTTCAGGGCATTTGACGGGATCGATTTCAGCCCTGTAGTTTCAAGGACGATTAAGCTAAATACTCAGCCACCTACAATTTTCGTAACCTATCCAAGCTCATTTTCGTCGCACGACGAAGGCTCAGTAATTTTCGAAGGATATGCTCAAGATCCATATGGGTGCCCTGAAGAATGCAACATTGACGTCGGTTTAGTTTATCTCCAGATTGACGGGCCAAACTACCAGGTCATCGCGCCCGTAGAGTCGAATGCTGATGGCACATGGCAGTGGGAGTGGGACTTCAGTTCCAGACCGAGGGATCTGGCTACATACACCTTCACAATTTGGGCTTCGGATTCAGATTTCTGCGAGGGAACTGTTGACGAGTGTACACCTCAAGTCTTGACCCTAACCATAGATAACAGGAATAGTCAACCCAGAATCAGTGTCAATGAACCATATTCCGGAACTCGTATTTCTTCCTCGGAACAAACCTCTCTGAGAGGGGTGGCAGAGGATTTTGACGGGCAAGTTACCAGGGTCGATCTAGAAGTTAAAGACGTCTCAAACGAATACATCTCTGATTTCGAAACTAGTACAAGCGAGTTTTCTGATGAGGGAAAGTGGGAAATTCTGTGGGACACTACTGAACTCCGTCATAATGCCGAGTATCTGTTGCGATTCAGGTCCTATGATGGAATCGACTTCAGTGATTGGGTGGAGGTCTCAATTGTTGCAGATAATCCACCAAACGCAGGCAACAATCGACCCCAATTCGACTCAACAGGATGGACCAGTGAATTCACACTATATTGCGACGAAGACTCGAACTCCGTGGACAAGTGTACAACCGTCGAGATAGATTTGAACGAATTCTTCTCAGACTTGGACAATGATATAGAGTTCATTTCTGTGTACAATGACGCTTCTACCGAATCCGACGACAGGTTTCCGTTGGTCGTTGGAGTAGGTACAGACGGAGTGGCTAGGTACAATCCTGCAGATATGTTGTTTTTCGATGATGATATGGACTCCTGGACCTTGGAAAGCGTAATTTTCATTGCAACCGACTCTTGGGATTCAAGGGCTAATTCGGATCCCGTTACATTCAGAGTTGTACCATTAAAATTCTCGATCCAAGAGCCAGAAAAATCTTGGGTCGAAGAGGACGAAATGGCCTTCTATAGCGGTTATGGACTACCGGGAAAGCAAGTTTCGGTGTTAATAGGGGGCGTCCCTGTGAATACTACAGTTGTATGGCCCAATGGGACATGGGAACTAGGAATTCCGGGATCAAGAATCAATGGGGCCTCGTCTACACCGGAGTTCACATACGGCGGCGAAAGTACGCAGGTAGGGGAGATTACAAAGGGCGAGCCAGAAAAAGACTCAAAAAACCAGAGTTTGATCTATTTATTGTCGGCCTCGGCAATCGTCTCCTTGCTCGCTCTAGCTTACTTCAGCGGTTTCATAGGAATTGAAATTGAGGATGAAGAGGAGACACAAAAGACTCCTGCGCAGATTCCTGATGGTTATGGAGAAGGTGCGAACGAAAGCAACTNGCATCTCCAGAAGTATGACGACCACCCGGGTTGGCTCTGGGACNCNGCCTCTGAAGAGTGGGTNGTTGACCCNGATTTCGAAGATTAATCGGTGAACCACGNCCTACTAACATTATTGAGTGANTNCGAGGGTTGGATGGCATGGCTTCCATGGCGAGTGCACGACCCGGGGTTCAGGAGAGGATCTTCCTCCACCTCAGTGACTATGNCGATCATAGTGACAAGGTNGAAGTTCCATTTGCTCTCTCNCAGATGGGAATCGCAAACGCCGTTTCGATAGCTAGATCAAACGTTCCCAGAGCAATAACGGGGATGAAAGAAGCTGGCCATTTGATAGAAAGGCAGGCTCACGTTACTGGAGTCTCAAGGAAGAGAAAGGCATACTTCCTGACTGACGAAGGATCCAATGTTGCAAAAGAGATATGGGAAAAAATCTCTGAGAGCGAAGTTAGGGTTATCCACTCCGATGGACATTCGGAAACTAGCACACTTGCGGANGCAATNGAGATGACTGANTTGCNCCTAAGGCATGTGGATATGCTTAGGTACATGGATGATTCAGGAACAATTGACCTTTCTGGNCTAACTCCCGANTTAATAGAAAGAGACCTCTCAAAGCATATCGAAAAACAACTCGTTTCTTATTTGAANGATTTACCAAGATCTCGGAGGTTTTATGGTCGTGAAAAGGAACTAGATGTGATGGCAAACCTCCTCGAAGCCAAGTCAGCCTCTATATTGGTTCCCGGAATTGCTGGAATAGGTAAGACATCATTATCGACTAAGATTCTAGATCGATTCACACACCGAAGGAATCTCCTCTACCATAGATGCCAAGACTGGGAGGGGTCTCGGTCATTCCTTGAGGCATGCGCAGAGTGGCTCTCTTCAATTGGCCACAACGATTTATCCGACTATCTTGCTTCAGCACCCGTTCCACAGACATCATTGGCTGTAAATCTAATCGAATCCGGCCTTTCTGAATCACCTTCTTTGATTGTAATTGATGACTTGCACAAGGTCGGCGATGAGACTCTATTTGCAATATTGAGAGAATTAACCCTCAGGATCCACTCTCTCAAGGAAGTTGGACTTGTCATGTTCTCAAGATCATTTAGGATGGTAGTCCCTGAATCCGATCAATCTGGAAAAATAGTCACCCTAGTCATGCCCCTGCAGGGCCTCGACGAGGAATCAAGTAGACAAATTCTNACAGCAATGCCAAAAATCAACTCAGAGCAGTTCTCGCATATCTACACACTTTCCCGAGGCCATCCACTTATTCTAGAATTAATCAATAGGGGAAATGTCGCGGAGACTTTCCACGCTACTCTGGAAGCATTCGTGGAAAAAGAGATCTTCAGCAGACTCTCAGGCTCCGAGAAAAGACTACTAGGGGCCATCGCAGTTTTCAGAGAACCAATTCCGATTAGTGCCATCAGTCAAATTGAAGGAAGCGTAGATCTACTTGATGACTTGGTGGAGAAAGGCCTAGCTAGACAGTCCGACAGTGAGAACTTCGACGTCCATGATCTAGTCAGGGAGTTCTTGATGCGGTCAATGGATGAAGAGATGAAGAATGATTTGCANCTCCATGCNGTGAACTGGTATAGGGGCAAGAGGAATGATNCTGCAGATAGGATTGAGTTCATTCACCACCTCAGTCAGACTGGTGACGAGGAAGGTCTAGCGGAAGTNCTTCTCACTGAAGGACACGGATTGGTTAGTTCTGGCCATACTGAGCTACTTTCAATACTAAACTCGTTGGAAAGCGGAGACTTCGACTCAAGGAGTTGGGGTTTGATTAGGGAACTTCGGGGCAACATTCTGACTATTCAGGGAAGATGGGATGAAGCAGAGGAAGAGTACAATGCTGCAACCAAGCACATAGGNGGAAATGANCCTAGCTCCGAACTTGCACGAATCCTATCTGCCAGAGCAGATATTGCTGTGAAAAGAGGGGCAATGGAAGATGCACTAGAGCTCCACAGAAACGCTCTNAAAATTCAGGTCGAAATCAGAGATGCAATCGGTGCAGCTAGGTCATACAACAACATGGGNCATATTTTCAGAAGGAGGCGGGACACTCGCAGGGCCCTTGAGGTATACGGGAATGTAGAGGACCTACTTGAAAGAGAGAAAGATCCAGAACTAAATGATGCACGAATAAGGCTTGCATCAGCTTTCATAGAGATGGGGGAATTGGATCGGGCCAGGGAGCATGCCTTGGGTGCTTACGAGAATACTAAGAACTCCAATCAGGACTTCCTTCATGCTAGGTCCAGAGCAGTATTGGGGAGGTACTATGCGAAGATTTCAGATAATGATCTCGCCCTTCTTCACTATTCTGGAGCACTTGAGACCCTATCCAATTTAAACGACCCTCAGAGTGCAGTGGAGGTCGAGATGCTACTCGGGCAGGTGTTGTTAGATGCAGGAAGAAGGGAAGAAGCAGCAGAGCACTATCTGAATGGTCTAGCAGTAGCCGAATCCAATGATTNCAGGATGCTACAAGGCGAATTGCTAGCAAGACTTGGAGAGGTTGAATCAGACAGATCGCAGAGGATGAACTACCTCCAAAGGTCNCTATCGGTATTCAGGGAATTAGGCGCAGTCGACAGAATGCGCGATGTGCAGAACTCCGTCCATANGGCAGTTATGGGCAGGTAATCACGCANCAACTAGACTTTCGTGTTCTAGTTGACCCGTCNGATAACTAAANTCCGGACCCGTCTGCTTTGCAATCGATATGATTCCATCATATTCATCGTCCANNGCCAATAACACCTCGCTCTCCGCCAAGTGCGGTGCGTTGTTTTTCTCTGAGAGGTGGCACAAGGCTATACTTTCCAAAACCCCTCGCTCGACGACTTCCCTCAGGACCCTTCCCGTTTGTCGGTTAGACAGGTGACCACCTCTCCCTGAAATACGCCTCTTGAGTGAGTCGGGATATGGTCCGCCCATTAGCCGCGAATGGTCGTAGTTCGACTCAATCGAAATATGGTTGCAAGTCGAAAGGTGTTTGACTAAGTCCCTTGGAGCTTCTCCGAGGTCAGTGACCACTGCAGCCCTGTCTCCAGATTTCTCACTTGCAATTACGGCTACGTTATCAGCGTCATCATGCGGTACGGGAATCGCAATCATACTCAAAGTGGGTGAGAACTCAACTCTCTCCAAATTGCCGAATGTTGCACACTCTTCAATCGGCCTCCATCCCATTCTTGTGGCCGTTCCTAGATTACAGCGTAGTGAAGAGCCCCACTTTTTCGATGCCCTAAGTGCAGAGCATGAATGGTCCTTGTGATGATGTGTTACAACAATGGAATCAATTGTCATCGGATTTATTCCTGCAACTCCCAACCTCTTCTCCATCTGAACCAGACTGAAACCGCTGTCAANCAGTATGTTGCAGTCTTCAGNGCTTAGAAGCGTCGANTTNCCCCTACTTCCGGANCCTAGGTGAGTAATGCTGATNCCCATTGAATCGCCCTGAAACTAGACGCTCTTTCAATCAATCCATTTCTTTCAACAAAATCAGCATATTTTCCAATCTTCTATACACTCTCAAACATATTTTTTCCATTCGTTGTCCGAACTACGCTCCATCATCATGATAAATCCGNCAAGTTGAGAAAATNGTATCAGAGGTCTCCGAATGCGCCGGAAACAAACAGCATTGCTNATTTCGATATTGATTCTATCAAGTTTAGCATTCGTTTCTCAAACCCGACCCCAGTCGCCCGTTTCTTCTACTGATCCCAATTTAGCAGAAGGTTCTGAATCGCCAGTAACCGATCAAGATGGGGACTTAATTCCAGATCTCTATGAAGTTATTTTCGGTGATAGCGTTGAAATTGAGATGCCAACCTTTGAGAAGACAATTTTCGGGCTCGATCCNACAGATGCAACAGACAACACCTCTGATCTGGATAGAGACGGTCTCACTGCACTGCAGGAGTATTGCTGGCCCTATACTCTTGACAATTGCTTCGAAGAAAGAGACGGGCTTACNGGCAAGTCTCCAGAAGAGACNGATTCGGGATTGAGGGAATACTTGGACCCTAGGGTTTCNGATTCTGATGGGGATGGTTTGCCTGATGGTTATGAAGTTCACATGTGCACAGTCGGAGGCCTCTACAAAAACGATCCAAACGACCCATTGAATTCAAAAAAATTCTGGGAATGTAGGTACTTTGACCCATTGGACCCGATAGATATTTTTTCAGATTTCGATAGATGNGAGGCNGACTTCAGTTGGGGCTGCGGAGATGGTTTTGATTTCAACGGAGACGGAGAAATTGATGCCGGTGAAAAATTCACAAATACTGAGGAGTACCTACATGGCNCGCCCGAAGATTGGATTACCGAGAGAGATGGACTTTGGTGCTGGGGGGTTATCGAGGGCCTCACTAAGGACTCCTGTCAGTCTCAATTCGAAAGGCCCACCGGCTTCTCGGGCTGGATGGGGAGCGATCCAAGATTCTTGGATTCAGATTATTTCACATGGGAAGAGTTNTCCCCTNCTCNNCTAGATGTCTTGGGNGATGGAATTCCNGATGGCTGGGAAGCCCATCATGGACTNGATCCTCTAAATGCAAGTGATGCNTTACNAGATAGTGACTTTGATGGNTGGGATNTGGACAGGGATGGCTTCATCACCCCGGATGTTTCTTCGATTACCTCTCAATGGGGNGAGTCATTCAGTAACTTTGAGGAATATATCGTCGACTTCGATGACTCCACTGGCGTGACTCCTGGATTAAGGGGTGCCCAAGTTCCTTATCAAGATGGCAAGACTTTCAACTTCGATCACTCATCTGCCATNAGACTTGTCGACTCTTCAGTTCATTCAGTAATNTCCGATCAAGCNAGNGAAAGGCTACTAGTTGGTTCNAAGTACGGCATTACTGTTATCGATCCATTTAGAGGGACTACNTCATTGTTTGAATTAGCTCCGGGGATGGAATTATTGTCTTTATCNAGGGAAGCGATAGGGAACTCAGACTTCCTAATGCTGGGGACAAATATCGGATTCCACACAGTCCCCATGGAAAACGGATTGCCCATNATGGATTCAATGNTGACAGAAGAAATAGGAAGNGTCTCTNTAATTTTGCCACTTAGATCGGACTCTTTCGATTTNGAAATAATGCTNATGGGCAATCAGAAAGCATGGAAAACCAGCCTAANCGGAGGAGGNGAATTTTCTGGAGGAGAAGGGATTTCAAAAATAGACTCNCTCTCTTCAATTCTAGAGAAATCAAATGCTACTGCAACCTCAGCAGCCCACGTCAATATTTTTGGCCGGTCTCCAATTCTTTTCGTTGGTACTGACTATGGACTAATTGGGTGGAATTCTACCGATGGAACTGATTCTGTTGGGAAACCATGGTGGATTTTCAATAGGACAAATGCGGAAGATTTCGTTAATCAGGACATATTAGACTCAATAAATACCGCNAAAGTGAACACCATTGTNGTCGAGGAATCAACACAAGGTTCGGATGACGTTTGGTTGGGGATGGGTGGAGGACTTCATCTGATTGCCATGGACCTCATAATTTCTCAGCCTAAAGAGGCATTTAGCAATTCTAGGATGCTGAATATTGAAGGGTTACTTACGGGAGCCAATGACGTTCACTCGGTTCTTCCTTTGGAAAACATGGTAGTCATAGGTTCTAGAGATGGCACATGGTGTTTGGAGGGGGGCTCAACTGGGATCCTAGGAATGTATCTGAATCAGACTGAAATTCCCGGCCTTGTAACTTCTCTTTCAGTGCTAGAAAAGGATGACAACTCATGGATTTTCGCTGGAGTTTCTCCAGGGAGATTCATGAATATAGTACCTATGAACCCACACTCGGAAGACTCTGATTTGGATGGAATGTCGGATGGCTGGGAGTTCGCTTACGGNCTCGACCCAACC
Organism: Methanobacteriota archaeon; assembly: GCA_002718695.1. Taxonomy (GTDB): domain Archaea; phylum Thermoplasmatota; class Poseidoniia; order Poseidoniales; family Thalassarchaeaceae; genus UBA36. Next base: position 8,897 of record PBFP01000026.1, read on the forward strand.
GATCCTTNCGATGGAACCAGAGATCAAGACTCAGATGGGGTCTCAATAGGACTAGGTGCAGGACATGNTTTTGACAGGCTATGGACAAATCTNCAAGAATTCAGATTCATATCATCTTCAGAATTTGGACTAAATGGCACCGATCCCAGAGTAGCAGATTCCGATGGGGATGGGCTAACTGATGGCGAAGAGTACTGGGGTTGGTTCATTGAATCTTCATCAATGGGGTGCCATTATCTCAATGGAGATTACATCTGCGATGGGGCCGTCGGCCAGGCGGCAATGGAAGTATACCTAGGTGGCTGGGCCGGGACTGGATCTAGCGGAGGCAGCGATCGACCAACTGATCCAACAAACCCAGATACCGACGGAGATGGGATGCCAGATGGNTGGGAAATTGAGCATCGAAGATGGATTGGCGATGTATTCACCGGNGGNAATGAATGGTCTCTCGACCCTAATGATCCTACAGATGCTCTCGAGGATGCCGATGGTGACGGACTTTCCAATGTCTGCGAATATAGGTGGGAAAAATTGAGGNCCGACTCGATTTTGACTGGAATGCCCTCACATGGCGAATCAGCCGAAAACGTCCAGAATTGGACTCCAACCGACCCAAATTCTGTTGACTCCGACTCCGACTCTCTTCCAGATGGTTGGGAGGCTAGGTACTCTTGTCACTGGCCCTCTTCAAACTCGGGAATCAATCCTATGAATGGTTCCGATGCTCTAAACAATCCAGACGGCGACGGATTCGATGCAAATTTTAATGGAATTCTGGAATTGGAGGAATCATTCGTAAATTGGCTAGAGTATCATATTAAATCCGAGATTTTCCTACACAATTCTACTCAATCAGGGATAAATTATCCGCAAAATTCCTCCTTCGTCCTACCTCATGAATCTTGGTCCGGACTAGCCGAAGAGTCATTTGGAGGCAGGGCAGGCAACTATTTCTTATCATTGTCTTCGGGAATGCCAGCAGATGATATAGGATCTTCAGACCCCCTTGGATCCGACTCCGATCGAGATGGAATGCCTGATGGGTGGGAATTTTTTCACGCTAGGTGGGGNGTGTTCGACAATGATTGGACTCTGAACCCNGTTAATGGGGNCGATGGATTGGGCGATACTGATTTTGATGGAATGTCTAATTGGGAGGAGTACAACTCAATAGATAGCGAAATAAGTGAAACCGATGAAATGATCTCCTCTCCGCAATTCTATCTCTCGGATGCTGCTGGAGCATTATTGGAAACTCCTTGGATCGGGGCCGNATCGNCCTTATCGTTCGGTCATTTCTTGACTGAAGAACAGTCCCAAGNTACAGGACTTTCGGGCGATCCAAATAATCCCGATACTGATGGTGACGGAATTTTGGATGGAGTTGAGCTGATATTTACTTCTTGGAANTCAACTGATGGGGTCTGGACACTGAATCCATTGGTTCCAAATGATGGAAGTTATGATTCAGATGGTGACGGAATCAGGGATATTACTGAACTAAACCTTACTTCAAATCTTCCTCTNAACGGGGAATCATTCCCCTCCGGAGCCCCCACATTTGGGGATGAATCAAGACAATTGGACATAGTAGAATTCGAAAACAGGATTTACAGGATTCTATTCACTAAGGAGGGAAGGGCCGATCTGGCAATGGATCAATTCACAGAATGGAAATCTGGCAGCCCTGCCAAACCCATGCTGAATGCAATTTTTGGCATTTCCGATCCAAAGGAAGTTGACACCGACAGGGATGGGATGAGCGATGGATATGAGTATTGGTTTTCTGAGTGGGATCTCGAGGAGAATCACTGGACCATGAATCCTCTGACTGATTTGGATGTAAATATCGATTCTGATGACGACTCTTTCGATTGCGATGGCGATGGTGAGATATCCGATTCCGAAACTTTTGACAATTTGGCTGAATTTGACTCCAAGTGGTATGGAAAGAGGTTGGAGGTAGGAAACATGCCTAACGGTTCTGGAGTAGTCTCTTATGGGGTAGACGCAGTAAACGCTCTTGTCGAAGAGACTGGAGTTTCCGAAGATTCAGCTTGGGGAAAACTGTATTCCCAATTCGCTACGAAAAGCCTCCGATCTTCTGATAAGATGGGCCTGATTAACCAATTCAATTTCGACAACTTCAACAAAACCCTCTCTGGAATTAGTGACCCAACAGATGGAGACTCGGATAGGGATGGGATGCCAGATGGTTGGGAATATTGCTATTCGGTGTATTCTGAGGTCATTCCAGTGAATTCACTCAGATGGTCTCTAAACCCAATAAATCCTTTGGACGTTGCCTATGATCCTGACTCTGACGGTTGGTTAGACAGGGAAATAATCGACACTCCAGCCATACAAGGCAAATGGNTCGATCGAGAATTCTCCCCTTTTCCNGCCGACCAACAATTCGGNAACGCGCAAANCNCTCTTTATTTCACGAACATAATGGAATACGAAAATGGAACTGGACCCCTAGACCCAGATTCAGACTCGGACTCGATNATAATGTCCCCNGTTTTCCAGAATGGAATCGTAGTTGACTATGTTCTTGATTTGAGTCTGTCAGATGGAAGGGAGTTGTTCAAGTATGGCACGAATCCTCTAGATAATGATACNGATGGAGATATGATGCCAGATTTTTATGAGTATTATAGGGGATGGAATGAGACCAACGATAACTGGTCATCGTTCCTAAAAATTGAGGTCCAATGGCAGGAGGTCACTCCTCAAAACTGGAAACCAATTGATTTCACAAATGGGACGATAACTAGNCCATCCTTGGAGTGGACTTGGTTCACTCACGATCCCACTGACCCTAACGATGCTACCCAAGATGCAGATAATGACGGCGAATGGGACTGCTCTGGTGAAAATTGCGAATATGTGCCTTACAATAATTTTCAGGAATATTATGCAGTCGTAAACACAACATTGTCGTCTCCATCCGCAGTTCGAGCTTCAACGTTGTTCGACTGTTCTGGTGAAGAGGTAGAAGAGTGGTGGCAACTGAGGGAAACTTTACTGGGGACCTGTTCGGGGTCAAACTCCGTTTCAACTAATTATCTTAGGATCAACAAGATTAATGATGAGGATACTCTTTATGCCCTGGTTATCGATGATAACGATGTTAACTACCAAGAAGTGAATTCCACTAACGATGTAACTCTTGTTAATGGCGGCTGGACAGATGAATTCAATAGATTAGCGGGCGATAGGTTCCACTTGCCAAATGTGGGCCTCGGAGAATTCGCCTATGGGTGGTGGATATTGGACATAGACGGCGATTTAGTTGCCGAGGGCACAGATCCGAAGAACTGGGANACNGACGGGGATTGGTTGAACGATTTCTTTGAGATNGATGACGACCTGCTTGATGGAATCAGGGGAAATAGTGGATCCCCAATAAGGTATGATGATAGGACTACCTGACCAAGACAATTCATTTGCTACCACCTGCTCAGAAGTACATGGAAGCTGGTGAGTCGCGGACAATCCCAGACCCCGATCAAACTTCTTCTGAGAAGTTACTTTTTCTCAGGGAGAATATGGTACACCTTACTAATCAACTAAGTATGCCAGTTATTGAGGTAGCATTGGTGATATCGAAGTACACCAGGATAATAATTGAGTCACTTTCGAAAGAAGCAGAAAGAAGTGGCGAGAGGCTACCAGANAGACTCTTGAGNCCGATTCCAATTGAAGTTAACGATTCTGAGTCGAAAAATAACTTCTCAATCTCTACATTTCCTCTAGATGATCTGATTGNTATGGTNGATGAAGATAGAATGGACATTTTGGANACTCTGATTAGAACTGTTGTGAACGAAAGNCAACTNGAATTTATTCACGCTCTTGAAGAGCTAAGAATCTGGGAGTTGGAAGTAAGAAGGCAGNTGTCGGCNGCNTCNGGNCCCGGGNGTCTNTTTAGCCCAATCTTGTTGAGTGATGATTTCTAGCTATTTATTTCCTCTGACGATGCAACAATTCCACTTGANACCCACCAAGCGTCTGCAATCGACCATACAAACAGGATTGGCCATAGGACAATTGACATTATTAGNGGAAACTGAATNAGAAACCACTCCGCTCCCTTACGGTGTTGACGGTTGAAATGCTGCCCCAAGAACATAAACGGAACCAGTGACAGAGCGACTGCGAATAGNGGTCTCAGTGCACCCCACGGCCCAATGCCTCCACTAAGCTCTCTCCAGATTACTGAAACAACTCCCAGGGGGTTGGAGATAGTGCTTTCTTCAGACTCAATCTGGACAACATATTCCTGTTCCATGGCCTCTGCAATGATCGGNGGGAGAAGAATTTGCCTACTATATTNNATGGAAAATGAGAACAATAGCACCCCTNACCGAAAGTCATGCNCCTAGGNGTNTTAGTTACGGGATTCACAATTTTCTCNAATCACAAAGAGAACATTTCACAAGAAATCCTGAATCTCATTTCAGTTGAAGGTATTTCTGGATTAGATGTCGAAACCGCTCTGCTCTCTGTGGATGAGGAAGGCTCCNCTTATACAGCTTCAAGAATTTACAANCATGAGAAATTCTCTGCAATAATCCATCTTGGATTTTCTGAGAATTCGGAACACATCCGATTAGAGAGATTTGCAAAGAACAACTACGAAATGGCAATTCCTGATAATTCTGGACGCTTAAAGGACTTTGGAAAAATCTCACATAGGGGCGAATTAGTTCTTGAGACCACAGCACCTAAGAAAAATCTTGAAGAAATGACTTATGATTTTGAAGAAGTTATCTGGAGTGAAGATGCAGGTGGTTTTGTTTGTAATGAAACGTATTACAGATCTTTGGAAGCAGCATCTAAAGTGGNAAGCATTCCGATATTATTCATTCATCTTCCGAGTGCCGAGAAAATCCCTATTGCCCGACAACTGGAAGTGGTAAAACACGCATCCAAGATTGTATCACAGAGACCTCAACTGATGGTGGTTTCCGCTTTGATTCTAGATTCCAGAAACCGAGTTCTTGCTTGTAGGAGGCCACCGNGGGATTCTTGGGCCGGCTGGTGGGAGTTTCCTGGAGGCAAAGTCGAAGATGACGAAATCCCAATTGAAGCAATATCNAGAGAAGTGATGGAGGAGTTGCAAGTCAAAGTTGAACCTTCGAGATTGATNGATGAGATCAAGCATAGATATGAAGATAAGGACATTCACATGCTTCTTTGGCATTGTGGAAACCTTTCAATTGAAGAAATCAGTCCATCCGAACACGATAAGACTAGATGGCTTTCGAGGAATGAATTACTAGAAGTGAAATGGCTCCCTGCAGACCTTCCAATTATCGAGAACTGGTATAGATCGGGCATACCTCTAACTTAATGTGAATCTTCCAGTGTTTTTCTTCCCTTGTTATCGAACCACTCTGCAGCCACTCCCTCATCTGCCATGGAATACTCGTCTCCNACAGTCCTAGGNACCAAATCTCTTCCGCTGTGCCACGTNTGTTGTTCNAACCATACCTCTATTTCTGGACCCTTCAATTCGACTCTGATTACTCCNCCAAANCAACTCCCCNCAAGCTCGAAAGAGACCTTTCCAACACTTGCCGATTGTCTGGAGAGGAAAAAAATGGCTCCATCTTTGTCAGCCCTCATCGCCATAGCATCTAACCCAGTGTCTAGGATCCTGTTCTCCCGAAGCTTAGTCAGGAGAGTATCTAGGGANTCTACATTGCCCGAAATTATCTCTGAATTTCTCTGAACCGGAAACGTTTCNCTGACGGGAATATTGGCAGGAGACCAACTTGGGAAAATTGAACGCACTGCATCTACCACTTTCGACGGCCGATCGTGGCTTCTCAACTCTGTTGAGACAAAGACATTCGGCTCCACAGAACCCCCTGAAATTCAGAACTAAATAGTGATACCTAATAATATTNCAATAGTACGAACAATTCAAACCGTTTCCTTTAGGCGTTTGTTCATGGCACAACGTTCTGTAGCCGTTTCTCTGGCTCTATTTTTTCTCCCAAATATCTTCATTGTCGCTTTCATTATCCTCTCTCCAGAATTAAACGAAGCACTGTCGAATGACACAATGTCACGGATTTCAGTACATGGTATTGGAATCTTTATTGGAATCCTCTTCGCCTATCGATATAGATTAGTCGAAGATCATGAATACCAAAGATCTAGAGCNATTGGAAAACTATCAAAGACATATAGGATGGAAGACAGAGGCCTTTGGGAGAGGGGCGATCATGCAATTATGAGGCTTGAGAAGAGAGCGCATTCCGGTTATATGCGAAAGCNACACTCTTCTAGAAAAAGGATGCAGGGCAACATTGGCGATCTATACAAAGAGGGAGAAGAAGAAACACACNCCGATGAAGGNGAGNCAAAATTNTCAGTCGTTGTAGATGGAGTTGAACAAACAAGTGCCAGAAATTCCNATGAAGAAACTCAAAGAAAGGGCCGANGCAAGGGGATTNTGGATTATTTCTTAAGTCTAGTAGAAAGNACNGCCTCNAAGAGAGTTGANNTTGGAAAGAAGAAGAGCCAACCTCAGGACACTCTTGCTACGAATTCAGGAAAGGAAGANTCTCAGTGGGTTATCCCNCAAGGCAGTCAAAGANCCACTGGAGNNAGGTATTGTAANAGGTGTTCAACTTACAATAATCCGGAATCAAACTATTGCNTATCTTGCGGCTCTTATATCTCATGAGNGGGGAACGGTTGATATGACTCGGTCATGACCAAAAGACGGGACCGAGATGNCAGCAAAGCGAGACTACTATGANGTTCTCGAAATTCAAAAAGATGCTTCTGANAGTCAGATTAAGAAATCTTTTCGTTCATTAGCCAGAAAGTTCCATCCCGATAAAAATCCAAACAACGAGGAAGCAGAGTCAAAATTCAAAGAGATTCAAGAGGCATATGCAATTCTTTCAAACCCCGAAGAGAGAAGAAAATATGACATGTTTGGGCACAATAGNCCCGGNGGATCNCCGTTTGGCTCGTCNGGATTCCAAGGCGTGAACATAAGTTTTGATGATTTATTTGGAGGTGGTTTTGATTCAATTTTCAGCCAATTCTTTGGAAACTCNCAGAATAATAGTTCNACGGGGTCAGACCTATTGGTTAGGCATACNGTCCCATTCCAGGCGGTAATGGATGGAATCGAGGACGAATTAGAAATCGAGGCTCTCAGGAACTGCAATAGTTGCGATGGAACCGGTTCGAATAGTGATGGGGGATCCAGAAGTTGCCCTTCCTGCGAGGGCCGAGGNAGGATCGATGAAATTTCCATGGTCGGACCTTTCCGACAGAGAGTTAGGAAAGAATGTAGGCCCTGCAGAGGTTCTGGGAGGATTGTTTCAGATCCATGTGTTATTTGCAAAGGAGAAGGTAGGCAGTTTCAGACAAACCTAGTCAAATTCTCTGTTCACCCAGGTATAATTTCTGGAACTAGGCTTAGGATGAGGGGCCAGGGNGAGGCACCTAACTCTTTCANTGGGTCNCCCGGAGATTTGTTTATCGAAATAGATGTAGAANCTCANCCTTGGTTTGAGAGNGATGGTCCAGACTTGCTAATGGCGCTCCCACTAAGCTTTGCNGATCTCCTTCTAGGCACTATNGTTGAGATTTCNCATTTAGACTCTGAACCNCTTAGAATTAAGGTNCCACCAGGTTCTAGNCCCGGAGAGACGATTTCAATTCTAGGAAGGGGNCTTCCAAGTAGCAGCCAATCTTCTCGGAGAGGNAATGTGACTGCCGTATTAAAGNTGGAAGTGCCCAAAAAAACCTCCCGTTCAATTAGGAAGAAGATCAAAGAATTGAGGGAAGAGATGGAGGGAGAGCTCCTTCCAGTTGAGGATAGGATGTCCAATGAAGCCAACTTCAGAAGAAGATGATCACTCTTCTGATAATGCTGGTGTGGATTTTGTCGGTACTGCTGCCACAGGCTCCCCTCTCGATAACCCTGAAAGGTGTAAGTTTATCTCATTAGGGATGTCAAGAGTTTTTATTCGGATAAACTTGGTGGTATTCTCCTCCAAATCGCCAATAAANACTTCGTCATTTTCATGCAGTAAATTCTGCTCCACTGAATCNATTACGACCTCTTCCCCAGTNGGGGAAAAAATCCTTATNGCGGCCATTTTCCATTTCGANTCTCCAGTTCTAATTCCTATTTCAATCGAATTCCCCTCTTTTCCCGACCTCCAAACACAAATGTCTAGATCTTTGGTGAAATGCCGAATTTCAGCCTCTCCCAGTCTCTCAGTAGCTGAGGCCCAATAGTCATCCGAGAGTATTCCAAGCGACGAATGTATCCTACTCTCTTCCAGTGATCCTATCTCGCCATCTCCAAAACGCTCTCTTAGTACATTCAGTGCTAATTTTTCGTGCTCTTCAAACCTGGCTCCACCCCCTCTTCCAAAATTGTCCTTATTCCACCACAAAACCACCAGTAAGGGAGTGATTAGNAGCACTCCAGCAAAAATGTAGAATGGAGTAAACTTCGAAGAGAGATCAACATACTCCCCTTCATCGAGGTCCACTGAACCTAGATGATTGAGGGTGAAGTTATATTCAATTAGATTCTGATCATGACCCAATCTTTCTATTCGAATTGCATGAGTGCCTTGGTCAAGCTCAATCTCCCCCAAAGAGCCATTTGCATAACTCTCTATTGCCCATGATGTTTGATTTAGTCTCATTACTCTGATCGATACTGAACCGCCGGCCTCAATTGAAAAACCAACATTGCTCCAATTACTCATAGGAACCTCTAGTGCGAACACGTCTACTGAATCATTTTCTGAGAAAGATCCGAGTATAGTGACGTTCGAAGGATTTGTTCTCTGCCATTCAGGACCTATTCCTTCCGAGCCCCAAAGACTCCCTGGGGCATCGCTTGACTCATTGACAAATTCCGAATAATCCGATCCTTCATCAGAATAAGCAACTGGGCAAATAACCATCACAGTTGTAATGGCAACAATCCCGCCGAGCCCCTTCATTGATCTCTGGGAGTGTCACTAGGTCTTAGAATCCTTCAAGCGAAACGCTTCATTGGAGGTTCAATGAATGAACGCCAGATTGGAAGAAATGTCTTGTCAAGAGATCGTTTTTCCAGACTTTTTTCTCTAGGAGATAGGAACTCCCCCCTATCATGGGCACCAGGACTTATCCTTGGAGAAGATGACCCAGAATTGCCAATTTCCATAGCACCTTTATTTTGCTCCTCANGNAAACAAAACCTCCCTCAAACAATGAAAATTTCTACGAGGGGNAACCTATGTTTTCCATTCGACTCTGTTGATTCTTGGGACATGAATCCTGGATTGACTCTTCCACCGAGCCTCGTTGAATCGGACTCGGGCGATTTTGGATTGGGCCATGAAGCATTGCCCATATCTTGGAATTCCCTTCATCATGATGGTTCACTACTCGAATTACAATATCAACCATCGCTGATTGTAATTACAGACTCCCCTCAACTTTCTAGCAATAGTGGCCTATTGGAGGAGGCCATCATTACAATAAGAACAAATTTTCCCGCCTCTCTNATTTGGACGCCCGGAATAGCAGGGCCAGACAATTGTGCATTATTGGCCTGGATGGGGGTCGATATTTTCGATATGNCCCGATCCAGACAAGCTTCTTCTCTAGGTTTGTTGCTGACTGAATCAGGGCCAAGGNAAATAGATCCAACAACTAATGAGGACCCCTCGATGGAGTCACAANCAAAGCACTGGGTTAATGCAATTTCATCGACNAGATCAGCAATAAGNGAAGGTTCGCTGAGGGAATTAGCCGAGAGNCAAAGCACTTCAAGNCCAAGATCTGTAGAACNCCTTCGNAGGCATGACAAGATTTCCAATCTATTTTCGAANCGAATGGGAATTTCTAGGAGTACGGTNNATGCAGAAAAAATACTNAGATGCCACTCCTATGAGAGTAGNAATGACGTCGAAATCAGAATTTGGAGAGATAAAATCTCTGATACTTACGANCCACCANCNCATAACAAAGATGTATTGGTGCTTCTACCCTGCTCGGCAAAAAAGCCGTACAAACTCTCCAAGAGCCACGCAAGATTCCGCCGATCGATAAAAGACCAGAGGGCCCACGAAGTTATGGTGACAGCTCCTTTGGGATTGGTTCCGAGGGAGTTGGAAGATTTATGGCCAGCAGCACATTATGATATTCCTGTTACTGGGGATTGGGATTCAGACGAAATTGCAACAATTCTACAAATGCTGAAGAAACTGGTCAACAGAGTGGGCTACTCATTCGTCATCAATCACTCTGGATTGGACCTATCACTGGAAAATTCTGAAGTTATTGACACAAGAATGGGCGATTCCGCTGGTTCGAATGAGGCCTTAGAAAGACTGGGGAGTGCTATAGATTCGGCATTCAAATCAATTCCTAGGATGGAGTATGAAACAAGGTTCAGAGACGAGGCTATTAAATCCGTCTCAAGGCATCATTATGGCTCTGATAAATGGTTGGAAGGATGTGTTATCAGAGGGCGACCCCCAATTCTGACAATTTTCAGAAATGACGTTCAGGTTGCTAAATGGAATCCTAGGAGAGGCAGCTTTTCACTATCCAAATCGAGCCTTGAAACGATGCATAAACTAAGAATTTTGAAATGCGTAGAACTTACCAAAGATGCAGAATGGATTGGAGATATATTTCCAAACATCATAGACTCTTTCGATCCAACAATTATCTCTGGAGACGAGATTCTTGTAATCCAAGATGGAAATCTAATTGGATCAGCAAGAGCAATTGCCCCTTGATGGGAGTGGCCACATGGCCCGGGAAGGCTGGCCAAATCTAGACATAGGCTCTAATCGATATAGGACTACTGCTGCGTAGCGGTTATAGAGGGAGAGCAGGTCGCCCGGCTGCAAGAGGTGCTTAGTTATGGCAAGGATGCATAGTGGAGGTAAGGGGAAGAGCGGCTCAAAAAAGCCCCATACAGGCAGTCCTCCCGAGTGGTCTAATTCAGATAAGAAAGAAGTTGAAGAAATCATCATGCAACTTTCAAAAGAAGGCCATACTACTGCAATAATTGGTACAATTCTTAGGGATAAGCACGGTGTTCCAGATGCAAGACTAGTGACAGGGGAGAGAATTTCCCAGACCCTCTCTCGCTTAGGGGCAAAGTCTGGATACCCAGAAGATCTGATGAGCCTTATGAGAAGGGCTCTAAGACTGATAGACCACCTCTCACAGAATTCAAAGGATCTCCACAATAGGAGACAGTTGGAACTATGTGAATCAAAGATTAGGCGACTATCTAGATATTACAAAGACAATGGCTCTATTGATTCTGAATGGACATACAAGAGGGATCAACTCCGATTGATGGTAGAGTAATCAGCAGTAGAAATTTGAACTATTCTTCTTTCGATTGACCGTGCGTCTGCTAATCGACCATCAGATTTTCTCGTCAGTTAGTCACAAATTATCTGAAATAGCTCGTGAAATTTCAAGAATTAAGGCACCAATTCTAGTTAATGCCGAACCTACTCTGAACGGAGCCCTTTCTATGGCTCCAATTGAGGCCGCGCTATTGGACAGCAGAATGCCTTACAAGAGAAGATTTTCCTACTCTCAGCCTGAATACAATCCTTCGTTGAGAATTTTCGATGGGCCAGAGGAAAACTCCATTATTAACACCGATGAAATTCGATTCTCGATTTCTACCACCACTGTCGAAGGGCTAAGAGGCCTGCATGGCGACTCCCGAAAGGGTCCACTTTCCACAGTCGCTCAAGCACACGTCCTAGGGCAGGAGCTTTCTCCATCTAGCAAGCGTTTGAGAAGAATGAGGCCGTGGGTTTTGTCTGGAAATTGGATTAGCGACTCCTTTGATAATTCATATGACCCAGTATATTCGTCGTTGAGGGATTTTCTTTCCACTGAGGGTTCAATCAGTGTAGTTCCAGTAACAGAGGTCAAGTTTCCTGACGAAATCAACTATCCTTGGCTTTCTCAAGGAGATATAGAAGACGCCTCTAGGGATTGGGAGTCAATGGGGCAAGGTCAACGAGAAGAAGTCATGGATAGATTAGCATTGCCTTCAATGAGCAGTAATCACCCTTCTACCTCTCGTATCGAAGAATTGCTATGGCATTGCATTGTCGGAACTAATTGGAATTCTGATCTCGCCTCTCAAGTTTCCAAGGCGAGAACAATAATGGAAAAAAAATCTCCAAAAGAAGGAGCATCATGCATAGCCGATTTGCTAGTATCTCAGGGCATATTATGATTATTCTATTCTTAGTATGCTCCCGCATCCTCGACATTCCAACCGCAACGGCCTAACATTAGACTCAACTCTGTTTTTCTTATTACACGAGGGACACCTAACTCTTCCACCAGCAGAAGAGCCCCCATGACTCCCTTCGACCTCCCTCGGAGGGGAGATAATTGACGCTGGGAAAACCAACAAAATACTCGATCCAACAACTCCTAGGACAATTGGCATTGGCAAACCGAACCAGTAAATCGATAATGATAGTACACCCATTACTCCTATCATAGTCATGCTGGGGAATCGTGACCTTTTCTTTGTTAGCCCCATACCTATAGCAATGGCCACACATAGGGCGAACACCGAAATCATTGCTGAGATTAAAGGACTGTAGAGAAGGGCATTGCTCGTATCGAACTCGATTCTAAAATTAGCATCGGACTCTATATCCGACTCTTCCACGCTCAAGATCTCCATTACAATCCAACGTCTATGCTCATAACTTATCTCGTCATTGTCGGAGTTCACTCCTCCAAATCCAGAGAGCATTCCAGTTCTGATCTCAAACGAAAGGTCGACCCTCTGCCAGAATTCATAACCCCCCGGTCTAACGAAATCTTCAATCAATGTTTGCCTGGTCTCTTCGATATAGAATGACGAACTAACTCTAATGGATATTAATTCCGAGTTGAATGCCCTGGAGATGCCCAGATCAATAGTTATCTCCATAGGGCCGAATTCAACTGGATCTACTCCAAAAACAGACTCAGGACTAATCATTAGTCCATTGGAAAGGAATGACTTCAGATCAGTCTTTGAGCCTTCTAGGTGACTCTCCAAAGCCAATTGCTCAGAATTATCAACTCTGCCATTTTGTTTTTCAGAGCTACTCACATAGTCCGAGTAGGTATTCAGGTTCTTCCACCAACTGTTTGAACCCAGACTCTTGTTCCCAATATTGTCAAGTCCCCACCTCATCCACTGGGACATTGAGCCATCAAATCTAATGGTCGTGTCCCTCTCAATTGAATCGCCATCGTACTTGCAGTCTACTGTGATTTCTAAGTTCGAGCCACCTGTTCTAGGCGGCTCTTCTTCGGGGTACCAACTATTGTCTCCAGTGTCCTGTCCAAGGGTAATTTGGTGAGTTCGATCTGCTTCAATATTGAGAGAACTCTGAGGGGAAATCAGGAAATCAGTCCTCACTGTCCCCCCCTCTGAATCAGTTGGATCCCAGACAAATGTGACGTCCACCCAACCTTCGTTTGAATTTACGATTGGCCTCTCTGAGATTTCCAAGTTTTGAACTTTGAAGGAACCTGTCGACGCAGTCCATATTTTATCTCCAAATCCAGATGTAATTCTAACCGGGAAGAAAACAAGGTTCCCCTTCACACTTGCTTCACGAATCTCTACTTGGACTAACGGGAAGGAGATAGAGATTGCAGCATCCATTTCTTGGCTCCCCCAATGGAATTTGATGCCCGACTCACTTCCAGGATTGGAAAAAATTAGACTCCTTACAGAAAATGAGACCTCAATCTTGTCATTCTTTGAGATCTGACCATCTTGAACTTCAACCGGAACTTCCAGTTCTCCGGATCCACTTAGGAATATAGCAGGAAGTTGTGCGGAGCTTTCGTATGTGCTCCCTCCAACCTTTACAACCACAGTAGCATTCGCAGAAACTCCAGTCGAATCAATTACTTCGTAAGGGATGCTAAATCTCCATGTTCCTGAAGAGAAACTTCCTGCCTCGCCCCACTCCACCATCCATGTTCCAATTTCTACTTCACCAAACACAGAAGATGTAACTTCAGCCGATTCAGAGTCTTCTAAATCTGAATCGAATGGAGTAAGCCTTCCATTGTCCGAATCACCGATTAAGTATAGATTAAAGTTACTGGATTCACAACATGAACTCGTCTCTTCTGCCTGAATATGAATTGGGGCTAAAATGACTAAAAATACTAGTGAATAGGTAGGCAAAACCATCCTTGCCCGTGCTCCATTCACGGCTCTCTGATTCACCTCGCCCCCTTCAATGCGACGCAACCAAACTGAAATTTCCTATTAGTTGCGAGTGAAAATGGCATAGTCCGACTACTTGTGGAGCCAAATTAGCCTTACTATTTCTTCGCTTACGCTCTCAACTTTGGCAAAACCTACCCTCTCAAACTGATAAATTGACCCCTCTTCGATATTGAAATCTTCAACTAAACCAGCAACCTCATTGACCTTTTCACCATCAGGGACAACCAATATTGCATTCCTGGCCATTTGCTCTGGAAGCCAGTTAATGATGGGCCTATCGTCACTTCTCTTTTCACTTTCAATCTTGAGGCTCGTTTCAGTAATCTTGACATCTGCAAAATCCTTCAACCTAACACTCGGGGCAAGGTCGTCCGCTTGAATGTAGACAATATTTCCCATCTTCCATCCCCTACTCCCGGGGATTTCTCCATCTGGATGTAACGGGCAATAGACCTCCTGTGGGATTTCCTCATCACTTATCTGTAGTTTTATAGGCCCCTGAACAAAACTCCTTCTCTCAGTGATGGGGTCTAAGATTTTTGAATTGAAGGACTCTAGAGTTTGCATTGAAACTGATATATCCTTCTGGGTCAGGCCAATCTCTCTCCATAATTCTCTCAGCGATTGAGAATCAAATCCCCTTCTCCTAAATGCCCTGAGTGTGGGGAGCCTAGGGTCTTCCCAACCACTGAAAACTCCAGAATTTATGGATGAAAGAATCCCAGAGGTCGAGAATCCACCAAATTCGTGAACCTTGACTCTTCCCCAATAAATTGGTTCTGGATAATTCCATCCAAAGTGATCGTAAAGTATGGACTGTTTTCTCGTGCTATCCATTAGGTCCTTTCCCCTGATGATGTGCGTAATCCCTTGCTCGTGATCCTCGATAGCACTCTGGAAATCTAGTAGAGGCCAAACATTGTACTTTTTTCCAACCAAAGGGTGTGGGGTGTGTTGTATCCGTAGGGCTGGCCAGTCTCGAAGGGCAGGATTTGGAAGATTCATATTAGTTTTGACTCTAACAACCGCCTCTCCCTCAGACGTTTTTCCCGAGATCATTGCCCCCCATTCATCTAGATTATCTGAAATCGTGTTTTCCCTACACGGGCAATTTTTCTTCTGTTCCCTGAACTTTCTGAACTCTTCAACATGGCAGCGACATACATATCCATAACCTTCAGAAATCATTTTCTCTGCGTGATCGAGGTAAACCGGCATCCTTTCGCTGGCCTTAATTATCACATCCGGAGACTTTCCCGCTAACCATTCGTAATCTTCGATAATCCAATCATAGGCCTCAATCAGGGGGGGTTTAATTCTAGTATCTGTGTCATCGAATCTAAGGACAACCTTTCCTTCATATTTTTCAGCATATGCTGAATTGATAACTACTCCACGTGAATGGCCCAAAGTAAGGGGCCCGTTTGGATTTGGAGCAAAACGAAGAACTACTTTCGAAGTACTGCCAGGAAGATCTTTTAGCCCCTCAATCTTTTTGTGTTTCTCTCTTGACAGTGCTTCGGGAGCGAAACTCTCAAGCTCTTGGATTACTGCTTCCATTCCATTCTCATTGGCCAAAAAGTTAGCCCTAGAAACCTCATCTTCAACTAACTTGAGGATTTGCTTAACCTGGGCCTTCAAGTCGTTCCTCTCTGATAGCACTCTTCCAAGAACACTCCCAGACTTGCCTTGTCCGTCATATTCTATGGCATTCTGTAATGCATACTTTCGAACAATTTCGCAAATATCGGAGCCTAAATCGAGTTCCTCGGACACGCTTCTCGATTGGGCCGGACATTGGTTGCATTTCACCATTCTTACTTTTCCCAATCTACGAGAGTTGATTGCGCCCAATCACCTTGTTCCGGAGATCTTCTGGGCATGGGCATTTTGTTTTGCTTTATCCACGACCTCTGAACATTGGCCCAGCCCCATCGAAGCGAACCATGGGGAGTCACACCACTACACAACTTCTCTATTGCGTCCTTAGTTTTCGGATCTGAAGGATATCCGGAACCAACGTCCATTCCAATTTCACGAGAAATTTTGTTAATTTCCGAGTCCCTATTTACTTTGGCAATAATGCTCGCTGCTCCAACTACAACGTCTTCCGAGTCCATGCCATGTTTTGAGACGATTTCGCACCCACCCCATCCGTCTCCTAGATTTTCCGAAACACCTTTCCCAAATCTCGACTCATTTACATCGCAAGCGTCAACAATGATTTTGCATTCTCGGACATCTTTCGCAGCCTCCAATATGGCTTCCGCAAACAACTTTGTTTCCAAAGTGTTTATAGTACCTGAGACCATCCATTCATCGATTTTCTCAGCATCACAAATTATCAATCCAATGCCCCAATTTCTTTCTTCAGAAATGCTGCATATTCTACCAAAAACATGCTCCCTCTTCTTCCTACTGAGCTTCTTGGAGTCATCAACACCGAGTTCATTGAGGACACTTCTGTCCGAACTTGGCACGCAAAGGGCACATACTACCAGTGGTCCTATTGCTGGCCCCCTCCCAGCTTCGTCTACTCCAACCTCGTGCACGCCATTCACAACCAATGCAAGTGTAACTTACCCCATCAATCCTACTGTTTCCGACTCAAAATTGGGAAAGGCTGATTTGTTCGATGGTTGCTCGACCCCCATGAGACTGCCTTGGCCGTTCAGGAAGAAGGAAACCCAGAAATCTAGGGTTTCAAGAAAGAGTTACACAAGAAATATCGTTCAGTATGAAAGAAAATCTGCAAAGGAAGAACAAGAGAGAGAAGATGACCATCTGAAAAAAAAGAAGTTTTCCGATGCAATGGACATTCTCAAAGGAAAAGAGTAGATCAAGTAATCGGATCTGGAATTAATCTGCGGATCGATTCAAGATTTATCTCTCCGGCTTGAATGGGGGTTTTCAGTCCGAATGAGAGGCTAACTTCTGGATCAACCTCGCCAAACTCTCCAATTTCTTCTCCATCAATAATTACCTGGCAACCTCGTCCTGCTATCCAAGGCCCCCTTCCCGCCGGAGTAGGTTCAAAGTCCACTTTCCCCATTTCCGCCCCCATGTCTCTAAGAAACGCTTGCGCAATTCCCTTCGCAGAAGTAAAACCATTCCCTGCCTCGGCGCAGGCCCAAGCCCCCCTGTCAAAATTCTCCGAACTTCGAACTACTTCTCCAAGCTCGTATATTCGCTGAGGCAATTCGTGGTGGCGATTTGCAGAGAGAATCCTTAGTAGAGAAGGCAATAAGTAATGCCTAAGAATGGTATGATCAGAAGTTATTGGGTTGGCAATTCTAGCCAATCCCCCCCCATGTGGCCACCGAACTAGATCGAACTGATCTCCTTCATTTGAGAGAGTTAAACTCTGCACCTCTTGCAATCCGCATGCTCTCATACTTTCACCAAATCTTCTTTTCAGGATTGACTTTTCAAGGGGCAAGGCATCTATGTGAGTAGAAGACAAAACCATTGGTAGGCGTTCAAAACCAAATC
This sequence comes from Methanobacteriota archaeon, assembly GCA_002718695.1. Taxonomy (GTDB): domain Archaea; phylum Thermoplasmatota; class Poseidoniia; order Poseidoniales; family Thalassarchaeaceae; genus UBA36. Next base: position 26,685 of record PBFP01000026.1, read on the forward strand.
CAATGGCTATGTCCTCAACCAAATCTATTGGATGCATAATATCACTTCTCCATCTAGGCATAGAAATGAGGTGTTCTAACTCTCCCACCACACAATCTGCCCATCTTCCATATTCGTTGGGCCCCTCTGTGACCGTCCTGCTTTCTTCCAGTCTTCCGCCCATTTTTCCAATCGCTTTGACTAGATCTTCTCTTTCCAGATCAAGTCCCAGTATCATCTTAATTAGCCTGTTCGGAACACGATGTTTTCGCGCATCACCCCTTGGTGTCGAAATTCTTTCTCCATTTTGCCTTCTGATCTCGATACTTTCGACACTCCCACCTCTTTCTGACAAAGAAAGGCAAATCAGCAATAGACATGCTTCACAAGCTCGCTCATCCCATCCGGTGACATCTATGAAAAAGTCCCTCGTTTCATAATTTACAGTGGTATGACTTCCATTGATAATAGGGGGGAATGAAAGGACCCTGTCCTTCGAGTCTACAATTATTGGGAACTCATCAAAATCTTCCATCAGATGGGCAAATTCCGATCCCTTGGGATGCCTGTCTAATATTTCCCCTATCGTCATTTCTTCAGAGCATGCCAACGGAGTAAATGAGAAAGAAGATGCTACGGTTTTTACTTGAAATGGCGGTTTTAGGGCAGTTAAGTCATGCACTCCAATCGATGAGAATTTCCTCTTTCTTCCAAGCGTCATGTGCAACTTTTCCTGGTGATCCATCAATGACTGGATAAAGTCCTCCTTCTCCTCTTCGTTAGACCCGGTATCAACTCCCCTTACAACAGCACCCATTATTACTGGCCTAACTCTATCCAAAGTACTATCTACAGAAAGGGTGATTTCTCCTTCTGTTGTGCGGAGATCTAAGTCTTCCTTTCCCGTTGAGAGAAACGATCGTGAAGCCTTGGAAATGGTTTCGTGACTAAGCATATCGGGCCTATCGGGAAAGACTTCCACCTCGATTTCCATTACGTCATTTCTATCTACCGGACATCCAATTTCGGGTAACCATTTGGACCAAACCTCAGGTTCATGAGCAACTCCATTCAACTTCTGTACATATCTCAGGGTCGAATGTTTGAGGGTCAGAGTAGGAATCCTATCACCCCAATTCTAACCACATCTTCAGCGGCCTATCGTATCCGATTAGTCTTAGTCCAGAGATCGAGGCGGTATCAAAATCTACTGCCCTAAGATTTCTCCTACCAATCCTATCGAGACTATCAATCCCCAACTCTCTCATCCATCCTCTAAGACTCCTCTCTAATTCTACAAAATTCATCTCCAAACCCCCTTCTTCTGGAGGGGAAACAATAGCAGAAAAACCAGATGCTATTGCCACAACCAAGTCCTTGGAATCTGGGGCATTTGTAATTTCCATCATGACAAATTTACCCTTTCCTGTAAGTCCCATTGCTTTCGATGCTAAACCAATCCGGGGAAGGGTCGAAGCTAGTCTAGATCCACTAATTGAGGCGCAGTCAACAACTGCTCCATCTAGGTCAAAATCCAGTATCAATCTGAACAATCGTTCCAAACGATCTATATTGCCTCGTAGGAAAATCATCGAAGAGTCAGCCANCCTNCNCCGTAAGGAAACAAGAAGTGCCTCAACTTCAGCATCATTTAGTCCCGGGAAGTCAGAAACGTCGAAAATCAAACCAGCACATTTNCCAATGTGGTCTATTGAATCAGATAAGTCTGCTCTTCCNACCAAAAGAAANTCTATCTCNCTTGGTTTTTTCCTGACGACTGCAGGAACTCCTGCNNCCTTCCAGAATTTCGATCTACCAGGTTTCTCACAACTAACTAACCATGGAATTGGCAAAAGTATGCCCTCTGAATCAGAATCCTTTGGGGAGAGAAGGGTGGAATAATCCAATGTCGAGAATTCTGGACTAGCATCTTCATTGGGGACAAGTGAAATCNTTTCGAATCCCTCGNAAATGAATGACTCCGGAATCTCATCATCCTTGGACATTTTTTCATTCGATTCGAGGACAAGCGCATCTTCGTTCAAAGAAAGCCCCATCGGCTCTAAAAATTCTGAAAATTCTGAAATCTCCGATTTCTCTATTGATCTCATTTCCACGCCATTTGGGGGNGGTGGGCAACTTCCAGAAATTATTGCCNTNCCCCCAGTCATCCCGANTCCGGGNTCAGTTCCAACGGANCCCATCACCAAAATTGTCCCACCCGACATGCCGACTCCCAAACTGTCNCCAGCATGCCCCCTGACNAAGATCACTCCTCCAGACATGCCAGCGCCCGTTTCATCTCCAGCCGAACCTTGGATTGAGATTTCCCCTCCTTCCATTCTAAATCCGGCACGATTGCCCACGTCTCTCTCCACTAGTGTTCTTCCCGAAACCTGGAAGGCACCNAACATNGATCCAGAACTGCCCCGAAGAGTAAGATTNCCACCTTTATTTACNGCTCCTACGCATTCACCTAAATTCCCTAGGCACAAAACCCGGGCCCCTTCTGGAAGGTGGGTCATTACTCCAAACTCGCCATTCTTTGGTCGCTCGTCCCCGGCTCTACCCCATCCGATCTTTACAGGTCGACCCTGTTCTAACGCCCTTTCCAAATATCTTTCTAGGTCCCTGTTCAATTTCAGGCTATTCGAATAACTTTCTCTCATTTCCNCCGCCCCTTCAGAACCACTACATAGACATAAGGTGGCGACCTGTTATTGATTCTTGCCGAATTCGCTATGTTCATAGGCTCCTTCCAAGACAAGGTGGCACTGGCAATCACCTGGAGTTTGAATATGGCAACTGTCAAGGTGGCAATTAATGGCTTTGGAACCATAGGAAAGAGGGTTGCAGACGCCGTAGATGCCCAAGATGACATGAAGGTAATAGGGGTGACAAAAACCAGNCCCAGTTTCGGCTGTGAACTTGCAGCAAAGAAGAATTTCCCACTCTACTGCACTTTCGATGAGAAGGAAAGAATAGAATCGTTTGCAGAACGAGGTTTTTCTTGTGAGGGGGGGATTTCCGATCTACTCGAGGTTGCAGATGTGGTAATTGACTGCTCACCCGGGAAGATGGGNGCAGAAAATCTAGTCAAATACCAAAATGCAGGAGTAAAGTACATTTTCCAAGGCGGAGAGAAACACGAACTCACAAATTTGTCTTACACATCGTCAGCAAACCATAAGCAGAACCTAAACGCCACGGGGACGAGAGTTGTTTCATGCAATACAACCGGCTTGTCGAGAACCTTAGTCCCACTCTTTGATCACTGCGGCTCTCTGAAAGTAGAGTGTACGATGATCAGACGTGCTGCAGATCCCGGTGATTCTAGCAAAGGACCAATTAATGCCATCAAACCTGTNCTAAAGGTGCCCAGTCATCATGGCCCCGACGTAATGACAGTAAAACCTGAAATTGAGATAAACAGCCTNGCAGTTGCAGTCCCTACCACAATTATGCATGTCCACTCAATAATTGCGGATTTNCCACCAGGNCACGGACTGACNACCGACTCAATAGTTGAGATGTGGAAATCCTCGCCCAGAGTCATTGTGATGAATGGTTCTGAAGATAGGATTCCAACAACAGCAGAGGTGATGGAGATGGCTAGAGATATTGGAAGAAAATGGGGGGANCTCCACGAGATTTTTGTTTGGGAAGATGGTGTTAGGCTAGTAAATGATAGGCTATACTATTTCCAAGCCATTCACCAAGAGAGCGACGTAATCCCGGAAAATATTGANTGCATAAGNGCACTGATGGGAATTGAAGANGACTGGTTGAAGTCAGTTGCAAAAACTGATGNATCAATAAATCAGTACTACTCAGTTAACTAAAATCTCACACTCGTTCAGAGTCAATAGTCAAAAGAGCATCTAGTGTCCCAATGGNGAATGACTTCGACAAAAAAGACACTCATTGTAGTTTCTATGTTGATAATGTTGCCAATTACAATTTNTGNTCCCGGTTCGAATTTGACCATCGAAAAACACTCTATCCAATTCCCTAATGATTCTAATAATATTGGTTGGGGATTGTTGCAAAATCCATATCCTATTGATTATCAAATCTCAGACTCTTCGGGAGAAATTCACTCCCCATTCGGATCTGTAGACCCCCTTTCGGGCGATTTGCCNCTGGGNCCGTGGATNAGGGCNGGTCTAGAAAATCCTNATGACTCAAGATTACACATTGTTCAGTCGCAAANTTCTGACTTGCAGTCCTTGNAATTAGCATTAGGGTCTTTGGGGCTAGAAATTATTGACCAAATNCCTGATGATTCAGTAGTAATTTCCCTCCAAGAGAACAGTAATATGACTTCCAAGATTAGCAGATTGCCAGAGGTAAGATGGATAGGCCCCATGCCTTCAATGTGGAAAATATCGCCTGTATTGATTTCAATGATTCCAGGTAAATCATCTGAAATTGATCTAGACATCACCCCATCGTCATTGAATTCTTTCGATGAAAATGAACAACTTTTCACATTTATTTCACAGCTTGGAGGTATTAACCANGAACTGGTTCACTGCGACTCGCACATTTGCCAAATTAAATCCTCGGATTTCACAGCGNTTCCCNAACTTGCNTCAAATCATTTGGTAATGAAAATCGATCCTGGGCCAATTTTATCCATAATGAATTCAAATGCCAGCTTGATTTCCGGAATTGANCATTCTAGACNATCCTCGGAAACTAACTTGACAGGATTGGGGGAAGTGATTGGAATCTCAGACACNGGTCTAGATGTAGACCATGGAGACTTTGATGGGAGGCTCAGGAGTCCAATTTACAACCTATTCGGGCCAGATAATTCGGGTGCTGATACNAATAGCGGNCACGGGACACATGTCACTGCAACATTACTTGGAGATGGTTCTGGTGATCAAAATGCAACAGGAATGGCCCCTGAAGCAACTTTTCACTTCTACCAGCTGGAGGTTGATAGTTCAGGGCTCTTGGCAAGGTGGGGGTCACTGTACGAAATGTTCGAGCATTCCTATCTCAATGATGCATCCATACACACAAATAGCTGGGGAAGTNCAACTCTGCTNGGCGACTACACATCTGACTCTAGATCAGCAGATTGGTTCTCGAACGACTATCCCGAATTCCTAATTATTTTCTCAGCAGGAGATATGTCAGTTTCGGGAATCTCTTCTCCCGGCACAGCGAAAAACGTCCTAACGGTCGGTGCATCCACGACATCTTCATTCAATTCTGAACCAATGGGTTTTGTTTCAAATTACTCTTCTATAGGGCCTACTTCTGATGGTCGAATCAAGCCAGACTTGGTTGCACCCGGGGTGATGATTTGCTCAGCTAGAGCCGAGGAAGCAGCTCTAGCTTCGGGAGGNCCCTGCTCTGATTCTGTACACGATGACGGAACCACGCCAAGATACATGACAATGAGTGGCACTTCAATGGCCACCCCCGTCGCTGCAGGGGCGGCTGCTATGGCTAGACAGTTCCTTAGAGAGGAAATTGACATAGAAAACCCAAGATCTGACCTAATTCGCGCATTGCTGGTAAATGGGGCTGAAGATATCGGGGACAAAGACGTTCCAAATGCTAGGGAGGGATGGGGGCAACTGAACCTATCGAACAGCCTTTTCCCACAAAATGCCGGGACCGCCCTTCCAGTATTTTTCGATCAAGAAAGAGTGCTCTTACCCGGCCATAGTTTTGTATATACTTTTGATGTATCCAGCCAATCAGGAATTGAAGCCACCCTAGCTTGGAACGATAGGGAGGGCTCGTCATCTTCAGATCAAAACTCCTCTAGGCTAGTGAACAATCTGGATTTGATTTTTACTTCTCCCGATGGATCCGTTTTCTATGGGAATAACTTTGCTAATGGAATAAGTCAGCCAGGAGGATCGACCGATAATCAAAATAATCTGGAGAGAATAAGGATTCCTGACTCTCAGATAGGAACTTGGACTGTTCAGGTGGGCCATTCTGGAGGCTTCTCGCAGCAATATTCATTGGTTCTTACAGCCGATGCCGAAGAGATCCTNGAGTCCGANCTAGCAGTTGTTCAGAATTCCATTTCTTCATCAGAAACTAGCCCTCTTAAGGGTGATACNATTTCACTCCAACTATCGTGGATTAACCAAGCAGCAGAAGCAACTGGAGATTATTCTATATTGCTCGAGGATATATCAGTTTCCGATTCTGAAATTGGAACATATAGGATGCCTTCTCTTCCAGGGGGGGCTATAGAGACATTTTCAATATACCATTCGTTTTCATCTACCGGGCCGCACACAATTAGACTAACTCTTGATAATGAATTTGAAGTAGACGAGTTGAATGATGAGCAATCGGGATCCAACAACAACATTTTCGAGTTGNTGTTCGATGTAACTGAGATTGGAGTTAGACTTACCCCCTTGATGGANGACGGCTCATATCCATCAAATTTCCAAGAGTCNCAACAAGCAAAAAATAGGGTTATCGATCCTAGTACCGTTAGTTGGGCCAACTTCGAATTNGAACTGCTNAACGAAGGNACCTCTGAGATNACTGTCGAATTATTAGTCACCGCAGTTCAGGAGGTGGGGGATTCAGGCATCTTGGATAATCCGCTGGATGAATGGTCCAGAACTCTCAATGAGTCNTCTCCNTGGNTCCTCCAGCCTTTCGGAGAGGAAGGGGACAGGGTTGTGGTATCCCTAAATCTTACAGATGAAGATGCAGACCTTGAGAGTAGGTTCGCTCTGCCCGGNATGTTTGTTTCAGACTTGACACTTTTCGACAAATTGGCCCCAACTATATCCCACTCNGCAAGACTCTCGGTTGATGTAGAAAGAGTCGAAGGACTATTTACAGTTCCNGCTGGAACTGAGGATCTAGGTGCAAAACCATCCAACTTTGCACAATTTACGCTTTCTGTAAAGAATATTGGAAACGGTCCAACCGAATATATGATCTCTTGTGAAACAGAAGATAGGTGGGTCGTGCATGTTGGGAACAGTCAATCATCTGTGGCTACGATTGGACCTCTAAGCAGACTCCAATTCGTACCCGTTCCAATTCGAGTAAAGATACCTCCTGCAAGCTCGGGTCTGGCAGCTGGATCGACAAACCTCGTGACTTGTGTTACTACTTCAGTTAATGACCAATCTCTTCAGACTATTGAAACTGCAATTGTTCAGGTCATGGAGAGCANAGATTTCGTCACAAAACTCTCAGANNTAGATGGACTTGATTTNGGTCCAGTNGCAATATCCGAATCTCGCGCTGTATTGAATGGGGAATCAGTTTCCACACTTCTTCTGATAACGAACAATGGCAACGTGCCTCTGAATTTTGAAGTCCAAGCCCTATCTTCGATCAATACGTGGCCCATTCAGACTTTCTTATCAGAGGATACCCCACCTTTAGGCGAAGTAAAGGAAATCGAGACTTCCGTTCTTCCTGGTGAAACTACCAGTATTACGATCCGAACTCTCGTTCCACTTGCAGCCGAAAAAGGAGAAAGGAATACGATTTCCATAATGACNTCACTCGATGAAATCACGGTGACAAACGGCACAGTATTGGAAGTCCGCGAGATTACCACTCTTGATGTGGAAGCAGACGCGGGCTTTTCAATTGCCCTGGGCAGCTCTGGGAACTCAAACATCTACCTCCACAATTCGGGTAANGTCCCTTTGGCGATCGATTTGACACTTGGCTCGATTCCCGATGGCTGGGCAGGTGGTTTCTTGACTGGAAAGTCATTTACAATGGAGATGAATCGTGACTCAATGATCACAATAGGTCTAGAACTTCCTAGCGGGGTCTCTGCAGGNACTCTTTCCGAAAAAGTCCCAGTAATTATTGAATCCACTTCTCCCAGTCTCTCNAAGGANGTTTTCACCGTGGAGTTAGAAGTAACTGTATTGCCTTCTGTCTGGATAATAATGGAGCCCACAACGTATAGTTTGCAAGGCATCTCNGAGGGTGAAGGAGCAGAATTAACATTACNAGTGATGAACTTTGGNAACTTCCAATCCAGCATTGCCATTGAATCGTCTTCCNTGAGGGGNTGGNNTGTGGATATTGAACCCAACTTCATACAAGATCTNGGCGCCGGCGACTCCGAAATNTTGTCTGTTACAATCCGGCCNACCGGATCTTCCGAAGACGGACTAAAGGAACTGANNTTCTTCGCAAANTCTACTGATTCCAATCCCGGTGTTATTAGCACTGAGTCTTCAATTTCAATAGACGTAAGCAAATCCAGATCTTCTAATCANGGCGGAATCTCTGGACTTTTCGAATTTCTCGGTTTGCCTGCATGGACACTAGCCTTGCTATTCATTTTCGCCCTAGTGACTTTGGTTGTTCTNGGAGTTCGTGCTAGATCGGAATACATTCCTGTGAGGTCCGAAGACGAACTTATCCCAAGGGGTTCCGCACTTCATGCAGGCTCGAGAGAAGAAAGAATGGCAGCTGCTCTGGACACTTCAACTGCTGGTGACGTTGTAACTGGTGATGTTTCACANTCTGAAATACAGGAGATGCTCCAGTCAACAATCCCAACTTTACCAACTCACCAATTACCCGAAGGTGCTGCCCCACTTCCACTTTCTGGACTCCCTGATGGATGGACAATGGACCAGTGGGTTGCGTATGGGCACATGTGGTGGGAGCAAAACGGCCCCTAGAGCGGTTCATTTTTCTGTGCCTTCCCTTGCCGACGAGTATGACAGGGTCAATAGTACTATTCGGGCCGCCGGGAGCTGGCAAGGGGACACAAGCATCGATAATCGTAGAGCTGACAGGAAAACCTCAGATCTCAACNGGCGAAATGCTACGACAGGCAGTCTCGGAAGGAACCGAACTAGGTTTGCTGGCAAAAGAATACATGGATTCGGGGAAACTGGTTCCAGATAGCGTGATTATCGGCTTAATTGAGAATAGGCTCAATCATCCCGATGCATCTTCAGGGGTACTCTTTGATGGGTTTCCTAGGACTATACCTCAAGCTGAATCTCTAGCAAAAATAACTACAGTTTCAGCAGTAATTTCAATCGAAGTTCCTGANGACGAAATAGTCAATCGAATAGTGGGTAGAAGGATGGATCCAGAAACAGGCGAAATCTACCATGTGTTGTTCAGACCCCCTCCTACTGAGATCGAATCAAGACTGATCCAGAGGGTCGATGACACAGAAGAGACAGTAAGGATGAGGCTAAAATCATATCATGAACAAACAAAGCCATTAGGGGCTTGGTACTCTGAATTTGGAATTTTAAAGCAAATCGATGGAACTGGAAGCATAGATGAAGTCGGCCAATCTGTNGCTGCAGTAGTTGGAAGCCTCTGAGGTTACAGCATGGTGCCAGGTGGGAGAAGTTCCAGGAAAAGACGTACAGAACGTAGGAAGAAAGTTGAAGGAGCGGTAGNAGACTTGTCTAGGGTACTAGAGGAAGGACTTGANAACCACTCCGATATTGCAGATANCGCTTCCAAGCATCTTCTTTCTATCGGAAAGAAGTATGGTTCTAGACCAAATTCTAGGATTAGTAGACATATTTGCAGGACCTGTAGGAAGGCTCTGATTCCAGGAAAATCATCCAGGGTGCGAATCGTTTCCAAGACAGTTACTACTACTTGNTTAAGATGTGGTAGAGTAATCAGGGAGAGGCCAAATTCCNGCGGNGGTGTAGATTAAGATGGAGGTTCCGGATGCNATTTTCAGATTGGCCAATAGTGATGGGGTGGATATCTCTGTTAGGATTGGNAGGAGTGGCATCACCAAGCCATTAGTAAAAGAATTATCCGACCAACTAGGAAGAAGAAAAATAGTCAAGGTCAAGGCTAACAAAGGCGTCGCATCCGAAAGAGAGCAAAGAAGCCAAATTTTCGTGGAACTAGCTGAAGTTACCAACTCCATTTTGGTCTTCAAGAGAGGAAATGTAGCAGTCTTCTGGTCGGGAAAATAACAGCCATCAAGCCAAATATTATTATTCACGACAGTCAAATATTTAGAGATAATATTGCTCGGGTGTTTATGGTAACACAAGAGCAGGTCGTTCTGGGTATTTTCATACTCTCTTTCGTATTGATTCTCTCAGAAGTAGTCCACAGGACCATTGCGGCATGGTTCGGGTCAGTTTTGATGCTCATTTACGGNCATTGGACAGGAGTCTTCCATCTTCACGAAGAATATAACGCAGCCGGNGAGNTGGTCAAAGAATATACATTGGAACACACAATGATTGGTTGGATAGAGTGGGAGGTCATTGGNCTTCTTCTAGGGATGATGATTTTCGCTTCAATCCTNGAAATATGCGGATTCTTCGAATTTGTTGCNATCAAGGCAGCAAAGATGAGTAAGGGAGATCCATGGCGACTAATTGTTCTACTGGGAACTTTCACCACCCTACTTTCTCTAGTTATCGACAATGTNACNGCAATAATCATCATTGCTCCAGTTACACTNAGAATCTGTAACAAGCTGGAAATAAATCCCGTCCCACCCCTTCTTGCNGAGGCNATTCTTTCCGATACCGGAGGAGTTGCTTCAATGGTGGGNGANCCTCCCAACGTTATGATCGCAGCAGCAGCAGCAGANGAAGGTCTGACTGCTTTCTCATTCAATGGTTTTCTTTTCCGNCTAGGAATACTAACTTTCTTNGCATGGGTAGCGACATTAAGTTATTTCAGATGGTACTACAGAGACTGGGCAACGCAAAAACCTCCACATGTAGATCTCCTAATGGAGGAAGACGAATGGGATGCAATTACGGATAAACAACTGATGTACACAACACTTGTTATCCTNGGTCTGACAGTGNTTATGTTTTCAGCAAAGTCACTNCTGGATCTAGAGATTGAGATTGATGGAATAGCCTTGGCCGGTGCAGGNTTTGCTCTAATATTAGCAAGNCCGAGAGAGGAAGAACTAGGCCATGGATTCATCAATGATGTNGTCGAAAAAGTCGAGTGGCAGGCATTACTTTTCTTCGCCGGGCTGTTTCTCCTAGTGGGGGCNGTGGGAGACGTNGGATACTTGGACANGGTTGCAAATTGGATTTTTGATAACTTCGGACAAGATGAGGTTATTCTTGCAATAGCAATAATTTGGGTTTCCGCCATAGCAAGCGCTCTGATTGACAATATACCATTCACTGCAGCGATGATTCCAGTAATTTTTAGCATTACAGAGGCAAGCGGCGGTACTTTGAGCCCCGAGCCTCTTCTATGGGCTCTGGCAATGGGTGCAGGATTTGGAGGAAACGCAACTCCAATAGGATCCAGTGCTAACGTAATGACAGTCGCCATTGCTGAGAGGGGGCCTTATCCAATAACGACCAAAGAATGGGCTAGGGCGGGCGTTCCGGTAATGCTGATCACGTGTTTAGTTGCAACANTTTTCATGTTCATTTTCCATGGGGNATTGTATTCCCCGTAGACGTTTAATGAAGCGACCAGGGCAATTCCCAATTGNAAAAANCCATCAAAACAACAAATTAACTCTTACTTTGCTGTCCTAAGTCCCCCGTTTTGTNCAAATACCATTGGTCGGTCGGAAGCCTGCTTTGTGCGCCCTTACACATTACGTGTTAGGGTAAGTGGTTGAGGCTGCTTCGCCCTGCGGGGAGACGTGGTGGCCTGAGAAACCAGAATTGATATGCCTGGACACCAGAGGCCTCACATTAGTGAGTACAATAAGAAATAATGATGCTACAACCCGATTGGGGGATGGCTCGGCTCGAGAGCCGAAGAAGGTCGTGACAAGCTGCGATAAGTCGCGGGGAGAGGCATGAATCTCTTTGATCCGCGAATTGCCGAATTGGACCTCCTGACAACAGTCATTCCTCGTTTTAACGTAGGAA
>PBFP01000027.1 GCA_002718695.1 Methanobacteriota archaeon
GTCACCGTCGTTGTCGGAGGACTCGTTGGCGTCGTCCGGGAAGGTGTCGTTGGCGTTGTCGACCCCGTCGCCGTCCATGTCCTCGTCCAAGGCGTCGCAGATCCCGTCGCCGTCCGTGTCCGCGGGCACGCTGGCGTTGTCGAAGGGGTCCGAGCCGCAGGAGTACTCCACCTCGTCGTAGAAGCCGTCTCCGTCGACGTCATCGTCTATGATGTCGCAAATACTGTCGGAGTCAAGGTCGGAGGGGTAAGAATTGGGGTCCAGATGGGAAGTGCCACACGCCATCTCCACCATGTCCAACCAACCATCACCATCGTCATCGGAATCGGCATTATCGCCTACTCCATCGCCATCGGAGTCAGTGGTTTCGTTGGCGTCTCTGGGAAAGTCATCATTTACATTGTCCACCCCATCGCCGTCGACATCCTCATCAAGATTGTCGCAAATCCCGTCTGAGTCCAAATCAGTGGGAGTGCTGGAGTTGTCCCCTAGGTCGGTTCCACATCCTACCTCATCGGCATCATTCCAACCGTCACCATCAGAGTCGTATGAGAATAACCAGACAGTGAAGTTATAGAATCCTTCTCCATTGAACGTGACAATCCATAGAGTGACGTTCTGTCCACCAATCACAGAACCATTAGAATTCGTGGATTGGGATCCGCCCTGGTTAGTTGACCAACCATAATATTGCCCGCTTGTTGAGTTAATTAGGAGGATCCAACTCAGAACCTCGTTCGGATTGGAAGTTAGATTAATTGCGATGCCATAGTTTACTGGCACAAAGAAGGAGTAGTAGTCGTCGCTGTCAATAGTTTCCGAATGCCAACCCCTGAAGTCAGTACCTCCGTGGCCATTAGTTCCATTGATGTTTAAGTGGACGTGAGTTGGGTTGGAAAGGTCGTTAGAAGCATCCCCCCCAGTTCCGGCGTCATCCTGATTATAAGCAGGATTTCCAGATTGGTTAAAGAAGTGTATATTCAAAGAGTAGAATACAGAAGACCCGATGTTTGTCCAGGCATGAACGCGGAAGAAAATCGTCGTACCTCCAATCAAAGTTGAATTGCCAGATACTTCTTCGGGATTCGAAGAATGGCTAGAGTCTATCTCGGCCCCTGTATTGGAGTACATGTAAAGATCCAGGAGGTCTGTAGAGTTGTTCCACTCCAAAGACGCCCAAGAAGTCCAATTTGAAGGGACTTCAATGGAGTAGTAGTCATTGGAATCCCAGGCAAAATCAACCCACCCTCCAATTGTAAGGCTCGTGTTCTGAGTAGTTAATTGAAGAGAAGAAGCCAGCGTATCTCCAGCGTCAAAGCCTGTGCCTGCATCGTCTTGAACAGATCCCGGATGTCCAGTAGTTGAGAAGAATGAGATGTTTACCAGATAATGCCCCTCGTCGAAAGCTGTATGAATCCGCAAGTAGACGTTCGTCCCGCCCACGCCAGAACCATTACTGGCAACGCCCCAGAGTCCCGAATTATCGAATGAAATTACCTGGTTTCCAGTTTCATCGAGGAGCCACAATTCAGTGCTAATTGGGGCACCAGAGGGGAAGTTCATTGTCACGTTGAGCCCAGACGCCTGTGGGACAGAGATGTTGTACCAGTCCTCGGAGTCCCATGTATCGGATAGCCAGCCACCAAATGTCTGATTCGAGCCATTGACCTTCATTGAAGATGCGGGGTCGCCGCCTGCATCCATGCCTGAATTAGCGTCGCTCTGGTTAGAGCCGGGGAGATTTCCGTGACCGAAAACGAATATCTGAAGCAAGTATCCCCCTGTCCCACTAATTCTTTGGACGTGAAGAAATACCTGATTTACCGTCCCGTTTGAATTGGTTCCATTAGTCCCATTTGAGCCAGTCCCGTATGTAGTAACACTGTCATGCGTTTCGAAATCCTCTAATCCGGCGTTATTACTGGAATCGAGAGTGAAATTGGTTGGATCGTATAAGAATAAATTGAAGTTGGCTCCAGCAGGAGATGTCAAGCGAGCGTAGATTTCTGTACCAGAAGTTGTATTGAGGCCATAGAAGTCATGGGAGTCATTGTTCGACAGGGCCCCTTCGAAAGAAGAATTACTCGCCGACAGCCATGATGATGTTGAGATGCTGTCGCCTGCATCCCCACCAGTGCCCGCATCTCCAATTCCAGAATCAGTCCCGTTTTCCAAAGAAGAAGAGTTGAAAACCCATAATTGAATGGCGTATTGGCCAGATTCCTGATATCCCTGGACTCTGAAAAACACTGATGTCTGCACCCCACTAACATTAGTTCCGTTGGTGGAAACACTATCGAAAGAAGTGGAGTTGTTGGAACCTGATTCATAGCTTGAATCGAGAGTTCCATTGTTAGAATCGTAAAGAATTAGGTCGAAGTCNACCCCGATGGGGGATGTNAGGGTGATAGNCAANCCTTTCCCTCCGGACAAGTTTACCCCNNAGTAGTCGTTTGTGTCAGTCTCCGANAGATTNCCATAGTAGGNGGAATTGAATGCTGGCAACCAGATTGCTGTCTGTATCCCCTCGCCGGCATCTGTTCCGGATCCGGCGTCATTACCANAGACTAGGCCTGAGGAAGTGGAAAGTAGCANCATCGCGAAGAGTATCNTGACCTGTGCACGTNCNCCCATAAAGTCTGGTCGCGAACATGNGGTTTGAACATTGGGAACNGCAAAATTNNCCNAGCGGCACTACTATGTCAGNACAATAAGCCCCGGAAGTGTTGGTCGCATGAGGAATCCCGGGCCCGATGAAAGAGAGATGCCGCCACTGACCCCTCTGAAGCGGCTACGTAGGGATATTGTCACATGGCCGAGGAGGGTTACCGCGACAAATCGTTCCCTACCCAATGTGGTACTTCTAGGTGCACAAAGAGCGGGAACAACCAGCTTTTACGAGCATCTGAACTCGCACCCCGGAGTTTTTCTATCCAAAACAAAGGAAATCCATTTTTTCGACAACTACACGGAGCAAGGTTTGGATTGGTATCGCTCGCACTTCCCAATGAGGAGATGGGTAAAAAGACGCTCTGATAGGCTTGGTTACGACATCGCAATAGGCGAAGGAAGTCCATACTACCTTTTCCATCCTGCGGTTCCTGAAAGACTCCATAGGTCCTTGCCACGGGCACGTTTGATCGTTCTTCTTAGAGACCCGATTGAACGTGCCCTCTCNCACTTTCGTCACGAGGTCAAGAATGGTTCTGAAATGATTAGCGACTTCCAGAGTGCATGGGATTTGGAAGAAGAACGGCTGCAGGGGGCTGAAGAAAGGCTATTGACAGGAGCCTCGGTTTTCGAGGCATCCCATAACCGATTCTCGTACACGTCACGTGGAGACTATGCCCCTCAACTGGAACGTTGGTTGGAAAAATTCNATTCTTCCCAGTTACACGTGATTCGAAGTGAGGATCTTTTTGAGAGGCCTGAGGAANTAATGGGGGAATTATTCAATTTCCTCGGACTGCCGACAGTTGAAATGAGTGNGTTCCCGNCGCTCAATTCNACGNATACTCGTNAACAAAAANCGGAAGACTTGGCGGTTCGAAAAAGACTTGCAGAGCACTTCAGGCCAAAGGTTGAGAGGCTCGAGAGTCTCCTTGGGAGGTCGATGGGTTGGATGAGAAACTGGGATTGAAGGGGCATCCTCAATGATGTTTATCTTCGATTAGTCCACGGCATTAAGAGTGACTTAGTTACATGGACGGCGACATCGGGGTTCTCTCTGAGTCTTCGCATTCCGTACTCGTACCACTTAGAGCCATACGGCATGTAAATCCTGGTCCTATGTCCCTTTTTCGACAATCCTCGCCTCACATTGCCCCTTACACCTAAGAGGAACTGGAACTCATACCCCNGACCTTTGCCACTTGGCCTTACAATNGGATTCGCGTGCCTAGGNTCANCTTTCCCGGGTCCGAGNCCCCTGGACTCNAGTGNCTTAATTGAGTGTTCGATTACTGGAAGATCATGAGAGGCTATGGCTGTATAAGCCCCGGAGTCGAGCATCAAATCTATGGCATTGTTTGTNGCATCAACAATTTCCATGTAACNAGTGTGTGCTATCTCGGGCGGTTCCAGATAGATGCCTTTGCAAATCCTAAAGTCNGAGTTTTCACCGATGGCGTCGCAATANTCCAANATGTCTTTTGGGGTCCTGAACATCCTTCCTTGTAGGACTACCCCGATATTGNCAAGGCCCTTTGAATGCATGGATCTAGCTGCATCTAATGTCGCCTCAGTGACTCTGTTGTCTTCCATATCGAGTCGTACAAAAATATCGTTCTCTGAAGCCTTCCTAACTATTCTCTCAATGTTTTCGTGTGCGGCATTTTTGTCAATAAGGAGTCCCAAAGCAGNGGGTTTGATCGANATATTCGCATCGAGGCCCCTCGCAACTATGGCTTCAATCACTGCTTCGTACTCTTTGATGAACCATGATGACTCTTCGATNGAGTTGATTTCCTCNCCCAAAACATCGACAGTGAAACANGCGCCTTCAGAAGACATCCCCTCCATTAGGTCCAATGCCTGGTCAAGATTCTCGCCGGCCATGTATCTCTTCGCTACCCACCCAACAACAAAGCGTGGCGCGAACGGAAGGAAGGTGACNATGGTTCGGCCTAGCAACCCCATAGTTACGAGAGTGCTGCTAGAGACTTGACNATTACGGGGGGAGAATTTGTTTTCCCCTNCGCACTGGGATTCCCNTGTCTTCTAGNAGAGAGGCNAGNGCCTGNCTTTGCCAACCCTTGAATGATTTTCGATCAAGATGTGCAAATACCTNCCCCCCAGGAAAACCCATTTTAGTAGACTCCACTGCNGTCAAAACGGAGTGTTTCCATGGACCTCCAGGAGGCCCATCATCAACCTGTTCCTCAAAAACGAGCGCGTAGTTTGCCAAAATGTGCCCCACCCAAACATCGGTCTCAGAAACTACTGACTTGTGCCTAGGGGCATAGTGACCACCACCTAGCCCCAACATGACTTCTCCTTTTCCNTTCCAAACCNTANNANTTGACTCTCCCGATAACCCAAGGCANCGTGAAATTGTTTCNGCCCAGACTCTGCCTGCNTTTTCGTCGTTCCAGCGTTCACGAGTTGAGCCTATCTCCAAGAAAAGNGCAGGNGANTCCANTAGTGGACCGTGGTGTGTGGCCTCAAGAGTAATGTCNTACGCTTCGTCTAGATGAAAGTCCCNNGCTAAACGCTTCATTGTCCTAAACAGGTCGGCAAATCTNGGAGATGGTGGGACTGCTAGTCCTTTGACCCCTCCTGCCTGGCCTCTTTCGCCATGAGGCAATTCACCCGGAACTCCAATCGCATGGAGTGTCAGNGCTGGAGTCTCAGAAGCTGAAACATGTCTNGAAAGAATCAGGGTCTCNTCTACNTCAAATCCTGTCAAGTTCTCGTGAGTGCTNTCGATNCCGTCTGCCCAGATNTGCAATTCCTCGATCAACAGAACTTCCACATCCATGTTTAGNTGGCCTGTNACCACNCCATGCTCATGCTCGACCNCTGAACCCCAGCAGTTCAGTTTCATCACCTCTGAAAGAATATTCATTGAGGCGATATCTTGCCTTGATGCCAGNATCAATGTGCCCATGCAGGGTGATGGGGNNCCAGACTTCAATATTCTCTGGCGNCATTTCAAAACCTAACCTTCGTACGAGNGTCATGGGACATAGCGAGATTGGTTTTGCACCGGCAAGAATGGACAGGGGCTCGGATGTGCATGTATTGGCTGGTACCCAAGGAGAGTTAGCCATTGTGGATAGCGAAGGAAGCCCCATTGGTTCGTCTTCCACGCCTTTCCCGAGTCCCACCATTGGCGGGCTTGTGATGGAAGACAAATGGGTAGGCATTTGGTTGGACAGGGAATTGCGACAGGCTAGGATGGCTGCTTTGCCTCTTGATGTTCAATGGAAAGATGGGCCAAGTAGAGAAGACCTAAGGTTGTCATTGGCATCAAATGCCGTAGATTTGGGGCCGGCTAATTCTATTTGGCAAAGGGTTCTAGATTCAGAACCAATGAAGATGGGGAAGGCGGGGGGCGGTGTTGTTTTCGCTACAATTTCTGGGACCTATATGATAGATTCTGATGCTAATGAGGTATGGAGAGGCCCCGTTCCAAGATGGCCCCANATTTCTAATCTTGGGCAACCCGATAACGTAGTTAGCATCAACGAGTTTCCAGGAGGGGTGGCCATGTGGTCCCAAGCAGGTGGAATTTCAATCCTTGATCCTTCCAATGGGATGGAAATTTANTCCAGAGTGGNNGANTTTGGGGATAAGGTTTCCAAAGTAATTTATTCGGATGAGGGNGGTTGGCTTGTAATCCTTCATGGCGGTTCGATCGCAGTAATGGGGGAAGTTGAAGGCGAAATTTCAACATTCATGACCAGNGGACCAGTATTGGATTCACGGTNTTTAGGAGGGATGTGGCACTGGACTGGATGGAGGCATGANGGAGTNCTCTCAGGGGATCGGATCATCTCNGCACAAAGAGATGACATAGGGATAGCACTGGTTGGTGGCAACGTTCTGACTAATGAGGGAAATTGGACCCCATTTATGGTTGATCAGTTGTCCATTTCTGTGTGACCACATTTGCCACAAACTTTCCTGTCACTATGCTCGCCCAGGAAAACCCCCGGACCACAATGTGGGCATTCCAACCCATTCCTGACTAGCTGCCCGTCTTCAACGGAATACTTCGAATGCTTTGAATTAGGATTTGGCCCGTCGCCCATCAGTCCTCACCCTCCTCTTCTTCACTATCCTCCTCTTGAGGTTCTTCGGCGATTTTCGGGACTTCCTCTTTTGACGGTTCACCTATCGATTTGTGCCTCTCAGAAACATAATTGGGCTCGATAGATGCTGACTCCTCGGAACCATAGACGAGAGCTAATCCTGTTGTGGCAGACATTCCAAATCTTGTGTTTACTTGCTTTACGAAGACTAATTCCTTTACCGCACCAGGTTCAGAATTAGCCGCAGCATCGACCATCTGGGAGAGTGATGGAGTGGGCTCATTGGGGTGTTTCCACACAAAATTTAGTTCCACCCGATCTAGAAGTGGGTTTTCTCTCCTCTCGATTATCTCCAACACGTACCACCTACCTAATATTGACCTTCAAGGCATAGCTTCCGGGTCTAGAAATGTTGAGTCTCTTGGCCACCTCTGATCTATCTGGGTGCATTACAACCACATATCCCTGCCAATCTGTTGTAACCGGTGCACTCGGACAATAATTGCACTGTGGGGGGTCGGACTTCTTCTCTGGATCAGGAAGAATCATGTTACACTCCCCACAGGCAAATGGTTGCTTAGGCATCTTATTCATCACTCCCAATCCATTCAAACGAACCCAAGCCATCCATCTTGCAATTCAAACCTATCTTGCTGGATCGGGGGTCATTGTGGTTGATTGACTTCGAGACTATTCTTGACCTAACGAAAGAACCCTCGCCTAGATTCCTTCCACTCTGCGAACCCTCTATTCTCTTCACTCCGAGGTTCACCTGAATTGGTTCGTCGAGAATCTGAGATTTGTGCAGAAGTGCTTCCATGGGGCCTATTCTAACGAATGCACCGTACTCCGAGACTTCAGACACGGCACCGTCTACGACCTCATTATTCTCCATGGTAAAGACTAGTGCCTTGAAACGAACATTCTGATAAATGGCGCCATCGCCATGGATAATCTTCCCCCTTCCAACGGCCTCGTGATCGAATGTTAATAGAGTGAAGTTCTCGTTCTCATCGAATCTGCACTCAAAGGCATCATGGGCCAACTCGTCGATGTGGTCTTCGAGCCTACGACCCCTCCTGATGTACTCTGCTGGAATTCTAATCGTATCCTCTCTTGTCTCAAGGGTGTACATCCTTTTTCCTCCGGGCAGAACTCCCTTTCGAGAGGCCAAACAGGGTGGGAGTCGCCTCCCGTCCCTCATCGGCCGTGCCTCTGGAGGAGAGTTCCGTGCGACTCGGCGACCGGCCCATCCTGTATAAGCGCAACGGATTAGCAGATGTCCTCGGCAATTTGTTTTACTGGGCAGACCATAGGTCTGAATGTGGGTTTGGGGCGAATGTTCAAGTGGACTCGGAATCGCATCTCCTGTTCTGATGGTAACGGATGCCACGAGATGCCCGTCCCGGCGAAAGTTGATTTCCTCAATCGCCGTAATGATGCTGCTGACGATTCCTCTTACTGGAGTGAGGGATTTTGGAATAGATTATTCGCATCTGGAAACTCATCTTGGAGAGAAAATGGATACTTCAGGAGAAGGGGCGGAGGTTTGGAGCGATGGTGGGCAACCTTGGCCACAATTTGGTAGAACTCCTTCTAGAATTGCCGAAATACCCAGTCATGGTCCCGAAGGCGGGGCGGGTCTGGAGAGGCCAGAAAACGCAACTTCACTATTGTCCGTGGTGAATCCTTCTCTGAATTGGGAGTATGGGTCATACTCTTTGGGTACCGATTCTCTTGCAACTCCAATTGCAAACCTCAGCAGTTCGATAGAAATTGGCCCTGGAGCCGAACAGAGATGTGGTCAATACTCTCTTTTCACGGTCCTTGTACAGACTGAAGATGTCTCAGGAAACGATCACAGTATGCTAAGGCTGATTGAGGGGGAAGATTCTGAACTAGCATGGCAAGTAGACTTGGGCGTTACAGAAGAAGTAAAGGCAGCACCAGCGATTGTGGACATCGACGAGGATGGAAAGCCAGAGATCATTGTTGCTTACGATTCGGGAGGATCTTTGTTCGTAGAAGTTTGGTCTCCTAGACTATCTTGCTCGGTTACTGGTTGGACATACTCTGGTCACTCCTCTGAGATTCTATGGACTTGGACCGAAGAGAATCTGATGATTGGAAGTGATGAGGGGCCATATACTAGCAGCATCTTCGGGTCGCACAGACCTACAACTCAAATCTTGCTCGCTGATTTGGATTTGGATGGGGATGCAGAGTTAGTAGTTGCAGCCATAGATGAAGTTTCGGAGAATCCGGTTGTTCTTGCGCTCCCACTACAAACCAACGGCACCCCTAACTCGCTATGGGAGGTGCAATTGAACAAGGGAAGCCACCCCTCGGACCCTGCCTTTGTTCAGATTGACGAAAATACCGGATTCATCATACTTACCACGATTGAAGCAAACAATGGACAGATGTGGGCTTGGAAGATTTCATCCTCGACGGGCAGTCTGGAATGGGGTGGCGGTTTGTCGCTTGACAATCTGGATGGCGATACAAACACACCGCATATCAGACTCCCGGGTCCGGTCGTGGCGAACTTGGATGATGATTCGGACCCGGAGATTATTCTAACCATCCCTAGTGATGCTGATGGATCTGGCGAAGTAGATGGGGCCGAATACATCGGAATCGAGATTTCTGATGGGTCGGAATTGTGGACATTCAGAGCTTCAAATGGGTTTGCCGATGCACCTCCGACTGCTATCGATACGAATAATGATGGGGAACATGACAGAGTATGCTGGGTGACCTGGTGGCAGACTACTACCGACAGACATGGAGCAACTGGGTGCCATGACGTCGGCGGATCTTCTCCAAACGAAGCCTGGGTGAGAGATATGGATCAGAGTAGTGGCAATCCTAATGACGAGATTGCCGTATCTGCTGCGACATGGATGGACATCGATGGAGAAGAAGAGCCTGAGTTACTTGTCGCATATGGTAGATCACTTTGGGCATTCGAAGGTTCTTCTGGATCCTCGGCAGGGATCAATGGCGAGTGGTCGGACGATTTCGAATTGGAACATCGCACCTGGTCTTCACCTTCTTTAGCGGATATTGACGGTGATGCAGCGATTGACATAGTCTTGGGAAGCATGGTGGTTTCAATGGCGAAGCCTGATGTCAGACCTCTAACTGATGGGCGTGGGATTGAATTCAATCCAAGTGCCCCGGACCCTGGAGAACAAGTAACAGTAACTGCCTATGTGGAGAATGCGGGTACCTTGGGGACAGGAGAATTGGTTGATGTCTCAATTTTTGCAAATGGGATGAAGATCGGAGGGGCAGAGGTCGGTCCGCTAAATCCATCTGAACCAAGCGGATCGGGTTCATTCGCCTCATTCAGCGTAGAATGGAGCGGAGGACTAGGAGACCATACATTCGAGATTGTTGTGGATCCCTTTCAGAATCTAAGCCAAACAAGGTACGACAACGACATCCAAAAGAGGGTCCTTTCAATAGTGCCCCCTTACAACGCGACATTCGAAATTCCCACTGAGCCAATAAGAGTTGATCCTGGAAGTAGTCAATTGACTTCTTTCTCTATACGATCTACTGGAAGATTGTCCGGAAGTTGGACGTTGGATATTGATGACTCGAACTTGCCGGAGGGGTGGATTTGGGAGGACAGGACGTCCGGAGGTATCAGCATGGTTGATATTGGAGTTGGAGAAGTTTGGTACCCTGTCATTAGGATAGAGGCCCCGGAAAGTGCCCTTGGCTCTGATTCGGGTTACTTAGGCCTGACCTTGAGGCATGACGATGGAGATGCCGAGGTAACTGCGAATCTGCCAATTGAAGCTAATAGGACTAGGGGCCTTTCTATCAGAGGCCCGGACGGCACTTCACAAAGTACCGGATTCGGTCTAGTCTCCGAGGAAGCAATGGCTTGGCTACTCATTGAGAACAGAGGAAATGCCGAAGAAGAGCAGATTGCAATATCATGGGAAAGCACCGAATGGGGCTCCGATCTCAGGATTTTCGATTCGGAAGGGGAGGAGGTGAATGCACTAACACTCTCCGCAGGGGAAAAAAAGGAGGTTACTGCAAGATTGCCAGTCCCAACAGGAACGAGCCTGGGGGAAACTGTCAGCACCCCTCTAAGCATGTGTGTCGGATTTGGAGATGAAGAGGAGTGTAGTCAGGCTCAACTGAGCTTCGTTGCATCTAGTGTCGCTGTTTTTCCCAGCCACCTACGATCCGTGCCGACTCAAGGACTAGAGTGGCAAATACATGCCAATCTGCCAGATGGAACTACGAGTATGAATTGGTCTCTCACGCAAGCTGGGATGGTTAAACAGGGCTGGTCATGGGGTGCCAAGGATGAAGTCTCAATTTCGGATGACTCAGTGGTATTGACAGGCGAGAGTGGTTCCAGAGTGAGCGGAACTTTGACTCTTGACCTGCCACCGAACGCGCGGCCTGCGTTCCACTTATTCGAGGAAGCGGGGCAAATTGATCAATCTTCAACTCTTTCCCTGTCCTTGGAGGTTCTCCAAATCCATAGGTCCGGACTGGAAGTAAACTCACCTAGCATACAACCTTTCGTTGTTGATGTTGAGGAGGAAAATCTTGTTGTGCTGAGGTTGGAGAACTCTGGCAATGGAGATGATTCTTACTCTCTTTCATACCACCTAGAACTGGACCAAAGCATCACTTATGACCCCGGCATAGTTGTAACTTTCTCGAGCAATCCTGTAGAATTAGGAGCAGGGGGGATAAAGACAATACCACTGACAGTAGTTCTTCCCGAGGACACGCCTGCTAGAGTCCCTGTGAAGATCATCTTCACTATGACTTCGGAGGGGAACAAGAGTGTCTCGGACTTCAAAGAAGTAGTTTTCGAGGTTAGGCAGGACCACAGGTGGGAAATAGAGTCCGAAAATGGAGTTCTCGGAGAGAATGGAACAACGCTCATGCTTCCTCCTGGAAGTGAGTTTGACTTGTCTTTCAAGGCCAAGAATGTTGGAAATTTAGTTGATGATATCTCAATCGAGGTTGGGAAGAATGTCATCTATTCTGGGTCGGATGAATCAACGGGTTGGGAGGTATCCGGAGGTTCGGCAGGAGATGTTGGCGTAAACGACAGTGTGAACCTGTCTATCTCCATAAAACTACCAGTGGATTCTTGGAACGGTTCCAAAATTAGAGTTGAAGTTTCTGCAGTTGCCAGGGATGAAACTGTATTCGAGATGCACTTCTTCGTAGAGGTGACCAGGTCTCCCGGATGGTGGATCTCTTCCTCAAATGCCAATCTCGAGATCAGCCCTGAAGGATCTGCAGTTAGGCTAGATGTCACACAAGTGGGCAACAAACCGAGTAAACCGTATGTTTCAGCATACATTTCGGGACAGAGAGATTGGACCATTGGTGAAATAGGGGATTTACCCGAAGTTGATCCGGGAGAAACTGTGCCGGTTTACTTGAACATCACCCCTCCTGAAACAGCCACCCATGAGAAGTCTGTGGAATTACACGTTAGAGTCAGGGACGGGGACTCTTCGGGATTAGTCGAGATTACCTTGCCCCTAAGAGTCTCGATTTTCAGAAATTTCTCCATGGAAGGGGAAGGACCTTGGCTTATTTCATCAGAAGGGGGCTACCCGAAGGCCGTGGTTAGGAATGGTGGAAACTCCCCAGAAACAATCTCATTCCAAATTTTGGGGCTTCCCGAAGGATGGTCCATCAATGGGAGCATGGAGATGGTTCTTGGAGTTGGAGAGGAGCGAGGGGTGCCAATTGAATTAATCCCGGACGGTAGTTGGAGCGGAAGTGAGTCTACGGTAAGGATACTATCTGAAGACTCGATAGGGAACCAAAGAGAGATAATTCTGAATATCGAGAAATCAGAGCATTCCTGGGCGAGTTCTCCATTTATCCGGGTTACTAGTGGAGATGAGGCACTAGTCAGCATCCATGGGGCCGATGAAAGCTCCGAAGTTTTGGAAACATCCACTGGTAGGATGCTCCAATGGAGTGAAATGGGCTGGTTATTACCATCGGGTTCTAGCATCGAAGGAAGCTTAGTTGTCAATGGAATGACCACTCTCGACTATGTGATGACTACATCAGAATATGAGGCAAGGGCTGCTTCATGCTCCATTGGTGGAACTCTGGAGGAGATTCTTCCTTCTTGCTCAATTGGAAATGGGAGTTCAGGGTTCGTATTCCAAGTAATGCTTATCGGTGATGGTGGTAGAATGCTAGATTATGTAATCGGATCAGTTCCAGAAAACGAGTCGAGCCCATTCGTCAACCTTAGTTCTGCGAATTGGAACCCCGATCCCGGAATAAGAAGTATCAGCATCAGAATGCTTGACGAAAGAGGATTCCTGATCGCTTCTTCAGAAAGGACCTTCGAAGTTAGGAGGACGGACTGGAATATTGGAATCGAGAACGTTGAAATTATTGGAGAAGGTTCGGCACAGCTAATCAAAGTTCAAACAAAGAGGCTGAATGAGAAATTACTTTCCGAAGCAGACTGCAAACTTTCATTGGATGGAGGGGGCCATTACTCAGAACATATCGTGGAAATCACGGGGACATATGTTCCTGCTCCAGAGTTCGAAAGGCCCGATATTGAAGACGGAGATGAGCTAATTGTTTCCATTGGCTGCTCTTTCCCGTGGGATTTGGACTCTAGTCCAAATGACAACGATTTCACCATCCTTATGACTGGTGGTTCAAGTTTTGATGATAACATTGATGAGTTTGGGACAGGAATTCTGGCTGCAATTCTCGTAATTGGGATTTATGCTGGCCTCGCTTGGATTGTAAGTAATCACAGAGAGAGGGAGAGGATGATGAAGATGGCTCAGGCCGCAATAGAGCAGAAGATTTCTGAGAAGAGGTCCGCAGTTGTTGAGGAAGAGGCACCAGAAGCGGAGGAAGATGACGAATCTGGGGGGGACGAGGAAGTTGAATTGGTCAAGGGAGATTTTGAAAATAGTGGAGTCGAGGATTCGGATGAGTTTGACGAGAGGCTCAGAAGGCTTCTAGGCAGGTAGCCCTTAGAACTGGCATGGGACCCTACATCCCCCCTCCTGCGTTCCATACATTCGATCCGATACGATTGAGTCCTAACAATCTAGTTGATGCAATTTCCTCGTCAATTAATGGCAACCATGCTGAATTGCTAGAAAAGTTGGAAGGTCTGTCGGGAGTTCCGGAATTTGTCGAGGGGGATGCTCCTGGAATGGATAAGTCAACCCTACTCTTCATCTCCGTCTTGGACTGGCAAGGAGACGGCAGTTCGCCTAGGCCACTTGATGGGGGTCATTCGAGAGAGAGGATCGGTA
>PBFP01000001.1 GCA_002718695.1 Methanobacteriota archaeon
TACCTGAATAATCGAGATTTTCTTATTGCATCATCATCAAATAGGGAGAGCAGGTCCGCGAGTCCCGCAAAGGAGGTAATTTTCTTGTCTGCACGAAACGAAACGCCCCACAAGGTGATACAGGCATTAGGGAAGAAGAAGTGCAACGGGTCGTGGGAAGCCTCCACAGAAAATCTAACGATGGATCAAGTAAAGAGCATTGCTGAGGATCAGAAGGGCAGGCTTACCGGGAAGTCTCTTTACGCACGATGCAGAGAAGTAATGGGTACTTGCGTGGGAATGAGAGTTAGGGTAGAGGGTCTGGAACCAAAGGTCGCTCTCAAAGAGATGAGCGAGGGGGCATTTAACGAGCATTTTAGTTAAATTTCACGAGTTGCGGGAGAGGTGAGCCTCGTTGACCGCAGAGGTGAGGAAAATGAAAGAAAATCTGCAAACTGCAATCCAACAGGCCATCGAAGGGGCTCCTGAGAGAAGCTTCGTTGAATCCATAGAGATGTCATTTACTATCAAAGACGTTGACCTGAAGATTCCAACCAATAGGATCCAGGAAGAGGTCAGGCTGCCATCCGGAAGGGGGAAGCCTGTGAAGATAGCGATGTTCGCTGGAGGGGAGATGGCTTCGAAAGCTAAAGCAGCTGGACTGGATGTTATCGATCCTTCGACGATTGAGGACTTAGGTGGAAATAGACAGAGAGCTAGGAAGATAGCAAAACAATACGACTTCTTCCTCTCAGAGATTCCACACATGGGGACAGTGGGTAGGTTCCTGGGAGGAGTACTGGGACCTAGAGGAAAGATGCCTCGTCCGGTTCCTCCAACACTAGATCCGTCTGCTCTTGCCTCTGGACTAAAAGACACAGCGATTGTTCGCTCGAGGGACAAAGTGACGTTCCACACTGCCCTAGGTTCTAGGGAACAGGGGATAGAAGACCTGACATCCAACGCCGTGGCAATATGGGACAGGGTTACTGGAAAGCTAGAGAGGGGTGCAGGAAACATACGCTCTTGCTATGTTAAGACTTCAATGGGGCCGTCCGTTAAGGTAGAGGTGGTACTATGATTCCGAAAGTTGCAGGTTGGAAGAAAGATAGTGTCTCTGAGCTGACTGAGATTTTCAGCAGCGATGGAGTAGTTGCAGTGATCGATGTCTCTGGAGTTCCCGCAAAGAACATGATAGATATGAGGAAAACACTCAGGGAAAGGATGTCAATTACTATGGCAAAGAAGTCTCTGATGAGAATTGCATGGAATGAAGCAGGGAGATCACCTGATGGGATTGAGATTCTTCTTGATGGAGCTGATCAGCCTTGCGTAGTTCATAGTGATTCAATGAATGCCTTCGAGATCTTCGGAGAATTGGAGAAGACACGCCAAGGAAGGGCTGCTAAGGCAGGAGAAACGTTCCCTGACGACGTAACAATTCCGGCTGGACCAACTGAGTTCGGTCCGGGACCTATTGTAGGAGAATTCAATGCCGTAGGAATTCCAGCAAAGATAGACAAAGGGAAGGTTGCGATTCAGAAGGCTACTACCTTCTCGAAAGGGGAGGAAATTTCCGCAGATTTGGGAATTATGCTTTCAAAGCTTGGAGTTAACCCAATTGAAATTGGACTGATACTCACTGGAGCGATAGAGGAGGGTCACATTTTCTCATCCTCTGATCTTGACTTGGACACGGATGGCCTAAGGAACGATATCTTGAGTGCTACTTCAGGTGCATTCAACCTTGCATGCAATGTGCGATGGCTTTCCTCAACAACACTTCCTACTCTTCTTTCCAAGGCCTCATCAGAGTCGCTTTCAGTGGCTATGGAGGCAGAAATTATCAACGAAAAAACTGCTACGGCCATTCTTTCGAGTGCACGCACTCGAGCTCTGTCCCTTGCTGGACAACTAGATTCCTCAGCTCTCGACGAAGAGCTGCTAGCTGCTATAGGAGCAGCATCTCAGAGCGCTGAAGTCGCGGTTTCCGAAGCGACGAAGTCGGAAGAGTCAGAGGATGGCTCTTCCAACGAGGAGGAGGAAGAGGAAGAAGAAGCTGAGTTCGGAGGACTTGGCGATCTCTTCGGATGAAAAATGGTGAATGAAATGGAATATGTGTATGCTGCAATGTTGTTGCATTCTGCAGGAAAGGGCATCGATGACAAGGCCGTAAGCTCAGTGCTGAAAGCTGCCGGAGTTGAGGCTGATGGGGCTCGTGTAAAGGCTCTAGTAGCTTCTCTCGGCTCTGTTGACATCGATGAGGCCATGGCGACCGCGGTTGCCGCCCCAGTGGCCTCTGCTGCTCCGTCTGCTTCTTCCGGAGGAGCTGCTTCTGAAGCTGCTCCTGCTGAGGAAGAGGCTGCTGAGGAGCCAGAGGAAGAGGCGGGTGGCTTCGAAGGTCTGGGCTCCCTGTTCGGCTGAAGCAACGATAGAAACTGATTACGCGAAGCCGCTATGGGCGAGGGCCTCGAGGATGGCCTGAGCAATATGGAGCGGGAGCTTGAAATTCCAGTTAGTATCTTGCCAACTGAAGCAATTAGATCCATGCGAATATTAGGTGAGAAGCGCGAATGGAAGATGGTTAGGCTTGAAGAGTCTACAATCGTAAACCGGTGGGCGATAATTGTTCCAATTGCAAAACGTGCTAGAGTGCTCGGGCTTAGAGTAGAAGGGGGAGAGGCCGATGGATTGGCCATCCGATCATGGAGTTACGTCCCTGGTTCTGCAGGTAGAATTTCCTTCATCTCATTCAGGGTTCCCGAGTGGTTCGATGGGCAGAAATGGAGGGTTTTCCTTAATGAGTGGACTAGGGGCCTTCCTAGATGTCCGTGGAAGTGGACTTTTATGGAAAGGTCAGTAATCGGTTACCTTCTTCCAGAATTCAGAAGATCAAGGAAGATTTTCTCACGAGAGGGGGTCGATACCAGAATCTGGATCGGCGGAGAAGAGGAATGATTGACATTGTAATTCATCTGGACGGGAGAGGATTTGTTAGGGGGACTAGGTCTCGGGGTCTGAGGAATAATGGACTTCCAAGATCTTATCGACACCCCTCGAAAGGTGAAGACATTGGCAGGAACGGTGGTTTTTTTGTTGGCTTTTCCAATTTACTTCGAAGCAATGCCATCCCTGATTGACGAAGATATCTCAGGCGGAGGGTCGTCTGGTTTGACAGGTACACTTCTAGTTAGCTTTGAAGAGTTTGAGACCACTAGTAGCGAGTCTGTGACACTAGGAGATGGAGAGAACTATGACACCTTCTTCGTTTTCGAGTCAATTGAAACTGGACTGAGTATTGGCTTTGTAGAGTTGCAAATTTCTTGCTTCGATAACGATGACCCAGGGCCGGGCTTCACCGACACTGTTGATGGAGAGAGTGATCTTAGTGACCTTGAGGGAATAGAGGACCAAACAGCGGACGGGGCATGCTCTGGAGGCGGTGGTGGTGGCTTCACTATCAGGTGGGATGTTACTGAAAACTATACTGGGGCAGATTATACCGAAGACGAAATGAGTGAGAGTGAAATCAGGGAAATTTGGAGCGACAATGGAAAGGGCAGGGGAACATGGGCTGCAACCATTACTGCTACAATTGAAGCGGCTCCAGTAGCTGGAGGGTTCATTGACGATGATGAAGAATATGAGATTTCTTGGACTGCAGTTTATTTCGATTTGGCTATCGAGGCGCAATAGTTCTACACTCTCGCCTGTATGCTAATGATATCGCCATCTGCGAGCTCGTAGTCAGCCCCAATCACCCTTCCTGACCGAGCGTCAATAGCTCTCACAAAGCCATCTCCTAAATCCGAATGGACAATGTAAGCCAATTCCTTCGCAGTAGTTCCATTTTCGACTAGTGGTGCATCTGGTAGAATCTTTCCGTCTCCATCTACCCAATGCGTTTCATCCTGGACCGGGTAAGACACAACTCTGGAGAGTTGTCTGAAGACAACATCTGAAATCAGGCCAACCAGCCCTCCACCGTCCCAAGAAGAAATTGAGCCTGAGATGGACTCCAATGCTCCTCTTTGCTTTTCAGATAGTTTGTCCTCTCCCTCGTTGGTGAGATTGAATTCGGTGTCCCCTGGCTGGTAGTTTATCAGTCCAGTTGAGGCGGCCCTGCGAAGTGCAAGTTCGGCCTCAGCACTGGTGAAAATAACTCTCCCCCCGGAGGATTCTAATTCTGATTTCAACTCGGTGCAGCAGTGTACTTGGTTGTCTGCCTTGTTTCCTGCAATGGAGATTGGGAACATGCTCTTTCGGATTGTTGAGGCGATTGTTCGGAGTTCATCATGGTCCCATGATGAGATGTCCTGTGAATTGGGGTGTTCCTTCTGTGCAGTTGAAATTCCTGCTGAAATATGACTGTCCTGGGCCCCTATTCCGGTTAATCTCTCCAATAGGTGGTCTTGGATGGCTCGTTTTCCTTCTGCTTGGGCTCTTCTNGANGCTCTGTCCCATCCGTTCCAGATGATTCCCAATATCCAAGAGTCCAACTCTGACAGCAGGAATNGATGCTCTTCAATCGGCTNNGAGCCGCCCGATCCTACNGGGTTTCCCTCTAAGTCAGTTGATGCAGAAACATCGACGACCTGGATTAGNGCATCGCACCTAGANAGGTCTGAGAGGAATTGGTTCCCNCTGCCCCGACCCTCATGGGCCCCCGGAACCAAACCGGCTACGTCGACTAGAGTTACAGGGACTANTCTCCTGAATCCGTAACATGACCCAGTGTTGGGTGAGCAGATGCTACCCTCCCTAGGATCATCTGGNACNGAGGGATCGAGTCTGCCTGAAGATTCCTTCCTTTCGCGTAAATCCNAACAAGCGCANGGGTTTGGNAGCGGTATCCAAGTAACTCCCACATTGGGATCGATTGTGGTGAATGGGTAATTTGCGATGTCGACAGGCATCTCTGTCAATGCCGAGAAGGCTGTCGATTTTCCTACATTGGGCTTCCCGACCAGTCCTATTCGCATGTTTCCTCCCCACTGGCAAGACAGGCCTACCCATGGACTATGTGNTTGAATCAGAGTTCGGTCGGCCTACCTGGATCTTCCGAATTGGTCTCCGGAATGACTACAGTATCGAGTTTCCCCTGCCTCTGAGCGAGAATCTTCCTTACTGTGGTCTCCTNGGTTAGNCTGAAAGGATTGGAGATGGAAGNGGAAGTTATGGATTTGNCTTCTGAAGTCAATTTACCTCTGAATGACCCGCTAATCATGTTGAGGCTGTGGTAGATGGATCCAACAACAGTACCATAGAAAATTACGGATCCTAGAGCTCTGAGTCGGTTTGCGATATCTGCATCGTCCTCGGCTGCGACTTCCGCTAGAGAAATGTCTGCAAAGTCCGACATCATAGTGAAAACAAGTCCGAATGCCCCTCCAGTCATTAGCCAGAAAGCCCATCGAGATCGATTTACCGAAAGTAGGTTCCTCCCAGTGACTTCAGGGAAAATACACAATGCCGAACCNAGAGAACCAGGGATGAATACCAACCAAACTCCCATCAANACTAGAGATGATTGGACTCCCGATAGCTCATTGTTTCCAGTTAGATGGTCGGTGTGAACGAACAGGGCTCCAATGGTTAACGGAACTAGCATTATTGCTGCAAGGTTAATTTCTGGCATCCCTGGATAGTCTGGGTTTTCCATNAACACGTCATCTCCTCTCATCGTNGCCAATACGTTAGCTGAAAGTGCAATTACCGGAATTAGAGATANGGCCATCAGAAATGAGCCTGCAATAATCTCGTTCCTAGACGGCTCGAATGATGCTGAATCCACNCCAATAAATTCGGCTGCAACGCCCCCATCGAAGACTCCATACACGCTGATGGAAAGAATCGTTCCCACCATGGTCACTGCGGCCAATGATCGTGACCACAGAGGGTTCCCNCTCCCTCTTGAAGCCGCATAGAGTATTGCCCCAGCTAAAATCAATGAGAAAGAAGCCCCTGACAGCCTAGTTGCGAGCCACTGACCGATCCCTGAGTCATACTCTCCAGTGATCACTACAGCCAAAGCGGAAAGTGGGGCTGAAATCATCCCGATAATCATCATCCATCCTGGGAGGGGCATCTTCCTCGTCCTTGATGCTGCGGTTAGGAGCATATTGACAATTACAGCGAGGCTGGGTAGTAAAAGAAGCCCGCTCCCAACTAGCATAACCTTGATTCCTAGAATTTCGGACTTGTTGGCACCGACAAAAAGCACCAGAACTGCTAATGTCCACACCAATGACATCAGGGTTGCATTTTTCTCGCTTGCAAGTCTNGTTCCCCCCAATTCAGGAACAACGTGCATCGCAGCTCCGGTAAGTAACATNCCTGCAGAACCATAGCTTGCAGTCAAAATTCCTGCAAGAATTAGTGAAGAGGACGAGGGGTTTAGCCCCCAAGAAGANAGGCTATGCAGCGCAGTAGGTTCGTGTTGAAGCCAAAGGCCGCAGAATGTAATTGAAGAGGAAAAGATGGCCCAAATTGCACCATGCATCATCCAAGTAGTAGCAGCAGAGCCCTTTCTTCCCTCTACAAAATCAATCGGAGGGCCCAAAGCCTTCTCGAGCATGAACATGCTCATGCTCTTGCTAACATCNGTAAAGACCCAGATTCCTCNATTAATCATGAAGAANACTGAAAATAGGGAAATCCAGAAGATGACCAAAGTTGTTAGTAGNCCCATATTTTCACCTCACTCGCTGGTTGCCTCCGTAAGCATCGTTCCAAGGATTGAGAAAATACCTATCATAATTCCAAGTATAAAGAACCAAATTCCTGAGTCGAATACTCCTTCAAAGACTGGNAGAACACTGGAAATNACCGGTAAATCACTACTNGGATACAGTATTCCGTACAGAATTAGGAAGACTATCGTTGAAACTGATCCGAGGACTAGGAGAATCCATGATGAGGGTGGCTCACTTTCTCCTTGTAGGAATTCTCCGGATACTGAGTCTTCTCCTTCCGCCAAGACACCACCCCATAATACTTGATTACGTTGCTACCACCGGAGATTTGCCCTTAAGCCTTGGGCGGACTTAGTTTGTCTTCTTCGGTCCTATGGAGCACGAATAATGTCGGTCGGATTACCGCGCCTGAATAGGCCAGAACCCATTGGCAATGGGAGGGAAAGATCGTTTTCTATCTCAGCCGTCCAGTGATTTTTGCAGTGGCACTCTATTCCTTCGAATTCNTCTGTTTCCCCGGAAACCGAGTACCTCTCAATCGCTGCCACAACCTCTGAATCGCAGGATCCGCAATTATGAGCACCTCTAATCTTGCCTCCTGCAGTTGGGTGAACTATAATTCTGCAACCCGAATCACTGATTTTTTCATTTGTTCTCTTAATCATTTCAACCAACGACCAAAGCCATGGTGGCCTGTATTCTCTGTTCCTGAAAAGCCTGTCAACTATCGTTCCCTTCTGAATGTTCATTGGGTTGACCGAAACCTCGTCCGAAAATCGTGCAACATCGATGAGCCATGAGGAAGTATGGGTTAGTGCGTCTCCCTCAGACATAAATGGTGGTTTGAACAGCAAGTACGTCTTTACTCTCAACNCATTTTCCCTTAGCATTTCAACNGCCCTATGCCACTGCTTAATTGTGAAACCCTTGTTGACGTGAAATCGGAGTACTTTGTCGTCATATGCCTCTAAACCNATAGCAACTGTACAACCAGGATGTCTGCTAGCGACCCACTCAATTTTTTCAGGAGTACACATCTGTGCTTGTGCCTCAACGACGAGATGGAGCCCCATTGCTGCAGTCTCCGTGAGAACGGTTTCTTGCCACTCAGGTGGATTTTCTCTATCCTCGAAGAATGTNCCGGAGGTGTACACCTTGACCATGCTGCATCCCTCGAATTGATTGGTTGATTCCTTGGCGAACTCCCANTGTGAGAACATATCTTCNGCGGAAACATCGTCTCTGACGTCGTTGAAGTAACCACAGAAGGTGCATCCGGACTTCCACCACCACGCGCATCCCTTGGTCCTGAGTATCACCGTGGCAGCTGTGCAAGGTGTCCCATCAGGCAAGTTCTCCGGGGTCTTGTATACCGTTACTGGCCTTGTCGCGTCCCAGGATTCTCTGAATGATACAGACTTCGGAGTATTTTCTGGAGCCTTGATTAGGTGGTGGATTTTTACGGGTTTTGATCCGTCGCCNAGCAAGCCACAGGATTTCGCCATGGCATGCGTTTGACCTCTAGCACTTCATGTTGCCGCGCAGTTCTCTCTTTACATTGGCCTCTAGGAGAAGTAGAATACACTAAACGTCTCCAAGTAATGCGGATACTGGGAAATTATGTCATTTGGAACAATCGAAGGTATGAGCGAGGATGAAAATAGGGCATTGAAAAGTTGGTATTGGTACGACTGGGCAAATCAGGCATTCGCACTTACTGTAGGTACTGTTCTGGGAGGTCAACTGATTACGAGGTACTTCAATCTGGCAACTGGTGGTTCTTCTGAAATCGCAGGGTTCAATGTTACAGGAGCTTCATTCTACGCAGCAGTACTAGGCTTTTCGATGGTTTTCGTAGCAATATCAAGCCCGATTCTAGGAGCTATTGCAGACAGAATACCGATTAAGAAAAAGATAGTTTGGATTTACACAATTATTGGGGTGGTTTTCACTGCTTTCATGGGAATAGCCCCTCACTTGGATGAAAATTCTGCCTACAGACTTCTAGCTTTCTGCTTCTTGATGGGTCAGATTGGAATGGCAGGTGGCAATACGATATATTACGCATTCATGCCATACCTTTCGGACGAGAGTCAGATGGAGAAGATCTCTAGTTGGGGATACTCATACGGTTTTGCGGGTGGAACTCTAATTCTGATCGTCCATCTAGTTGTAATGGCTACTGGAGCATTCGGGCTCACTGGAGCTTACGGTGATTGGACCCTAACCTTTGCATTCGTAACCACATCACTGTGGTGGCTAGGATTTGGATTGCCATTCTTCAGAAACACTCCCGAGCCGGTAATTACTAACGAGAGAGCTTATGATTCGGTAATCGGAGCATTGAGCGATGGATTCAATGAGGTCAGAAGCACTTTTGGGGAAATAAAGAAATTCAGAATATTGGTCATCTACCTGCTCGCCTACCTTCTTTTCTACGACGTTCTACATACCGTCGGTGGTGTGGCTAGTTCATTTGCCGAGAATGACCTGCGTCTGCCGGTATTGATGAACTTCGCCCTAATTCTATTGGCTAATATTATTGCAATCCCAATGTCGATAGTTGGAGGGATTTTGGCAGTAAGGTACGGTACCAAGGCTGTTCTGGGAGGGGCAATCGGAGTATACATGGTTGTTCTGATTATCGCCACTGGATTTGCACCTCTNGAACTAGAAANCGATCACGACCGATTTGACTTTCGCTATGAATACATAGTTGAGACTAACGAGTATGAGTTGAGCACTCTTCACGATAGAGGGGTGAAAGGATGGGTTAGCAAGTCCGGTCCGGGAGATGAGGATTTTAGGAATGCATTCCTAAAATACATGATTGAGGGGGGTTTGGAAGGAGAAGTCTGGTCTGATTCTGATATCGAGAAAACAAGAATCTCCGCGGCAGAGGCCGGTTTGCTAGCCACTGAAATGGACCAAATGAAGAATCACAGATGGTCCTTCTCTTTCAGAGGCGGGGATTTGGACAATATGTCCTCTGTGGGAGATGAACACATTACCATCATCGAGGGTGGTCCGATAGACTGGTGGCCCAATTTCTTGAGGGAAAATGTCTGGGGGCCTCTGAACTTTGGAGTGACTCTGCAATGGCTCCTCCTCGGAACGCTTGTAGGGTTCGTACAAGGTTCTGCGGGNGCGCAGGCTAGGAGNCTTTTCGCCTATCTTGTTCCAAAGTCAAGAACTACCGAGTTTTTCGGCTTCTTCGGATTCATGGGCAAGGCTGCTGCAGTGATTGGTCCATTCCTTTTCGCATTTTTCTCTGCCGCTTACGACACAAGGTTTGGCATACTTGTNCTACTAGTAGTTCTCACTTTGGGATTGATGCTCTTCCCNTTCATTGACGTGGAAGAAGGAAAGAAGGTAGCGAGACAAGCAGACATCGAAGCAGGAATTTACCCCGAGGAGGAGTANTGGTGAAATCNTTCGAAGTTGTTCAACACATACTTTCAGTTTTNGTGATGGGCTTCTTCGGNATTTTGTTTGGATTGGCACTAATGCCCTCCTACTTTCTCTACCTAGAATTGACNGCCGTCACAGAGGGNCGGGGNAAACTTACTGAAGCGGTGGGAGTTTGTGTTAGCCTAGGAGTGGGTTACATCCTATGGGGAGTAGCCNTACTGATGATTTGTGGATTACTTGGGAGGATTTTTAGAATCAGGAAAAGGCAAGGTAGGTTCTCACTTAGATCATTTATTACTATCCAGTGGGCAGTATCACTGGTCTCGCACAGAGTCGCCCAGATGTTTCTTGGTTTGGTGATACCCTCTCTACTTGCTACCACTTACTATAGGATGATGGGGGCAAAGATTGGTAGTGGAGTCCAACTAAACTCCCAGAATATCAACGATGCTTCGATGATTACAATCGGAAACAGGGTTGTTGTTGGAGGAGGGGCCACGATTAATGGGCATCTAGTAGAAAGTGGCGAGATAGTACTGGCTCCGGTTGAGATTGAAGATGATGTGCTAATCGGTGGTGGAAGCATAGTCCAGCCAGGGTGCAAGATTGGTAAAGGGGCGGTTATTGGCTCAAGAGCTGTTGTGCCTAAATGGACCAATGTGCCAGCAGGAGAAGTTTGGGCTGGAATTCCTGCAAGGTTCATCAAGAAGGTTGGCGATTGAATCATTCGTTCTCTGAATCTTCTTCGATGGTTTCTGATTTGTCCTCTGTCTCTGATTCCATCTGCTTNATCTCCTCNATCACGGCCTTCTTCTGTNCTTGGAAAGACTCCTGCTTNGATTGAATCTCCTTTGCCGTTGAAATGGCTCTGTCAATCATGTCATGACGTGTCTTTATGGCCTCATTTAGTTCCTCGAAGATCTGCATATGCTGAATGTACCAATCGTCTCTAGCTGCTAGCTCTGNCTGAGCAGCTTGGTTTGATTCGTCAATTTCTTCGGCTAGTGTGATTGCTGTTCCAAGCCTGGCCTTTTCCCTCTCCAGCATCTCTTCTGTCTTCTCCAGTTTGCTTTCGAGAAATGGGATCTTGGTGTTCGCCTTAGCCAGTTCGACCTCCATCTCGTCTTTCTGCCTCCTCAGGTTTGAAAGAAGGTTGCTGATTCCTTCCTTCTCTGTTTCCTTGTCAATCAATTCCCTGTTCAGAGTCTCCACTTGNGCCTTCATCTCGCNAATGTCTGCCTCTTGAGCTTGATANGCNACAAGGAGNTTGTCAAGAGCCTCCTTGTCCTTGGCAGCCTGCTTCTCTAACTCTTGGATAGTCGGCTGGGAATCCGCTCCGGCTGAGTCNTCTTGGCCCATCATCCTCCATGGTGCGCAGGTGACCCCGATATAACCCCGGCGGCACTTAGGTTGGCGATTAACGCCTAATCATGGGTTTCCACAAATAGCTGAGATTGTTGCTGAAAGGACAACGGTCAGCCTCTTAGAAGAGGGGATGTGTAATTTCTCATCTGGCCCATGAGCGTTGTTTCCGGGGCCAGAAGATCCCGTGCAGAGGAACATGGCTTCAGGGTACTTTCCCTGCATCATGGCCATGAATGGAATTGTTCCCCCGGTCCAAGTTGCCAATGGAGGGAGTCCAGTCAGTCCCATTGAGGCATCATGGATTGCGTCTGAGATGGCTCCCTCAAGAGGAGGGGCTTGGAATCCATCCGCGCACGAGTCTGGGGTGAAGGTGACCTCGGCCCCATATGGTGGGTCTTCCTCGAGGATCTTCTTTGCGCNGGCTATTGCAACCTCTGAGTCTACGCCGGGTGGAATTCTGAAACTTAGTTTTAGATCTGTATTTGTCCGGAGTACGTTGCCCGCCACNTGTACCGATGGCATCCCATCCGCACCGATTATCGAAAGTGTTGGCTCCCAATTCATTGCAACNATCATGTCCTCTGNTGTTTCAGAGGCCTGTCTGAGNGAATCGACAGTTGGGAACTGCTCCCAGATNCTGTTTCCCACAACCTCTGCNAGGGCGACAGCCTTGTCCCTCACAGTCTGGGGGATCTCNNCATGCATCTCGGGNACNAGGATCCGACCAGTGGTCGAGTCTTCCACNCGGTCAAGGAGAATCCGCTGAATCCTGAATGACGAGGGGATAGACCCTCCAGAGTTACCAGAGTGGATGCCCTCGTGAGAAACCTTTACCGAAAGGGTTCCAGAAACCAANCCCCTTAGAGCCTCTGTCATCCAGACATGATCGTAATCTGGGCCTCCGCTGTCCATGACGACAACCATNTCCGGATTCCCTAACTGGTCAGTCAGTTCATCCAGGTATGGTGGAAGGTCGAATGANCCGGATTCCTCGCATGTCTCGATAATCAATGTACAACGTGGATGTGGAACTCCGGCCTCTTGTAGGAGTCGAATCGAGGTGGCACATAGGTACCCTCCGTAACCATCGTCAACTGAGCCTCTACCATAGAGCCAGGGGTCCCTTCTGACGGCTTTAAGCGGGTGGAGACCCTCTGACCACAACTCTGGTTTCGATGGCTGCTTGTCGAGATGAGAGTAGAAGATTACCTCGCCGGGGCCGGATCCCTCTATCGNTACCAGNAGCACGGGAGATAGGTCGTCGATCCTATGCGTCTCGTATGACATCCCAGAGATGCCCTGTTCGTCAAGCCATTTGCAGAATAGTTCGATGGTGGCATCTAACTCGCCTAGATTGGCCCAATCAGGCTCAAACAGCGGGGATAATGCCTTAATCTCGATGAATTCAGACAGGCTAGGAAGAATCGATTGCTCCCAAATCTCATCACTTCTATCCGACAAATTTCCCAGGTCCAGCGCCATGGCCCCCACCCTGGGTTTTCACTCATGGACCCTTCTACTGAGNTTTATTAGATGGAAGGCANATCTTGCAATTCTGATTGGGNNCTCTCTGAAATTTCTCAATCTCAGAGAGGGGGAAATTCGACGCAAGGGAAATTCTTGCTGTTCTTGATAGGGTCTCCATCAAGTCCTCCTTTGCCTCTTCGAGGAGTTCTTTTGGGTATTCCACCAGCCTGCCAGTGACTCCGACCAGGATAGCTGGGGGNAGNACCTGTCTAATTGGGAGGCCCTCGTTTGACCTGTCGGATTCGGATTCTTCAAGGGCTTGGTGGTANAGTGCCATTTGCAGTCTGTGTTTTCGGAGGANTTCTACCTCTTCCTCACAAGAGGGNCCGGTCGTTTCATCNCCTAGGGAATCCAATAATCCACTATGGGATTGATCGAGNAGGCANTGGGCATCGGATGTCTTCAGGTCTATGGCTCTGATTGTCGGTAGTCCATTCACGTTGCTGGTGCAGAGGACCAGATCTATCACCCCACTCATGTCAATGGTGGTGGAGTCTATTGTCACTAGAGTCTCTTCTCCATCTGGTGACCACTTGCCTCTACTTACAGCGTCGAAGGAAACAGGAATTGAGACGTGGAATGGCATCTCTGTCCTGAGGCCCTCCACGCGCATTCCATTCAACTCAGTTCCTCGGATCATCTCGCCAATCTTTCCGTTTGAAACTCTCTGGGCCATTATTGAGATGGCCTCTGCGACCTTCTCGACATCGGCATCGGCTGGAAGCAGTTCGGAGAACACGGTTCTATGGATNTCTCCATCGGTGATTCTGTCCTCTGTCTTGGTCGTCCAAGAAGACGGCAAAGGGGTGCTGGGGCCGTTTTCTCCCGGGCCCGGGTTCCCAATGCCAATCTCAATAATCCTATGGAAAACATTCCCGAACGTTGCAGCGTCCACCGAAAGAACGGACTTAGTCGTTCCAGGCTCCCCAACATTCGATATAGTAGGGTCGGGTTCTACGCCTGCTCTAACCTCAAGCCAGTGGCATCTAGGGCATTCGAAATATGAGGGTAGTTTGCTTGGCTTCACACGGACTCTAGTTGAGGATTCTCTTCGTGGAGAGGGAGGTGTCGGTGGATCAAGTGTTTGGTTTCCACGGGAGGCTTGGTCCATTGACTCGATTCTCTGGATTGGTGTCATGATTTCATTTCCGTCTTCTTTGGTCTCCGAGAAGCAATCGGGGTGGTGGATTATGGTCATGCCCGCCTTGCCATTGCCCCCGAGGTAGGCATCCTCCAGAAGACTGCCGGGGTCCAAGGTCATGCTTCCTATGTTTGTCAATACTGGTTCCAATCCGTCTTCCGATAATTCGAGCCATGGTGATTCTAGTTCCTCCCTCCTCCATGATCCAATTCGCAATGATTCGAGCCACATTTGCCCCAATTGGGGTGCATATTTGTCATATTTCCATGGGAACACAATGCCCTGGTCGTCCACCCACTGGGCCCCCCTCGGAGAGCCGGCGATGATTAGTTTCTCTTCGGCTCTTGTTGCCGCGACATAGAGGAGTCTCCTTGCTTCAGCATTCTTCCTAGCCCTGTGGAGTAGTGAGACATGTTCCCAAATCGCTGATCTGGGCGTTTTTCCTTCAGCTGGCCAAGGGTTGGGGTGGCCTGCGAACATCTCCGGACTAACGATGAGTCTATTGTTCTGTTCGTTCCTCATGTTGGTCTGTCTAGGGGAGAATAAATCTGCTAGGATGACTACCTTGGCTTCGAGTCCCTTTGAGCTGTGGATTGTCATTACTTTGACAGCATTTGTTGAGGAGGTTTTCGATGCCTCGATCGCCTGGGAGTTACTCTCTCTAAGATCCCTCAGCCTGTCGGAGAGAACTATTGGGTCTCCACCAACCTCTGAGGTCAGCGTCCTGATTAGATCGACGAACTGCTCCGCGTCCTGCCTTGAGGCTTGATCGGGATATGCGACAAGCAAATCCGAACGGTCAATAGTGTCCTCTAGAAGTTCTACGAGGCTAGAAGATGAGGCGAGTTCGCACCATCTTGATACCAGTGATTCCTGTCTCTTATTGGAGCAGTTGGATAGCAATCCAGAGAGTAGGTGGCTTCCCCTTTGTGAGTTGGAAAGGAATTCGTGTAGTTGGGAGTCGTTCATGCCGAATAGAGGCGAGCGGGCAACCCATGCTGCGTTGTGCCTGGATGTTGGCCTTGCGACGAGTTGGACTAGTCCCTCCAAAGCAGCAGCAGTCGGGCGCTCCAACAACCCGCCTTCGCGGTCGACCTGTGCTGGGACTCCCAGATCTTGCAGATGCCTGATGATGATGTCTCTGAGATTGACTCTGTTCGGTAGAAGGATTGTGATATCTTCAGGCCTGACTGCCGTTTCTGGAGGTTTTTCACTCCATGAGTTGTCGGCGGACCTAACCCTTACAGGGCTACCTTCGATAAGGCTTCTAACTCTAAGGGCTATTAGCATGGCCTGCCTCTCCAATCGATTCAAAGAGCCTGGTCCGAACGGATCGAGATGGGTCCGAAGATCCGTGGTGGGATCGGTGGAACCATCGGATTCAGGTGGGCAGATCCACTCGATCGAGCCTGGTTTCTTCCTCTTTTCTGGGAATGAGTGTAGAGTCTGTGACGAAGCATAGAATCCCCCCCTGGAGATTAGTCTGTGCCTATCCGAGAAGACGTCCTGCCACCATTCGTTCATCACATCCAGAAGACCACCTTCTGAGCGATAATTTACCTGTAGAGGGACCATTCCCTCCTTCCGTGCCAAAACCTCCTCTGCTGAAGGGGCGGGTAGGTCCCAGTCGGTTGAGTCAAATGGAATCCAAGAGGATAGGTCCCTGCCACCCCTGTGCATGTACTCCGATGCAGTCGCAATGCTAGATTTGTGGTCATTTCTAGGGTCCCTGCTATAGGACTCTTTCCTGAGGGTTGGTTTTCTGGTAAGCTCCGGAATACTGGAGAACTCATGCACGTTAATTGACCTTAGTGACCTGGCGAAATCCAAGAATCCGGTAACCTCTGCCTGTCTGAAGGCATAGATGCTCTGCTTAACGTCCCCAACGTAACACACAGTGGGCTCCCAGGGGGTGTCTGGCTTGGGGGGGTCGCCTTCTCTAGTCTCTCTTGGTCCCCAGAGCCTGGATAACAGCCTCCATTGGAGTGGAGAATTGTCCTGCGCCTCGTCGATGATGAATGCTCGATATCTCCTTCTGATTTCTTCGAGAAGACGTCTCCTAATCTCCAAATCTGTACGTATGGCACCCAATTTAGATGCCCATGCTCCGGCTGACTCTGTATCTAGTTCAAGTTTGGATAATTCATCCAATGCTCTAGATATGTGATCGTCCCTCCATGGGCTGTCTGGGTTGATTGAATCTAGTTCCCTTTGGACCGAGGGGTGGTAGAAAGTCCTGCAAACCTCTGGGCAATTTGCCAGCAGCAGGTCTCCTGCAAGTCTCTGTACGTCGTCGAAGTCATGGACCTCCTCTCGCTGCTTCAGATTCTTCATAACCTCTTGGAATCCCAGATGGAGTAGGTGTAGGTCCCGTAGGTTCTGAATCTCAGCTTGCAATGAAAAGTGGTGGTTCTTCTTCGGATTGTCTAGCCGCTCAGGGATTTCTAGAGGGAGGGCTTTGGAGGGCGGTTCCCAGCCTAGGGGCACCTGAGGGGGTTTAGACTCGTCGAGGATTATTGCTGTTCTAACGAAGTGAAGCGTCATGCTGCCCACATCATCTGACCAGATTCGCTGAAGCTCCGAAATTTTCGACTTCATCTTGGATGTATAGGTAGATTTCAGATTCTTGTCCTTTATCTCCGCATAACTCCTGACTCCAGCTGGCCAGGAGTCTGATGGGAGTTTCGTTCTTGGGAAGAATTTCATCTCCTTCCCCATTAGTGTTGATGGGGTTACGATGCAAGTCAGAACGTGCCCCATCCAGCACAGCTTGTCCCATTCGCCCAGAGGGGGTCCATTCCGAACCAGTTCGTCTAGGGATGCCATCCGAGTCTCGGATGACCAACCGACGGCTGAAGGAGCATGGAGTGATTCCTTTATTGTCTCACAGATGTCTGACACAATCGAGTGAAGTCTCTGAGACTGGACGGATATCGCCTCTTTGTCGGCAGAGGACATGATTGTCCGTAGCAGTTTTTTTCGGTTGAAGGAGCCATTTTCGTCCATTATCTTGCGGGAAGACTCCTCCACGAAGACCGCCTTTCCTACGAGTGTTCTGAGTACTCTGGCTGCCGATGTCCTGCCGGAGTAGTGACGAGCAACCCGATCCCTCGCGGAGAGTACTTCC
Source organism: Methanobacteriota archaeon (assembly GCA_002718695.1). Classification (GTDB taxonomy): domain Archaea; phylum Thermoplasmatota; class Poseidoniia; order Poseidoniales; family Thalassarchaeaceae; genus UBA36. The sequence continues at coordinate 17,246 of PBFP01000001.1, forward strand.
GAAGCAAGATGGGCTGGTATTCCAGCATCCACCGCTTCTCCGATTCGGCTCGTCTCGCTAGCAAGTCTCCAGATAGTCCTTAGTGCGGTTTCGATCAATATTGCCCTTGATGCATCCGATACGTTCTCGTGGCTCAGTGAGTCTCCTAACTTTCCACGATATGGGGATACCAATTGCGATAGGAAGGAGTCGATCGTTCCGATTGGCGCGTCCTCTAGTAGGGTGAGTAACTGCTCGACGAAACCTTGACTGTTCACCCTAGGGTCGAACCTGTGTTTTCCGTCATCGCCCAATGGGCCTGGCCTGATTCTTGATATTGCGCTACGAAGGCGATCTTTCATCTCGTCTGCGGCCCTGTTTGTGAAGGTTAGGAGGACGACTTCGCTTGGTAGGAGTCCGTCCCATTCTTCGAGGTTGATTCGCTCCGATGCTGGTGCTGTGACCATTCCACCTCCTGTACTGGAGGGTCTGGCTGGTTTGGGAAGAATTCTGGTTGCCCGTTGATCGGTGGCTAGGTAGTGCTCTATAGCTCGGTCAACGATCGTGCTTGTCTTGCCGGTGCCAGCGCCTGCGTCGATGACGATATGCGAATCTAGGTTAAGGGCCAGTCGCTGGGCCGTGTTTAGTCGGATCAGAATGATCCCTCCATCCTGACGTTGCATGTTTCTCTAACAGGGCAGTATCCGCATACCCCTGGTGATGGAGTCGGGTGAACCTTCCCCGAATTTGCTTTGGAGGCTACCTTTAGAGCTACTGAGAGTCTTTGTGCCATCCATGATCTGAAATGATCGCTTTGGGTTTTCTCGTCCTCGTCGGCGAATCTGTGTGTTGTGCTTGTAATTGAAGACCTTGTCCCGATGTTGAGTTCCTTTTGCGACTCTGAGTATTGAGAGGATATCTCCAGGAGGTGTTCGGAATTGTGTCCAAACACGGATATGCCTGCTGCAAGGACCAGGTCGCCTGGGTGTGCTTCTTCCCACGCACGGGCATAAATCGCCAATTGCAGTTCTTCGAGAAGGCCCTTGAAATGTCGATTCTTAGAGAGGGGCAATTCGGAGGTCTTGATGTCCCTGATCGCAATTATTCTCTTTGGCTTCCAACCCGTACCATAAACTCTGATTGGTGCAACGCTGTCGTCTCCGTCATTGTCAATCCACTTCCCAGATGCCGCGTCAAGTGGGAGTAGGTCTACGCGATCTATCCATCCTCTGACCTTGATTGGTTCGGTATCGACATACCCAGTGATTTCCTTTGAGAGTGAGATTTCTACGTTTTCTGAGTTGTCTTTACCAATCATCCACTCTATGGAAATTGGAGTCGAGTCGGATATCCCAAATTCTGCTGAAACGATGCTTCCCACCCTGCCAGCAGGAGGTGTTGGAGAAGGGTCTGCGAGCCAACTGCTCCATTCCTGTCTAGACATGCCGGTCAACGACCTCAGACGCTGTGTGGAAACAGCGTCTGATCTCTCCAGCCAAGGGGCCCTGGAATCCAGAGACTCCAGTGCGATCTTCATTACCTCGTTCGGGTGCAAGCCTGATTTCCCGACACTTGGGTGTCCCGATTTTCCGTCGAAGATTCGTTCCTCACTAGTTGGAAAATTCAGAATCTTTGCGATGATGTCGTGATGAACATTGTGAAGCAATTCTCCGTAGGTCCTGCTGTCGATGTCTTCACCTTGCAATTCTTCCCTACCTGCATCCAGTTCCCTCGATAGCCACCCCATCCTAGGACACCTCAACCAAGTCTGAAGTCTGGTTGGTGACCAAACTGGAACATTCAGCGATAGTTCTCTGGCGTGCCCGTGTCTAGAGTCGCTCACCAATGAACCGGTTGGGGAGGGGATCAGTGGTCTTGGGTCTATCGAGACTGATTGTTTTCCTTCGGACAGAGCGCCCACAACTGGCCATCTCGGGTTGGTTCGAGGGTTTTCAATCCCCATGGGGTTTTTTCCATGGAATTTTAGGTCTTCGATAGAGACTATGTTCTTTCCAGAGTCTTCAGGAAGGTATCCATCTTCATCAGCGATTGAGGGTTGTCTCCTTTCTCGGTCCCTCTGAACATATGGGTCGATTGGAACCGAAACAGCACTAGGGTTGATTGGGGGCGAGGATGGGACACCTGACTCCCTGATTAGAAAGCCGTCGGACTGTCTGGCATCCCTTGGAGATGAAAATTCCATTGAGAACTGGTAATCGCCCTCATCGATTCCCGCTACTCCTGAGTCACGGACCCATTCCCTGATCGGTGCAGATGGGGGAGCGGTTTCATCCATGCTCGGGTCTAGAATGTAAACTTCTGCTGAGGATTGCAAAATGTGCTGCAGGCTGTGTCTAGCGTCCCTTATCGGGGCATCGGGCCTGAGAATTCCTAACGAGTGTCGTTCTTCCTCACCTATGAACGGCGTCTTTGGGACTCTTAGATCCCATGAAGAGCTGGAAAGGTTCGCTAGGATCATTAGTTCTGAGGTGCAACCAAGGGCCTCCTGTGGGCTTAGAACTGAGACGTTGCCAGAGAAGTTCGGACCTCCCGTGACTGCAGAAGATTTCTCGGCTAGTGAAATTAGTTCGTCAACCCAATCACTCCCAAGGTTCGGCCCTTCTTGTCCGGATCTTCGCTGCATCTCTCTCAGGACCTCCCTGTCGCTAACCAGTGCATGCACGGCTGCTGCAGGGGAGAGTCCCTGGCCCCGGTAGAGGTGCATCTCAGAATCGAGGTCGATTAGGGACAGGGTATTCTTCAGCCAACCATCCCCATTCGGAACGATTTCAGGAAGGGGGAGTTGTGATTCTGTGTAACACCCAATCTGCTGCCCGAGCCCCCTAATCAGTTCTCTATCCGGACCACGGAGGATGGGGAATAGGGAGTTGGCTAAGCAGAGTAGCCACCATTGCGCTGCTTCCTTTGACGGTCCGTCTCTCTCATCTGAGGGTGGTCGTGAAAGTGTCTCAATCCACTTTTGTAGGGCTCCTGGACCTCCAAGGACGTGTTCATTCCTTGCTAGTTTTGTGAGCAACTCGGAATCGGCAGAAGGGGAAATATCGGGGTCGGTTGGATGCTTGGAAGTAATCCCGAAGGGGGTGATAGATTTCTGCAGGGAAAGGGCCCTCAAACTCTCTAGTGAAAATGCATCAGGACCATGAGCAAGGCTTGCGAGTCGCAATATCCAGTGCCCAATGGGATGGGACGAGGGGGGCTCTCTCCTTCTTTCCAGGCAAATTCCAATTGACCCAAGGACCTGTTCCCATCTGTGTCTGTTTTTCTCTATAGCTGGATCGATTATGATGATCTCCGAGTCATCCCTAGTGAGTCTCTCTGAGACCAGTCGTGCCGTGAAGTCGAAAGAGTTGGCTTCCCTCCTGAGTAGGATTCTTGTGGCCTCCGATGTTTCTCCGTTTGCAGGAGTCCTGCCACTAGGAACCCAGCTCGGGAGATTATGCGGATTCTCCACAGGGTGCTCATCAACGAGTAGGTTTCCGTGGTGCCCGAGTCGGAAATTACCGGGATGAGCGAGTTGATGAATTGGGCTATGCTTTGACAGGGATAGAAGCATCTCCCTATGGGATCGGCATAAGACCGGAGAATGGTCTAGCATGACAATTCCATCTATATCGGAGACTGTGAAAGGAGTGGTGCCACTTTCCAATAAGTCAATAATTCGTTCAATTGCGAAATCCGGATGGGTGAATCGCAACTTCTTCTCTAGACGCTCGATTACTTTTCTGAAAGTAACTATTCCAACCCCTTGCCACCTACTAACCGCCATCTCTCTGGAGAGGTGGTAGTGGAGTTCGGTCAGAGCCTCTGTCTTCCCCTCTCCCCACGACATGTCTGGTAATGGGTTGATGAGTGGGAAGCCTAGTTCTGCTGCTTCCTTCTTGCATTCGCTGTGAATTACGGAAAACAACGGGCCGTCCTTGGATATTACTCGAGGCATCCTGAGGTCTGCGACCAAGGATGAAATGAGAGACTCGATTGTGTGGTGCAGAGTGCGGTCCACTGCTCCTTTGAGACCAATTGATGAGAGCAGTTGCATTCTGGATTTCTCTGTTGGGTAAATCACCAGGATTCTACCTTGAACGTCGAGATCTGTACTTTCAACTCCCAAAGACTGTCGCCTGATTTGCTCCTTAAGCCATCCTGGCATTGGCCCTCTTGGGACCCTCTCGCTGGTCACACAATGTTCCCTTGTCGCCAACATGTCATCTCCGAGCATTGGCCATGCTCGGGGGTGGTTATTCAACCCAACTGTTGACTGTCAATGCAATGTCTCGGAATCCCTGTCTCTTCTGGGTACCAAAGCGGCGAGCGTGCATAGCAGCGTGAAAAATGACGGTGCTGGAAGTGTATTGCCACCACTGGAAGGGGTGTGAGTTTTCCAATCGACCAAGAGAACTACCAACATGTCATCCCCATCCCAAGGTTCGGGAGGGTCAAGGAGAATCGAAGATTCGTTCTGGGATCCGATGTTGACTGCCTCGTGAAGGACATGGCTGTAGTTCCCCTTGCCGTTGCTTCCCTCTGGGAAGTATGCACTTTGCTCGACGAACATCAGCCAACTCGATATACTGGTTAGTTCCCAATTTACGTCATCGCCCCACAGGCTGATATTCCAGTGGAATGAGAAAAGCTCTGGAAGCGCAGTATCTTGAATTACGGTTAACTGCATACTACTGGTGTAATCGTTGAAAGGGTGGCTGGGACCCATGGCCAGAGCGGTCGCATAGTCGGTTTGCAGGCTGTTGGATTTGGTACTAGTTCCGGTGTACATCCTCTCACCATCGAAAACAGTTGAAGGGGCTGATCTTTCAGTCCCGGCAATTTGAACGGTTCTCCCGTCCGATGATTCGAATGATGTCTCTGTGGAAAGAAGCGAGCCCTTTCCGTAGGTATCTATCCAACGTTGATCGGTGGAGTTGGAGCCAAAAGGGTCGAGAGTCTCGTAGAGGTGTCTGTGATAGTGTATCCGAGTCCAGAGATCTGTCGAACCAGTCATCACTATAGCCTCATCCAAGGCCTGTTCTGTCTTGACACAATTCAAGCACCAAGTGGCCGTGTATACTTCTACGATGCTTGGTAAACTATTCANATTTGATATGATGAATTCATCGGTGGTGTTGTTGTTTAAGTCAATGGAAATCCCACCGATTGTACCGCCTGACGTCCCTTTTTCTTCGAAAACCCTAGCTTCATCCCAGAGGCTGCCACTAGTCGCTGAAGCCTGAATCGGCAATATGATTATCGTAGCCAAGAGTAATGCCACTAGACGGCTCACATTCGACTCGAAGCGGGTGAGTTATTGAACGCTTACGGGTCATTGTGAGTCTTCGAAGGCCTCTATCGCCCTGTCAATGTCCTCGTCCGTGATGTGTAGATGGATTACGGCTCTAACTGTTGACTCGGAAAGATCCAGTACGTCTACACCCTTGATTGCTAGGCTATCTACAAGTTCCTTGGCGCCTCCATACTGGCAATCGACGTATACCATATTTGACTGGACTGCCCCGAGGTCTACTGAGTATTTTCCAATCTCGTTTACTGCTTCGGCTAGGCGACGAGCTCTGGCATGGTCTTCCGATAGTCGGTCAATGTTATTGTCCAAGGCGTAAAGTCCTGCAGCTGCGAGCAAACCTGCCTGCCTCATCCCACCTCCGAACATCTTCCGCCATCTGTGTGCCTCGGCTATGGTGGACTCGTTGCCAACCAAGACNGATCCTACAGGAGCCCCCAAGCCCTTCGAAAGGCATACGGAGACTGTGTCGAATTGNCTGACCATTCTAGAAGCCTCAGTGCCACTAGCGACGACTGCATTGAACATTCTAGCCCCNTCTAAGTGAGCATTNCAGTCATTCAAGTGGGCAATTTCGCAGATGGCATCCATGGTCTTCTGCTCATATATTGACCCTCCTCCTACATTCGCCGAATTCTCGACGCAAATCAAGGTGCACTCGGGGTAGTGTGAGTCGCTTCCAGCAACCTTTCTAATTGCTCTTTGGACATCATCGGGAGCCATCTGACCCCTATCACCCTCTACCAAAGATATCGAGCAGCCGGCAAGAACCGCGTAACCGCCAGCCTCGTACATGTATATGTGGCTCTTTCGATGGGTCACTATTTCATCCCCCGGCCTGGTCTGAGATTTTATTGCTACAGCATTAGACATGGTGCCAGAGGGGACGAAAAGAGCCGCCTCCTTACCCAAGATCCCAGNCAGTCTATTCTGAAGTTCTATGACAGTTGAGTCGTCCCCTAGAACGTCATCCCCCACTTTGGCTTTTGCCATGGCCTCCCTCATGCCTGGGGTCGGCTGGGTAACTGTGTCGCTTCGTAGATCGATCCTGTCGCTCGGATAATCCCTCATGCCCTCTCCAGAAAGACGTTTCAAATAACTGGTGCGTTCTACTCAGCCTTTTCTTCTAAGATCCTCAGAGTACATGTANGCCTTTCCTCGTCCTCCAGCNCCGGTTTTCTTCTTGTTTGNCAGATATAATACTGCCATTGTTCCAAGGACAATCGCAGGGACTGCGAAAATTACAATTGTGAGCCAAAGTGGCCTCTCTATNTCGNTGCANCCTGTCTGCCCACTGAGTTCTTGNTCCTGTCCCTTTGGACACTTTTTCTGCTCNGTGGCCCCTGCCTCTGAAACAAAGTTACCTGGATCAGATGGTTGGCATCCTAGTGACTGCTCTCCAGGCTGATAGGTCCCTGGTTGGCAGGGCGTCTGGGAAGTTGATCCAGAGGATGGTACGAAGTTACCGGCATCGGCAGGGATGCAATCTTCACCTCCTTCATCAGGCTGNTAGTTTCCGGGTCTACAACTTGTTTGGGACATTGCTCCCGCTTCTGGGACATGGTGACCAGGCATTGCCGGGTTGCAGGATTCTTGACCTCCGTATGATTGGAANTCGCCTTTCGGACAGGGTGTCTGACCGGTTGAGCCTTCTTCTGAAACAAAGCTTCCAGGACTTGCCATTTCACATCCGGTCTGACCAGGTTCTTCCTGATATGTACCTGACTGACATGGGGTCTGGGAAGAGGCCCCGGACTCGTTNACGAAGTGTCCGGGGGATGCGTCGATGCAAGANGTCTGGCCTTCTGGCTTGTACTTACCAGATGGNCAAAGAGAGGTATCAGTCCCGTCNGGNCTAGCAATCTGACCAGGNGGGGGATNCACGCACCCTTCGGAGCCAGAGTCAGANTGGTACTGNCCTGGGGGGCANGGAGTCTGCCCAGTGGCTCCATCGAAATCAACGTAGTTNCCTGGATCTGCAGGAGTGCATTCGGCCTGCCCTACCTCCTCTGAAAAGGTCCCAGGAGGGCAGGGAGTCTGGGATGTTGCTCCATCAAGAGCATAACTTCCAGGATCGGCATCCAAGCAAGAGGTCTGGCCTTGGTTGGGTTGATATGTNCCCCCTGGACATGGGGTCTGATTCGCNGATCCTTCTGAATCAGTGAAGTTTCCTGGATCTGTGAGTAAGCATGTGGACTGGCCTGAAGAGGGTTGAAACTCTCCCGGTTGGCACGGTGATGGTAATGACTGCTGGGATTCTATGACGAAGTATCCCGGAGGCGCCTCAGAGCATTCGGCCTGCCCTACCTCCTCTGAGAATGTCCCCGGTTGGCACTCTTCCTGATTTGCAGATCCCTCCGAGGGAACGTGGAAGCCTGGGTTGGCTTGGAAGCAAGATTCTGACCGACTGTATGGCTGGTAAGTTCCCGGAGGGCAAGGACTCTGTGACGTTGAGGCGAATTCAGAAACATAGTTTCCCTCGTCTGCGCCGATGCATTCAATTGCCCCAGATGAGGGTTGGTATGTCCCTGAAGAACACTGAGATTGCCTTGTGGAAGCATCGCTATCGACATAGTGCCCAGGCGAAGCAAGCAAGCAAGCAATTTGGCCCATATCTGGTTGGTAGGTCCCAGCAGGGCAGGGAGTCTGATCGATAGATGACGATTCATTGGAGAAGTATCCTGGGCTTGTAGAAATGCAACCACCTTGACCGGCAGAAGGCTGGTAAGTCCCTTGTTCACATGGAATCTGATCATATGGAGAGATCCCATTCCCATAAGTACCTGGGCTGGTCTCCTCACAAGTCCCGTTAGTTGCGTAAGTTCCTACAGAGCATCCNTCTGGGAAAGGATCGAACATGTTGACGATCCCATCATCGTCATTGTCCCTCTCGCTCATTAATGCGTGCCTTCCGGCACCCAAGTCAACANAAGCTGGNACATCGCTATCGACATCCTCTCCNAGACCCAANGCACCTTCTNCGTGGTTCCCCCAGCAATAAACNGACGCATTGGTCGCTACGGCACAAGTNTGAATCCATCCTGCAGAAATCTCGGCCACCCCTAGGCCAGTGGGCATTGATACGGTAACGGGGGTTGTGCTGTTGTCGGTAGTGCCGTCACCGAGTTGGCCCATTGAGTTNAGNCCCCAGCAGACGGCACTGCTGTCATCAAGAATAGCGCANGTNTGATCGATACCTGCATCTATGGAAATAGCAGTCCTACCTACGGGAAGAGATACTGNCCTTGGGTATGTTGAACTGGAGTCGGTACCATCGCCCAACCTTCCTCCCGAAGTACTATTGGAGAATTTCCCGTTACCCCAGCAATTCACCATTCCATCATCAAGAATCCCACATGCGTGGCCAGCACCCANATCCATTGCGACCAAGGATNTGTTCGAGGGGAGNACTGAGATTGATGTNGGCTCGTTCCGATTGTTGTAGGTCCCATCGCCNAGATGCCCGAAGTCGTTCTTNCCCCAACACATCCCGGATCCATTGTCCAGAATGACACAAGTTGATGCCCATCCCGCATTGACGGATACCGGATGGCGTCCCTGAGGAAGGTCGATTTGGGTTGGGGCATTCCTGTCGATGTTATCTCCGGTTCCAAGCTGTCCATCTTCATTCTCCCCCCAGCACCACAGAGCCATATCAGGCTCGGTAATAGCACAAGTGTGCNATACACCAGTAGCNACCGTCACAAANGTCCTGCTTCCTGGCATCACNGAAGGGCCATGGGGCTGATTGCAAACNCCGAAGCAGCTAATGTGGCCGTGACCTATCTGCCCGGAGTAATCCTCCCCCCAAGCATAGATTTCACCGGATGATGTAAGTGCGGCTGTATGACGTCCATCGGGGCTCGTCTCCGTCACGTTTGTGAGGCAGCAGGAGGTTGAGTCGACGTCATTTACGGATACTGGAGTATATTCGTTNCCNCCTTCATTGCTGTTACCGAGGAACGCGCCATAGTTGCTACCCCAGCACTTCATCTGGTTGTTGTCCAACACGACGCAGGTATAGTCGTATGAAGCTCCGAGGGCAGTAATTGAATAAATAGAACCAACAGTTGAACCTGGCAAGTTAAGATTGGAGTGAGTATTCATGGACCTGATCTCATCATCTAGAAATTCACGGGTTTCTTGTTGGNATGCCATAGAAGCTGACATTCCNAAAAAAAGNAGTGCAAGTGCTATTGCAAGGANTCTNTCCAAGGTATACTGTNCGCTCATAGCCTCCGAAGGAGAATGTTTGTATTAACGGTTTTTTGATTATGATTCCAAAAGNNAGGATGGTCAAACTNATTTGTAACATGTTCCACGAGGGNCCATGACAGAGCAGGAGGGAGGGTCAGAAGGTTTCCTCTCTGACAACTGCCCCCCCATGGGGATTTACGAGACTCTGTACGCCTTCAGGGACGCTTTTGGAAGCTTCATGGGCACGGANGGGACTCATCCTTGGTCCCAGGGTTTCCCNCTNACTACCCAACTTGAGAAGTTNGGGGGGCCTCCNATCCCATCGAGTATAGACGTCACNTGGNAGGATCGTTTCTACCCCAAGGCATGGGGGCATCCGAAATTGCGTGAGGCTATCTCAGATTACTACAATACGCAATACAAATCCAATATTGCTCCCGAGAACATCATGATCTTCGCTGGGGGGCGTCCTGGAATATACACTGTTCTTGCATTCCTAAAGGAGCATGTGAAGGTGAAAATTGGAAACATCGAGTGGCCTGCTTATCTGGACATATTGGAGCAAACAAAAACGAGTTATGACATAGTCCCCTTCACTAAAGAAAACAACTTCCATCCTANTAATGCTGCATATTTCGACCGNGAAGGTCTCGANCCCAAGACTCGAATAATGCCTGTAATTTCTAATCCCCAAAACCCATCCGGGCAGACTCGTTCAGGAAAGGAGTTGGAGGANTTNATGGGTATGGCAGAGAATCCTGGAAATGGTATCTTGCTTGATGAAGCATACGAAATGTTCCATTCCCCATCAGTCAGTGGAATTGAGTTCGTAAAGGACCTGGATAGAAGTAACGTATTCATTGCAGGTGCATGCACTAAAGGTCTGCAATCCCCTGGAATTCGTGTCGGTTGGATTATNGCCAGCAAGAGCAACATCGAGACCATGTCAAACTACTCAAGTTTCGGNATGGGAGGTGTGAGTCATCCATCTCAGCTCTATGCGGTCAAGCTTCTCGAACCCGAACGTGTAAAGAAAGCCCGAAGAGCAGTAGAGGAGCATTACAATTGGCAGCGTGAAAGGTACGGGAAGGCTTTCGANGATATGGGNCTGGGTGTTTTCACTGGAAGTGGGGGATTCTACCACTGGCTCGANCTTCCAGAGGGGNTGAACAGTGCGGANTTAAACAGGAGGCTCTTCAAACGTGGAGCTGCAATCCTATGTGCTTCTGATTGCGACATGGCTAGACCGCACTCGAAGGACGCTTCCTATGTTACTCCTTATTCTCGATTCTTCCGGTTTTCTTTCGGTCCTTTGTTACCTGAATCGTTTGATGATGACATCGAGCTTTTCAAAGATGTGTTTGATAAATACAAGATCGAAGTACATAGTTGAAATTGGTCAAATCCTTAAATGATGTATTTACTCCATGCGTCCGTGGCACAGGGACCGACGGCAGAGCAAGCTGCAAAGCATGCCAAGGCAACTTATACTGAATTCCTAGAAGAGCCCGAAAGATCGAAGCAGATAGAGAACATCCCCAAGCTGCTGAAGAAGTTCAAAGGCGACTACGGAACTATGGTCAAAGCTTTACAGAAAAAATACGGCAAGGTTTCCTCAAAAAAGCAAAAAGATCCTGAGCCAGAACCGGAGCCTGAGCCAGAACCGGAGCCTGAGCCAGAACCGGAGCCTGAAAAGAAGAAGGCTAAGAAGAAAGCCTCCTCCAAAAAAGAAGTTCCCGATCCAGAAGAAGCAAAGGCAAAGGAGGCTGCTGCGAAAGCTGAGGCTGCTGCCGCACAAGCCGAGTTAAAGGCTGCCAAGAAGGAGGCTGCTGCGAAGGGCAAGGCTGCTGCGAAAGAGGCTAAGGCTGTCGCAAAGGCTGAGGTCGAGGCGAAGAAGGCTGAAGCAGGAAGGAAGGCTGCAGAAAAGCAGGCGAAGGCTGCAAAGAAGGCTTTGGAGGAAGTGAAATCGTCCTCAAAGTTGTCTCCGGAGGATCTCAAGGAAAAAGAGGCTGAATTGAAAGAGAAGGCAAAGGTAGAGTCGGTCGCTGCAAAGGAAGCCTCGCAGNCGGCAAAGNNNGCGATTGCTGAGGCGAAGAAGTTAGGTGCNGAAGTAGCTAAGGAAGGGAAGGCTGCTGCTAAGGCTGAGGCTGAATTGAAGAAGGCAGAGGTTGAGAGAAAGGTTGCAGAGAAGCAAATCAAAGCCTCTGGTAAGGCGAAGTCGAAGGCTGAAGAGCAGTTAGAAGAATTCAGGAAAAAGCGCGAGAAGGCCGAGGCTGCAATGGATTCTACCATGGCGAAGAAGCAGGAGGCCCTCGAAGCCTCGAAATCTGAGGCTGAAGAGGCAAAGGGTGCTCTGCAAGATGTAAAGGAGCAAATGAAGGACGAAATGAAGGCTGCAAAGAGCCTNGAGAAAGAAGTNAAGGCCAAGCAGAGGGAGATATTGAAAGTCCAAGCAGAGGCTNTGAANGCNGAGGAGCAGAAGAAGAAAGTCGAACAAGAAATCGAGGAGAGTCACAAGTTCAAGTCTGANACTGCCANGANGGCGGAGNCAGTNGAGAAGGACATTGAGAAGATTCAAAGTGAGATGAAAGCCAAAGAGACGGCCCTTGTCGGAGTTGAAACGGAAGCAATGAAAGCAGAAAGAGAGGCTGCCCATGCCGAACTACAACTCAAGGCAAACATCCTAGACAGGGAAGAGNTGATTNTCCAGAGAGTAGGNCTCAAGGCTGTTCAGATTAATTGGGCCCAGATTGGAGAGNATGAGGATCAGAGGCCAGACGATTTGACAAGAATACAGGGGCTAGACGACTTCTCCCAGAGGAAACTCAATGCTCTGGGCATTCACACCTANGACCAGATTTCCAAGATGGATCCATTAACTGCAGATGTAGTAAACGACGCTTTGGAGTTCACCCCGGGAAGGATTGCTAAAATGATGTGGACTCAGCAAGCTATGCAATTAATGGCCGAGCTCGGACGATGATCAATCCTCGTTGGAGTAAAAATTGAAGCCGCTAAGTGGGGGAGTGTATACGTGCAAGTTGATGAGATTGGAGTTCTCTTCGTTCGAAACCTTGTGGATATCGGGTTCTTCCGCTGCACATACCTCTCCAGGAGAATATCTCCTGGTTGAGACTGGTGTCACGTNCCCTTCATCATCAGCTTTGTAAACGGTTTCTGTTGAAACACCAGAGACTATCAGAAATGCGCAGTCACTTCCTACATGGTCATGGATTGGGGTGTCTTGTCCAGGAGTCCAGCAAATGGCAACCATCTCATAGTGCTCGTTTTTCTTGATTATATTTCTCTGGTACCCGTCCTCCGAGAATCCTATACATTCCTCTATTGCAGGGACATTTACCTCCATGGAAGAAAGTCTGGATTCCAACTCATCCAGACCCGGGCGCCTGTCTATTCCATCTAACCACTCAACAAGACCTCGAATGCCGTTGCACTGAGATAGAAGGGAGTGTCGGGATTCTTCGGAAAGTGGGGCCTGAGTAACCATGTACACTCCAGTCAGTTTCTACACATGATTCTTCTGCAAAAATCGTCTAAACCGGTATTTCTCTAGTTGGGTTAGCTTACCAATGGTAGGTCACCTGTTATTTTGTCTATCTCCTTCCTAGGCCCTGGTCCGATTCCAACCACAGTCTCCGTACCGGGAGGAATTTCTGTGTGACCTGCATCGGTAACAAGATGGCAAACGAGTCCTGCCTTCTTGGCACGGGAATAGGCTTTCTTTAGAGATACCAGATCCGGTGCCTTACATACAATCTTCCTTGCGCCAAACCTCAGATAATTATCCAAAGACCTAGGACTGNCCTTCTTTGCCAATAGCACACACTGTGAGGATGCGTGAGCACATTGAGCTGCTAATTTTCCCTTTGATAGTTGGAGGTCNTCTCTTGTAACCAAGACCATAGTCAGTTCATCAGTTCGGGGCAACTTCTCTCACCGATTCAAATGATGGAGAAGAACGGTGCCTGTACATCATCTCACCCAATGGTGATGCCATCCATGCTACGAACATAACGTTCCCAGCAACGTGGTACAAGTCAAAGACTAGTCCGTTCAACAAATAGGGAATCAGCATCGAGGGACCTACATCCAACAGGATGCTTAGTGATACAAACCAGTTGAATGCCAGTCCGGATGCGGCTGCTATTACAGTCAGAAGGCCGATTCTGACGCTCCCTTCCACGACGATGCGATTTGCCCAACGTGCTCCCACGAGGCCGATTCCCCCCCAACCGATCGCTTGGAAAAGTGTCCATGGACCATGTCCGAGAAACATCAAGTTCGATGCTAGTGCTACGATCGCGGCAAGTGCGATAGCACGAGGTGCTCCNTAGTACGCACCTGTCAATAAGACCAGAACCGTTACCGGTTGAACATTTGGTATTGGATCTAGGAGAATTCGGCCCGAGACTCCGAATATTGCTAGCAGAAAGAGCATTTCCAACTGGCTCTTGTCCCTCAAAGATCGCTCGCTTCTAATCAGAGAAATTACGATAATCGATAAGATTGCAATATTAATGAAAAGTGACTGGNTTGGGGACAGAACAACGTTGTGGAAGTCGAACAATGATTCACCCCGACCCTCTGGAGTGTTCTCATCACTTCATACTTGCGAATTTACCAGGTTCCGATGCTCCAAGAGATTACGTCNCCATCTGACATTACTAAGTCTCCAATTCCTACCATGGAAGTCATCCCATTGTGGGCTAGATTCCAATAAGCCCCATTGAAGTCACCTGTCATAGAATCTGCATTTAGACCTCCNATAGTNTGGACGAATGCCCCCCATTGGCCAACCTCGTAACCCACTGACAGGGNCCCGCCTGCCACTCTAGTAGAGTTCATCATGAAATCCAATCCGTTGGAGTACCCTTCGAATCCACCNACACAAGCTCCNGTTCTNTTGAGGTCCTCGTTCACTCCCAACTCAGATCCGTCCACCCCAATCATGGTGACACCCTGAGGAAACTTGTCATGTGGTGAGGATTCTGGGAAGAACACGCAGATAACCTGTTTGTCCTCCCAGTCGGTTGGGAGGCCGTCGTGTGCAGATTCATTGTCGTCAATGAATTTGGAAGCCTCTTTGGACAGCATTTTCTGGATAGAAGGAGNGAGTATTATCAATCCGACAACCGCTACAATAGATGCGCTTTTCATTATTTGAGACATGGATTTTGATGTCGGAAAGATAAGTCTATGAATTTAGTTGATAAATAGTTTAATGATTATTATCAATTTTTTTGGAAATCAATCTATTTTCTCATTAATCCTATCCCTTAGGATTTTGCTGACAGCCTTCCCATCAGCAGAGCCTCCTAGCTTCTGCATCACCATCCCCATCAGGGGTCCCAAAGCACCCATGCCTCGCTCTTCGATGAAGTTGGACCGTTCGCTGATTACTGCATTAACTGCCTCCTCGATTGATGATTTTTCTGCGGGTAGGAAACCACGGGACTCAGATTCTGAAGACATCCACGATACCAGTTCCTCAACGGGTCCTTCCACCGATTCCACCAACAGCGTCTCGGCCCCTTCTCTGGTCAACAAGCCCTGATCTCGGAGATGTACCGATGCAGCCAGAGCGTTCGGCTTTTCGGTACCGCTTTCCAACAGGGCGCTTGCCCAAGCTTTCGGAGGCAGTTCTAGAGGGCCCTCGATTCCATGAAGGAGAAGGTCATCAATCTCGCCATTCAGTAGTGCCTCGATTTGGTTTGAAGATAAATCGAGGAGGNTTAGCCTCTCCTTTCTCTCTTGAAGGGTCAATGGGAGATTTTCGCATATCGAACTCCACCTATCGGGGGAGATTTCCAAGACCGGGATGTCTGTCTCTGGGTACATTCTGGCTCCCCCGGGTAGAGGACGCAATGCCGTGGTAGTACCATCCTCTGGCTTTCCCTTGCGAATGACCACGTTTCTGACCTCCCGTGGTATTCTGTGAAATGCGAGCCTGGCCCTATCAATAGCTGCCTCGATTGCTAGTTCAGCCTGCCAGTGAGGAGCTATGCACATTGCAAANGCGTCCGATTCGCCTAAAGAAAGNNCTTCCCTGACCGATTTGACTTCCAATTCGGTTATTCCATAGGCAGGGAGTTCGTCAGAATGAAAAATTCCAGAAACCCCTGCCAATTTTGCAGCACTTGCTAGCTCTCTACCCAACCTGGGCTTTTGGGCGCCCGTTTTATCGGATTCCTTATTCCCGAGTCTTCCCGAGAATCCTGGAAGAGCTGCACCAATTACCGATGATCCGCCCTCTAAGGATGAGGAAACCATGTCAGATTTGCAGGATGAGAAAATTTCTGTGAGGTCGAATAANTCNATTGGGATGCTTTTAGAAGCAGCTAGGTAGACTCTGTTCTCGACTGGAATGGAGTCGTCTTTCCTATTGGGTGGCAAGGGTGGCAGGGATTTTTCCTCTCGAAGTTCATTTGCTAATCGATAGAAATGAAGTTGGCGCGCCATCTCAAGACTGATTATCCTGGGAATCCAATCCAGATCTTGGCAGCCCTTGATCTCAACTCGGTCACCACAAGCAATACTTACGTTCAGATCTTGTCTAATTGAGCCTAGGCCTCTTCTTACTCTTCGAGTCTCCCTCAACATACTTCCAATTGCTATTGCCGTCTCCTTTGCGTGATCTGGGGATCTTACATCGGGAGAGGTTGCAATCTCGACCAGAGGCGTCCCCAGCCTGTCAAGATTGTATACNACAGTCTCACCATGGCTATTTCTCCTAGTCTCTANCTTCCTAGCAGAGTCTTCTTCTAATGAAATCAGATCTATTCCAACATCAACGGAGCCNGTCTTAACTCTCCCTCCTGTTGCCACAATTGTNGTNCTCTGAAAACCGCTGGTGTTTGATCCATCCACCACTGTTTTTCTCATCACTTGCAGACTTGGTATCGGGTGNGAATCGATCATTGCTGCGATGGTCAAGGCGACATCAACGGCCTCTGGGTCNTGGCCCATCGGTGGTGATTCGTCTAACTCAATNAGCCCNGCATTCGGGGCCTGAATGTACTCGAAATTCCGGTTCCTTCTCTGNTCNAACCTTGCAGCTACATCGGTTTTCCCCCCTTCTCCCTGAGATGCNCTCAATCTCCTAGTAGACCTGGGCCAGTCCAGAGGAATGTCCTCCGACTTGANGTCAAATAACTCGCTTGGCATTCTTGAGTGGAGCTTGTTGGTAGCCAATTGCTGGTGAATCTCNAGGCCGCACATGAATCCAAGAGCTACTGAATCAAGAGAATCGGGATCCGAAGTGTCTCCTATTGGCTCCATTTTCAGTTGCTAGGAGAGGGGTTCGACTATAGGGTCAACGGATTCAAGCAAATGAGAAAATGTCCATCCTAGGACTGAATAGTTCACCGCTTCTAAGCATCCCCGAGATGACTTTGTCAACCTCGTCTTCTGAAATTCCTTGCTGAATGGCTAGATTGTAAATCTGGGTTTTTTCAGCGGTGTTCTGCGGTGAATTTGTACAAATCTCCCTAATCATGTTCCTGATGGAAGTGTTGTTTGATCTTGCCCTAACTGAGACTCCCGAGTGAAGTTCGGATTCGTCTTCTATTCCGGACTCCTCCCTCCAATGCTTGAAAACCGCCAATGCTACCTTGGCATCCTCCTTGGTAGCTACCTCTCTTAGATGCATTCTCGCATGAGACTCAGTCAAGCGTATTAATGCCTCAAGTGCTCGCGCAGTGATGGGGATAATGGACTCTCTATCTCTTTGGTCTGACTGNAATTGGTCCTCGCGTCCAAATGACTGCCTCTCTTCTGTATAGTACTTCAGAATCTCCGTCTTTGCATCATCATCTAACTGAGGATGTATGGTCCTTTTTGCATAGGCGATATACTTTCTTAGAAAATCCTGTGTTAGGTGCTCCTCGCCATCCTTTGACAAGGCCAGAATGGATTCATCTGCTGAGTCGGGAGCAAGTTCGATGCTTTCCTCTAGAGAGGTCTCGCTTCTCCCTGAAGTCCTGTTTTCAAGGATGTGCCTAGCAATCCTTTCGTCGTCGTGGATTCTGATCTCGTCTCTAATCATCCAGATTATATCGAATCTAGATGCTAGAGGAGGAGGCAGCCCNGTCTCCTGAAAAGACCTCATCACGCTCTGATTTGGGCCTCTCTTGCTGAAGCGCCCATCTTTTGGGTTTGCAGCGGCTAAAATAGCACATCTCGAGTGTAGCGTTGCAGTGATNCCGCCCTTTGCTACATGGACCTGTTGCTGTTCCATAGCAGGGTGCATCATCCTCCTGTCATCCTCCGAAATTTTGTCGAACTCATCTATAGCGGCCAGTCCACGATCGGATAATGGCAACACCCCCGCCTCNAAGGCAAANCTGCCATCNCCGAATGCGTCTCTAACCGCCGCTGCAGTAAGACCGGCNCCCGAGACGCCTCCGCCGGTTGCAAAGCGGCCTCTTGGAGAAAGNTCNGAGATGAATGTAAGNAGATGCGATTTAGCCACACCTGGATCTCCCATCAATAGAATATGGATGTCCCCTCTTGATCTGGTCTTGTCGTTGAGTCTTCTAGAGACGCCNCCGAATAGTTGCAANGCCAAGGATCTTTTTACATGTCCGAGAATTCCAGTCGCGAAAACAGATGGAGCGATTGATCGTTGGACGAGAGACATTAGGTCATCTCTCTTAGAAATGTCAACAATCATTGAGCTGTCTTCTTCGTCGATAGAAATCTCGGTGAANGGTGTGCTCTCGTGTTCAGAGCTAATCAAGTGAAATATGACGTCGAACATTGGAGTTTTCTTTCGATTCCTGACTTCGCTTCGAACCACTGGAATCACATTTGCGGTAACCCTTTCACCGGGTAGGTGCTTGTTTACCTGATCNCCCTCAATCAACACCATGCCTCTTCTTGGCTGAGCCCCGCTAGGAACGTTCTCTGGTTGCTCCTGAATCTCGATCCATTGATTGTTTACCATTTTTGAGCTTACAAGTACCAAATCNAATCGAGTTGCAGGTTTTGAGCTCCCACAGCCTCCCAAAGACTGTGGGCAATTCAGAGGTTCCTTTAGTTCCCTCTCATTCTCTTGATCGACCTCGATCTTGAATTCGCAGGCCTCGCATTGGAATACAGCCCTGTGAATCCGGGGTTTGATTTCTGATATCTTTGTCACTATGACGTCTACGCTTCGTAACTTATCGATGTCTGAGCTTCCTATTTCACGGAGGGGTCTCTTTGAGTCGCTGGGCAATTCACCCACTCTCAGCATGGCATCGATCTCCTCCCCCCTCTCTCTACAAATGTCCATTAGAGTCCTAGAACCAGCAGATAGTATAGTTCTGGGAAATTCCAGAATATCCTCCGCAAAGTCTGGATCGAACGTCTGAAGCTCGTGAAATGGAACTGACAGGTATGGGAAGTTGGACTGTCTGGAAAGCAGAGTCATAACCTCTGAATCTTTGGCCTCTTCCAAGAAAGTCCTCCATCTTGCGGATGCATCATGAACTGCCATGGTCACANATTTCACCGCCCGGCTTTGNTGTTCNAAATTCACGGCCTATGAACAGTGTGGTGAAATATTCGAACCCCTTTATTTCCAGTGGAAAATGATTGGTCTTTCAACTTGCTTTTATAGAAAAATTATACTTCTACTGGAGGAATCAAATGAGATTTCCGAAGGTGAGTTGGGAAAGGTGAATTTGAAGTCAAATTAGTTAATCGATGGCTATGGAACACCGCCGGGTTGGACGTGACGTCTTCATCAGATTAGACAAAGGAGATGAGTTGCACTCCTCAATTAGGAGCCTTAGCGAGCATGGCATTTCTTCGGCTGCATTGACAAGTGGAATTGGNCGAATAAGGGATTCAGTGATTGGTTTCCTAGATTCCGAGGGTGTTTATCAGAAGTTGGAAATTAACGAGCCAATGGAGCTTCTCTCGGTCCAAGGTAACCTTCAGCCCGGACCCGAAGGCCCCTTCACGCACATCCATATCGTGGCATCGGACGATGATCACGTTGTCAAAGGTGGGCATTTGTTTGAAGCCACAGTTGAGGTGACAGCAGAGATACACATGAGGATACTAAGCGAAGAGTCGACACTAATGACTAGAGAAGCTACTGAAAGTGAGTTCCTCAGAATTTCGTTCTGCGAACTGGTGGAGTAACTATGCGGGTCCTTTTCGCACACGGATTCGAGGGGAGNCCAGACGGTTCAAAGCCGACTTACATGAGAGACGCACTGGGATGGGATGTAACATCGCCAAAGATGTCGGAGTTAGGATGGAGNATAGCAAGNCAGACNGATGTTCTTATTCAGNATCTGGATGAAGAAGAATTCGACCTCATTGTAGGATCTTCGATGGGCGGACTCGCTGCTGCCAACGCTTCTTCGATGAGACCGGGGTTGGACATNCGACTTCTTCTGATGGCCCCTGCNTTTGGTTTAGCTGATAACTGGGAAGGGATGGGGGAATCTGGCAAGAGTGCATGGNAGATTACTGGTGAGAGGNGATATACAGGATTCGAAATGGACATCCTACTTCCATGGGAATTCATGGAGTCTGCAGAGAAGATGTCTTGGCCAAAACCAGCGCACCCAACGGCCATTATGCATGGATTATTCGATGAAGCTGTGCCAATTAGTTTCTCTCGAAGAGTTGTTGAGGAATGCTCAAATGTCACTCTTCATGAAGTAGAAGATAANCACCGATTGAAGGAGTCAATGCGNTTCATCTCTGCAATTGCTTCAGATTTAATGGGTGAGGNAAGTGACGAAGGGANGNAAATTCTGGAAGAGTTNNAGAAAANGAGTGCCAANAATGAGGATAAACTTGAGGAACCTGAGCAACTATCGAAGAAAGTGAGTGAGGTCGGAGAGCAGAGTGAGCAGTCAGATGGAGGGAATCCTATTGAGAGCCTGGCTGAGCAAAAATCCGATGAGGCTGAAAGAGATATTGAGCATTTACAGGCCGAAATGAAGAAGCTAGAGGCTCAAATGGCTCAGAAGAAAGAAGTCCTACAGGCGTCTAAAGAAGAGGCTCGGGTCGAACAAGAGACTCGGGAGAAGATTGAGGCGAAAGAAGAGAAAGCTCGAATGGGGGCCGAAGCGAAGGAGGCGATAAAGAAGGCGGAAGAGAAGGTCTTGCAGGCAAGGGCCGAGGCTGAGGAGGCGATNAAGANGGCGGAAGCTGAGGAAGCGGAAGCTGAGGAAGCTCGGATGATGGCTGAATTGGAGGAAGAGGAGGCCAAGGAGGCCAAGGCATTGGCGGAGGCAGCAAAGAAGAAAGTAGAGGAGGCNGTTCGGAAAGTAGAGGAGGCCGGAAGGGATGTTGAGCAATTCACTGCAGAAGAAGAGAAGGAAAAGAGAGAGGAAGCAATTCTGGAGAGAATTGGTCAGAGGTCAGAGCAAATTAACTGGTCAANGATTGGAAAATCGAATATAGGGGAGGANGACGATCTCACNCTAATCAATGGAATTGATGAGTTNACNCAGAGGAAACTAAATGCATTGGGGATCAAAACATTCGCTCAGATTTCAAAGATAGATGGGGTGATTTCTGAGGCCGTCAATGATGCTCTGGAGTTTATGCCTGGAAAGGTTACAGAAATGGCTTGGACAAGTCAGGCAATCACAATGCTGGAATTGAAGGGTGTGGATGAGAGCTCTTCTAAGGTGGACGATGGAACTGATGATGGTGGAATCACAGACCTAAGTNCTCAGATTAACTGGACCCTGATTGGAGAAGCCGGTGANAGGAAATCGGACGATCTGAAGAAGATCAAGGGAGTTGACGACGAGATTCTGAAAAAGTTGAAGCTACTAGGCATTAGGACGTTTGATCAGATTTCAAAAATGGACAAAGACACCGCTGAGGCGGTTAACGGCGCTCTAGGTTTTGTCTCCGGCAGAGTCTCAAAGATGATGTGGTCACAGCAAGCTATGGCGCTATTGGAAGAATAGGTCCTCTGCAATTCTTGGAACATTATGCACCAGTTGAACCGAGGAAGTACTCACCTATCTCAGGATCGGTTAGAATATGCTTGGCGTCCCCCGAGTGGACNACCTTTCCATTGGCCATGATATATCCTCTATCAGATCTGGATAGAGAGAGTCTTGCGTTTTGTTCAACGATCAGGATTGTGATCCCTCGTTGACGGAGAGAGTCGATGCTCTCGATTATTTGCTGCTGGTAGAGTGGGGACAGTGCTGCAGTGGGTTCGTCTAGGAGGATGAACTTTGGATTTGAGATTAACGCGCGTGAAATTGCTAGCATCTGCCTCTCTCCGCCGGANAGGGATGCTGCGAGATCGAATTCCCTGTTTCTAAGATCAGGGAACATCTCTAGTGACCGGTCTATTCGCTCTACAAGTTGGTCGTTTGCAAGGGCGTTCCCACCCATCCTCAGGTTCTCAATTACCGATAGTGATGGGAACACATTGTCCACTTGTGGGACGTAGGCTATCCCTTGTTTAACCAGTTGATCTGTCCGCCATCCTGAAACGTCTTGCCCCCTATAATGAACCTCCCCACTGTAGAATGTGGCTAATCCGAAAATGGTCTTGATCAATGTTGACTTTCCGCATCCGTTCGGACCGATTATAGTTACGAACTCGCCCTCATCCACATAGATGTCGATTCCGTAAAGAATCTGTACTCTCTCGTAGCCCCCTTCCAAGGAGTTTACTTCTAGGACTCGGGTCATTCTTGCTCGTCCCCCGGTTCTCCTGCTGCTCCAAGGTAAGCCTCGATGACCTCTCTGTTGCCGCGAACCTCGTCTGGGGTGCCCTGCATCAAAACTCCTCCCTCGTTCATGACGATAATCCGATCAACCCCCTGCCTTAGGATGAAATCCATATTATGTTCGATAATTAGGACTGAGATTCCGGTTTCGTCTACCAGTTTCCTAAGATTATTGAAAATCTTCAATGCGAGTGGTCCTGCAACTCCGGCGACCGGCTCATCGAGTAGGAGCAATTGTGGGTCGCCCATCATTGACCTCCCAATATCGACAAGCTTGCTCTGGCCGCCCGATAGTTCGCTAGTAAGGTTGTGAGCCATGTGCGGGACCTCCAATTGGTCCAACACTTGGTAAGCGTTGGCCAATCTTTCCTTCTCAGAGGNGTTGCCCGGGATTGTGATAGATGGGCTAGTTGTACCAGGAATTCGGATTTCCCTGGAATTACCGCTTTTCAGGAACAAAGACTTCAACAGTGTGGAAAACGAGCTCCCCAGCTGATTCCTCGGAGGAACTAANAGGTTCTCAATAACCGTCATCCTCCTCCAGAGTCGTGTATGCTGGAATGTCCTAGTTAGCCCCATTCTCTGAATCTCTTCCGGCCTCTTCTGAAGAGCGTCTTGNCCGAAAATCTNGACTTTTCCTGAGGTTGGTTCCAGGAGTCCGCTGATGCAGTTGAATGTGGTTGATTTGCCACAACCGTTGGGTCCGATTAGTCCTACGAACTCCCCTTCCCGGACCTCGAATGAGACGTCGTCGACAGCAACTAGTCCTCCGAACTCCTTTCGAAGGCTTTTGACGGAAAGTGCCTTGTTCATTCCGGAGTCCCTCCATTAGGTCTCTCTGGGCGTGCCGGAACCTCAGGCAGAAGTCCCTTAGGATTGAACTTCAAAGAGTAGAGCATTAAACCTCCAACGAGTAAAAGCTTGACGTAAACCATCCCCCCACCGGAAATTGTGACCTCTCCGGCGTAGTTGGTTGCTGAATCCAATGCTCTATCCCCTTCCATCATTACAGCTGTGAATGCGAATACCAATGCCCCCCATACGCCAATCTCGGCTAGGNCGCTNGANCGGGTTACGATTCCAATTACCAGAAATGCTACGAAGACCTTGGTCACTTCCCACTGATCCGTTACGAGCCAGACAAATGCGCCATCGATTCTCTCGGCTGTATAGTATAGTGGGAGATCTGGATAGCTTGCGACGACCAGGACGTTGAATACGAATTCCATCAATACGATGATGAAGGCCCCCACAACCATTCCTTTGTTATTGGCAGACCCACCAATGATGAAAGCCGCCCAAACTAGGAAAGTGGTTGAAGCGGGTGACATGAACGAAGGGCTGAGTCCTGTAAGCTTCCANGCCCATAATACTCCTGCCAAGGATGCTATGCCGGCTCCTAGAGCTAGGCTGGCTGCCTTGTGCCTAAGGACGTCATGGCCATGGTGCTGTGCGACTTCCTCGTCTTCCCTTATTGCCTTTAGGATCCTACCCCAGGGGGAAGAGAGCAGCGACTCAAGAAGGGCCCAGACCGTGAGCACACTGCAAATGCAGATAATGGCCAGAAGTACCGAGTATGGGGCGGGCTCCCCTAAGTTGAGCAGGTCACTGAAAAGCAGNGAGGGGGACTCTATCTCAGGGGTTGCTGTTCTGCAAGCATCAGGGCTAAGGAGCTCCATGTCCGGGCCAGTTTCGATATCTGAGCCACAGAACCACCACTCCTTGAAGGGCAACGGATAGCTCCCCAAACCGATAGCAGATGCGGTTGGACCCGTTCGTAGCAGTGGTTCAGCTGAAAGCAAAAGTCGCACAATCTCTCCTAGAGAAATGGTGACTATTGCGAAGTAATCAGTGCGGAGTCTTGCAGTGGGATAAGCCAGGGCCCATCCGAGTAGCGATGAAAGAAGAATGCCGACAATGGCTGCGGGTAAAATCGGCCAACCGTATCCGTTCATNCTGGTAGGGGCAGAAAGTACGCAAATGGTAATCGCTCCAATACCGACGAAGAATACCACTCCGAAGTTGACCATGCCCGTGTACCCNGTGTGCAGGTTAAGAGAGAAGGCCATTAGGGCAAAGATGCATACTGTCTGCATGACATTCGAAAACTGAAACATCTTGTCCCATCTGAAAGTTGCAGGATCGGATGAAATTGGAAGCCACCAGACGAAGATTAGCATTACAATTAGTAGAGCAATGAATGCCTGATTAGAGCCTCTCTTTCCTTCTCTCCCGTATGGATCAAAGATTCTATCTCTCCATCGATTGCTTTCATTTTCTTCACCAGTCTCAGATGCCNTTTTTTCCAAGAGCCCACTCAAGAATGGGATTCCGGAAAGTCTGTTGAAGAGAGGAGTAAGAAAGGCTAGCTGGATTCTAGAAGACAAGCTATTGAGTGAAGATAAGGATGTCTCCCGGGCTCGTGAAAGTCCGCGCATCGATTTCGTCTTTGCTNGGATCGCTAATTCAGAGTGTAACTTGTCCAGTTTTGTGATTTGTGATTTTAGTTCATTCCATAGGTTCCTNATGTGCGGTTTCGGGTTNATTGAATCGATGGTTGCACTGANGCTCCTGAATANCCCATTCTCGGAAAGAGGCTGTTTTGAATCTCTGCCACTCAAAATNCTGAGCCCCTCGACAATCGCAAATAGCCACAATAGAATCGGGACTGTGGGCCAGATAATTTCTCCTAGGTCAGAAATCAGGTTGACAACCTGAATCTCAGTTTGCATCAGATCTAGCCACTTCTCATCCAATTCTGTAATGGCATCAGAGAAAAAGGGAGAGTCGCTTGCCTTTATTGTGCCATCATTCCTTCCGGTGAGTAGAGCCAGATTGGTCTCCCTGGTCTCCGATTCAGAGCAGAGTCTGGAGCAGGAGTCTTTCGCGAATGAGTTTCTGGATATAAATCCGGAAATCCTGTGGAACACATATGCGCTAATCGCTAGGATTGAGAAGTTCTGGGCCTTGTCTGACCTTCCTGAACTCCAATGATGGAGTCCCAAGATTCCGGTTGGAAGTATTGCCAATGCGGCAGTGGACTTCGGCGATACTTCCCTCGGTGGTCTTTCGCTTCTCTTTCTCGTGGATTCGATCTTCCAGTTCTCCCAGGCATCTCCTATTCCTTTGGGCATTATCATTAGTATGGCTACTAGGAAGATGTAGGGCATGACCCCACCCATCGCTGAGTATCCAGAGCGATCNAGGGGATATCCAACTCCAACTAGGATAGGTGATGAGACTGCTCTGACGAAGCCCACTAGTAGCGAGGCTNCGATTGCTCCTTGGACAGAGCCAATTGTTCCAAGTACAATGACTGCGAAAGAGGGGAGCAGAAGNGAGAAAGCGGTTGTTGGGTTGAATAGAAGGGTGACTGAGAATATTGCCCCTCCCAAACCGGTAATCCCTGCCGAAAGGAATGCGCTGGTTAGTTGTATACGCTCAACGTTGATCCCACTACTCGCAGCCAAGTCGGGGTTGTCGGCAACGGCTCTCATTCTCATTCCCAATCGNGACTTGTTAAGCAGTATTACCAGCANGGCTACTGATAGNAAGACGATGGCGGGCAGGGCTCCCTTGTAGTATGGATAGTTAGTAGTTAGAGCCGAGGCGCAATCAGTTGCGATGTCATAGATCTCGATAGCTGGCTTTGACCCCTCAGAGACGATTCTCTCCATCATCGGTTCTCCGGTTTCGTCAAACAGAAGATTTCCAGTTTCTGGGTCTGTTGACTGTTCGCAATTGAACTGATTGTATGTTCTTCCCTCGTCGAGAGATCTGTCGCCGATATTGAAGCGGATTTTTTTGGTTGGGAACTCCCATCTATTTGCGATATGTTGGAAGTCGGCATCGGGATGGAACATTACTTTTGAAGATGAGAACCTCATGAAGTAAATGGCCCTTAGCATCAAAGCGATTCCTAATGATGCGATCATCATAACTTGGGGGCTTGCCTTTCTTATCCTGAATCCACGATAGACGCCCCTATCCACGATTATTCCGAACAAGCCTGTGAGCACGAAAGCACCCAACAGGGCCCTGATTAGTAATGACCACGTGATTACTCCCTCTCCGGGGGTCTCGTAAAGCGGGTAGTAGTACTCGCTCCATCCCAGAATCATCCCTACGAACATTCCAACCATGAAGAACTCCGATTGTGCGAAGTTTCCGTATCCCTGAACCTTGTAAGTCAGAGTTAAGCCGATTGCGATCGATAAGTAAGTAGCAGACCAAATCAGGGTATTTGTTCCCAATGAAACCATGTCGAATGTTATGGATGCACCCTTTTCCTGTCCACTGAACAGCAACTCCAAGATCACAAGTGTCAACAAGAAGAGTAATGCTGGAGAGGATGCGATTGCTATGTTTCTACCGATTCCTGTAGGGATGTCATCGAACGCCACCTTAACTAGCCCGAAACCGGCACCGAAGGACTGCACAATCTGCAGCAGCCAGACCATGTCGTTGGGAAGAGCGCCACCCAGAATGGTGTCGATCACGTTGAGAGATCCGAATCCATACAGTAGCCCCAAGAGAGCGGCATCCAGTAGCACTATTGTTGAAAGTGCAGTTCTCCTGAACCATCTGGGGCGAGAGAAGAAGATTTTTTCCAGAGTAGCGTTCATCGAACCAATTCTTGAACTCTGGACATACCAAATGAATTTTGGGTTTGGGCAGTGCGGCGGGCCTCGCCCGCCGCACTGCTTTACGTTCCAACTGTGGTCGCTTCAGCCTAGGACTGTGTGACTTCCACAAGACCGTTGGCGAAGTCCCAAGTGTGGGTGCAGTCGTAGCTGACTGTCCCCTCTCCATCGGCACCGACATCGGTGACGCTGAACAGACCTATGCAGTATCCGTTTCCATTTGTGTCACCGTTGTCTAGGAAGGTCACAGTGCCCGTGGCTCCGTTCCACCCAGCACCGGTCCCTGCAATGGCCTGAGTGGCGGTAATTCCTGGGTTTGCCAGGAAGGTAAATGCCGCGAAAGCCATTATCGTGACTGCATCGAAAGCCTCCATGGCGAACTGCCCCATTGGTGGCTGCTCTGGCCACAGAGCGGTCAATGCCCCAGCTACTTCGGATTCCGCCGTTGCAACGTTCGTTGCAATGACTCCTGCCAAGAGATCGTCCTGCATGCTCCCTGCCGTGGTGACAGAAGCGATTCCGTCAGTTCCGTAGATTTGTCCGGTGAAGCCTGNGCCCTTCAGTTCGGTGATGATTGCTGCGCCGTCCGCGTTGTACGCGAATAGAGCCACAGAACTGCATCCGTTATCCAGAGCTGACTGAATCACTGCTGCGTAGTCGGTNACAGGTCTCGTGTAGTCAGACCTGCTGCAGANTTCNCCTCCNGCANCNGTCCACTCTGCGGTGAACAGGTCTCCGAGAGCAGCCGTGTAGTCGTCNGTTGCTGCGATGANNGCAACTCCGCTGGNAGTCAAATCCTCGCTGTTTGCAACCATGAGGTCCTTGATTGCGGCTGCTTGGCCTACGTCGCTTGGAACCACCCTGAAGAAGTCAGGGTAGGCAGTAGCGTCGCTCAGGTCAGGGGAAGTGCTCGCATAGGAGATCATCGGAATGCCAGCTGCTTCGAGAACCGCATTGGCAGCCTTCGAAGCTCCGGAGCATGCGGCCCCAACTGCTCCCCAGACTCCTGCGTCGACTAGGGCCTGTGCTGCAGTGGCTCCCGTCGAGGTTGTCTCGTATCCGTTACATCCTGAGTCAGCGAACACAATCTCGAACTGGACGTTCTGGTTCCATGCGATGGTGTTTGCAAGTTGGATACCAATGCTAGCAGCTACGTTGAATGACGGCCACAGCTCAGAGATTGCGGGGCTGCTGGCGTCTCCCATGAAGCCGATCTTGACAGTTGTTCCAGTGAACTCTACTGCGGTTAGCCCGTCTGCAACAGTCCAGGTGTGCTGGCAGTTGAAGTAATCGCCGTAGGTTGGGACGTGGTTGAANCTGCATACGTCATATCCATCCCCGGGAACGTCTCCGTTATCCAAGAACGTGTGATGTCCGCTGGCGCCGGCGTATCCGTCGCCGCCACCTACCATTGCGATGTGAGTGGCCATGTTAGCGCCATCTTCCATCTTTGCGGCCATTCCGATCATCATGGCTGCGTCGTAGGCTTGGGAGGTGAAGATCCCTGAGGAGCAGTCCGTGCTGGCTGCGCACCTGTCGGCGAAGTCACCAGTGCTGGTTCCATCCTTTGGGTTGGTGACCATCAGGCCGTTGGCGAGTGCATTGTTCTCGAATGAGTTCAGAGCGGCCAAGCCTGCCATTCCATCTGCTCCGTAGGAGGGGAGCATAGCACCAGCGAGGTACATGGCCCCCATCATCATCGCGCCGTCTGGGCTGTATGAAGCCAGAACTACAGAGTCGCAGGTCTCAGAAGCCCCGAGTATTGCGCCTATCGCCTCCTCGGTTGTAGCGGCTGTCATTGCCTGGTTGTCGTAGTCGTATCTTGCGCATACCGAGTGGCCATCCATAGCATTGAAGTTGGTTGTGAAGGCATCGGCTAGTCCAGCGCCGTAGTCATTGTTCATTGCGATGACTGCTGTGCTGACGTGACCTTGGCCAGCCACAACGTCTGCTAGAGCCTTGCCCTGCAACTCGTCGCTTGGTGCCACTCTGAAGAAGTGAGGGTACGAAGTAGCGTCACTGAGGGTCGGAGATGTGCTCGCGAAGGAGATCATCGGAACCCCTGCTGGTGCCAAAATGCTGTTTGCTCCCTTTGAGGCGCCAGAGCATGCGGCTCCTGCTACAGCGACAACGCCAGCGTCCAAGACGCTTTGAGCTGATTGCGCTCCCCCTTCCTCACTGCACTTGGTGCTTGAGTAGACCATCTGGAAGTCATATCCAGGGTACATGGTGTTGAGATCTTCGAAAGCAGCGGCGAACGCCCAGTCGAAGCCTGGAGCGTAGTCTGCCANCGCCACTTCCCTGTCGTATAGGACACCGATCTTGATTACGGTGTCAAACACTGGAGCAGCGAACATCGGGTTATCTGNCCCCATGTAGTGGGCAGCAATCTCGTCAGCCAGAGCGTTACCGATGTCAACATCGAAACCGACNGGGTTACCGCTTGCGTCCAGATTCTCGAACGGTGGGTAGGTAGTGTCAGAGCAGAACTTCAGAGATCCAGCGTTTAGGACCTTTGTAAGAGTGCTACCGTCGCTTGGGGTCGGGTATGCAGTTGCCGTGTCAGACGTGGTGTCGTCGGTCAGAGGAGCCTTGAGGGCCCATGTGGATGCTATGTTGTCCCACTCTCCTGAGTCGACAATTGCGCCGATCGCGACGTTGAGTGCATCAAGGAGCTCNCCTGAGTCCTCTCTCACTGCAATTCCGAAAACCTCGTCGGAGAATGTCACCATCANCGTGCCCTCTAGTGCTAGAACTGGTGCGTCGCCCATGGCGTACATCACGTCACCGTTGTTCAGAGCCGCAATAACCGATGGGAAGTCCGCGTAGGCGCTCTTTGTCGCCATGGACAGGCTCTCATCGGCATAGAGGTCGGATGTTGTCCCGGACTGGACGCCAATGGTTACGCCATTTGCGTTCAGTTCTGCCACGTCCGTGATGGACGCAACTCCGGTACCGCCAATCACGCCTTGGCTGCTGGTGTAGTAGCCACGGGTGAAGTCGACGATCTGGTCTCTCTCATCGGTCTTGGTCATTGCCGAGAGGATCGCGTCACACATCTCTCCGTCGTTCAGGTTGTCGAGGATTGGGTCCCAATCGGACGTTACGAAATCTGCGGACAGGTCCGCGGCTGGTTCGTACTTCTCCAGTTCCTCTTCATCCCCTGCGCAACCGGCTAGGCTTGCAGCCAGCATGCTCAGGGTAAGCATCATTGCAATCATTTTCTTATTGTACATAGTAAACTCACTATCCCATCTATGGCGGGAGAACTTTGTGTTATATATATTGTTGAAATTTTCTTTATAAGTAAATATCGAAAAACTGCCTTTTTTGACTAGTTTTGGCGTTTTTTATTTTTTCGTTGTGGGCGCGAGATTGGTCTTCCGAGATAATGAAGTTGCTACTAGCAAACGGGAGGTCATGGAGGAGCCTATGAGTTATGCATCAAGCGGTGTTGACATTGGACTAGAAAGCGATGCAATAGCTAGTCTAATTAGATCTCTTGGCCCTTCTCCGAGGCTTCCTGGGCAGTATGGTGCCCCGATTCACCTACCAGGGGGATTTGGGGGCGTGATTGAGTTTGGGGAGGCTTGCTTGGCCTTAGCAACTGATGGAGTAGGATCGAAATTGCAAATTGCGTGTGAGGTGGGGCAATTGGGAGGGGTTGGGGTCGATTGTGTTGCCATGAACGTTAATGACCTGATCTGTGTTGGTGCCGAGCCTTTGGCGTTTGTAGACTATATCGCGGTTCCTGAAGCAGATCCGGTCATCCATTCGGAGTTAGGGGCGTCTTTGTCCAAGGCATGTCAGTTGGCTAGGGTCACGCTGGCAGGTGGAGAAACGGCGACTTTGCCTGGAATCGTCAGGGAATTGGACCTTTCTGGGACTGCTCTTGGTTGGTTCCCCAGAAATTTGGGGATAACGGGACATGATCTCGAAGAGGGCGATTCACTAATTGGTTTGCCTAGTAGTGGAGTTCACTCCAACGGTTTCACACTTATTCGAGCTGTAATTGAGAGGTCTGGGCTGTCTTTGTTAGACGAGTGCCCATTTGATTCTGTTCATGGTTCGAGGGAAATCGAGAGGTTCCTAGATTCTAGCGAGGTCCCGACTCTAGCTGAAGTTTTCCTGAATCCGACCAGAATTTATGTCGATCCGGTTGTGGATCTAGTTCTTGAATCCAGAAAGCCGGATGGGGCATTCCGATTCGACTCGATTAAGGCCATTGCCCACATCACAGGAGGTGGTCTGTCAAACCTACTTCGTCTTCATGATTCATTGGGCTGGCGAATTTCGGATCCACTGCCTCCACAACCTGAGTACGAGTGGATAGCCGATGTTGGCTCGATAAGTCAGTTGGAGATGTATAGGACTTTCAACATGGGAATGGGCATGGTAGTTGCAGTCGCTGCCGAGGAAAGCGAATCTATTGCAAGATGGTTGAGTGATCGATTGGAAGGTTGCAGAATCGTTGGTGAAGTAGTCTCAGATGGCAAAATGGTCACTCATCGGAATCCTGAAGTAAAATTTTCTGAATACTAGGTAATTGGTCAATTCCTTTTGTATAGTTGCCCTCCGGAAGCCATGACGAGCCGCGACGAGATGCACCCGGGACGAGTCTCACATAGGGAAGGGAGGACCGGAATGTTGCTTCCGGAGTCTCCAGAGGTGGGGATCCGGGGTCCAATAATGAAGGAGGCGGGGAGGGTTTTCTACAATCCATCAATGTCTGGAAGCAGGACAAGGAGCGTTCTTCTTTTCAGGCACTCAATAGAAGCAGGGCTGCTAGGTAAAGGCACAATATACGCTCTTGACGGGTTGACGGCTTCTGGACTCCGGGCAAGAAGGTGGTTGAATGAGTTACCTGGTGAAATGGCTCAGAGGATTTCTGCGACAATTGTTGATTTGGACGGAGAGTCACTGGAATGGGCATTGAAATCCCATGAGAGATACCCCCCGAACCACAGCAAGGGGAAGTTGGGGCACTCACAATCCGATCTGAGAGTGGAGGTCCTCAGTAGTGGAAGGCATTGGATCGACATCGATCCATACGGTTCACCCGTCCCATTCATTGACACTGCTTTGCAGTCTATGGCTAGAAATGGGGTAATGGAAGTCAGTGCTACAGATACTGCAGCATTGACTGGTTCTTCAAAGACTGCCCTGATGAGAAGATATGGAGCGAGAGTGTTAACGGACAGTCTATCTCACGATTCTGGAATGAGGGTTCTTCTGGCGACATTGTCAAGAGTTGCTGCTAGGCACGATAGGTCAATTGTGCCGCTTCTTTCGGTGTGGGATTCCCACCACTTGAGAGTATCTTTCAGAGTAATTAAGGGAGTTTCGGCAGCCAATAATCTTGAAGAGTCTATTGGATGGAGGGTTTTCTCTCCTTCCAAGGAGGAGGTCGTCGCATCAATGGATGCAGGAATGTATCCTAAAAGCTCCCTTGATTTTCTGCCGATGCACTGCATGCTCCCTCTCAATTTCCCACTGGATATGAAAGATCAGCGAGTTTCTGGTCCTCTTTGGATTGGATCCATAGGAGACGATGAAGCGATGTCTTCAATGACTGAAGAAAGGGCGTTGGAGAGCTGTGGCCCAGTCTTCTCGCCTGATGACCCCCTCGGATGGGACGAGAAGAGGTTTGAGATGGAAAGAAAGTCAGTCGTTAGGAGCGTTCGCAATTTTTCAAAGGAATCTGGAGTAATTGCATCCAGACACTTGATTGTGGTTGACGATCTGGCTGCATGGCTAGGTACGGGTGCACCTCCGAGCCCCAGGAAAATTGTACAGGTTCTGAAGGATGCTGGAAATTCTGCCGAGGTTTCCAGTTATGGCAGGCCTTCATTCAGAACCGACTCCTCGTGGGAGGATGTCGTCGAGGCGGCCATGGCTACTCATCCTCCAATGTAAGACATCTCGATTCTAGGCAACGAGGAGGTCTCTGAGGACCTTTGCTCGCTGTACCTGTCTGTTCGTCGTTCCCAGACTGCTGATACTGCATCGGTGATTTCCTTAATCTCTGATGAGCCGTGAATAATGGCTCTAAGATCGTGCCCTCCGGATGCGAATAGGCACGTGAAGAGGTGCCCGTCTGCCGAAAGCCTAGCCCTTACGCAATCTCCGCAAAACGGTTCCGATACCGAGGAGATGAAGCCTATCTCTCCTGAGCCGTCTGCGTGAGACCACCTAGTGGCAACGTCGCTAGGAGAATCTGGTTCAACAGGGATGAGTTCGAACTCTGCCCTCAAGAAATCTAGAAGCTGTGAAGAGGGGATGACTTGGCCTCTGCTCCACCCATTGGTTCTGCCCACGTCCATATATTCGATGAAACGAACAATCACACCAGTCCCCCTGAAGTGCCTAACTAGTTCCGGGACTTCCGATTCATTGACTCCTCTTTGTACCACACAATTCACCTTTACTGGGGTGAGATTGTGATCAATTGCTGATTGGATTCCTTCCAAAACTGAGGTTACTGGAATCGCACAATCGGCCATACTGGAAAAAATCGATGGATTGAGAGCATCGAGGCTCACTGTCACCCTGTCTAAACCAGATTTTGCGAGTTCTTCTGCATTTGCTGCGAGTAATGAAGCATTGGTGGTCAGGGCCACCTCTACACCCGTGGAAGACAGTAATTTGACTAGTTCTGGCAGGTTTGGTCTTAGTAGTGGTTCTCCTCCCGTAATTCTGACTTTCCTCAATCCAATTGGAATGCATGCAGAAACAAACTTCTCTATCTCTTGGAAGGAGAGCAGTGCTCGTCTTGGAAGAAAGGTGTGGTCCTCGCCGAATCTCTCTCTTGGCATGCAGTACCTGCACCTGAAGTTGCATCTATCTGTGACTGAAATCCTCAGGTCTCGAAGAGGCCTGTCCAGCGTGTCTCGAGTCACGCTGTGATCGATACAGCAATTGGTGAAGAGTTTGTCTGATAGAGAACAGGTTGAAGAACAGGGAGATGTTGCACATATTGATGCTCGTCATTACAGACAAGGCCAAGGAGATGCTGCAAAGCTTTTCTGATCAGGCAGAAGGCGATGGAGAAATGGCAGTAAAGGTCGAAATTGTGGGACGCGGGCCAAAGGGATTCCAATATGACTTACAACTAATCAGTAGGGAAGATGCTCTTGATGATGACATCGAGTCAGATGTCGATGGTGTGACTGTATTCATTTCAGAAAAGAGTGCACCATATCTGGAGGGGACGACTCTTGACTACAAAGAGACCCTAATGGGAGGTGGTTTCAGTTTCGAAAACCCCAATCCTCTGTGGATAGACGACCTCTCGAAGGCCGTGGCAGATGTCATCTCCGAGAAGGTCAACCCTGTTGTTGCAACTCATGGGGGGCATGTTGACCTGATCGGGATAGACGATGGGAAGGCAGTAATTTCGTTTGGAGGCGGATGTCAAGGGTGCGGGATGGTTGATGTCACTCTCAGACAGGGTGTAGAAGTGATGATCACCGAAGGGGTCCCAGGAGTCTCCGGGGTAATCGATGTGACAGATCACGAAGCAGGGACTAATCCCTTCTACTAATCAGTAAACCATGGGCACGTCGTCCTCGTCTTCGTCTGGTGGTGCTGGAAGGGCTGCTGCCTGTGCTCTCTCGAAGGCTTCTCTGACCCTTTCTTCGATGTCCTTCGCATCTTCAAGTAGTCCTCCAACGGGAACTTCGATTCCAATCAGTTCGCTCAGTCCTTCCACTGCGATTAGGGCTGCTCTGGCATCGGGGTACATCGGGTTGCACTCGGCCAATAGGGCTGTTACATCTAGTCCTCTCCTCTCCCCCTCTGCAATAAGATAACCAGCGATTCCCATTACAACTCCTTGCTGAATTCTCTGAATGCTGGAGTTGTCCAACTCCTCCCTACCAATGGTTGTTGAGGAGACGCCCCAGAGTTCGCTTTCCTCTTTTATTCCCAAATCATTGCTCACCACCCCATCAATAACGACGAGTCTGTCGAATCCGCCCTTGGTGAACCATTCTAAGACCGTGTTTGCGAATTAAACGTCATGCTCGCTTGGAAACTGAATCTCTGATGTGAAAACGCCCATCCCTTCCCCTTGGTAAACTCTAACCGGATGCTTAGGAACTGAGTCGTGAATCAGAGCAACTGCTGGGAACTTTGGGTGAAGCACCGTGCCCATTGGTTCCAGCTCTAATGATTTGATTAGATGTGACGTTGCAATTACTCCGACGGAGCCAACCGTTGAGAAGCCGCATACTGCAGTTCCCCCTAGTCTGGACGGGTCTGCCTCAGTATGCAAAACTAGTGGGTAACCCCCTGAGGTTTCCTCGCTCACATTGATTCGTCTAGGAGGCGCTCTTTGAATCTCACGGCTCGTCTGGATTGCATATTGTAAAAGAAACTCGTAGAAAATTAACCTGATAAGGGTAGATGGTTAGGGGCCGACATGGTTTCCACGGGATCACGAAATCTGGGTGGTCTTTACCTAAAATTAGGATCGAGGGAAATCAATCTGGCTGACTTCACAAAAGAAGCGGATGACCAATGGCTGAGAATCACACCTCAGGATACATGGTCATCGACTCTATCTAGGGTTAGAATTGCAAGACAGGAGGCTATTGAGAATTCACTTGAGTCGATTAGAACCAGTGGCTTCCCTGACAGGGGGTCCTCTTTCAGGAGGTTGATTGATTCCTGTGGCATTGAGAAGAAGTCAGACGTTGTCTTGGCATCGATACAGTATCTGAGGTCGGTTGAGAAGGAGGGCTATACTCAGCCAAGGGATCTAAAAAGGCTCATTGAGGAAACTGGCAAGTGGACAAAGAGATCTGTGAGGAAATGGAACTTATCGATTTACATCAGTAGGATGCTAGAGAGGGGTTCGGGAGGATCTGCCCCGTTCCTAGAGTACCCTCGAAGGAAGCCTAGAAAGAACGGCTATGTTGTTCTGACAGAGGCCGGAAGGGACCATTTGGACAAGCTTTCCCTGGGTAGGTGAACTGGGTGCCAGATCAGAGCAAGGACTGGTCATTCACCTCTCATGTCGGGGAAGACATGAGGGGTATGGACCTCTCTGGGGCTGACCTCAGAAGGGCAGTTCTAGACAGGGCGGACCTAGAGGGAGCCGACCTCTCTGGGGCTGACCTACGGAATGCATCGATGAGAGAGGCCAACCTGATGAAAGCGTCTCTAGACGGGGCCGATCTTCGAGGGGCTAGGATGTTGAAGGCGAGGCTCGGGCTTTCGAACCTACAGGGAGCTAAACTCGATGGCGCGGATATGCGAGGGATCAGGGGCAAATACGCTGTTTGGAGGGATGCCAACTGGTGGGACGCTAAGATGGATGAAAGCCTTACGAAGGCACTATCAAAAAAATGGCCCAGGGACTAGTCTTCGTTATGGCGCATCTTACCTAATCCCTCTCTCATCCAGTCAGGTACCGGGATCTTCTTTCTAATTTCTTTCATGTCCGTGCATACGGTGACTTGGTCGGCGGTCCAGCAAAGCGTTCCTTCCTGGTTGTGGAACTCGTAGTGCCACGTAACTGATGTGTTTCCGATCCTTGTCACGGTGATTGTGCAACGCACCGAATCTCCGTAAGACAGGGGGTGGAGAAAATGGGCCTCGCTGTGAACTAATGGGAAGCCGATCTGCTTCTCATACAGAACGTCCCTGTAGTGCATCCCACAGGAGAACTCCCAGGACTCCTCGTAGAATCTGTGAGCAAGGTCCCAGAACCTTGGATAGTATACGATTTTGGCCAAGTCGACCATCGGGAAGTCTACCCTTCTCTCGGAGACGAATGCCATTGCTTTCCCGTGATTGGGATTCGGCTTCAACCTAACTGGTGGAGACCATGGCCTTGGCGGACCCACCGCGATTCGAACACGGGTTTCCAGCTCCGGAGGCTAGAGTGATATCCAGGCTACACCATGGGTCCTGAACTCCCCTCTGGGGACTCGCTATTGAACCGGTTGCCCGGTCATTGGGGGTGAGGACGATCAGCGCATCGGTGGTGCGTACTGGATGCCACCCTCGGAAACGAGGGCGTTCAGTGTTCCAGCTCGCGAGATCAGGCAGTCGACCATGGCGTCCGATCCGCTGACACCGTCGTAGGTGCCGTCGCAGAACGCGTCGTCGTATGCCTCACCGTAGTTTCCGGCTGCAGACAGCACTGCCTGCATCCAGGTCCCGGCCAGCGGGTTGGTTGCGGTGCCCATGCCGAAGTTCTCGGTCAGCAGGCGGCACATTGCTGGGTCAGAGGTGGAGCCGGAGTCGTTTATGCCGCATGCATCATCT
Source organism: Methanobacteriota archaeon (assembly GCA_002718695.1). GTDB lineage: Archaea > Thermoplasmatota > Poseidoniia > Poseidoniales > Thalassarchaeaceae > UBA36. The sequence goes on from PBFP01000001.1 coordinate 54,379, forward strand.
GCCATTGCGGCGTAGTTGCTTGATGTCACGCCCATCTCCTCGGCGGTGATCATTCCGTACCAGACCCAAGATACGATCTCGTTCCACTCAGAGTCGTAGTCCCTCGTCGCGGCACCAAGAGGCTCCTTGGACATCAGCTCGGATGCGATCCAGATTGGTATCACGTTGCCATCGCTGTCCTGCACAGTTCCATCGTTGTCGAGTTGCCACTTCTTGGCAACCATCGCGGACATGTCACCGGTGAAGGCATCGCATGTCCCGTCACTAAACTTCGCAGTAGCCTCAGAGGCGTCGGCCACTGGGACGGTGTTGAAGCTAATCTCTCTGGAGGAGAACCAGTCCTGTAGATTACCCTCTGTGGTGGTGCCGATCCCGACGCAGATGCTGGCGCCGTTGAGAGCAGTTGCGGAGTTTCCGGAATCAGCTTGAGGGAACCTGTCCTCCCTGATCAGGATCCCTTGGCCGTCGAAGAAGTTCATGCCAGCGAAGTCGGCGTTCAGGTCCGCGTCACGGCTGTTGGTCCATGTCGTTGTCCTGATCAGTACGTCGATTGTCCCGGAGGCCAGCTTCTCGAACCTGTCCGATCCGGACGCGGGGATGTACTCGACATCCGTGTCAGGGTCGAGGCCGATGGCGGCGGCTACAGCGCGACAGTATGAGATGTCGAGTCCAGAGCGTACGCCCGTGGCTGCATCCAAGTATCCCATTCCGTACTGGGACTCCTTGACTCCGCACTTCATGGACCCTCTTTCCATGATCGTGTCCAAGGTGCTAGTCGAGCTACCCATCGAGGCCCCGTCGCTGTAGCCCTGGTCGTAAGAGATTCCCATCTGAACCTGAAGCTCCTGCTCTGTGTAGCTGGCATCGAGTTGGTCTTGTAGTGAGTCTGCGAGCGCCTGGAGATTGGAAAGGCTCGTCTGGAGCTCGGCAATCTGGGCAATCTGGGCTGCGTTCTGCTCCTCCAGCTCTGTGATGTTCCCAGCCGCAGCGATCTGGGCCTCCAGTGCTGCCACTTGACCCTCCAGTGCGGCAATCTGGCCCTGGAGTGCAGTAATCTGAGTCTCAAGAGCGCCTATGGTGGTGTCCTTTGCGGCGGACGAGGTTTCCAATCCGAGAATCTTAGCCTGGTCATCGGCGGCTTGTCCCTCCAACTCATCCACTCTATCGATGTAGGGTTGGGCGTCCTCTCCAGCACAGCCAGCTAGAGGGACGGCAATCATCATTAGCACTACGAACGCAGCAGAAGCTCTATTCATGATGCCTCATAGTAGCGTAGTTCTAATTAGTTATCCCCGGAAAACGATACACTGATTGGCGGACCCACCGCGATTCGAACACGGGTTACAAGCTCCGCAAGCTCATGTGATATCCAGGCTACACTATGGGTCCAGAGTTATCTCGACGGTTTGCTCATGCTTAATTTCGACGGTGGGGGAAATCAGATTGAAAGTGGGAGGAGAGTCTTCCACCTGGGCTCTGCAAGCTTCTTTGAGTTTGGTCCCGTCATGGGCTTGGGGTTCTTGTGGGTTAGGACCCCATGCATTCCCTCCACGCTCAGCTTTACTCGCAACTCGAGCATCCTGTCCCTCTCTGCTGTAGTAATCTGCTCTGGGTCGAGTTCGAATGTGGTGGAGTCCTCCGAGCCATCGTTCAATAGGGTCAAGGTAGAGCCATCTAGGCTCGCCCTGGGAGTGAAGTCGAAATCCTGTGGATCGGCCATTCGGACATTCACATCCACTACAAGACGCTCACGAATCGAGGCTTTAGTAATCTCCATTGACTTAACCACGGCATGCCCAGTGTCAATTGGTTGAAAGGTCTTCGCACCGACGGATTGGGATTATACGCTGATCTCGCTGATCCTGAGAATCAGTACCAGAACCCGTACATCCATCTCCCAGTCGTTTCCTTGATCGGGGTCAATTCCATCTATTGGGGTATCAGGATCGCATTCAAGCGCCGTTATCGTCCAGTACCAGTCCCCTTGGCCGAACCTCCCGTCTGGATCTGAAAGAAGTGCTGATTCGAGATCCTCCTTTGAATCTGCATAAACGGTGTAGCCTGATTCGGGATAGGGGTTCATACCGGTCAATTCCATTGTTGCAGAAGAGTTCTCGGTGATGTTATCCTGCGTGGTTATCACGCTGTAAGACCAACCCGATGAGGGTAGGTCTGCCTCAAGAGTGAAGTTATCCTCTGGCCAAGTTATTGGCAAGATGTCTCTTGCAAGGGAAAGGGTGGCTGTGAATTCGATAACCCTAGCACCCTCCCCAGGTTGGAACTGTATCTCGTGCGATGCTCCTTGTTCGAGGTAACCAGACCAGTCGTAATCGAGGTATGCCTCCTCCCATACTATCATGAAAGAGCGGGAGATAACTCTCAGACTCCAAAGCGTAGTGTTTGATCCACCGCTGTCGTCTATTACCGTGATTGCCCCAGTGATGTTTCCCGCTTCGGAAACGGAGAGTCTTGCCACGGCTCCGCTAGCGTCGACGTCATTCTGAGGGTCACTGTCGCCATCAGAGTCGGTTTGGTAGTCGAAGTCCCAAGTTACCTCTACCCCCCCTCCTTCAGGATCGAAGGAGGAGCTGGCATCTAGCCTAGCTTCTTGACCGGTTTTAACAAAATCAGGGATGTTGAGGATTATCTCGGGGAGAGCATTGACGAAAATCATGAGGCTGGCCGAGTCGTATGCGCCCTCGTCGTTGTAGACCTCAACTACTACGTCAAAATTGCCGGGTTCTTCGAAAACGTGACTGATCACCCCTTGCTTGGTGGTCTTCGTCTCTCCGTCCCCGAATTTCCACCTATACTCGTCAATGATCGTCGGATCGGGAGTGGTGGAAGCTCGCGCATCGAAGTTCACTGCTTGTCCTGCATTCACTGTGTCTCTGTCGGAGCTGAGGCTGGCATTTGGGCTTCCCGGACCAATCCCCCCGCATCCTGCAAGCAACTGGGAAGAAAATAGCAACATCAACAGGACCGATGCGCTCCTCTGGGCGGTTGCCATGAGGTGAGAAAGTAACGGCCCCTCATAGGGGTGTTGGATGTGCCTGCGGAAGATTCGAGATTAGGAGGGTTCATGGACGATGTCGGAAGGAACGGTTCGTGATAAGGAATGCTTGATGGCCAGAGGGTTCTAGGATTTGATTTGGAGACAACTGGCTTCGACCCCAGATCGGATAGGATTGTCCAGTACGCTTTTGTGGGTAGTGACTTCGATGGATCGCATGTTGGCCTTCAGTCGGTAGTCGACCCTGGGGTTAGGATCCCCCCTGAGGCAACTTCTGTTCACGGAATTTCGGATGCAGATGTTTCCGGAAAGGGTGGATTCTCCGATCACTTGGGTGTTTTTTCAGATTTGATTGGTGGTTCTGTGATTGTGGGGCACAACGTTCTTGCATTCGACTGGAGGTTTGTCGAGATGGAATATGCAAGGGTCGGTCGCGAAGTTCCTGAACCACTTGGAATCCTCGACACCCTAGTTCTATCCAGAAGAGTCGGGCTACCCAGGCCACACAAACTTGGATCGCTTTGCGAAAGGTTCGGGATCGCTCTGGAGAGGGCCCACACTGCCGACGCTGATGCAGGAGCGGCGCTTCTGCTACTCTGGAAGATTATGCAGGGCCTTGCAAAGAAGTCCGATAGGTCGTTGGAAGGATTACTGAATCTGATGGGCAACAGAGCTTAGCAATGGTGACCAAGGTAGGATTTCTGACCAATCCCCCAAGTGCATCACCTTCCCATCCACTCTTGCACTGCCTAGGAAAAGGTGTCCTTCGAAGCCCGAGGACTTCATTTTCCTCATCTTTTCAAGAGCCCGATCCTTCAGAATAGCGCCAAAGCGATGGTCTGATTTGGTCAAATCTCCGGAATTGCCTATTGGCGGGGCCCTCTCGAACAAGGCTGCTCCTGACTCCTCGTCGAACCTAATTAGGAGGGTTACTTCGTCCCTGAACATACCCCCTGGTGTTAGATTTCCGTCCATTCTTGCGTTCCACCAGCTGGGGCACCATGCCTTCCACTCGCAGAATGAGCATGAGGTTTCACTTGGAGTCGGCTCTAGAGGCTCTTTCGTGGGCATCATGCCCTCCCAAGCTTCTAGTGCCTCTTCCAGAATGGGAGGTCCTTTCGCTCGGTGAACAGACTGGTTTGCAGAATACCAACCTTCTGCATGAACAGTTGGATGATCGGGGCGGTTCTGCTTCAGGATATCCCTGTAGAGTAGCAATTGTCTTCTGACATTCTCATTAAGCTCACCTCTGGGTGGCTTGCCAGTCTTCAAATCGGCTACTATCCAAGATTCCGAACCCCCCTCCAAATTTGATATTAGGAGATCTAGCCTTCCCATTAGCCTCCCACACTCCGACACAAGGGTGCTTTCGGTTTCAATCACGATTTCCTGGACCTTCTTCCAGTGTCCAATGGACACCTTGGAAAGATCGGTTTCGTCGAGTCGGGCCTTTCTGAGCAGAACCCTAAGAGATCCAAAGAGTCCATCTAATGCCTTTGGAAACAGTTCCGATTTCCATCTTGGTCGCCTCTGGGTATTCAAGAAAAGTTTCTTCTCGATTTCCCAGTTCTTTTCCAGTGCTTCCCTGGCTGAACTAGGTAGCCAGTTTTCTTCTTCCGAACCAATTCCGGACAAGTCCACGTTACAGAGATCCTCCAAAGAGTTGTGGATTGCAGTCCCCATCGAAGCTGGCATGCTGGCCTTTCGAGGTAGTCCTTGACGAGAAAGCCAGTACTTCCGGGGGCACTCTTCAAATCGATTCCAAGAGGAAGGAGAGAGTTGGTGTAGGTTGTTTCTTTCATCGAACTCCATCTCTAGACCCTCGCCACTTCGAGGCGGGTGAGTGGCAACGGTTAACACCATTGAGTGGTATCTCGGGATATGGCGGAGGTGCCCTTGGTAGAGGTCGATGAGGGGGTGAACTCTTCGGGAGCTCTTTTGGTGAGTTGCTTTCCCTCTGTTGGGTTCGTTGGCAGCATCGTTGCTCACTTCTTGGTTGAGAAGCTCGAATTGGAATTAGTAGGTGGAATTAGACATCCCAAACTACCCCCGGTGTGTCTTGTTCAGGATGGAAAGCCGCTGCCACCTGTCAGGTTCTACGCTGGAGAGCCAATTTGCAACATGGAGAAGTGTGACAAAGTTGTACTAATCGCCTCCGAGATTCAGGTTCCTCCTGATCTAAGCCTACCACTTTCATCTGGACTGATTGACTGGATTGTCCAGTCGGGGGTTGGGTCCACGATCATGGTAGATTCATTTGCTCATGGCATAGATAGCAGTCACAGCATCTTCGATGACGACGAGGCAATGGATTCGATGTTTGGGATTGGGTCCACTGATTCCAGTCATGAAGTTCTGAAGGGCATAGGCATCCCATTGCTGAAGCAAGGAGTTGTGGGGGGCATTACAGGGGTGATGATGGGAGAGTGCAGGAGAAGGGGGATAGATGCATTGGCGATACTAGCTGAGTCGGATGGCGAGGTGGGGCAGGGAGTGATACCAGACGCCCGGGCTGCAGCCAGAATTATCGGTTGCTTGGACGGATTGCTTCCTGCGGTTCACTTGGATCCAGAGCCGCTGATGGAGGAAGCCCAGAGGATAGAAAGTCAGATTCGTGAAATGATGTCCCTTCATGTCAACCCCCCACAGGACAGTGGTGGGGCGCCCACAGGCATGTACGGCTAACTAGAATTCACCGAGGGTGGACTGCCTCTGCTGGGGCAATTCCTCCAGGATGGCGCCTCCTAGGAGTTCATCCAGATCGGACTCGCTGAGTACTCTGATTCCTAGCTTGTTGGCCTTCTCCAGCTTCGATCCAGCCGATTCTCCAGCGACTAGATAATCGAGACTCCCGGAGACTGATGAGACGACTTTGCCTCCTTCTGATTTTATTGTCAGAGAAATCTCCTTCCTAGGTCGACTAAGCGTGCCTGTGATGCAAAAGGAGTAGCCGGAAAGAGTTCCTTCAGAGGGTTTTTCTGTCACCTTTACGATCTCTATTTGGGAGTAAAGGTCCAATATTGCCTCCTTCCTATCTGAAATTCCGTCCAGAAGAAGCGCTGCTACGGTTTCTCCAACCCTTTCTATGGTCACCAGTCTTCGAATCGCCTCTTCCCTGTCATCGGTCATTTCGATTAGTTCCTCCAAAGAGTTTAGATCTGAGCAAACAAGACTGGCTATCTCTGGTCCGATTCTAGGTAGTCCTAGTGCTGAAATGAAAGTGCTTAGATCCATTGACCGAGTTGAGTTGAGTTCATCCAGAACATTGCTCGCTGACTTCTCCCCCATTCGCTCAAGGGAGATAAGTTCCTCTTCCCTTTCCTCTAGCCTATAGAGGTCGGCCAGACTTGACACTAGGCCTGAAGAGCAAAGTTGCTGAGCTAGCTTCTCACCGATTCCGTCCATTCCCAGTTTTCGACACCAGTACAGTATGGTCCTCTCAAGCCTAGTCGGGCAATCGATGTTGGGGCATCTGATGAATGCCCCATCCTCGATAAGGAAAGTCGAGCATGTGGGGCACGTCTCGGGGATTTCTATAGCGGACCTTGGGGGCAATGGTTCTGAGAAAATTGAGCCGTCGGCGTGACTCCTTCCCTTCAAATCGGATTCCTGGGAAGGCCCGATTACTTCCGTGATCTTCGGAATCACATCACCCCTCCTGACCACGCGAACCTTGTCTCCCACCATGATTCCTAGTCGGTCCACTTCGCCCTTGTTGTGGAGGGTTGTGTTTTCGACGGTGACTCCAGAGACCATGACGGGAGCGACTCTTGATACCGGAGTCACGTTCCCGGTTCTACCGGTTTGCCAATTCACTTCCATTAGCACGGATACTGCTTCCTCTGGGGGGAATTTCCATGCTAGCGCCCATCTCGGGTGGTGTGCTGTTTCACCTAATAGCCCCCTTTTGTCGAGACGATCCAGTTTGATTACGATACCGTCTATCTCCCAGTCCGCATTATCTCTAGAATCGAACCATTCCCTTGTAACAGATAGGATTGCCTCGGAGGTTGATTTGTCGTCCACACCGGATACGACTGAGTTACCCGCAGCCTCAATTCCCATTTCGCTGACCCATGCGATTACTTCTGAGTCGAGTTTGAACTCCGGTGGTGGCGGGCTCTCTGGATGACGGTCTTCTCCTGAAGGGAATTCCACTCCGTAAGCAAGGAAAATAAGGTCTTCTGGACTGCCCTTTCCTGCATCCAAGTACTTCTGTCGGAGGGCACCTGCGGCTAGATTCCTCGGATTCGGGGCTACTCTGGAGTACTTCTCACGAAAGACTCTCAGTGGCATTACTACTTCGCCTCTGACATGGCAGTCCCCTCGCCAGTTTAGCGCCTCTGGGACGTTTCTCATTCTCCTGGCATTTGCGGTGACGTCCTCGCCTCTGTTGCCGTTCCCCCTTGTAGCGGCCCTAACTAGCCTCCCCCTCCGGTACTCCAAAGAAAGGGCTGAACCATCCAATTTCGGCTGGCAAACGAACCTGCGTCCACTGGCTGTGGTCTCCGAGACGAAGTGTGCCACTTCTTCCGGGGTCGTAGCCTTGTCTAGGCTCATCATCCTGAATAGGTGATTTACCTTGACGGACCCAGCTGGAGGATCCGAGCCGACTCTGCTGAGTTGTGGATGGTGGGGCGATAACGTCTGGAGCTCGTCGCGAATTCCGTCAAATTCTGCATCTGAAATCTCTGGCTCGGCCTTGTTGTAATACAGATCAGAGTGGAGAGCAAGTTGACTGGCTAGCCACTCTATTCGACTTCCGGAGCCTTGCGTTCCCTGATCGTCCCCTGCCATGGTCATGCAAAGAGGGCGGGTCCTTCAAACTGACCTCTTAACTGTTGAGCCACCAATGGTGGGCCTGCCAGGATTTGAACCTGGGTCGCGCGACCCCCAGCCGCGAAGTATAGGCCAAACTAACCTACAGGCCCCTTTTGGGCTCCATCCGAGCGAGTTATCGGTCAAAGCCCTGACGGAACTCATTGCTGCCTGTCGATGCTGAAGGGCGCGACCTCGTCGATTAGATCGATATGCCCGACAAACATCCTTCTGCAGCAGTATCTGTCAAAACCTAGTTCGTTCAGAGTCTCGCCGGAATCCTTGCCACTTTCAATTGCTTCCTTGAACTGCTGGTACTTGTGAGCTATGACCTTCCCACAACTCCAACATCTTACTGGGATCAACATTTTCTTCCCTACCTGTACGACTTCTGCCACTTCTTTCGAGCGCCCCTTCCCATTTGATGCTTGGGTTCCTTCCTGCGAGGGTCGTTGACTAGGATCTTTCTCTCGAATCTGATGTATTCTTCCCTGAGTTCCTCGTCATCTCCCTCCGCGCCGTCATTGTACTTTACCAAGCCACGAGCGATTGCGGTCCTGATCGCATCTACTTGCCCCATCTGACCTCCGCCTCGGACATCGACTGAGATATCTACCCTGTCGATTCTGTTCATTGCCTCTGCGATTCTAATGGGTTCCAGTGCCTTCCTTCTAGCCAATTCGGGCTCCATGATGTGAATCGGGCTTCCATTGACCCTTACTCTACCCCTGCCAGGCTTCAGAGTGGCTCGAGCCACGGCGGTCTTTCTCTTCCCGCTGGTGTTGACAACCTTGTTGCCCTTTTTCTTGGCCATATCACTCACCCGCCCATCTAGAAGAGTCGACTCCCAGGTGAGAGCTTATCTCTCCGAGTCTTACGAACTTGTTTGGAGCATCTCGCTCAATGTTCCCGGTGTCGCCCCACTGATGGTCCTCGGGGAGTTCCCCCCCAGCCAGATTTGTTGGTGTTCCGATCATCACTCTGAGGTCTCTGAGAGCCTCCCTACCACTGCTATTCTTCTGGTATGGAAGCATGCCTCTAACCGTTCTCTTGATTATTTTATCGGGCATTCTCGGGAAGTATGGGCCCTTCCTAGCGTGGTTTAGGTTGTACTTGCCCCTGTAGTCACTCAGTACCTTAGATCGAGGTCCGGAAACTATAGCCTCCTCGGCGTTGATTATGATCACTCTTTGCTGGCTTCCGGACTTTCTAGCGGAAATCAGGTCCTTTGCGACTTGGCTTGCCAATCGCCCCAGAATCTTATCCGAGGCGTCGTAAACGACCGTCGACTCAGACAAGAATTCGCACCCCCTTCCCGTTTGGATTCTCGTCCATAAGTTCCCTGATGCTTAGAGTCCTTCCTCCTGAAGCCTCTATCTTTGTCCTAGCCCCCTTGCTGAAGGTGTAGGCGGCGATAGTTTGGCTACCACCCATTTCCCCGCTCCCGAGAACTTTACCGGGAACGAGGACCGTCTCATTCTTGTCTGAGTGCCTAGAAATGTGACTCAGGTTCGGCTCAGCCCAGTTCTTCCTACTAGACTCGAGCCTGGTTGCGGTATCTCTCCAAATCGCTGATCCTGTTGATCGGCCGTGGTCTTTTAGATCTACAATTAGGGATAGGAGATCTGCATTGCTCTTCCTGACAGGCTTACTCATCCGTTACAACCCCATGGCTAGGTATCGCGGCCACCCTAGTCGGTGTTATGAATCCTACGGGCGCCATCAAGTGGCGCTGAATCCATAGGTCCAGTAATTCGGTCTCAAATCTTGAAGCCGTCCGTGTCCACTGAGTCATCAACACCTGCGTACCTGACGTTGCCGTCTGCATCTACAAACTGCCCGGCCTTGATGGATGGCCCATAAAGTGCCGATTCTGTTGCGGATGTTCTTGTCAGCATGCTGTCTCCCAAAGCACTGTTCATCCTTCCAATCATTGACTGGAAAATCTGTATTGCGCGGTCCCTCTGCTCGGAGCCAATCTCATGATCGGAATATCTAGCCTCCTCAAAGATAGAAAAGAACATGTCAAGCTCCTCAGGAGGAACTATCCCCCCCAGCATGTTGTTGATTACATCCTCGAACTCTCTTGTCGTCTCGAACACTTTCTTCATTGCCCCCTTCATCCTGAAGTATTTGATTAGGTCCTTGTAGCAAGAGAATATGGCCTCAATGTAGTTATTTGATGCCTTGAGTGACATCAGTGCATCGGTCAGAATTCCTCTGAGGACTTCGACCTTTCTCCTCTCGCGATAGTTATTGTACATCACTGCACCAACTAAAACCGCGGTGGACATAGAGATTCCAACCAGAACCAACGCTTGTGTTGTCCACAGGCCCGCATTTTTGCCCGTTTCCTCCTCGCCCAAGAATATCACGGGGGTGCTATTCAGCCATCGCTCTACGAAGTAGGGCTTGTTTGCGTCTGCAGACTCGAAGTGTACCAGAATCCTCCACTTACCGTCAACTGCTGACCACTCGGGGTGTCCGGGAACAATGTCAGCTGTGTACGGGAAGGAGAAGTTGGCCGAACCGCGTTCATTTGTGATAAGTATCTCTACCCTCTCAGTCTGCCATCCGGATCCATTCCAGAATTGCCTGTGGAATTCAACCCTCTGACCCTCCACCGTTAGATCGAGGCGATCTCTGAGGATTGCCACCTCTCCGGCGATAATTTCTCCCTCTTGATAGCCTACTGGGCTCGACCAATGTTCCTTCAGTAGGATGTCCACTTTGCTCCTCACCAGAACCTCGATGTCGACCACTGAGCTGTTCAATACTGGATTGGGTTCCAGATCTTCATAATCACAGCCCCCGGGAACGTACTTCTCGGGTTCGTATGCAACCCTAACAGTTCTGAAGCCCTCTAGATTGTTACCACTTGGCTCTACGCCCCTTCTGCTTGGGTTGTCATCCGGATCGGCTGAGTACCATACGAATTCGCCGGTTCCATCGGATGTGAATGCTGTGGCAATCGGACGAGTATTTATTTCCGGGTCAAGGTAGATGTTGACACACTTTCCGCCCACTGGTTTCCCGTTGGATTGGGAAAGTTTGGCGTTGATGTGGAATGCCTCCTTCAAGTAGAGAACGTCAAATGATGATCCGTTTGGGAACGTATAAGTCAGGTAATCTGACCTAAATGGACCGATCTCTGAAACCTCTATTGAGGAGTTTGAGAATACCGGGAAGAACATCGGTTGAGTCTTGTTCTTGTACCTGTAGCGATCGTTGTTTAGGGTGTCCCAAGCGTTGTACTCAACCATCACTTTGGCTGTCCCTGCATCTACGCCTGCGAGGGGGCAGTTTATCTCGAAGAAGCCGTTCTCATCGGTAGCCCCTGGCAAGCATGCTTGTACTCCCTCATCCCCAGCAATAAATTGAGTCTCGTTTTTTATTGGATCGAAAACTTGCGAGCCCATTTGGAACGTAACTCTGATTTGTCTGCTGGATAGGTTCCCACCTAACTCGTCGGTCAATTGACCTGTTACGATCATTGGCTTCTCCAGTACTTTTCCTGTGTTGGGATCTATTTCCGAAGTGTAAACAATTTGTTGATCGACATCTAGAATTGTGGTGCCAATAAGGCTGAACCCATCGACCTGGAATTGCAGAACCTTTCGGAAATGATCGCTGTTAATTATGGTGACACAGGGGTCCCAAGCTCCAGATGTGGCCAACATTCCCGCATCTAGTTTCTCGCAACCCTCGTGTGGTAGATTTTCCTCGAATCTGAGAATCACATTAACTGGACCGAAACCGTCCGGCAAGAAGGAGAATGGGTCATCCTTCAGTAACTGCGGGTCAAGGTATCTTCCGTAGCTAAAAGACCCAGAGGCCGGACACTCAACTGAAACAATCTGTCTATGGGTTCGATCCTCGAAATCTATTCCCTCGAAGATAACTGTAACATTGCCTCCCAAGTCGTAGCCATCGGGGTTCTGCATTTCGCCCGCGCAACTATTCAGCACCTGACCCCCGTCCTTGTCGAATGGGGTTTTGTTATCATCTGTTACGACGGCGGTGAATTCCCATAGATCTCCGGAGTACCTGATGTTGGGAGATGTGGATTGAACGTTTAGGAATGTCCTAGAGACCACCCACATGTTAATCTCAGCAGAATTGCCCTGTCTAAGACTGTCTCCTAGGTAGGTGAAACCTAGTGAGAAGTTGCCCAATGTGTCGATATCTGTCAGATTGACGCGGAACACACCGTTGTTATCGGTAATTGAAACTCCACTTGAAAGATCCTCNGACCATGTCCAATTTACTGGNACCTCTCTTACCGGTTGGAAGGCATTGTCGATCAAGCGTGCTTCGACNGTAGTGTTTTGGCCCCTGTATAGACGAGGCAGCGTATTCAGTTGGAAGTCTGTGGTTCCAATCACTGTCACNTTTCCGTANGCCCCGGTAGCGGCAAGAACTTGGGCTTGCTCTCCGGTGAAGTAGTAGTCNGATAGAGTGAAGTCCGTCTTCACTCCGAATGTTCCTGCTGGNTACTGTGCATACCATGTCCAATTGTAATCGAAGGTGGCAAGTCCTTCGACCATNCTTGGCCTTCTGGAATATGCTGTCTCCAGACTGCCTGCGAAAACGCCATTGTTGTCTATGTCCACTTGGAGGGCNATCGCATCTTGGGTCCACGGAGCCAATGTCCTATTCCAAATATGGCCAACTACTCTGAATGTCTCTCCAGTAAACATCTCAGGTACAATCTCGCATCTTGTCTCACTGTTTGGCAAAAGAGGGTCCACGGGACCGCAGGGAGGCGAGTCGAAATCGGCTCCGTTCTGCATCGTGATTGCCCAATGAGTGCCATTGGAGGACAGGAACGGAGANAGGGCCCCCCCGGCTATTCCTTCTAGTCCTACCTGGGAGCCNTCCCAAAGAATCGGGTAAGGCTTGCCTAGACTGGCTTCTGCGAAGTTGGTACCAGAGTTTGCCAGAGAGGGAGCATGGAACAGTGCCCTCCATGCCCCGAAAGAAGAGCCAGTGAACTGAGTGGAGTCCCAGAAGTACACAGGCCTGAAAGAGGAAACGTACATCTCGGCCTCAACGTACATCCTATGCATTGACCGAATGTAGAAAGTGTCTGTCTTGGAACCCTCTAGGTGAGCCCATGGCCATTCGTAAGAGTCGTGGGTGCANCCTCCAAGATCTGGNCTCGAGAAACCGACNAAGCTGTAATCCCCTACTGGTAGTGTGGTGTTCTTGTACTCATATGGACCTAGCACCGAATGGGATCCTCGTGGATTAAGCTCTGTACAGGGATTCCAGACAATTTCTTCGTACCCGCCGGTTGGAATTCCCGGACCATTGTCCAGCAGTGAGTTCCATTGAACTTGCTCCCAGCGATCCAGAGACTGATTGTACGAGAGGGAGACCCATCCTCCAGAATCTGCTCTATATCCGTTTCCATAACCATCGAATACTGTGGGATGAGTTATGTTNCCAAATTGAGTTCCTGGATCGCTGATGGTGAATGAAACTGGTGCGTAGGCAAGCCTGTTGTCAAATATTCCACGATTGTAGTCTGCTGTATAATGAACCTTGAAGTCCAGCTTCAGCGGTTGCTCATCGGCTCTAAATCTCTGCCCAGANACGAAACCTATTGTGGTGTTTGCTCGAACCTCCACGGCAAGCCCGGAGTCTGGAATTCCATCGCCATCTGAATCAGTGAGAGTGGAGCTGTAGTCGTGGATAAACATCTCAGTAACCTCGGAATAAATCTCNTATGTCGTGTTCGGACCGACCTGGATNTCTTCTGGGAAGAGGAACTGNCCCACAATGTAATTTCCATTTTCGTCAGTAAGAACATCGATTGTCTCGATTACNGAGGTACCGTTTGAGGAGTATCTGATATGAACCTGAACGGGGATGTCCGGGGCTGGAACGAATCCGGTGTCATCCAGCCAGAATACTGAGCCATTGAAGATAGCGGGCCTGTTCTCGTCGAGCCACAGTACAGATTGCGAAGTCAGAGTGATTCTTGTAGGAATCTTGTCGTCATTGTCCAAAACCCCATTGTTATCCGAGTCCCAGTCTGANCTCCAGCCGGACGAGTCCTCAGTCTTGTTCGAGGGAATCGCCCAGTTTCCAACAGAGGGGTCGTTCCAGTCCAGGTCNGCCCTTCCATCNCTNTCATCATCAATGTCGTAGTAGTCTGGTCCGGTGGTATTATTCGAAGGATCGGCCATTCCTACCCCTCCACCGAAGTCATCATGGTCCCAGGGGTTTGTTGACTCCAACCCGAACCTAGAGGGCCACAGCATTACTTCATCCTCGTCCTTCATGCCATCATAGTCATCATCCTCGTCGAAATCGTCCCTGATTCCGTCATTATCGTGATCCCAAGGAGCAATTGGGAAATTTAAGCAGCAAGTGTCATCGAATGGATCGGCCGTTCCATTCGGGTCTACCAGATTCTGGAGCTCTAGGGAGTTTGGTATTCCATCTCCGTCCCAGTCATCATCAGCCCAATTCAATATACCGTCGTTATCGTGATCCCAAGGGCTCTGTTCTTCTCCAGTAAAACATCCCTCGTAAGTCTCCTGAATCTCATCTAGAAGACCGTTATTGTCATCATCTGGATCCTCGCCGTCGGGAACGCCGTCGTTGTCATTATCAACATCATAGTACTGAGGGAAGAGCAGGGCCTGACCAAGGACTCCTCTGTCCCATACTGCTTGGTATATTCCATCATCGTCTGGATCAGTGTCAAGTCCGTCATCATCGTTGTCTTCACAGTTGCTACCTGTGAAATAGTAAGGCTCGTCTACNTTCGAGTCGTCGTCAAGATCATCGTTGGAGTCGACTTCAAAGTAGTCCCAAATCCCGTCGTTGTCATCATCTACGTCAAAATGGTCGTAAACGATGTCCCAATCGTCGTCTANATCGTTGGTGTTGTTGTACATNCAATTTGGGACCCATGATACCTCTGGCATTGGCTGCCCACAATCTACATCGGGGTCNATGTCATCGTTTAGCTCATCTGCAATCTCATCTGGGAAGAAGTTGTTGTTGGCATCGGAAGTCCATTGGAAGAAGTTGAAAACCGTTACCCCAAGGTAGGCAATCCAAAGGTCCCTGTTNTTCTTCATATCGTTGTATGTATACGCGACAGAGGGAGCTGCGTTGCTCGATGGATCGAAGGTGAACCAATAGCAATTAGATGTACANCTGCCCTGACCTGTTGGATGGTTAGTTCCATCATATGNACCATCATCCCACTCTGGATCGGGACGAGAGCTGTATGGGACCGTGAATGTCTGGCCGCCCGCCTGGGTAGGGGCCAGGAGGGGATATTTGTACAAGTATGCCAATTCGTGACCACAGAATCTCTCCTGTAAAGCCGAAATGAGGACGGTTTCGCAAGTGTTCCCATCAAGTGTGCCTCCCATCTTTACGTCATCAACGTCCAACACACCATCGTTNCCCTCGTCCTGATCCCACCAGTCTGGGAGTCCGTCTCCATCCTGATCGACGTCGATTCCGTTAATGAGCGAGTCTCCATCTGTATCGATGTCGAAGAAGTTGCCTCCATTGTAGGGGCTCCATTTCATAATAAGGAACCAATACATTTCAGGCAATTTTCCGTTTATTGGTGGGAAAATGTTGTCGTCATATCCGTTGTAATCAAGCATGAAGGAGTTGCCCTCGTTGAATGGATTGAATCCCCAAGTCAGATTCCANAANTAGTTGTCAACTGCAACATAGGCATTACTATCCTCAGAGCCGTCGATTGCGTCTCCATCTCCCTGAGGCCAACTGTTGCCCCAGAAATTGTCTGTGTTGTCTATATCGACGATTCCACAATTTCCGTCNTCCGGATCGTAGAAGTCGTTTATTCCATCATTGTCATCATCCCAATCCTCATCATTTTGAAGTCCGTCTCCGTCAATGTCAGTGTCAATATCATTGGCTCCGTCATCTCTGTACATCGAACCGTTCAACTCATGCAGGTCAGCATCNTTATCTAAGTCGCAATCTGGATCAATGTCCATCCAATCCAGAATGCCATCGTTGTCATCATCGACATCGATCCAATTATTCAATCCGTCACCGTCCCAGTCATTGAAACCAGTATAGGACGTCCTCCAAAGAACGCAGTTGTCACTAGGGTCCTGAGGATTGGGATTTTGCACACTGGCGCAATCCCAAGATGCCACTTCTGCGGANTCGTTGAGTGGGTATGGATCAAATTCATTTGTTAGGCCATCATTATCCAGATCCCATGGAGTATCTCCGCTTCCGAGAGGTGTTGGGTTATCGGGAGACTCAGAACCCCCCATATCGGGATCTAGCCAGTCCCACACCAAATCGTAATCCATGTCTATTGCTCTGAAGCGGTCGTCATCCAAATCGCCGTCGTAATCTATCTCGCAATCCTCCCCAGGAGTCTCGATATCTACAACTTCGCCGTTGAAGGCCTGAATAGGGTAGTCGCCCTGCCCATCGCCGTTTGTATCTAGCTGTCTGCACTCATCTGGGATTCCNTCATTNTCGTCNTCGACATCGTACATGTCTGCAAGGCCATCATTGTCGTCATCAGTATCAGAAGAGTCCGGAGAGCCATCGTTGTCATTGTCTGGATCTAGAAAGTTTGGAATCCCGTCCCCATCCAAATCCCCATCTAGAATTTCGGTGAATGCCTGATCCCTTGGGTGTTGCAGGGCGTGCAAAGCAACGTAGTCTAGTCCATCTACGAATTCGCTATAGTCTTCGTGNTCTAATCGGGAGTAGCCGTCCCATAGAATATCCGAAGATTCTGAAATTAATGAGGTCTGTTCAGGNTCCCAAGGATGGATGTCTAGAATGTCCTCCACTCCATCCCCATCGTCGTCAATATCGAAGTAGTCCTGAATTCCATCAGAGTCGAAGTCACAGGGCCACACGAACTGATCTATTCGTCCATCATTNTCGTCATCCTCATCGAAAGAACCCCTTCCTGATCCATCAACATCTTCGTCAGTAATCCCATCNTTGTCGTGATCCATTGGATTTTGGTCGACCATGTAGTCAAACCCAACCGCCTGTCCTGTCCAAGGGTGAATTGTGCTCGGTTCGACGTGTCGATCTGAGGTGACGTTCCATGGATCTGTTCCTTGCGAGTAATCTATTGGTCCCTCAAGAATTCCATCGTTGTCGTCATCCCAATCAAACTCGTCCTGAATTCCATCGTTGTCGTGATCATANGGGTCTGTCCCATAACATCCGTCAAACCTCTCAATTAGGTCGTTTATNCCATCGTTGTCGTCATCTAAATCATTCAAGTCATCGATGCCATCGTTGTCGTGATCCTCTGTGTTTGTCTCCTCCAAGTAGAATCCGTACATTGGATCTAGTGCTAGTGCAGAAGGATCGGATACCTTTCCGTACATAGAAGCTGGATCGTGATAGAAAGGATCTCTGAAAGGGGCCTCTGAGAAGGGGTTTGTTGATGCNGGCTGATTTTGTCCTTCGCCTTGTACTGGACCAGATAATTGCTCTAATTGCTGGTATGCTGATCTCTTAGANATCTCAGGAGTGTCGGNTTGTTCAATNTTTTCTCCGGAATCTAGTAGAACCAATAATTGGGTGCTCATTAACATCAGTGAAATCATCAAGATTGCAGGCATAATTCTCTTTGTGTCTCTCTCTAAATTTCCATCCATAAAATAACCTAAACCGTCCAGTGGAGTTGTGGTGCCAGTTCTATGAGTTTATGAATGGATTCCTAATGACCGCCTGAATGGTATCACGTAGNCTCCNTTGTATCATTTNGGGGGATTAATTCCTATGGTAGGATGTTCCCTTATTGATCTCTGTCGCCCGATATAATTGCTCCATTAACAGAATTGCAGCCATCTCATGAGTTAGGGTTAGNCGGGATAGNGAAATCATTGATCCTACTTCCTCCTTCAATTTTTTACTCAAACCGCTATGNGGTCCTACGATTAGATGAGTGGTTACATTTTCTAGTTTGATGGATTTTANCCAGTTAGCCAATTCTTCGCTAGTCACCACCTCTCCTNCTTGGTCGANAATTACTATATTGCCAGAAAGATTGGAGATTTCTGACTCGTAATCNGAAAGATTNCCTCTGGTATGGTGTGTNTGCAATGTNATTCCTCGAGGTTTGAGCCTGTCCTCGTAACTCTCNAGAATATTCGAAATTGATTTNTCCTTGGGCTTGCAATCCAAGTGAACGACTACGCGTGCCACGGACATGCGTGAAGACATTGGCACTTATGAGTTCACAAAGCATCAAGACATTTCGCTCATCGTATCGGGTTCATGGGTTGGTGGCCATTTCAAACCAAGTCTAAATCAATCCATAGCGAACCTCACCTCAAAAACTCAAAATTATGGATCCAAGAACTAAGAGAAGTATGCGAGAGGTGCTTCGATGACAGGGAGGACGGCCAATTAGAAGTAAAGAAGATTCAATCGAGTTGGCAGAGCGCTCATTCCAAAGGAGAAGTGGAAGAGTCGCTCTTGAACGGTCTAGAAAAAAGAGCCGATATGCTACTTAAGTCAAATGACTCTGAGTGGGTAATGCTACTTGACAACGAAGATTTCTGGAAAGTAGGATGGGGAAGAGAAATGGAGGATTGAAGTGCAATTTTGGATTTTGGTCTTTGTTTTTTTGGCGGGATATACCTACTATCTCAGTAGGTTCCAACCATTTCCTGAGGAAGGTGGGAGGCTTTCAGCNGTTCTATCCTTTACNGCTCTAATTCTTTGGATAGCCAGTACTAGCCCTAGGGAGGCAGAGGGAGAATTCCCCGCTGTAATTTCTGTATTCCTTGGTGGGATTTTCGTGGTGAGCGGGATCAGAAGCATGAGTGTTTCAAAGACCGATGTAATTGTGGCTCCTTTGGCAGGAGTCCTATTCTGCTTGGGAGGAGTTTCACTCCTTTCTTCGAGGTGGGAGTATGCGGGACAATTAGAGCAGATTGGTTCATTCTTACTTGCAGGAACAATGGTCTCAGTAGAGTTGTACTTGGCATTCAGAGGGTTAGTAATCGGAGTTCCAGGCATTGCATGGTCTAAGTCAGGACTGAGGCAGATTCACAGGGGCTTAATCCTGGGTCCCAACGGTGCAATATCACATTTTGAGAGGTCTTGGGACATGGAGGATCAGTGGATAAATTCAATGAGTTATGCGGCTCTGGCACTGATTCACAGAAATTTGGGTAATTCGAAAGAGGAAACGGAGTATCTTACAGAGTTGGAAAAAATGGGTGGTTGGGACTCAGTAGATGATTCTTGGACGAAAGCGATTGAGGATGGGTTAGTAATTTCGGATNCGAANCNTGAGTACGATTGAAAGCGCAANCCCCCTCGGGACATTATGGTCCGAATAAACAGGGTCCATACCGGGACAGGGGACAGTGGTGAGACGTCTCTTCTTGATGGGACCAAAGTTGGCAAGGAAGACCGGAGAGTGGGNTTGTTTGGNACTATTGACGAATTGAACTCACAAATCGGGGTTGTCCGNATGGAGCTTCAAAGAATGCCTGGAGTAACCAGATTCCACAGACCCGANGATGCAGAAGAGTCATTGTCAAGAGTACAGCAGGAGCTCTTTGACTTGGGCGGGGANTGCTCATGTANACCAGGAAAGCTTCCAGAACAAATGGTCTTGATNGGAATTGAAGAGTGTGACAGACTGGTAGAAGAGATGGACAAGTGGCTAGAGGATTTGGAACCGCTTGAGTCGTTTATTTTACCTACTGGCAGTGCTCCAGTTGCTCTCCTACATGTTGCTAGAACCGTTGCGAGAAGAGCGGAAAGAGAGGCTTGCCTAGTAAGAAGTCTAGAAGGAGAAGGATCTGTTAGGGTGGAAGTGATTTGCTATCTAAACAGAATCTCTGACTGGTTGTTTGTCTTNTCAAGATGGATTGCCAANAATATCGGTGAAGAAGAGTCCCTTTGGACGCCATTAGGGAAGCGATAGTTCTGATTAACGGCTTCTGGCCTTTGCACGGATATAGNTCCTAGCTGAGCGAAGCAGTTCTTTCTCCTGCTTGAAGGTAATTTGATCCTCAGCGTCATCGATTTGAAGCCAAAGATAGTTTGTATGTTCGTGGGATAGTGTTACATCCATCTCGTCGGTTTCTGCTAGATACCAGAATACCTGCTTTGGAGTTTCCCTTCCTTTTCGNGAAAATGTATACTCGGTCTTCTGAGACCACCCTTCTACGATTCTTGCTTTAGAAATTCCCGTCTCCTCAGTTAGCTCTCTAAGGGCAGTCGAATGGTGGTCGGAGTCCCCCTCCTCGACGTGCCCCTTTGGGAAGCTCCAGTGACCTTGAGGGTACTGAAGTAGTAAAATGCTATCGAAGTTCAACAAAATTAAGCCACAAGAAGTCTCAAGCGCACCGGCATTACTGTGCATAATTGTGGAGCCTCGATGGAGAATGAAAACCTTCCGAGAGAAGAGATGTTGTATACGAAACCACAATTGACATTAACACGAGTCGGATAACATGGAGCTTGAGCCGCTAGNTCTGGAAATCCGCCGGATAGTCACTGACAACGATCTAGATGGGGTGGTTACAGCATCGATTCTTCGGCGTTGGTGGACAGAAGCGGAGGTAATTTTTGGTCATCCTGGAGAATTGAGGGCTGGTTTTTTTGATGGGGTTATAGACCGTTGGACAGCAATTTGCGACCTCCCGTTTCACAAGGATTGTGGATTGTGCATTGACCATCACCAGTCAAATAAACCAGATGGTTCGACTTCAGGAAAGGCTATTGAGGTGTGGAGAGATTCTCCTTCAGCGGCTAGGATNGCTTTCGAGTTAGTCGGTGAAAGACTAGATCTTTCGGATCTGGAAGAGTTAATCGAATGGGTGGATAAACTAGACGGAGGNGGCNTTACCAANGAAGAGTACCTGTCGGATGAATCGGTGTTGTGGCTAAGTAGAGTGATCGACTCTGNAGAAGATACCGCAATGTGGNTTCTTGAGGCNATTCAGGNAGGTTTGTCGCTGNAAATGATAATGTCNGATTCGNANATTTCCAATCTNGTGGATGAGGAAAGGACNAGCANGGACATGCTAATTAATGCNATAAANGAAAATNTCAGCATAGTGGACAGGCTTGCNATTGTNAGGTTAGAGGGACTNGGGGTCCGTTCAAATGGCTATCAAATTACTGCCATGGCAGGGGATGATTGCGATGCGTGTGTTGTAATTCATGGTGATGTTGGGGCCACATTTGGAGAAGGTGGTCGATATCCCGTGTCTGCTTCATTTTATACAAATTCATTCCTTCACCANACTGGNGGNGTNTTCGATTTGACCTCCTTGGCCACNTTTTTCGACACNGACGGAGGAGGTCATGCAAACGCNTGTGGTTGCAGAATAAAACCAATTAAGGGAGGGGTTGTTGAAGANAGGGAAGTCTCCGAAAATGACGTTGAGAGGAACATCTCAGCATGGTTAGAAATCTGGAGTGGACGTTTGAAGTGAGAGTGGTTCTGCAATCACTTCTTCCAAACCGCACGGAATCTATCTGATTCCTTGTCCGGAATCACAGATTTGTGAATTTCTAGATTCTCTAGTCCATAGCCGATTTGATGAATAAATTCCTCAGATAGTGGCCAAGGTGGGCCTTCAGAATCGTCCTCATCACTTATCCTACCAATACAAACTAGTTGTCCCCCAGGGCAAACTAGTGATGGAAGAATGGGTGCTGCCTTGGCTCTAATTTCTTCAGGGATCGCTTGTAGAATATGGACTTCTAGAACCAAATCGAATTTGTCTTTCCAAGAGTCTGGTGGATTGAGAAGATCGGCGACCAACCAATTTATGTTATGTTCTGGGTGCATTTTNCTTGCCCACGAAACCGCTGTTTCAGACACATCGAATGCAGTTACACTCCACCCCCTTCTACTGAGAAAAGCNGCATCCTCACCAAGTCCACAACCTACCACCANTGCAGTTCCAGACTGATTATTCTCATTTGCCCATTCAACTAGGAATGGATGGGGTTCCCTCCANTCCCAGGGAACTAAATCACGGTCCCCATTTGATTTTGAATAGACGTCTTCGAACCATGCAAGTGGTTGATTGGANTCCATCGAACGATTGAAGAATTCGAGCATTCTTTGTCTTGCTTCTTCCATCTGTATACCTACATGTTGGAGACTACAGCATTTCCAAATTCTGAACAAGAAAGAAGAGTTGCATTGTCCATCAGTCTCTCAAAGTCGTAAGTCACCGTCTTCGCAGAAATTGTNCGCTCCATTCCTCTGACGATTGAATCCGCNGCATCGGTCCANCCGATATGCCTCAACATCATCTCAGCCGATAATATCAGACTACCTGGATTTACTTTATTCTGNCCTGCATACTTNGGTGCAGTGCCATGGGTTGCTTCGAAAATAGCTATTCCNGTGTCATAGTTAATGTTGGCTCCCGGTGCAATTCCTATNCCNCCCACTTGTGCTGCGAGAGCATCAGAAATGTAATCTCCATTAAGATTCATTGTAGTCAGAACCCCATACTCTCTTGGACGAGTCAGCACCTGTTGGAGCATTGCGTCTGCAATTACGTCCTTCATGATAATTGTGTTTCCAGAATTTGGGTTCTCAAAGGAGCACCAAGGTCCACCATCAAGCTCTGTAGCACCAAACTCTTCCTTGGCCAATTGGTATCCCCAGTCTCTGAAGCCACCTTCTGTAAACTTCATGATGTTTCCTTTATGGACCAAAGTTACGCTGTCCCTATTGTTGTCTATGGCATACTTTATTGCGGCCCTAACTATCCTTTCAGTTCCTTCTTTGCTAACTGGCTTAATTCCCAAACCTGCAGTGTTTGGGAATCTAATCTTAGTTACTCCCATCTCATTCTGGAGGAAATCGAGCACCTTCCGAGCATCGTCACTTCCAGCCTCCCACTCTATTCCAGCATACACATCTTCACTATTCTCTCTGAAGATTACCATGTCAACTGCTTCTGGTTCTTTTACAGGACTTGGTGTCCCTTCGTACCATCTCACTGGCCTTACACATGCAAACAAATCAAGCTGCTGCCTCAATGCAACATTTAGACTTCTGATTCCGCCTCCTACTGGAGTAGTTAGAGGTCCCTTGATAGAAACCAAACCTTGCTCCATTGAGTCCTTGGTTTCATCCGGAAGCCACTCGCCTGTCAAGTCGAATGCTTTCTGACCTGCCAACACTTCAACCCAGTGGATTTTCTTCTCTTTGCCATATGCATTTTTGACTGCGCTGTCTACCACATTCATCATTACTGGAGTAATGTCGACACCTATGCCATCTCCTTCTATGTAGTGAATAATNGGATTGTCTGGAACTTTAATCTGGCCATCTGAAATCGANATTTTCTGACCTTGAGACATGACTATCATGACTNCGACAGTAGGGGGATTGATGAAGCCAACCCTTGAAGGGTGTGAATTNGTTCGGTGGACTGTGAATGGAGAGGTGATGTGGACAGANGNTGATGGATATNNCGGGACCACGGGCGGAGGAAAGGAGTTCGAGATCTATGGTCCAGATTCGCCGAGTCCGATGGAAATGGTCCTTCATGGGCATGCTGCCTGCTCNCTTATCGATGTGATTGGCGGNCTTAAGGATCGNGCTGAAAGCTTAGAGTGGGTGAAAATAGAGATCGAAGCGGAGAGGGCTTCTGAAGCACCTAGGGTTTTCACTTCAGTGAACATGCANTATGTCGTAANGGGAGACGTGCCTGAATTACTCGTTCGGCGTCTAATTGAGAGTAGTCACGAAAAATTCTGTAGTGTTGGAATAATGATTACAAGATCGGGGGCCTCGCTTGACTGGTCTTTGGAGATACAATGACCGTTCGGAATTTTTTTATCATGGAATTGCCATTTTTTTCAACAAAATGTTGGTCCAAATGGGAACTTTGACACTAATCATTAAACACCCCCCATTCGGAATCGCAACTCCCTTGCGCTGGCGGGACCAATCCTGATCGGTANGACATGGGAGATGATGACGAATGCAGACGAAAATAAAGACATCTGGAANCGAGCNAAGCTTGGAAAGTGGGTTGGTAATNGAGAGGAGATTCACCTCTGCTGACCAGGANCCATTCGGNTCGTTTGATTGGATAGAAATGGATGTCGAGATTAGAAATCCTGATGGTTCTATGGCTGATTCTATAGAAGGAGTCAAACTTCCATCTGGATTTTCTGGAATTCCTGGAAAAGTCTGCGCTCAGAAGTATCTACGCAAGGCGGGNGTTCCTAAGCATGTTAGGAGCGTTCCCGAAGAGGGGGTGCCTGTCTGGCTACAGCGAAGTGAGCCAGATCACGAGCGGCTTCAGACAATGGATGCTGCCGAAAGAATGGGTGGTGAGACCGATGGAAGACAGCTTTTCCGTCGACTTGCAGGGACCTGGACCTACTGGGGCTGGAAGTATGGCTACTTCGCAAGCGAGGCTGATGCTCGCGCCTACTTCGATGAGATGTGCTACATGATTGCTAGTCAGCGATCGGCACCCAACAGTCCCCAGTGGTTCAACACAGGNCTTNACTGGGCGTATGGAATAGAGGGTCCCCCNCAGGGGCATAGTTTCGTCGATCCGGAAACAGGAGAGGTCGGNCTTTCGACCAGCGCCTACGAGCGCCCTCAACCCCACGCTTGCTTCATCCAGTCGGTTTCCGACTCTTTGGTTGGAGGTAGTGATTCGATTATGGGCCTATGGAACCGAGAGGCTCTTCTGTTCAAGTATGGTTCTGGGACTGGCTCTAACTTTTCGAATATCAGGGGGGCAGGGGAGCCGCTTTCAGGAGGAGGGACNTCTAGTGGGTTGCTNTCATTCCTCAAGATTGGGGACCGGGCCGCTGGTGCGATAAAATCGGGAGGGACTACTCGTAGAGCGGCCAAAATGGTCACTCTGGATCTTGATCATCCAGACATAGAGGAATACATTGATTGGAAGCCCTCCGAAGAGGAAAAGGTCTCTGCTTTGGTAATTGGGAGTTCGATATTGCAGAAGCATGCAGATTCCATAATGGAGGCTATATGGTCATTCGGGGATGATGAAGGTAGATTCAACCAGAAAACTAACCTAGGNCTACGAAAAGCAATGGTTAGAGCAATCAATGACAGCGTTCCTCAAGCTCACATTCAAAGGATTCTCGATCTAGCAGNGCAAGGCTGGAAAGGACTAGAGTTTGATGTNCTAGACACCGACTGGCAAGGAGAGGCCTATGGAACCGTCTCGGGCCAAAACAGTAACAATTCCGTAAGGGTGCCCAATTCATTCATGGACGCTGTGAAGACTGGAGGAGATTGGGGGCTATTTTTCAGAACNGAAAGAGAGGCNGCGGCGGAGGAAGGAAGNGACCCAATTCCCTGCAGAACNATTGATGCCGGTTCACTGTGGGACAAGGTGGCTTACACCGCTTGGGCNTGCGCNGATCCAGGAGTTCAGTTTGATACAACAATCAACGAGTGGCACACCTGTCCAGAGGNGGGNAGGATAAATGGTTCAAATCCGTGTTCTGAATACATGTTTCTTGACGATACTGCTTGNAATCTAGCGAGTATCAACCTACTGCATTACTACGATCTCGACACCCACTCGTTTCAGGTTGAAGACTTTAGGCANAGNGTCCGTCTTTGGACTACTACATTGGAGATTAGCGTACTTATGGCNCAATTNCCATCGGAATCGATAGCAAAGAGGTCTTACGAATACAGGACTCTTGGTCTNGGGTATTGCAATATTGGATCNCTTCTCATGCATATGGGNATCCCTTACGACGATGAGCGAGCATACTCTATTTGTGGTGCGATAACTGCAATCATGTGTGGTGAGAGCTATGCGACTAGTGCTGAGATGGCTTCTGTCCTAGGGCCCTTTCCGGACTATGAAAGGAACTCGGAAGAAATGCTTCGTGTAATGCGAAATCATCGGAGGGCTGCCTACGACTCTCCTGCTGAGGAATATGAGGGTCTGACAGTAGTTCCAATGGGAATAAACTCAAAGAAGTGCCCNAAGGATCTCCTAGAGGCTGCTAGAACCTGCTGGGATAGAGCAGTTATGGATGGAGAAGAGCATGGATACAGAAACGCTCAGACTACTGTCATTGCTCCCACAGGAACCATAGGACTGGTTATGGGGGCAGATACGACAGGAGTAGAGCCTCAATTCTCACTAGTCCAGTACAAGACTCTNGCTGGCGGGGGCTCTCTCAGAATCATTAACAACGGAGTTCCTAATGCACTTAGCAGATTGGGGTATTCTGAAAATGAAGGGAGGGATATAGAAGAGTACATTATGGGAACAAAGAGGCTTTCTGGCTGCTCCAGCCTCCCTATAGAGAAACTGAAGGAGTTGGGTTTCGACTCGAGTTTGGTAAAGAAGATTGAGTCCAAGCTTGGGGATGTATTCGATTTGAGATCTGCTTTCGCCCCTTCAATCTTGGGCGAGAGTTTCTGCATTGATGTCCTAGGTTTGTCTAAAAGCCAGTTTGAAGACCCTTTCTTCGACACTCTTGGATTCCTTGGCTTNGCTTCTGATGAGGTTGATGCAGCGAACGATCGCATATTCGGATTCAACACTATCGAAGGTGCTCCAGGACTCAAAGAGGAGCATCTGGCTGTTTTCGACTGTGCCACTCCCTGTGGAAAATACGGTAAGAGATCGATTTCTTGGGATGCACATGTAAAGATGATGGCNGCAGCTCAACCTTTCATATCAGGAGCGATTTCAAAGACCATAAATATGCCCTCGGACTCAACTATCGAAGATGTGAGAGAGGCCTACAATTTGAGTCATGCGACGATGAACAAGGCTTGTGCGGTCTACAGAGACGGGAGTAAGCTTTCTCANCCACTTATGAGTCAGTTGGTTGATTCGGTGGACCTAGAAGAGGATGAAGAAGATGAGGTTGTCGAGAAGATGGTTGAAGAAGCGGTTAGTGCCATTCCGCTTGCTGACGAAGTAGCCAAGCCTGTGGCGGAAAAACTGGTCCAGAACTACATTGCNACCAGGAGGTCTCTACCAGACAGAAAGAGAGGCGCGAACTTCAAGGCCAGAGTAGGCGGTCATAGCGTNCGCCTAATCACTGGAGAGTATGAAGATGGAAAGCTTGGTGAGATATTCTTGCTTACTTCAAAGGAAGGAGCTGCTTGGAGAGCCCTTCTGTCACAGTTCGCCATATCTGTATCAATTGGACTCCAACACGGGGTCCCGNTAGATGCGTTCGTGAAGTCATTCACATTCACAAAATTNGAACCAAGNGGGATGATTGAAGGAGGAAGTGGCAGAGTAAAGATGTCTTCCAGCATTATCGACTGGGTGTTCCGCGAACTAGCAATTGAGTACGCTGGTAGAGACGATCTTGCTCACGTTGATGCTGTGGATTTGGATCCTTTTTCAATAAGCAGACCTGAAATGACTGAGCAAGGTTTGCAGAGATCGAAAGGAGAGAAGAGAGAGGTACAAATGACTCTCGAAGCAACCGTTACCCCNATTCTTGATTCAGAAGCTAAAACTAGACAAGCGGCAAAGGAAAGAGGTTTCACCGGTGACATCTGTGACGATTGCGGAGGCAGTCAGATGGTCAGGAACGGAACCTGTCTGAAATGTAACGAGTGCGGCTCGACCACTGGTTGTTCATGAATCCATCAGATTTCGAGTTCTATGTTCAGGTTCTGAATAAGTTCCTTGTAACGGTTCCTAATAGTAACCTCAGTCACTCCGGCTACTTCGGCGACCTCGCGCTGAGTCCTTCTCTTCCCACAAAGCACACTTGCGATGTAAATTATTGAGGCTGCAATTCCAGTTGGGCCTCGACCGCTTGTCAACTCCTTTTCTTGGGCTGCAGCAATTAACTCGTATGCCCTTGCCTGAACCTCTGCATCGAGGTCAAGGCCCGAGCAAAATCTTGGAATGTAGTCTTCTGGCTTAGTTGGTGGAATCTTCATTCTCANCTCACGAACCATGAACCGGTATGTCCGACCAATCTCCTTTCGTCCCGTTCTACTTGCCTCGCCNATCTCATCGAGGGTCCGGGGGTTCTCACATATTCTACAGGCTGCGTATAGGCTAGCTGCAGCTACTCCTTCAATCGACCTTCCTCTGATTAGTCTTGCATCGACTGCTTTTCCATAGGTGACGGCTGCTGTCTCCCTGATNGTCTTGGGTAATTCCAGACGGCTNGCCATCCTGTCTAATTCTGCTAGAGCCATGGCCTTGTTTCNCTCAGTAGCATTACTGACCCTTGATCTCTTCTGCCACTTCCTCATCCTATAGAACTGGCTTCTATATCTACTAGAGATCGACTTTCCAGAGTAGTCCTTATTCTGCCAATCGATGTCGGTAGAGAGACCCTTGTCATGCAGCATCACAGTCATCGGGGCGCCTGTCCTGGCTCTCTGATCGCCCTGCTCTGGACTGAATACTCGCCACTCGGCTCCTTGATCGATTACCTTGTCTTCAAGAACGAGTCCGCAGTCATCACAGACAACCTCTCCTCTTGATTCATCTTTACTCAAATTTCGGCTTCCACATTCATCGCANTTCACTGTGTCTTCAACAAGGTATGACATTCAAACTCACCCCCCTTTCGACAGAAAGGTATTAAATCCGCAATAGNCATCTTATTTAAGNCTATTATTTGCTTTNCTAANGGATCNGGAAATGTGCATTTCNAANTATCTCTATATNGAGAATCGTGAAATATGAATCTGCTATGGCNGATAGGAGAACAATGTCGTCCGGAGGTGAATGGCCCCCTAGTNTTGTNAAAATTACTCCAGGAAAGAGAGTGCTGTTTCTGACGAAGGACTTGGAGTTGATACGAAGGCAATTGTACGATGGTCTAAATCTGAAAATGGAAGACCTGGGCGTGGAGGATCTACTAGATGACATCAACACAGACGTGATGACTCCTGCTTGGGCCTGCTTCGATCACGAGCCATCGGCGATTGCTGAGAATGCCTATGCTGGCCTACTTCAAGATGGGATGAGAGTCTTTGAGCCGAGGGCTCTGATTGATGGTGGTTTTGAAGTGATTGTTTCGGGGCACAGGAAAGGCACTGGGTCAAGTAGAGAGACGGCGGCCCAATGCGAACGATGGTCAGGGGTTAGGATTGTAATTGCTGCATCCTTCGCACCAATTCACGAGAGGAACAACCTGAACCTAGGGCAGCTTATGGGAGATTACTCCATGCTGAAGAGGTTGCAAGAAGGGGANGGGGTTCCTCTATCTGAGTTTACAAAGAGATACGACCCAGTGAGCAAAGTCATTTTNGAAAACGGGGGGATCCTTCCATTCGCGAAAAGAATGNAGAGGGGGGAAATCGTTCTACCCAAAGTCGAAACTGGGGATAGGGNAATGACAATGGTGGAGAAGTTGATTTCAAATAAACTTCTAGGAACTGATGGAAAAAAGGGATTNGTNAAACCTGGTGATGCCGTACTAGCACAGGTAGATGGGGGCTATTCCCACGAATTNACTACAGCCCAGGTTCACACATTTCTTGAAGAAGAATATGGTAGCGATTACAAGATTCCCAATCCTCCTAAGTTTGCAGTTTTCGAGGATCACCTGTTGTATGCTACGGACGTGCCTAGATTTGGAAGGTTTGCAGAGAAAATTCAAACTTTGAGGGATATGCAAGATNCTTTCCAAGAACACACTGGTGTGAGAGACTACTCTGCAGTGGATGGAATAAGTCCAGGAATCTGTCACCAAGTTGCTCGGGAGGAGTTNATCGATGTNGGAGACTTCATTCAGGCTACTGACTCGCATACGTGCATGGGAGGGGCGTCGAATGCACTAGCATTCGGTGTGGGGTCTACCGAGTATGCCAACTTAATTCACAATCAGTTCGCGTTTGTTAACGTACCTGAGAGTATTAGATTCGAACTAGTGGGTGACTTAGATCCAGGATGTACTGCAAAGGACGTGATCCTGCATATTCTCTGGCGCTATGCTGCAAACTCGGAGACTTTGGATATGAGTATGGAGTTCGGAGGACCAGGCTTAGCTAACCTTTCAATGGATGAGAGGGCCACTCTTTGCAACATGGCAACCGAATGCAGTGCAAAAACAGGGATCTGTGAACCGGACAATATNACAGTGGAGTGGTTNCTATCCAGAAGGCCCGATTTGACCGAAGAACAAATTAGGAATGANTTTGTTCTTCCAGACCAAAATGCAACATATGGTGGTGGGATTCACACAATTAATCTTACAGAAATTAGACCAATGGTCGCTCATCCTGGAAACCCTGACGAGGGNGTTCCTTCCGATCCTACCAATGGTGCATTTATTGCNGATATTGGGGAGGTTTTGATAGACATCGCTTATGCAGGATCTTGTACAGCAGGGAAGGATGATGATTTCTCATANTACGCGATGGTATGTGAAGCNGCTATAGAAGCCGGCCTTTCAATATCNGAAGGAGTAGATTGTTACATTCAATTCGGCTCAAAGTCTGTCAAAGATCTGTCACTAAAGATGGGGTGGACAGAAACCTTCGAGAAGGTAGGTGTGAAGTTGATTGACCCTGGTTGCGGGGCATGCATTGGAGCAGGTCCGGGAGTGAGTGATTCTACTGATCAGGTGACTGTTTCTGCAATAAATAGGAACTTTCAGGGACGNTCGGGGCCAGGNAAGCTTTACCTCGCTAGCCCATTGACAGTAATGACCAGTGCCTTCACTGGAAGAATCACGGCCTGGCGTCCAGGAGTCTTCTCTTGAATTAGCATTCAAGAAGGGTTGTCTGGGGCATATTTCAATAGCGGTCTCGCAGCGGTGTCAGATACCTTGCAAGCCCCGTGTCATTAGGACAAGGGAGGACTTGGTAGTGGTGATATTAGTGGACCCTGCAGAAAGACTATCCAGCAAACAAAAACAGATTTCGATTAGCGAGTTCTTNGAGAAGAACAAGCACTTCCTAGGTTTCGACACTCTACAGAGATCGTTAATTACTGCGGTAAAAGAAGCAGTGGATAACTCCCTAGACGCTTGCGAGGAATCCAGAATATTGCCCGAAATCAGAGTAGAAATAAATCGTTTGAAAGGAGATAGAATTAATCTTGTAACACAGGATAATGGCCCAGGAATACCTAGAGAAGACATCGAGAATGTTTTTGGAAAATTCCTACTGGGTTCTAGGTTTCACGCAATTAGNCAAACTAGAGGNCAGCAAGGAATAGGAATTACNGGGGTAGTGATGTATAGTCAGTTAACTGCAGGNTCTAAGACTAAAGTTACATCCAAAATTGCAAAGGACTCTTCCGCGGTTTTTGTTGAGTTGGGGATTGACACCAGAAGAAACAAAGCGACCAAGAGTGGNGAGTTAAGNGACATTTGGATTGATGGAAAAACAGGAGTCGGCATAGAACACGGATTGAGGATTGAGACGGANATGAGNGCAAANTACCAGAGGGGGAGGCAGTCTATTCATCAATACCTNAGAATGACTTCTATTGTAAATCCACATGCCAGCATCTCACTTGTGGTTCGAGATAGAGATGGAAGTACAATAGAGAAAGGTGATTGGCCAAGGACAACTGACAAACTTCCTAGGACGGTTAGCGAGATACGCCCCCATCCTCATGGAATACAACTTGGATCCTTACAGAGGATGCTAAAAGAGTCTGNNGAAAGGAAGTTGACTTCATTCCTAAGACACAATTTCTCAGGTGTAAGTATGAGAGCNGCGAGAGAGATTCTTTCTGCATCTGGTCTNGACGAGAGTAGAAGCCCGAAGAGGATAACTGCAAACGANGCNCAATCAATGGTGTCTTCTTTCCGNAAAGTAAAGCTACTCTCNCCTCCCACTGACTGCCTTTCNCCAATTGAAGATCTTCTCATNAAGAAGGGGCTTTCAAAGGCAATTGACTCCCGATTTGCCTCTACTATCACTAGAAGCCCCAAGGTTTCGAGCGGGAACCCATTCCAAATCGAAGTCGGTTTGGTGTTCGGCGGGGATCTTAGTGCTGATGGTCCAATAGAGATCCTAAGGTTCGCTAATCGAGTCCCCCTGATGTACCANCAAGGTGGATGTTTGCTNACAAANGCATTNGAATCGGTAGATTGGAAAAGNTACGGNTTGGACCATCCTGGNGGCAAGGGTATTCCGAAGGGTCCTGCAGCAGTGCTGATTCATCTAGCCTCTACAAATGTCCAATTTACTAGTGAAGCCAAAGAGGCTGTAGCTGACAATGAGGAGGTATTCGAAGAAATCCGGCTGGCTATGCTCGAAGTAGGAAGAGGCTTGAAGAATCACTTAAAGAAAAGTTCTCAGAGAAAAAAGGCTCAGGAAAAATTTGAGTTGATAAATATCATTTTGCCGGANATTTCCCAGAAGTCCTCTCAACTTCTCTCCAGAGAAGAGCCTGACTTGGCTCCGATAATTACTAAGATTATGGATGCNGTTTTCTGCGAAGAAGAGCTTGGGTGGGACAAAGAAAGGAAAGTTGCAAAGTGCTCGATTACAATCTACAACTACACCGCTAGAGCTAGAGCCTATACGATTCTGGCGAAATGGCCTGAGTCTGAAAATACTTCAATATCNAGAAATCCATTGGGAGGAAGTAAGCAGGCCAAGGGTCTTTGGGCTTGGAGGCTTGACACCCTTAACCCAGGTTCATCAACAAAGATTGATTTCGAGGTTTCTGGATTGGAAAGAGGGGAATGGANCGATGCGGAGNTCTTTTTCAGAGGCAACGGTGAAATTATCGGTGCGACAAAGATTGACGAAAGGCTTCTAGAAGAGTTAAGACGTTCAGAAGCTCTTGAGGCAGCAGAAACAGAGCTTGAAAAGCCGAAGGAGACAATTGGTCAACTAAAAGAAAGGGCAGAACACAGTGAGGTTGGTTCTCCATTGCAAGCATTAGAAGGTGGACAGACAAGTCTGTTTGAGGATTTCAATTCAAGAGAAGAGGAGGTCGGTGAATAATGTTGAACAAGCAAAAAACGAATGAGGAAGTAATTGAAGCCCTACACAGCGTCGCTTCAGAAATGCATGACAAGATGTTGAAGGGGAATCCCCCTACAATGACGTTGCCTGTTAGATCGAAGTCNAATATTGGATTCGATAAGAGGCTGGGTGTTTACAAGTACGGTAAGAGCAAAACTGTACGAGACGCGACATCGCTCGGATCGGCTAGGCAATTACTNAGGGCNCTTCACATTACAGAATTCATTGAGGAGATGATTTCNGTAAACAAAACTTCNACTCTTAGAGAAATGTACTATATTTCTGAAGCATGGGGAAATGGAAAATTCTCTAGTCAGAATGAAAGCAACAATCTCGCGGAAGACCTNGAGATTGTTACCAAGTGTCTAAGGGAAGACTTTGGNCTAAGACCTGAAGAAGACGGGGCTAGAATAATCGGAAATGTNACCTTCGAAGAAAGAAATCGNAGGGGGGACTGGATGAATATTAATTGTCGCGACGATGTTGGAGATTCAGGATATGGCGTCCCATACAATGTAGAGTCNGAAAAGTTGCAGCTTATTGACGAAGANATTGACTTCGTNATGGCAATTGAAACGGGTGGAATGTTCGATCGTTTGGTNGAGAATGGTTTCGANGAGGAGGCAAGATGCGCATTAGTGCACTTGAAGGGACAACCCGCAAGATCTACCAGGAGGATAATGAGAAGGATGAGNGAAGAGTGGAATAAGCCAATCATGGTCTTCACAGACTGTGACCCTTGGTCATTCAGAATCTATGCCAGTATTGCTTATGGCGCAATCAAGACGGCTCACATATCAGAATATCTTGCTACCAAGGAGGCCACCTACTTAGGAATCACAGCGGATGATATTCTCGCCTATGATCTTCCTAGTGATGATCTCACCAAACAGGATCTGAATGCCCTAAATGCCGAGTTAAGCGATCCTAGATTCTCTACAGGNTGGTGGCAAGAGCAGATAGGTTTGATGCAGGAAATTGGGAAAAANGCGGAGCAGCAGTCTCTGGCTAAATACGGTCTAGACTTCGTAACTGACACTTACTTGCCAGAGAAACTCTCTGCAATGGGGTTATCATATTGAAAACAACCCTGATAGATACGAACACTCAGGATGGGTCGTGACAGAGCGAAGGAGGCGCCTTGCGAGACGCGCGACTGCGTCTTCCGCCCTTCTTCTTCTTCTTGCGGTTGTTTCTATGATACAGATGTCCGAAGATATCTANGATACATATGATCCTGAGACGAACTATGTAGTAAAATTGGAGCCGGGTGAAAAGAAGACCTTCGAGATAGTTGAGTCGGCTATGCTGACAGCACTAAGAGANAATGAGGGAGAGGNCCCCNACTCGGAGCTTAGATTGATTGGAAATGATGGTGAAGAAGTCCAAGGGAGGTCCCCCAATTGGCGGGACCCGGAAAGACTCGGAGGGGATGACGAGACATTATACAGTCCCGTAAGAGTGTTTGAAAACGTTCGTGNGACGTATACTCTTCACAATGATGCTTCGGCTTCAATTCTATGGTTGGTTGATGATGAAGAGGCCGCTAATGATATGCTAAGTAGTCCGTGGACTTACTTGTTCTTCGTTGGGTGTTGCATTGGGTCCCCGATTGGCATCATTGGACTAGTGTTAGCTGTTATGGTATGGACTGACAAGAGAAAGAAAGATGACCAATTCGTAATCATCGAAGATGGTCGTGTTGTATTCACTAGCCCAGAGCAGGCATTCAATGTTGATTCAGATTCATCCCCGGTGCCTGATCCTTTTGCTGTTGAACAAATTCAGAAAAGGCCACAAGAAGTTGAGGAAGACAACCCAGAGAAGAAGTCCAAAGATTATTGGAAGTCNTGGGATGATGGTTGATTTACAACCTCAACCTTTCGAAAAATAATCAGATTGGGTTTTTATGGGGGGGCAGACTACCCAACTCGAGGTTGGTATCCGATGGTGGGATTCGACGAGTCGCTAAGTATTCTAGAGAATCCTACCAGAAGAGATATTCTGAGGCATTTGGTNAAGGAGCCTCACTACCCCCTACAATTATCTGANCTTCTGGAAGTNAGCCAGCAGGCAATAGTAAAGCATCTGAAGGTTCTTGAAAATGCGGGCTTTGTGGATTCNGAGAAGAAGAGGTCGAACAAAGGTGGNCCTCCGAGGAAAGTATACCGTGTTAACCAGTCATTCTCGATACGCCTTGACCTGGGTCCTGATCTTTTCAGGGCGGAGCATAGAAAAATGCCCAAAGGAGGAGCCAAGAAGCTTTCAGGTAGTCTTCCCAGAAGTTTAGAGGGAGTAATTGGAATCATTGACTCCAAGAGGAATATGCCGATGGTTGATGCTATGGGGATTCTTTCTGAATTGGACGCGGCTTTGGAAAAAGTTGACAGNCAGAGAGATGCAATTATTGCATTACATCAGCAAGTGATGCACAAGGTTTCTCCTAGTGTGGAAGATAGTTTCGAGTCATACGAAGAAAGNCAGTTGGCTCATGCAATGATGAGGCATCCTAGGAGGCCGCTGGATCTGGANTCTTTTTCCCATGGACTTCGAATTCANTCATTACATGCTGAGAAGATGATGGATTCTCTGAGAGANCGACTGATGAGAGATTTTGCAAACACCTCTGATGCATTTGTCTCAGGTAGGCAAACTTCTGTTTCTCTACCTTGGTGGGTTGTGAAAAAATCAGAATAGAATGTCGTCGTCATCCGATCCCGGAAGGAGGCTGCTCAACTCCGAGAAGCGGGCTAGAGCTTCTATTCTCCTGCCCCAGATAACGAATCCTGCAACGCCGACTAATGAGAATGTCGCTCCAACAATAATCACAGGGACAGAGTATCTGACCACAACCTCACGACCAACGTCGAGAGTGCCAAGTGGAGACCTCATTACTCCTATTTTTTCGATGTTGTTGTTCTCATCGGTCTCAACAATATTGTTGTCCGGATCNACGACCACCACGATNTCATGGCTTCCTGCTTCCACCATGTATAGGAGNGTGATTGGATCGCTCTGCTCAGNCTCTGACTGNCCGATTGGCATAATCGCCTTGACAATCTGTCTGTATACTATGTTCTCCTCCTTGCAGCCGTTTCTCTTAATGTCAGATTCTGATTGATNCTTGCATAGGATGATATTTACATCTGCAGCGTGAGCGTTTCCTCTGTTTGTCACGAATACGTTGACTGAAAGCATCTCTCCAATTTTCGCTTCCTTGTCGNCTGCAACCACGTTCTCAAGCACCAAGTCTGGAGCTCTGAGACGCATCTCAAGAATTTGTTCATTGGAGTCGCAATCTGGTGGAACGTTGTCCGGAAANCCNTCTGAGTTGCTATCAAGAGTGCATGAATCGGTCCAAACTTCGGTTTCATCAAAATCCCCTCCTTCTTCAGAAGANCCGTGCATTGAGAGNACTTTGATACCAATATTTCTATCGGTTAATGATGCATCGGGAGCTACCGTGATAATGACAACTAGTTGCAGTGTAGTATATGGCTCCATTAGTGGAAGTTTGACGGTGTTACTTGCCGTAACATAGCAATAGTCGGGGCCATTANNCTGCTGGTTGATCTGATTCTCTTCTTCTACGGTCAATTCAACACAGGGCCTCTCAAGAGGGAATTCTGTTCTGAATCCCTCTAGAAGTGCATATTCAATATTCCAAGTGCTAAGTGAACCCATCCCTGGACTGACTGCCCAAACCTTGTTTACGTCGTCATATGTNTGATTGTGTATCGTTGGTTGGTCGTCTACATTTCCAAAATTGGAGACGTTCAGTGTGTACCTAACAATTCTACTTGGAGCGGTTGTCTTGATTCTGCTCTCAACNGATGGATCAAGAGAAATTCTCATGTCGTGGAATTCAATNATCGTCGCTCTTAGNACGATTTGATCCTGAACCCTCGTCCCTTCGTAAG
Source organism: Methanobacteriota archaeon (assembly GCA_002718695.1). Classification (GTDB taxonomy): domain Archaea; phylum Thermoplasmatota; class Poseidoniia; order Poseidoniales; family Thalassarchaeaceae; genus UBA36. The sequence goes on from PBFP01000001.1 coordinate 91,058, forward strand.
GCTCCTCGCTCAGAANNTTGAATGTGATGGTGTAATCACCGGCCAGAGTCTGAACTGGAACGTTAATTGAGATAGGAACAATCTGAGACTCGCCTCTGTTCAGTTCCTCGAATAAGATTCTAGGAATATCCATATCCCAAACATGTGCACCGCCCTCGTCATCTACTATTGACTCAATTGTGATATCGAATCTATCTGGGCCGTTTCCTGAGTTGGTGACGCTGGTGTCCATCTGGTACGATTGGCTGGGATAAAGTTCCAAAATGGTCTCGGGAACTTGTGCCTCTAGTTCATACTTCTGGACGACGTTTGTTAGGATTAGGACGGTGTCCCTAACCTTTGGAGTTCCGTCCAAGTGGGCTCTAACTGTGATTGATTCACCGATTCCGGCGGTGGCGTTGAATGGGGCGCACATCTTAGCAACGACAGTGTATGTTTTGTCGATCTGCGCCCAATAGATGTGTTGATCGGAAGATGATGACTCGCTCCCCCATTCCGAGAAGTCCAACTCTACTGTCCAGTGATCGAACCTCCATGAGTTGATATCTGCACCNTCTGGTCTTTCANCAGGGGCACCNGGCGTAGTGAAAACAAGATTGCCNGGTGTGAAGTATTTGTTAACCTCAATCGGGAANTCAGCACATTCNCCCGGAAGAACATACTGCTTNGGCTCGCCTATGTCGAAGACAATGTTACCAGTTGTCCTGATTGAAACATTGATCCAGAGTTCTAGAACATCAAAGGTTCCTCTGTCGATAGAAAGAACCGGTTCACCTGTAGACCATCCCTTAAGATAAATCGCGAACGTGCCTGGTTCTTGTGTCTCAGGAACGCTGACCTTAAGATTCCTAGTCACGGACTGACCTGGATCAAGAGAAATGGATAGTGGGAAATCAATACCCCAACCAAAGGGAAGGGACCACTCGTTTTGNCCCTCTAGGGTTGCTGGATCGTAAAAGGCAAAGGTATCGTATACGTTTCCTGTGTTTTTAATCGAAATTGAGAAAACNGCTGACTTTCCCTGCTCGACATCTACTTGAAAATGACTAGTGTCGAGTTCAATCCCGTGGACTACGTCCATCAAAGTTAGAAGAGTGAGCTTGTTTCTAATTGCAGGGTCTTTAGCAGAAGTGGCAATGATGCTTATTTGTGCCAATTCGTCCTGTTTTGCCTGATATATTGTGGGGGATCTTACCCTAAGATAAAGCGGATCTATTCCCCCTCCCTCCAGGAACACTCGGGTTGAGTCGAAGATTGGGGTGTTGTTTGTCATGTAGAAGAGTGTTGCAGTCCAATTGTTGGGTACTCCCTCCATAGTAATCGTGAATGTGTCCTTAACTAATTCNGCTGGACCGGGGGTCGGATTTGCAATGGTGATGTTGAATGTGGTTAGTTCGCCCGGCTCAATTGTGTGATAGAATGTCTCTGCATCTGCTGGACATTCGTAAGGATAGCCCTCAATATTTGTATTCATAGCAATCTTGTTGTCGCAAGCAAGAGAGAGATCCACCAATCCGGTCAGAACATGCACGTAGCACAGAGTCCATTTGTTTGCATTTGTTCCCTCCCAATCGCATCTCTTGTCTGACCATCCTATGTGAGCTCCGCTCCCAAGGTCATTGGCGAACGCTGGAGGCATTCCTCGATCTANATTGAAATCAGGATAAAGATGCTCTCCATCAGCAGTATTNCACTCAGGCTGACAAGTCGCAGGGCCGAGTTTGTCTGAAGACCAATTTGTTACCTCATTAATTTCCCATGGATCCAANACTGATGATGCGGCAGAATTGAGTGGGAAACCTTGCGGGTACTTCTCGTTNGTATTGTTTAGGCGAGCATACATTATGGTCTCCTGCCACTCAGTTATACTGTAATCCACCCAAGCCAGGTGTACGTTGTCGAAGGAATCGGTCAAGATTGAGGGCGAGACAGAGCTTGGGGCGTATGGGAAGTCATCGGATGCCCCTTCGCATTGTTCGGAGTTCGAAATGGCACTGGATGCTATTTGTTTGATTCCATATGCAGGAAGGCCATCTGGAACGCCATCCCACTCCGCAGCACCTCTGAGTCGAAGACGTGTGTAATATATCTCGTAGGCACCTTCGAGGTCTATCCCTCCTGTTGGGGCGTTGCACCCTGGATAAAGTCGTCCATCCTGCCAGGCCAAGTGAGTATTTCCAGATGTATCGATTGCGATTGAAGGATGNAGACTNTACGCAGGGTTGTTGGTGATTTGAGTGTCGTTTACAACTACTAGGTGNCCATAACCTTGAGCGTCCTCAGAAGGGCCCAGGTCTTCGGTATAATATCCATATTGCTGGTTTACTTCGGTCCCAGAGTCGCCTCTACTCCAACCCGGCCATGGATTGTCGAGAAGAGAATGTGGGTCCAACACAGTCATGTAGATCTCTCTTGAGTTGTTTGTTGCGAGATATACCATCGCCTCAACCATAATTTCTAATTCAGAAGATGAGCCTGCGCTGGTTGGGAATTGATACATCTGCCCCTGAGCGGTGGTAGTCCTTGTTGTCGCTCCGTTACAGGTCCTAGTGTTTAGCCCGGACCCTACAGGNCATTGNGCAAGATCAAGCATATATCCNCCGACCGCTGTATCTGAGCCTGCCCAGAGAGGGTATGGCTTGGTCTGGGCTAGAACGCAGGCATCATGAGCTTGGTTGATGCTTTGGGTGTCGTCGTTATCCATCGGCGTGCCACCATATGGGCCCTCGTCTGAAATCGGAATCACCACTCTTGTAGCATTATCGTTCCAACGATGATCTAGAGCAGTAGGAGGGTTTGCCGAAAGTCCCTGCCTCCCCTGTATATCTCTGTAAGATAAGCAAGCCCAAGTTGCAGCAGGTCCCCAAAATTCGCTGTAGTAACCTCCGTCGGCAGGAAGATTAGTAGCCTGATTATTGTAAACGACCTCGGTTAACTCTCTTATCCCGCCTGAGTCATCCCCTGGAGTCTGGCCCAGGGGAGTTGTTCTTGGCCCTTGGCTGCCAGAGCCTCCAGTCTGATAGGCCTGNGCGCAGTTACCGCTTGTNGCCGCAGCGGGCCAGTTTCCACTNAGTGCGTACAGAGTCTCGTAAACGGTCATATTGGCGCTTAGAAGAAGAGGCTTGAGNCCNGTGAAGTAGCCGCCACTAGCGAAGTTNCCNCCATAGAANACAGCACACATGTCAGCCCATTCAGCATTCATCGAGCCGGACGTGTCGATTGGAACGACCATCTCCACCTGACCGCCTCTGGTGTCATCCCATGCGATTTGAACGAAGTCGTTCACATCTACTGCTATGTCAGGATGNCCTTTTTGGCCAAGTATGGGAGTCAGGAGTGTGCTGTCAATCTCTACAATNACCATCCTAGCTGTGTGGTCAACTGACAACATTTTGTAGAAAATCTGTGATTGTTGGTAGTAGATTTCTAGAGGTTCAAAAGAGTCCTCCCAAACTATGTGTGGGTTGTTTTCGGAGTCGACATCGATTGCAGGCCAGTCTCTGTTCTGGGGGTTGTTCGCCACCTCGTAGTCATCTGGAACGACAGATAATACGGAATCAAGAGAAGAGTCCCCGCTCTGGTCATCGAGTGAAGGATCTAGGAGAGTGTACAGTATTTTGTACTGGCCAGCCTTATCAGTCCAAACAACATGAACCATGTCATCACTGTCCACCCTTACATCTGGGTGCCAAGCCCNGTGAGCCCCNGGATCTGAAATCTGGGTCTGGTCAATTAGNGTCTCCCCTCNAGGATCTAGCATCTTGTAGTATAGATGATTCGTGTTTCGGCTCCAAACAACGTGGACGTTTCCTTCCGAGTCNGCNTCCATCGNCATCATCCTGTCATTATGAGTTCCACTCTGAACAATCTCTACTGGATCGGTGAGAACAATATCGCTAGCNGAGGCAGGAGATGACATAGATGCAAATAGACTGACGAACATTAGAATTACGATTGCTACGCCGCTCCTCTTTGGTCTATTGCTAGACTTCCGTAGGTAGTCTACTGACTCCATCGTCCTTTGTGGAATTTCACGAATACTTAACCTAAACCCATTGCGGTCATTTCTTCGGCTTTGTGCTATGTTTATTCTAAGCCCATTCTTGTGGGTCGAAGTCCCTGCCAAATCCCCCAGTTTCATCAGTATCGATATCGGAAACCCTNGTCTGAGTCTGGCTAGTCCCACTTTTCATTCTCTTACCCTCCCAGTCATCAACAGGTCCTGGTTTTCCTTTGCCGGGACCAAACCCATACTTAATCTGATGAATAAGAGAAAGTTTCGTCAGCCAAACCCTCCTCATGCTNTGCATAAACTCATTCTGGGTTAATCCATCTAGCCAAACCGGCCGTGACAGGTTGAATGCCTGCAAGGGNCCTGCAACTCCNTTCTTTGACCTTCCAACATGAAGAACCCAGTCAAGATCTGAGGAGGTCATCCTAATCCGGGTTTCATGCAGCCATTCTTCCCAAATTTCCGATGACTCAGAAGCCATCTCTCGCATAGATTCCTGCTGACCCTCGTCNACCCTAGTGATTGAGTATACTAGGACTAGGTTCCTCTTCTTCGGGATTACTACATTGAATAGGTGNCCTTGCTTGGTGGGAGGATACCNCACGTGTAGGTGAATGACAGCCTGTGGGTCCTTGACCTCCCTGGCTTCCAGCCTCTCACCTTCCAACCAATCTCTGATCGACTGGGAAGCTCTCTTTTGGTCCACGACCTCTCCAAGAGGTCGTCCTATTTAGAGCAAGTTGAGGTTTGAACGAATATCTGAAAGTAGGATCTTTAGTCTATTACCCTCTTCGGAATCGGCTAGTTTTACAGTCCTNCTGGAATAGATGAAATCTGTCAATAGGTCGTAACCAAATAAAAAAACAGTATTGGAAAGATGGAANGCAGCCATTATTGCAANAACTATTGGTANGGAAGATAACGAAGGTTGTTGGATNANTAGTGATAATCCGAANGCCACAGGGGGCCAAAATAGAATTGGAGAGAAGAAGGCTGCNAGCATGTGGTATGTGGTCCTNGCATCGATTCCTTCGTCAGTACGATCTCCGAAGTACCANGCTGCAAATGCTTGGGGGCCAGTTGAGANAATTGANAAGGGTGACATNNTGGTCATGAGAATGGTTCCGATNGTGGCCTTNCCCCAAGNCCTCCCAGATTTCAGTTCCGTNCCAGAGATGGCNCGGCCATCGAGATTGTTGGNGTGCAAAATATTGGATGCCTCAATTGATGGTCCCAANAATTCNCCTGCNTTTTCTTTNTCAGAAAGTGCTTTCCTAACTTCTCTGGCTGCTAATACCTCNTCCCTGAATGTTCTCAGAGCCNNGCCTCTCTCATTTGCCCTGATGTGNCCGATTAGATGCCAAGCCCTGTGGGTCTCCCAATCTGGTGCGGCTGGAGAAACCTCTGTTAGAGATTTGAAAAGATCATCCCTGAGCGAGTTTACTAAATCGGATGGAGGTTCCTCCCAGACTCCTGATGTGAGTTTGCCCCCTAGCCCTGTGACATCGGGCGCAAGAACTGAAATCGGTTCAGGAAATTCNACAAATACATCTGTCCTAAACCAGTAGTGGCATCTGTAATGCAGTCCCAAAGGCTGTAGGGCAGGGAGTGGCTTCCCCCTATGTTCGGCAATAGCAGCGGCNTTAAGGGCGAACCTCATTGGACCGGTCTTGAGGCGATGGAGATGTGGATCCTGGTGCGACTTNCCTTCCGGCATTACCACNGCATTATGTCCCGAAGAGATGCAATTTGTCATCGTGAGTAGTGTTCTATCGTTAATTTTCTTAGCAAATTCATAATCAGATATTCCACTGGATATTTCTGGTCTTCTNATCACTGGTTGTGATCCCATTCTTCTAGAAAACCAACCAATTAGTGGCATGGTCATCAAGTCATGCCTNCCCATCGTAATCACTCTCCTATCCTGGCTAGAAATCATGATTAGTGGATCTACTAGACCGTTAAGGTGGATTGCAGAGATTACNCTTCCACCATCAAATTTCGGAGTCTTGTCAAACTGTCTATTTCTGAAAATATATCTTATGGCTATGCCAAGCAATAGTAGAATGATTCTCCAAAAGAGAGCGTTTCCTGGGTGTTTTCCAGAATGATTCCAAGGAACTTTGACGAGTTTTTTTCTCCTTAAATTCTGTGCCCCAGTGGAGAGGATCGGATCTACATCTGGAGCGTTCTGCATCTCAGACACGATTTNCGGAATGGGTATGAGGTCTTGATTATGATTAGTCTCTCAATCCAGTAACGATCTAATCTTTGAAGCCAGTTTATCGCCATCCTCATGATTTATTGGAGTAGATTTGAATGGCCAAGATAGNCCTCTGCCGTCTTGATATTTCGGAATAATGTGAAAATGAACATGGAAGACGCTCTGAAATGCGTTCGGGCCGTTGTTCTGCAGGATGTTGAACTCTCTAGCATTGGTTGCNTTCAATATCGCCTTTGAAATCCTAGGCANGACNCCTCCCAATGCCCTAGCNGACTTCTCACTTAGCTCGTCCANATACATTGCAGGCTCCTTTGGAACCACCAAGGTGTGACCTGGGCTGAAGGGGTTAATGTCCAAGAATGCAAAAACTAACTCATCCTCGTACACTTTGTGGCATGGAATCTCTCCATTGATTATTTTTGTGAAGATGGTTTTGTCCTCTTCGTGCATTTTTTCACCCGGTCGTGAGGATTGATTCGGCAACTGAGGCCAAGCCATCTAGACGAATCGCTGCCAACAATTCGGTGTTCATTATCGTTGAATTATCGGNAAGTCTAATCCCAGAATCCCTGATTTTTCGAATTTTCTCCAGAGCTGCTTCTTTGGAGGAGTCGGATATTGATATTGCTGAAGATAGTATTGAGTTGAACTCTCCTATGGGGGAGCCCCCTGACTCCCTTAGTGCGGTAATTTTTCTTGAGGCTTCATTCATAGCCTTATCAATTTGGACCTTTCCACCAAAATTGTTTTCGANTGCCCATTCGGAAGCATGAGAGCCTGCAATCTTACCTGTTACTAGTTCTTCCAACAATAGGTTTCCCGATAGTGGAGCCTCGCCATGCATACCTGTGTGAGCTGTTCGCCCTGCTGTATAGAGACCTGAAAACCAGAGTTTTGCCGGCAGGCCCTCTTTAGTGGTTCCNTGNAATGTCACTCGGCCATTTTCATCGCATGGTACCCCTCCAGTTGTATAGGCAACCCCAGGAGACAGGGGNANCACTTCTCTACTGATGTCTATTCCTGTACGATCCATGACTCTTGTTGACGTCTGAGAAAACCAATTCTCAGCCTCGGAGTCTAGGGCTCTCAAATCAAGCACGCATTGTTCTCCCTGAAGAACCTCTTCTGGCCCAACATCGTCACCATTTTCTCTCCTAATTCTTCCNCCGGAGCCCAAGACATCTATTGGAATGTGAATTCCACAGTCTCTAATTGTTAGAGGGTGCCTTGGTGTTGAATCCATGCCTTCCAAGTCTATACCANCTGAAAGTGCTAGCATNGTTCCAGTTCCGNCGCCCTCACNGGGAGTNGACCAAAGTCCTTGGTGNCCTTCTGTNGCCAGAATTANTGCCTTGGCCTGAATTGGNTCGATTTCCCCATTAATTACGTTCAGAGTAATCAGCCCTCTGACTTGGTTGTTATCCGATACTATGCCCAATGGCATAGAATCTGCGTTTCTTTGGATTCCTCTCTTTATGGCTTGTTCCTCTAGGACTCTGTTTACTTCTCTAATTGTTGAGTCCCCACAACCGGTTAGTCTGGCTATTGTATGTCCGGGCNCCATAGAAGAATGTGGAAGCCCTCCCTNNCTTCTTCTGAGTACCAGCCCCCACCTCTCCAGTTCTGCCAGAGTTGGAACTGCTTCNTTGCAGATCCTTCTNACAACTTCTTCCCTNGATGAGTTTCCGCCGTAATTCATTGTATCCTCAATATGGGATTCTGGACCNTTTTCGTCAATAGAAGNCGCCAANCCGGCAACCGGTGGAGACCCAGATGNGGAGCCNACCCCAAACTCATCCACCAAGAGTGGGGTGGTACCTCCATCGGCACAGGCTATTGCTGAGCGAAGTGCCGCTGGTCCGGATCCGACAACTACAACGTCCCAGGACTCCATGCTATCATACCGTCCAAAGGTCACAATCTCATGAACGTGACGCCGTGAGAAAGTCACTTCGAGAGTCACTCTGCGACAGAAATCGCAATCCTTCTTACGGCGACCGCGGCATCCATCATTCTCTGGGCCGCTCCCTCTGGATTGACTCCGGAAGATAGTGTTGTTGTGACAACTATAGAGGAAAGGGTCTCACCATTCGGGCCTCTTAGTGTGACTTGAACTGGTCTGGATCCTGTGGTCCCCTTTGGCCATGCCAGTCCAATCCAAAGAACAAGACAATTGTCAATTAGCCTCCCCAGGAGGTCCACAAGGTCGTTCCCCTCCTCTCCTATCTTGGCCGGTCCTTTTGGTCGTCTTGAGATTGGTGGGTTTAATCGAAGGGTCTGTTGATGCGGCTCTCCATCCGCAGCGATAATGTCAATTTCTATTTGGGATGGTTTTCCAGACTGATTATGAATCATCACGAAAAGGTCCCCCTGTCCTTGTGAGCATCTGGGGGGGAGATCCAAATCCATCCTCCAAGGATTTTCTACCAGTGACGAGTGCCCTCTCAGAGCTGCATCCTCTAGTCTGTCAATCAGTCGGAATATCCCTGGTTGCCATGCTCTGGTGTGAGCCATCAGTCTCTTTACAGTCCTGAAGTTAAATTTGTAATCTTCACTGTTCAAATCGTCAATTGCGGCCACTCTGAAAACTCTCTTTGTCTCAGAGACTAGCCTGTCCTCGTCGAGTAATCCTAGGTGGTTTAGATGCAAGACTCGCAAGAGGTGCTCTACCGCGGATTCGGGTGTCTGGCTTGAACGGACCTTTTTCTCTAAACCTCGGACCCACTTATCCCAGGCCCCCGCAGTCTCTGGATCCAAGTGAGCGACTACAAGATTTGTCAGAACTCTATCCAAAGCACTCTGGTGCAAGGAGGGAGCGTGCAAGGAGAGAAGGGGGAAGTCCTCATCTGTCATAGGGATTCTTCTCTCTAATTGAAGAGTATTGTAAAGAGAGACTGAGGCAAAGAATAAGGCTAGTCCGTATAGAATCGAGGCGAGAACTGTTCCCGTCTGAAAGTTTCCAACTGAGTTGAATGCCCCGGAAGCTAGGACAGCGCATAGTACTCTAGTTCTCTCCCTAAGTGTCCTCTCGTGAAGAGTGTTAAGAATTCTCTCAACACCTGGATAAGCTTCCATTGATCTGTTGTCTCCTGCCTTAAGTTGTAGTCTGTCTCTGGCAGACATCTGAGCAAAGGTTGAGCCTAGTAATGGAGGGATGAATATGAGTGTCTGAATAACGAAGATTACGTCACCTGCCCTTGCATATGATTCCCACCTACCGGAAGCGAGAATTGTGGTGAATACAATTGCAATTACTGAAAGGAGTGTTCTAATTTCACTACTTCCGGGAATCGTTGTTATCCTAGTCCATAAGACCCTTTGTGAATCTCGAATCCTGACCCTTCTGGAAAGTGCTGATTCGGAGGTCTTCCCAAATGAGCTCTCATCTCCATAGGGGTTTGGAAGGTCAGAGTTTCCGTTAGCCACGTACTTACGGGTGGAGCATAGTGCTTCATGGCATCGGAAGTGTTGATGTCTTGGAAGGACGTTGCGGGGCATATTTCTTCAGCGAGGCGTGCTCGCGGGACCGGGCGTGTAGCATAGCCTGGATAATGCACCGGCCTCCTAAGCCGGGGACCGCGGGTTCGAATCCTGCCGCGCCCGCCAACAGATTTGGGCTATGGAGTGTTGTCCTACTTATCCAAAGGCGATTCCCTGATGCCTTCCAGCTGCTGCGACCCTGTGAAGAAATTTCTCAAAATGAATTCTAGGATATGTGGATCTCTGTAACTCGACATCGCATTCAGATAGAGCAATCAGCAATTTCTCTCTTAGCGAATCGGGAACGCTCAGTCTTCGGCCCACAATAACACCGTGAATCTGAGAGATTAAGTCTGTGGAATCCAAGCCTTGCTTGTTCAATAGGTTGTCAACCTCCGCCATCGCCCCTGAAAGAGACTTTCTATTTCTGCCAGACTTGTTCTCCCACTTCCATTCAACTACCTTCCCCCTTAGAGCCAACTCGACAAGGTGCCTGCCGGCTTGAAGTGTCGAAGCCTGAACCATTTTGTGCACCGAAGTTCGATCTGTTGCCAGGTCCCTAATGACAAGGAGTTCTAGTGTGAAAATTGCCTTCTTCAGATTTCCCTCGGAAATGTACGCGATATCCTCCAATACCTCTTGAGGAGGTTCGCTTCCATTTCTCTTTGCTATAGATGAAAGAGTCGAAACAACTGTTTCTCTTTTGGTCGATGGGATTCTGACCATCTGACTCCTAGACCTGAGGGCATCAATAATTCTAGAGGGTGCTCTCGCGACTAGTACGAACCTTGACGCTGATCCTATTGTCTCCATCATCCTTCTTAGGTAAGCCTGTCTAATGTGCCCCAAGAAGTCAGCATCCTCAATCACGATCAGACGGCTAATAGAAACCTTTCCAGATGTTATTTCTCTTTCCGAACCTGCGGGTGCATCTTCTCCTGGACTGGGTAGTGAAATCCCTCTGTCGAATGCATCGAGGCTGGTCCTTCCTGCCAGTGTATCCGAATTCTGACCACTTGGTCTTAGGAATTCTTCGAAAGAAGCCATTGCTCCTCTCTTCTTTAGCAAATCACGAGCTTGAAGAGCGTGAGTTGTTGACTGCCAGCCTGGACCCAGAAGTTGTCTTGCGAATAGTCTCCAGCAGGTAGTTTTGCCTACACCCGCCGGTCCTGTGATTAGCAAGTGTGGTGTGTCTGTAGAAGTACTTGTGGAAACCAAAGTCTGTCTGACATCATCTGGAACAGCTAGGTCGTCGAATTTCGTCGGTGCTTCAGAATCAAGCCAACTCGCCACGGACCGATGGGGAGGAGGAGGAACTTGAACTCCTCGATTGTTATTCTGCCTTCAATACCTTGGCCATCCCGTCCTTCCGGGGTTTAACGAAAATTCGATAGCCGCACTTGTGACAGGACTTCCCAGTGGAGCCTGCTTCAGCCCAAGTCATGAATCCGCAGTTTACGCACTTGTACCTTATCTCTAGTGGATCCATGGGCGAGTTGCAGTGGCCGCACTGCTCCTCCCCAGTAGGGTTGTAATTCCTCTTGTCGGTCCTGTTGCAATTTCGGCACTTGTGCAGTATGCTCTGCTCTTCGTCCATTTCTACCAAGTCGCCGAGCCACCGGGCCTTCTTCAACCTGTCCTATGATTATTTGACTGATTTGCAAATCTGAATGAAGTTCTCGAAGATTATTGATCCGAACTCCGTATCATTCACTTCTGGATGAAACTGGAGTCCGAATCTGTCCAATTTCTCATTCTCCATTGCTTGAACTTCGCATGAGTCACTGAATGCAACAACCCTGAACCCTGGTGGCACGATTGTGACCTCGTCGTTGTGACTCTCCCAGACGACCTGTTCGGAGGGTGTTCCTGCGAATAGGGGTCCTCCATTATCGACCAGAGTGATTTTTGCGGCTCCAAACTCTGGATTAGTTGCCTCGCCAGCATCTCCTCCGTAGTGCCTAGCCATGAACTGGTGTCCGGCACAGATTCCAAGAATAGGAACATCGAGACCAAGGAAATCCCCGCAGTTTCCCAACTCTCCAGAAAGGCCCACTCGAGCAGCCCCTCCGGACAATATTAGGCCGTCCAATTTTCTTAGCTGCTCGGTTGGAGTAGAGTTTGGAAAAATCTTTGTGTCTACTCCCAAATACCTGAGCATCCTCCACTCTCGATGAGTCCACTGTCCACCATTATCTATGACATCGATGACCATGGGATCGTCTTCCATGTAGAGTCTCTGTGTCGGTGGACCATCAATGATGCCCCCTCAAACCTTGAAAAAGGGGGTCGGCCTCGAAAGAGGGCCGGCCCCGATGGTGTAGTGGCCTATCATGCAGCCCTGTCGAGGCTGCGACCCGGGTTCAAATCCCGGTCGGGGCGCCACTAGCTAGTTTATTCCGGGGCTATCCAAGCTTGGAAAGAGCAGAGCCTTAGTATGCTGCTATAGTCTCTCTTTATCCGAAGTTTTGGATCTTCTTTCCCATCATAAGTAGGAGGAAGAGTTTCTCTCAAAGCACTGTTGGCTTTCTCGATTTCACTTTCGGAGGCTATCACTCTGCCCCTAATCATAGAGGGGCTAGTTCTGTCTAGAAGTGGAACTAGAGAAGGTAACAAATCAATGGTCCTGTGAGGAAGGTTTACTATAAGCAAGTCCCATCTCCCAAAAAGTACAGGATTTTCACTAATTAGAGTGGCATCGGCAACACCTACGAACCTATCATCGAAAATTCTGGATATCGGGATAGGTTTCTTTGGGTAATTTCGGTTATCCCAACGTCGGAGATTATCCAATAGCATCTCAACTGCATCTGGATTAAGGTCAGAAGCTAATACGTCCCCCACAAGTCCCGGTTCTGACAAGAGTGTGGAAAGAGCCGGTCCGACTCCGCAGAAAGGGTCACAGACCCTAAGTGGACGGTTCAGGAGACTACGCAGTTCCTTGGCTAGCGAAAGAGTCTCTAGTCTCTCCGACTGTAGCTTGGTAGAGAAATAAGCCTTGTTTGGATCGCATAGAATTGTTCTCCCGGACTCTCTGACCATAACGCGGGTGCTGCTTACTTCTTCGGGAATATCTCTAGTAACTATATCTCCATCGAGCCTTGCTCCGATGGGAGATAGTTTCCTAATCCTAAGTTCTCCCTGAACGCCCTCGTCATTTAGGACGAGCCTAATGTGGGGATGTGCTCGAAGTTTTGCTTCTGCGATCTGAGAAGAGAAAGCCTCCAAGGATTCCTCAATTCTGACAACCATCATGTCGGCAATGAATTCATGGGAGGACGGCCAAGAATCCCCAAATGATTCGACTACATCCCCACCAACCAGATTTGCGAGGTGATTCCACCAGTCTGAATCAGTCCTCGTATCCAAAAGACCCTCATGAAGAAGAATCTCGTGAATATCGAAGGGTTTCGGAATTAATACGGGAGCCCCGGGGTCTAGTGGAATCAGCCTGTGTTGCCCATCTTCATGAGGGAAAACTCGCATACCCTGTGCAAGCCAGCCTCTGTCTCTAAGGAGCCTTAGATTTGCCTCGACATCGAGATTTTTTACCTTCAGGTGGCGCATCACATTGAAGTGCCGGTGGGCACTATCGCTTCACAATGACGGAGGTTGGAAGGAGTGATTAAGAGCGTGCTGATTTCTCCGATAAAGAGATATTTACTGACAAAGAAAATGTTCAGAGTTGCAAAAAAGGTGGCTCAATCTAAAGGAAAGAAGTTAATGGTTATTGGTGACCCCTGCAGTGGTAACTACTTTCGATTTATGTCTAGGATGTTCCCTAACTGCGAGCATGGTGACGTAACGGTCGATCTGTATGGTTGTGATGATTGTAACAGGATGGATATCAACGACGTTTCTTCTTGGAAGTTGTTTGATGACGATACCTTCGTGGTGATGGAGACTGGCGTTCTGGGGTTCTCTAAGGACGTGGGTGCGGTCCTAGGACAGATAAAGAGAGTCTCAGGGGGCGACTTCTTCTCTGCTGGGGGGAATAGAGGTCTACTGTGGGTAAGGTATCTGTACAAGACTTACAGCAATGAGTTGATTTACTCCATGGACCCGTTCGATTCAAGGAAGGATGTTTACTACTGTGGAGTCAAGTTGGGTCAAAATGTTTCATTCTACATTAAACGGAATGATAGTAGGGTCAGATTCAGGATAAAGTTCTGATGCACATCAATTTGATGTGCTTTGGACGGGTAGAAGGAATAATGGCGTCTCGAGATTTGGCTCCTGGATTGTGGCTAATTGGAATTGGCCCAGGTGATGTGGAGCATATGACGGATAGGGCAAAGAATATTGCTAGACGGTGTAGAACTAGGTACTTGGAGGGTTACACTGCCGTTCTACCAATCGAACAGGAGGCTCTACTCGAAGAGTTGGTAGGCCCTTGGAAGAAGGTCATGAGACCATCAGTGGAGAGACCCAAGGAACTGCTAAGTGAAGCTAGAAGGAAGGCAGTCGCGCTGATGGTGGTTGGAGACCCCATGCAGGCAACCACTCACATAGATCTGGAAGCTAGGTGTATGGAGGAAGGAGTTAGCTTTGAAGTAGTTCCAGGTTTATCTGCAACCTCGCTAGCCATATCGCTTTCTGGACTCCAGTCGTACAAGTTCGGAAGGCAGGTTACTCTCCCATACGCATACGGTGAATACCTCGCTATTTCTCCCGTGGAGATGATTTCTACAAATTACCAGAATGGTCTTCATAGTTTGGTTCTGCTGGATCTGGACCCTACTGGAATGGGCTTCGACCCTCCAAAACCGATGTCTCCATCACAGGCTGTCTCGGTGCTCGAGAATATGGCAGAAAGGTATCTCGAAGAACATGAAATGGGATTAGTCCCAGAGGGGAATGTTTCTGATTGGAGAGGATTACTCTTGAGTGATGTAGGTACTGCGAACCAACGGGTTTCCTCTGGGAAACTAGGAGACATTGCAAAGATCGAAGGTGGTTTTATGCATTCATTTATTATTCCCGCAAAGATGAGTGAGAACGAAGAAGATGCCTTCCGACGGAGGCANCTAGAATAGNGGGNGTTCCGACGTACTCAAGTCGGAAGGTCTTGTCGCTCGGTAAGATTGTATGGCCAAGCCACCAGCCGAGGTAAGATTCCCCGGAGACAGAAATCGAAGGAGGAAAGTAAGAGTAAGAGGAATCAAGCAGGCCTCCAGAGAGATTCAAAAGAGATTGGAGAGAAACTTGGAAGCCCTATTGGAAGATCCTGAGGTCTTCTTACCAGAGATTACTGGAGATCTTGGCAAGGTATCTCTATTCGGAGCAAAGGATCCCATGGCACTGACCTTGAAAGAGTTGGAAATAGTTTCTTCAAAGCGAAATGATGTCCGCTGGCTAAAGAAAAGGATGTCGAAAAGGAGTGGTGGAGATGTGTCTCGGTCTCTTGCTGGGAGTCTGGTCGCAGCATCTGAAGAGGATCTGAGTACTGTATCGGTTTTCAAGAGTGATGTCTATGGAAACGCAAGCTACCTCAAGAGAGGGAGTGGGAGGCCGGGACATCTGGTTGGAATACAGAACTTCAATCACCCTAGGCTGAGGTTGTTGGTATGGGACGATCACGCAAAATCTGGACAGTTTTTCTTCTCATGGGACAGAGGCTTCGTTTTCACAGGAAAAGACCCTACTCCACCAAGTGACTGGGTCAAGTGGACATTGGANAACACCTCGGTGGATCTAACTGGAGATGACTGCAAGTGGTCANTCGGACTAGATGAGGAGACAGTTAGTGATTGTCGCCATACNAAGGAGGGNTGGTTGAAGTTATCCTTCGCTGATGGCACCACGGTAGGTCTGTCCCAAAGTGCCCTGTCTAAGACGGATGAACCAATGGCTCGGAGCATTGCCGTTTCAATGATGCCTCCGAACAAACTAGGAGATGTTTGCAAAGCATCGTGGATTTGGAAACCAGAAGGATGGCCTGAGGACAAATCTATTCCAGAAGAAGGAAAAGAAAGGTTGGAAGAAGTTCTTCAGACCTGGCTAAAGATGTCGCTTGAAGATGGGGATGTGTCTCGTGCATGCAGAGCATGCATACTCAACTCAATTTCCGACGGTTTCGTAGTTGGCAACCATTGGTTTTCCCAAGATAGCAAAGAAGATTTCCTAAAACACATGAATGGTACCGAAGATGAGAGGAGTGCTCTTTCATCCATTCTCGATACCATCGAAGGAGGGCTCCACGTTAGATCCGATGGAGTAGTAATGAGCCTAGAAGATGAAGTGATTAGGTTGGAGGACTCTTCTTGCCATCCAGTGCTAGTCTCTTTGTGGGCAGACTACGGACTTTCTATACTCGAGGGNATTTTTGGCTTGGTTGGAGANGAGGCGNAAGCNGTGCATAGCAAGCAGACGAAGAGGAAACAAGGCTTCGGTGCTTTCCTGAGGGAGCTAAAGGAATCCCTGAGCACCGCAAAGAGGCTGGATAGATTACCATGGGATAGCAGTGAGCTACCAGAGCCTCTGGAATTTGCAGACAGGCTGATTAGAAAGGCTGCCGAAGACGGTGTGGCATCTACTGTTTCCATAGCTAGGAAAGGAAGAGGGCTTGATTCTGCCATGGGCTGGGCATGGCTAGTTGTTCATGAGAGGACCGAGTCTGACGCGTGGAGGTTCGATGAAGAAAGTCGAGACAAAGGAGGAGATTGGGTTCCCGCTCTTAGAGCTCTGTGGGACTCGGCTAGAGCNCTTCTACTGGAGGACGATGCGCAATCCGAGAAAGATTACCGTTCAGCGATGGGCTGGCTGGGGGAAGTATGCGGCTCCGGACCACTTCCCTAGAAGAAGAGATTGGTGGGCCCGCCCAGATTTGAACTGGGGTCTAACGCCCCCGAAGCGCCAAGTATAGGCCAAGCTAACCTACGGGCCCTGATGCGTTTGGAATTGTGATTGGGAGATAAGTTGATTCCAGGATCTATTGTTGTGGAAATTAGTCAGTCTGAAAATTCATCTCCCGCCGAGTCCAGCAACCCTCATGGAAGACCCTTACGAATGGATGATGGAACCGAAGAAATGGCTTATTCTGACACTTCTGGCCCATACTGGGCTTGGAGTAATTGGAAATGCCAGTGCGTATGAGGGAGATATTGACGAGGTTCTAGCAACGGTTGGATTTTTGTCTTTGATTTCTGTATTTCTAGTGTATGCAGCATTCATTTCGGAGGGTCGAGAGCAGGCTAGGCTGGCTGCCGTAATTTGCGGTCCNGTGTTCGTCTGGTTCNTGGTATGCATGGCNCTANACCTAGAGTTCCTTGCAAATACATTCACGATTNCAGAGATTGCTCCCNCACTGATGATTTGGGGAATGCCTGCCTTGGTAGGTGTGCTGAACTGGAACGATTAGGAGGTTTTTCGGTGCAGGTGCCCAGCGCATCTTCTCCGGCTGTTCATAATGTGATGATTGCAAACAAGTCCGCCAACACCAGACCTGAAATATTCGTAAGATGTGCTCTTCGAGCTGCTGGTTTCCCAGGATACAGACTTCATTGGAGGATAGACGGAGTAGATGGACGTTATGTTTGTAGACCCGATATTTCATTCCCTGGGAGGATGTTGGCTGTATTCGTCCACGGCTGTTTCTGGCATAGGTGCGAGAAATGTAATCTGAAACTTCCCAAGTCGAACGTGGACTATTGGAGCCAGAAGTTCAAAAAAAACATTGAACGGGATAAACGGAANGAGGAGGCTCTNCTNGAGATGGGATGGAGGGTCCACACAATTTGGGAGTGTGANCTCGATGAGGGGGCTTCCCAGTTGGTTGAGATTCTGAAATATTAGGAAACAGAATTTGAAATGGTTGACGTTTTCNGATTGACGTGCGACTGGGGACCTTCATCAGATTCTTTCGAGAGATTCGAAAGGACGGGCCCACGGACCTTGATTGGATTCAGAGACAGGGACTTCTGGCTGTCAAATTGACCCAGATCTTCGCACTTAGGCCTGATATGCTTAGTATTGAGAAGTGTCGGCAACTGCANAAGATGTACAGGAACGCTGCGACTATCCCCANTGAGGATGTTGTGAGGATTCTGGAGNAAAGNGCCCCNGATTNATTCCACGAATCCGTGGTTTGGTTCGATGAGGTCCCGCTAGCTGCAGCATCGGTTGGTCAAGTGCATNGAGCCAGATTGGCTACTGGAGAGGACGTGGTTGTTAANGTGGTNAAGGCGGATCACAAGAAGAGTTTCCAGAGAGATGTCAAGAGGATGATGCGGATGATGAGGGTAGCCATAGCACTCTCTCCGAAACTAAGGAAGGTCGGAAATCCAATTGCATTGTTGAGGCATGTTGAGGACTATACGACTAGAGAGCTTGACTTGAGAAACGAAATTCGAGGAGGAGCGGANCTGAAGGCGGTTCAGGAGAGTTTGAGTGANGATTTCCCTATGCCTAGGCTAANGTTCCCGANNTACTTTCCGGATATATCTAACGAGCACGTTTTGGTTTCTGAGTTCGTGAGTGGAAAGACCCTAGAAGAATGCATAGTTGACAAGAGTATTCCTTGGGGAAATCTAGTAGAATTGTTCAGAATTCACGGTGCGTACATGTTCGGTATTGGAACCTTCCATGGCGATCTTCATCCGGGAAACTGCATAATCGACGATAGTGGTAATTTCGTGTTCGTTGACAATGGAGCAATTTGCGAAGCTCCCAGAAACGTCAGTCTGTCACTATTCAAGTTCTTTGAAGAGCTTTCGAAGAATAATCTTGATTCGGCATTCGAAGCTCTTTTGGGACTGGCAGAAGAACGCCCTTCGGAAGAGAGGGTTGTTCGTTTCAAAAACAGAATGTCAGAAATTTACCAAGGATACGGAGATAAGAGCGTAGGAGAGCAGAGTTTGACTGATCTGATGATGAGGACTGTTAGAGCGGCAGTTGAGGACGCGGGTGCTGACTTCGGAGAAGAGGGCTTTCCAATCATACGTTCTCTGATGTACATGGACGGACTGGTAATCAGAACTCACCCGAAGGTGAAGTTGATTGCCGAGATGGGCCCGTCTCTGGTTGAGTTCAGAGAGGGACTGGGCATGGAGCGATGAAATGACAATGCATAGTGACGTTCTTGTTGTAGGTGCTGGCCCGGGTGGGCTTGCTTGTGCGATGCTGCTCGCAAAGGCTGGGATAAAGGTCACAATTCTGGAAAAGTCGGACGACGTTGGTGGCAGAACCAGAGTATTCGAGAAGGACGGGGTCAAATTCGACAATGGCCCCACTTTCTTCCACTATCCTGAGATTGCAGAGGAGATATTCGATGCTCTAGGTTTGGATGCTCATGAGGAGTTAGGGTTGATTCCTCTGGATCCGAACTATCGCCTAGTGTTCGGAGCTGGAGGGAGTCTGAATGCTAGGACGGACCTTGATGACATGGTCGCGCAAATTGAAGAGCTGTGCGGTGAGAAGAACGCCTCCGGATTCAAGAGATACATCGAAGATAACCGTACCAAGATGAGGCTCTCTAAGAACTGCCTCAATGCCCCATGGAGAGGTCCTGCTGATCTGATGAACAAGAGGGCTCTCAGAGTTGCTAGGGTCCTCAGACCTTGGAGGAGCGTTGCCTCAGACCTATCACGAATGTTTACCGATGAGCGAATGCAATTAGCCATGTCTTTCCAGACCAAGTATCTCGGAATGAGCCCCTTCCACGCACCCAGCCTTTTCACTATCCTAGCATACCTAGAGTACGAGCATGGCGTTTTCCACACTAAGGGTGGCCTAGGGACAATTACCCAGAAGATGGGGCGAATTGCAAGAGACATGGGGGTGGAGATTCGGCTTAACGAGCCAGTTAGCGAATTCATCTTCGAAGGAAAGACTGTGGTAGGTGCGAGGACTGAGAAGGGCGACTACACAGCTGATAGGTTTGTGATGAACGTTGACTTCGCTACTGGGATGAAGGGGCTTGTTCCAGACAGTCTGCGAAAGAAGTGGTCTGACAAGAAGCTCGATCAGAAATCGTACTCTTGCTCCACATATATGCTCTATCTAGGAGTGGACAAACTGTATGAAACCCCGCACCATCAAATCTACGCCGCCAAGGACTACCAGAAAAATCTCAGAGAGGTTACTGAGAACAGGGTTACTTGGGATGACCCTTCAGTGTACGTGCAAAACGCTTGTGTAACAGATCCATCAATGGCACCGAAGGGACATTCGACAATCTACGTTCTAGTACCTGTCAGCACCAGTCATCCAGGGATTGATTGGGAGGAAATCAAACACGACTACATGGATGTCATTTTACGGCAGATGGAGCACCTTGGATTCACGGATTTGAAGGATCACATCGTCTCCGAGACGATCGTCACCCCTGATGATTGGGCAGCACGTGACATCTACAAGGGGGCGGTGTTCAATCTCGCTCATGGGCTCGATCAGATGCTGTGGAGGAGGCCACAAAACAAGTTTGAAGAGCTAGAGAGGTTGTATCTAGTTGGAGGAGGGACGCATCCTGGAAGCGGTTTGCCGACCATCTTGGAAAGTGGTAGGATTTCGGCAAAAATGATATGCGCGGACATCGGCATAGAGCCTGATTGGAATGGCGCTGATTCCTGGTTCGAAGACCTTAGAAAACCAAAACTCAAAGTGAGGGGGAGTAGAGGGGGTAATTATGGATCTGTATGACCTTGCCTTCTTTCTGACGACGATTTGGGTTGGACCATTCTGGTTTGCAATGCTAGTATATCCTGAACACGAAAGGACCCAGATGATTATGCAGGGTCCTTGGTTCTTCATCGGCCCGATTCTGATTTGGTGGTTGGTCATGGCTTCCGATCCAGATGGTTTGGTTGAGCTTGCAGGAGATTTCATTGATCCGTTGAATATAATGGAAGGTTTGGTCGGAGTTCTGGGGACCCGGGCGGGTGCCGCTGCAGCTTGGGCTCATATGGTGGCAGGTGATATTTTCATCACACGATGGATGTGGAGGAGGTGCTTGGAAAGAGGTTCTGAGCGGTGGGTTTCCGCGGTTTCTGTATTCTTCGGAGTGATGCTAATGCCGGTGGGAGTTGCACTACATCTCGCTCTGGTTCGTGATAGCACGGACTGATATGATGGGGGAGTGGTTTGAGCATCTCATTGCAGTTCCCTATGGCTTATGGATAGCTTGGGTAGGAATCCAACATTTCCGGGATCCGGTTTGGTTCGAGCCAATTGTGCCAGAAATTCTGGGCAACCCCAGATTCTGGGTTTACTCAAGTGGAGTCTTCGAGATTTTGCTCGGAATCGGAGTCGCATTGCCTTGGTTCAGAAAGGAGTCGGCATTTGGCATCACACTGATGCTTGTGGTTTTGTATTGGGCTAATCTGAATATGTGGGTGAATGACATCCCATTAGATGGCAAGACATACGCTCCGCATTGGCATGCACTTAGAGGAGTCGGGCAGGTAGTTCTGATATGCATTTCACTTTGGCTCGGTGGATGGGAAAGTGGGCACAGGTTTGTTAATTGGTTGCGATCTTGGTGGGCGATTCCATGAAGTGGAAAGACGCAGTAAGAGTTTCCAAGTTGAAGCCTAGTAAACCGAAGATGGTTAACATAGGACTTAGGACCCTTATGATTGTAGAAAATAACGGGGAATACCATGCCACTGAAGGTCTATGCAGACACATGAGGTGGCCGCTAGGCCTAGGGGGCAAGATCCAGGACGGGTGTATAAGGTGCCCGTTGCACCAAACAACACACAGACTTGAGGACGGGGGTTTGGTTGAGTGGTCTCCGTTCCCGCTTTTTCCTCCTTATGGAAAATTGGTTGGGAAGTTTTCGAAGAAGAAGGACCTGCCGATATATGAAACTAGAGTTAAGGGTGGTTTTATTCAAGTCAAGATTTGATTTGTGCTCTCTCTGCCTCCTTTATCAAACCGGTCTGGAGGTCATATGCGGAAATCCTAGGTCGGTGAGAGTTGTCCCTCAGAACTATTCCGGTATCGATTAGTACTGCTGATGGCCTGCCGTCATCAAGTGGAATTTCGCTCTTCCAAATCCCTTCATAAGTAGGTTCAAGACCAAAATTTGACAACATCTGGATAGGAGTATGGCCGGCGATAACCTGCCTCTTCCTATCCAACGGAGCGTTGGCTAGGAAGATCTCTCTTGACTTGAGTCGGTCCTCATCCGTTTGATTCTCGAATGGCACATCTATTCTATATCCAGAGTGACAAATGCGGAACTTGTCTATAACCGCCTCTGTAGGAAGTGGGTCGGTGAACTCAAGCCACTGAAGTGCTCTAGTCCACTTCTCCTGTTGGGTTTTTCCGGGCATAGAGTCTAAGGTTGCCCGGCCTCCAACCTTATTCAGCCAGAATGACTCTCTATCAGGGTCACCTCTAAGTGCCTGAGACATGATCAGTTCATGGTTTCCCTTCAGTGAGAAAATATGATTGCTCTTACTTACGATGGAGAGAGTTCCATGGCTATCGACCCCTCTGTCCACCAGATCCCCAACGCACAGAACCAAATCGCCATCAGATAGATTTAGCATCTCTAGAAGTAACTCGAACTCTTCTCTATAGCCATGTACATCTCCAACTACCCATACTGAGTTCCCATCATCCAGTGCAGTCTGGAGTTCCTTCTCCAAGACTTCATCACGATGTTTCCCTACCATCCTACTCCTCTTCTTCCTTGGTATCTGGGGAATCCGGGAGAAGCATTAACACGATAAGTACAATGGGAATAATGAGGATTAGTATCCCTATAGCGTCCCCCCCGGGTAGATCAGACTGGCGCGGTAACAAAGGCTCGATTAGCATGCCAACTAGGAACATCGCAGTCATTAGTGCGACTATCCTCAGGTTGTCCACCGAAAGGATGATCGGAGTCCTGTTAATCTGTGAGACCATAAGAAGTAAGAGTACTACAATCAAAGCCATTAGTGGGATTGTCGCTGTTTGGACTCCTTCCTCCATTCCACTACCCTGTTCAAGTGAAGACTCCATGATCATCAGTGCTCTAAATGAGAGAGCCAGTATGACTATCGCCAATCCAGCGATTAGGAGCATTCTGCGGTCTTGCTCTAAGTCCTGTCCACTCATCTGAGTTCCTCCGTTAGTTCGATCCTCTTGCCCATGCCGTCCCTAATCCTCCTAATGTGGCCTTCTGCCTCCATCCTTGACAGTAGCCTGCTTGCCTTGGAATCGGTGAATCCGGTCTCTCTGACTAGTTCGGCCTGCCACATCGAACCGTTGCTTGACGATAGGATCCCGACCACTGTTTGCTGGTCTGCCGAAAGCATCCTAGGTGTGCTCGGGGCATAGCTGCTTTC
>PBFP01000002.1 GCA_002718695.1 Methanobacteriota archaeon
TGCAAGGATGGAGTATCTAGAAAGAATGTTTGTTACAATGATTGAAACCCCGAGAACTATTGCTAGCACATTGATAGGGGGNAATATTGTTGTTATTCCAAGGTAAATCGATAGCAATCCAATTAGAACTGCTCCAGATGGGAGCATTGGAATCTTCAGGTGCCTCATCCTTTCTATGGCAGCAAGATCGAGTCTAACCCCCTTGCCGTCAAATCTTTCTATAGTGATCTGCCTCTCTGTAATTACTGCGCAAAACTTCCCTCTTGTCCCGACCAAGTAGAGTCCGCCGATCAACTCGGCTTTCCTCTTCTCGGACGGGCCTTTAGGCCCGGCTAAGTGCATCCAATAACGGCAGCCACAAACATACGGTATAAGTTCATGGGGCNCNATGNGNTGTTTTCNNNCTAGTTCNCAATATGTGGNAAATTTCCGNAGNCCATCTAGCGCATTGCATCCCTTGCAGATTGGGCACGACTCCACATCTCTTCTTCTTCATCCGATTTCGGTTCAAATTGTGGNATCTCTACTGGCTTCATTGAATCATCAATCGCCACCATGAAGAAGAATCCTGAGCATATCTCCTCCCCAATCCATTCTGATCGCGATAGTCTGCAAGATGTCACGTGAACTCCAACNGTCCGAGGNGAGGTCCAAACTACCCTAGCAGTGGTTCTAATGATGTCTCCTTGGAAAGCCGGCCTCCTGAACTTTAACGCATCCACAGAGACTGTGACAAATTCTCTATGTGCAAACTTTGAGGCTGACATTCCAGCAGCCGTATCCATAATGGACATCAGCCTACCNCCAAACAGGGTATTAAGAGCGTTCGTGTGCCCTGGAAAAACTTCGTCGAGCACAATCACGGGCTCGATNGAGAAAGGCCNCGCTTCTTCCACGTACTATGTTCGGTTGCCCATCACCCTTGAATCCTACAGTCTTTAGATCGTAAAGGACACTGTTTACCGTTGACTTCAATCGGTTGANTTGATTCGNNGTGCCGTGAAGGTGCCGGAACTACNATGGGAGCCTTCCGTTTTCAGGGACCCACTGGGGGGCTCGATTGTTCTGTGGCCCTATCTCCCATGTGTCAGAATGCCGAAGCATCTGAGGCCGAGGGATTGGGATGGCTTGGCATTGCTTTCATCAAGTGATGAATTGCTTTCTCTAAAAGAAGAAGAGAAGCAGGACAAAGAAAGCCCGGGGGTCCATGTGGAATCAGCAGCAGCATCAGGAACGACTCTNGGNATGCTGGTTAGAGACCTAACCGANCTCGAAGTGGATGGNCCTTTCATCCCCGANCCGGAAAGAATTAGGCTACTAAGGCATGCTGAGAANTCCCGGGGAGGAATGCCGATTTANTCAATTGAGCCAGGCATAGGGGACTCGAAATGGGCNGATTGGCAGTCCAGNTGGGCNGANGAACAGGTAAGGNTGAGGAATCTTCTAGCAACAATGAGAAGNTCAAGCAGATGGTCGAAGATTAGAAAGATGGCAATNAATAAGGTCTCTAGTTCGAAGTGGNTAGATCCAGATTTGGGGGCAGCAGCAACTGTATGCGCTGCTTGGTGGTTGGAGGAAGNATCCTCATTAACGGATGAATTAGNTCNAGAAAGGGATTGCAGAATATCATCCAGACTCAGGGGCGCATTAGCGGATATGAGGGCGAACAAAATNGGTAGTCTGAATGAGGCANGNTCCCCGGTTTTACTAGNCCCTGTCCACCAAGCTTACCAAAGCNCGTTAGAGAATAGCCTTTTTGGAAGTGATGTTGTCGAGGAAATGAGGGAGGAGCCATGAGNGNGGAATTGAAAATCGCAGTGGAGACCCAGTCGTTCCGAATCACCCCCACAAGNCCTATTGAAATTGCAGAAGCGATAAAGTATGCAGGNGCTANGAGCAATGGTGCCTTTGCAGTCATCGAGCATGATGAACCTAGAGCCTTTATCGTAATCGATTTGGATGGTTCATTATTGGTCCATGGAATTTCAAATGAGGAGGCAGCCACTATGATCGCAGAAAAGATCCTTCTTCAGATTGGGCTGTCAGAGAGTGGATTGACTGTAGAAAGGGGCGACTTATTGGCAAGCTTCTCACTGGGAAGGGCCGTTCTCATGGGACACGCGGCTGATAGATTTTCAGAAGCAGAGCATGATTTGAGGCTGGATGCATTGAGAATTCAAGCCGATAGGCACAAATGCACAATCATACTTTTCAGCAATGGCAGGGGAATNGTTATGGGAATATCCTCCNGAAGGGTCGCTGAGATGGCANTAGAATACTGGCTTTCAAGGCTTCAGGAAGAAGGAGCTTTGGCGTGAGAAGATGCTTGAGGGCGGCAAATGGGTAGGGCCAATTATTGACCAGCATCTGCATCTCGACAGATCGAATCGATTCATTGACGCTGTTTCCGAATTCAAAAGATTCGGAGGAACTGCATTAATGCTGGTCCACAAACCAGCATTTTCCAAAACTCTGCCAAAAAACATCCAAGACTACAGAGAAGTTTACTCTGAAACAATATCGATGGCAGAAGAAATTAGGAAATCTCTTCAGCTCAAAGTNGGAGTCNTACTTGGGCCGCACCCCGTTGCCTGGGAGAAACAGATTGACGATATCGGAATCGAGAAGTCTTCAGAACTCCATTTGGAAGCAATTAGCTTGGCTCTTGAANACATCGATTCAGGAAACGCAAACTGCCTTGGCGAGGTAGGAAGACCTCATTACAGGGTTTCCGATGAGAGATGGGACAAGGCAAATGACATTCTAATGGAGACTCTTTCAATGGCCGCATCGGAGAAAACTTCTGTCCAACTTCATGTGGAGGATAATGGGGCAGAAACTTGTCGAGAATTNAGTGAATATTGCGAATCNTCCCGTTTTCCTCTCGATCGAGCAATTAGGCACTATGCACCTCCTGATGTAAGTTCGGAATTCACTCATGGACTTTCCGCCACAGTGAATATGGGAAAGGGCAGCATAGAGAATTTGGTCAGATCAGCTAGATTGGCCAGCGCTCCTTGGGGGATGGAAACTGACTTTTTGGACGACTCAAGCAGGCCTGGGGCGGTCTTGGGACCCAAGACAGTCCCCAAAAGGACGCATGAATTATGTTCCAAACTACTTTCTTCAGGTTGGTTAGAGGATGAAGTTGAGACTCTATTGACAAACATTCACGAAAAGTGGCCAAATTCGCTNTATGGAATTTGATTAGNAGTGGCGAATTTGANTCTTGGAACGAAAACCATTAGTATCCCAATTACGAACATTAGTAGTGAGAATACTAGAAATTGAAATTCCCCCATGGGTATGGGAGCCCCCATTGAATCCATCAGCATCCTCCACAAAGGGCCATTTATTGGAAGAAATAAAATAATTATAATTACGCCAACTCTTCTTCTTAGACGCATACTCAATCGAGTAAGCACTTGCTTTCAAATTCTTCAGTCAACCGAATCGGTTTAGAGATGCTATTAGTTCGTCAGGTCCGCGCGCCTGTAGTGAAGGGGTTATCACAAGAGGTTTCCAACCTCTTGTCCCGGGTTCGAATCCCGGCGGGCGCACCACTTGTTTCGATTGATNTTGTCAAAAAGGAAAAATTGACTGAAGCATTGAAACGCCTCTTGCNTTTCGAAACTCCGTGTCTGCAACGGAGAAGTCAGTNGACTTGACCGGCTCNTCGCTAAGCAGGGACATGTCCGAACTAACTGATGAGAAACAAGT
Organism: Methanobacteriota archaeon; assembly: GCA_002718695.1. GTDB lineage: Archaea > Thermoplasmatota > Poseidoniia > Poseidoniales > Thalassarchaeaceae > UBA36. Next base: position 3,721 of record PBFP01000002.1, read on the forward strand.
CGTCGGCAGGAAGATTTGGCGCGTAGTTCCTTATGTTACAAGATATTGGCCAAGGGCCTTAGGAGGTATTCTCGCTAATGCAGGAGCTCGAGCCTTCGATCTAATACCGTTTATTGCAATTGGGATGGCGGCAGACTACTATCAATCAAAGACATTTACCAATTCCACCATAGAGGGATTGGTAAGCTCCAGCCTCATTCCTAAATTNGGACCAATNGATCCCATCGAGATGGGCTTCGGGTTGCTAATNCTGGTTTCATTCGCATTCCTAGCCTTTTTCCAGGGGTTGAGTAACCAACTATGGCAATCTACAGCCTACATGGCACAGCATGATATCCGGATGGAGGCAACTAACTCCCTACTAAATATGGAAGCTTCATACTTCGAAAGTAGGCAGACCGGGAACCTAATGTCCGTTCTTTCTGCAGACGTGGCACAATTGGAGGATATNATTTCNGACGCAAGTACTAGCATGATTAGAATCACAATCACCTTTTCCACAGCATTTGTGATTATGTTCTGGATGTCCCCCAAACTTGCTCTAATATTGTTCACTCCACTTGTGATAATTATTCCCATGGTGATATGGTTCTCCACGAGGGTACAGAGGAAGTACAGGAAACAAAGGGAGAGTACAGGGGGGATCGTTGCNATTCTGGAAAACGTGTTATCTGGAATCACCGTAGTTCAAGCTTACAATGCTAAGGAGTTCGAAGGATCGAGGATTGGTAGGCAGAGTGGGGACTACAGAGACATGGCAGTCCAAGCAGCATTCATCAGGAATNGATTCATACCNGGAATTTATGTTGTTGCAGGCGTTTCATTCGGGCTCTTGGTTTCTGCAGGGGGTTGGGTGATGGAGTCCGGAGAGATTACAGTCGGCCAGTTCGTTACATTCCTCCTNATTTCTACCAGAATGACGATGCCCATGTTTATCCTCGGAATGTTGCTGAATCAACTACAAAAGGGCGAGGCNTCATCAAAGAGGGTCTTCGCAATAATCGACTTAGAGCCGTCAATCTTTGATAATGAAGGTGCTATCCCTTTGCAAGGCCCCATTACCTCTATCCAATTTGAAGAAGTCTCCTTTGCTTATCCCGCTTCGTCGAAAAACGTCCTAAATGGTATTTCGATTTCTGCATCTTCTGGGGACTTTNTGGGAGTAATGGGGCATACTGGAGCAGGCAAGAGTACAATTCTCAAGCTCGTNGAGAGATTTTACGAGCCNCAAGGCGGAAGAGTGTTGATAAATGGCAGAGACATNAACGACTTCCAGATNGAATCCNTAAGGGACAGGATCGGTTTCGTCTCTCAGGACCCNTTTCTCTTCTTCGGAACAATCGCTGAGAATGTAGCCTATGCCCGAGAGTCTAATGAAGACCAAATTTTCAGTGCTCTGGAAGCAGCTGGTGCGAAAGACTTCGTTTCGCAGCTCCCAGATGGGCTAGATACAATGGTTGGAGATAGGGGCGTGATGCTCTCAGGGGGGCAGAGGGCCCGAATTAGNCTAGCCAGAGCCCTTCTGAAGGACCCCGATCTGCTAATCTTAGACGAAGCCAGCGCTGCTTTGGATGCGGAAACAGAGAAGAGAATCCAAGAGTCACTATTCGGAAATTCCAATGGTTCGAATAAGAGGATTACGATAGCCGTCGCCCATCGTCTCGCAACAATTAGGAACGCCAAAGAAATAGTCGCAATGGTCGATGGGGCAATCGTAGAAAGGGGGACTCACAAGCAGCTAATAGAAAATAACAATGTATATGCTTCTCAGTGGTCCATCCAGACGGGAGAGATAGATTCATCTGAGGTGTGAAATTGCCATCTCTCCAGATTAACTGGATAGATATCGATCCAGGCTCTGTTTTCGTTGGGTCTGATAACAGGGCCATACTCTTCGGTGGAATCGGACCTCGTCACGAGGTTGCTATCGAGTATCCCTTCCGCATCTCATCTCAACCAATTAGGATGTCAGATGCATCTTTGGTAATCGAAGAGAAAGGTGCCGAAATTGCATCCGAGTCGGAGTGGGAACTCGCAAACTCCCTAGGTNTATTGAGCGCCCCAGNTGGAACAAAGGAAGAATTAGCAGATTCCACACAAGACTACTGGGGTAAGGCATGCGATGGCAGACCACATGTAAGTGGCGGACCGAGTCCACGAATGATCAGAATATGGGATTCGAAGAANGCGACNCCCTCCACAACAAATGGNGGTCGGATAGGATCAAATTCTTTGGTCAGATTGGTATTGAGGGACTCNCACCGATGGANCAAAAAACCTCCAACAATGCCTGAAAATCCNGGCAANTCCAGACTATTCAAGGAGGAAGCATTGATTTGCCTTTTTGCAGGAATACTCCCATCATTTTTCTGGGCTTTCTTCAACGCCAGTCCAGACTATATTCGCAACGGGTGGCTAAATCTAATTATTGGAGGGGTTTTCTTCGGCCTTCTNACAATNGTCTTTTGGCGCCCTNGACAACCAACATGGNATCTTGTCTCGGGTGAGATGAAGNCTGGAAAANTNTCCTCAAAATATCCAGAATAATCCCAAATTATCAATTGCCCCTGTCCCTGTCATCAATTTGCGANGTCGGACTTCCNGAGAAAACGCTCCATTTTGCCTTGAGAACCCCTAAGCCATAATCCCAAAGAAGTAAGAAAGATACTGCCGATGAAAGAAAAATNCTCTTCGNACTTCTGTTTGGAGACTCTCCAAGAGATGCCCCAGACCAGGCAATAACGTTGAACAAAATCGCCAATGTCGGAAGTTGATGCACTGCAAANCTCTCAACTCCNATNGGGACAGAATCCCTGGAAANGTCCCAGAAATTTGGCCATGCAATCCCNCCTTCCATACAACCCCATGCAAACGCCACGAAGGAAAAAGCCACAAGNATGGGGAATGAAGAAACCAAACTATGNCTCCANCCCCATAGNCTGGGATAGCGCCTCCCTGCNAGGCTGCGAACTAGNCCGTAGTTTCTAATCTGCTTCCTNACTCTGCCCAANCCTCTTCTTCTATGCCAAATGACCGCGCTACCATCCGACCAAAGACGATACCCAGCCATCCTGATACGATGGTCCAGCATNACGTCTTCGGCACCTATTGCCCCCTNGTCAAAACCACCNACTTCTGTTAATACANNCCTTCTATAGGCGGAGTTTACTCCTGGTANCTGACTGACTTCTTCNAGNTCTGCNCCTGATCTCCTTCCATAATTTGTACCGGCAGTTAANAATTTGTTACAGAATGCAACGTCTATTGCCTTCTGCCAAATTGTCGACTCTTCCATNGGAGCAAAGTTTGGNCCNCCCACTCCNGCTACTTCGGGCCTATCGAACCATCTAATCAAACTCTGNACCCATCCACTAGGNACAATGACATCATCATCCGTGAAGAAAATCAATTCAGATTCGGTTTCACTAATCCCTACGTTGCAAGCATCTGCCCTATTCTTNGACCCTNTGTCATCAATATGCCTGACGCCTCTTTCTTCTGCAATCGATCTACCAGGATCTCCGACAGGCCCTACCACTACCACCTCCAAATCAGAGTATGTTTGTTTGCTCAATCCATCGAGCACCGCTCCTAACTCATCTGGATTATTCACGGATGGAACAATGACGCAAACTCTGTTTTTCACGTGATGCCCGGAGAGGGACCCATTGATGAGTTCACGGGTCAATCATTTACTATCCTAGGAGCAAGGAAGTAAGTCCATCTGGCACCGCCGTCATTACTGATCCAAGTCATCCTAAGTGGATACTTCTCCTCAAACTCAAGAGAGACTTCGTTGGTAAGTCCTCCAGCAAGCCTCTTGGTAAGATCACCTAGGTAGTTTAGCGAGTAAGTAGAATGGGTCGCGGAAGGGCAAGTTAACTCACTCAATTCGCCAGACTCGAATTTGACATTCACGCCCTCTCCTGCTTCGACAGTGACCGAAACCGACATCTGATTCTTGTCCATGCTCAAATCAACCTCGCCACTAACGAACTTGGCTGCCCTCAATGCTCTGGAAAGCTTCTCTGAGTCAATTGTGGCTTTGGATTTAAACTCCAGTCCCGGTTGATTAGGGGTGTCCATTGTGCTAGTGTCAATTCCTCTGAGAGTCATCAGAACTTCCCCTACTCTAACGTTGATGGTACCAATTGCATCGTCGTAGTCAATCTCAACCAAATCACTTGGCCCAGCTAGGGAGAGCAAATCCCTCATCCTACCGAGGTCCAATCCTATCTCAACTGGCTCAACCTCATATGTCTCGAAGCACTCATCTGCTATTGTTGCAGATAGTAGGGCGACGTGAGAACCATCCACTACTGAAACCCCAAGACCCTTCTCCCCCCAGACTAGTTTCGCTTCGTTTGTAAGGACTGAAAGGATGTCCACTATCTCTCTCATCAATTGCTGTTTTGCAGTGATTCTCAGCATTCCATCACCTTCGTTTTCTCTTCCATATTAGGAGGCTCTTGATGATTATTGGCATACTAGCGACAATTCCTACTGGTATTCTCTCCATCTGTGTCCACAAGTTTCACAGGTACAAATCTTCGTTTCTGGCTCATCTGAGGATCTAGTTTGTCGTAGTTCCACGAAAGCCCTATCGCCATCACATTTTGGGCAAATGTAATCCCCAACCCTTAGGGTGCCTCTTGGCCCCTCCTCTTCGACAACTTCTGTGAGGTGCTTTAGCGATTTTGAATCAGTAGTTGCTGTAGTCTTTGATAGATCAATTGTTTCACCAGTCATTGGGTCAGTAAATTCGGAACCCTTTCCATCATGCCCGGAAAGAGGGCCTTCGTAACCGCATTTGTAATCGGGGCACTTAATCCAACCCCTTCCGTCTGGGTATGAAAGGGAACCGCATTCGGGGCAAAACACTCTCTCACACTCCATTAGCGCATTAACGCGAACCGTCCCACGCTGAACCAGCCAACTATTCAACTATTCGTTCCTCTAACTCTGTCTTTCCGCACCGTTCAAGCCACAATACTCTTTGGCACAACCGTGAAGATCCACTTCGATTGGAGGTTAGCTAGAGTCATCGATGAAGACGGCTTGACTCTAGACGAGATTGAGTGGGATGGAAAAATAACCCCATCATCCGTGGCAAAAAGACTCTCCATTATGCAGAATGGGAGGAGGTTGCCAGAGGTAGCAACCCTGTTGGAAAGATTCCCACTGGCTACCCCTGATCCCCTAGGTGCAATCTCTGACCCCGAATGGCCTAGGGACAAATCATCTGATCATATTATTGAGAAAGCTGCAGAATTATTGGCCAAATCTGGTGTCGCCGACTCGTCTGGAGATATGGATCGGAGATTGGATATGCTGGTTTCTACAACTATGGAATTAAGAGCATCATGGACCACTGCAGAATCTAGGTGCGTGGAATGGGTAGGTTTGTTCATTACTGAGGCCGACCTAGATTCCCAAAGAGGGGAAATTCCCTTGGCCACAGGAGATTCTTCTTCAATTAGTGAATTGGCAGATAGACTAGGAGTTGCAGTGCCAAAGCACCAACCTTCACAATCAGAATGGGAATCCATACACTCTCTGGCCTCAGCTGTGAATAACTCATCCGAAATTATCGATCATGTCGAAGGGTCAATCAGGGAAATCGCCAATTCTTACTTTCCTTCTCTAAGTGCTTTGATGGGTCCCATCTCCGCAGCAAAACTAATTGTTCTTGCCGGTGGAAGAGAGAGGCTAGCTAGGATGCCTTCCGGATCATTACAGGTTCTGGGAGCTCACGCGGCAATGGCCGCCCATAGAAGAGGCGCCCCTCCACCAAAGCATGGGGCAGTCCTCTTCTCCATGCCACAGGTTAGCCGTTCACCTCGCTGGCTTCGTGGCAAGATTGCCAGATATCTTGCCGGAAAGGCAAGCATTGCAATCCGAGTCGATCATTTTGGAGGGGAGATTTGGGGTAGGGAGAAGATCGATGAAATCAACTCCGAAATAGATTCCATTAAGGCGAAATTTCCCAAACCGCCCAAGAGGGGAAAATGATGCCAGCAAGGACTCAGCCTCTGGGATGGGGCATCAGGAGGCAGGGCAAATCTATCTGGTCTAGGAATGCTGTTCGGGGCAGGTCAGTTAGGGGCGAGAGGAGGAAGAAGGAGGGCAGAATTGAGTGGAGGCAATGGAATCCCACCAAGTCAAAGGTGGCCGCAGCTTTGATGCGTACCAAATTGGAACCATCACTAATCATTCCCGAACCGGGATCAACTTGCCTATACTTGGGAGCCTCCAGTGGGGGGACAGTAAGCCACATACACGACATTGTTTGCGGTGCTGATAACCACCATGGCGGCCAAGTAGTAGCAGTGGAGATTTCACCAAGGATGGTGCGCGACCTAGTTTCTCTCTCAGAGAAGAGGTCAGGACTCTTTCCACTACTCGCCGATGCAAGGAGGCCCGATTTGATTGCTCCAATATTGAGAGGGAAGGCAGATTGGATCCATCAGGACCTCAGCATAGCCGATCAAGCCGAGACATTCGTCCGGATTTGTTCATCTTTCCTCTCCAGCGGAGGGGTGGGTTTGCTCAGCCTAAAGGCAGCCAGTGAGAGATCTTCGGAGGGCGATGATAACTCAAGATTCAAGAAGGCAGAAAGGATCTTGGAGGAATCAGAACTGGAACTGGTTGAAAGAATCGACCTCAAGGGTTTGGAGGAACAGCATGTTCTCTTCAGTTGTAAATCACTAGTATGTTGAGGCCAATACCGCCCCCCAAATTCCAAAGGTAATCAACAAAATTAGAAGAGTAATTGCAATTGATATCAACGAGGTAACCTGGGCTGCCTTCGCCACTCCATGATCAGGGTGATCCGGATACTGATTAGTTATCTTGAGAGCCTGATTAGCCAAGATCAGTCCAGGAATGCCCGTGCAAGCCAAACACATCACCACACCAAATATTCCGAGAATTAGAGCCAAAACAGCGTTTGTCTTAGGGGGAAAAACTCCCTGCCCACCGAATTGCCCTTGAACGTAGATTTGCCGAGGGGTCTCGTTAGATGCCGAGTTGCTTCTGCCAAGAATAACAGTTTCTGGCGACCTTTCGGGCGTTTGTTCCGAAGTCACCCAATCGGGGAGCTTCTCAGATTCTTCCACGATTTATCGTGCAGGCTTCGGTGAATAACCATGCCTACTAATCACGAAAAGTAATGGTCCCTACCAGCAATTGGGGAATGTGCCAGAGTTGCCAGAGGTCGAGACAGTCCGCCTGGGACTTGAGAGACATCTATTGGGTAAATCGATTTTAGAAGTTGAACTAAGAAGGGACGACCTAAGATTCCCATTCCCCAAAGGGTTTTCGGAGTCGTTAAGGGGGCGCCGAGTAATCTCAGTAGACAGGAGGGCAAAGTACCTTCTGATTCGCTTGGATAGTGGATTAACTTGGCTATGCCATCTGGGAATGAGTGGGAGGTGGACTCTGATTGGGGAGAAAACATCCAGTCGTCCAGGGAGGTTTTCCAACGGTGCCCCTGTAGGAAGTGGGGATGGGCCACATGACTGGGTAATTGTTCATCTTGAGGACGGCTGTGTAGCAGTTTTTTCGGATCATCGACGTTTCGGATTCATGGATTTATTCTCGACTGAAAGACAGGATAGTAACAAATTCCTTCAGGGGATTGGGCCCGAGCCTACGCCTGACCAACTCACTCCGAGCGAACTCGCAGATTCTCTCAGAGGGAAGAGGACACCAATAAAATCAGCACTACTTGATCAAAGAGTGGTTGCCGGACTCGGGAACATTTACGTTTGCGAGATTCTTCATAGAGCTAGAGTTTCCCCTAGGAGGAAGGCCACAAATGTGGCTGGAAAGTCAGGTGTTTCAAGAAGGGTCGAGAGGATTACAGCCTCTACTCATGATGTAATCACAGAGGCAATTGATGCCGGAGGGTCGACACTACAGGATTTTCGAGGTGTCGATGGAGAAGATGCCATTGGTTATTTTATTCACAACTTTCAGGTTTACGGAAGAGAAGGGGATGATTGCCTAAATATAGATTGCAAAGGGGTAGTAAAGCGAATAGTTCAGTCCAACAGATCTACCTTTTTTTGCCCGAATTGCCAAAATTGAGGGAAATTTGTAATGCACATTGTGTCAATGCTAGTCAAAATTTCTTGAACACTCGATCCCTCTAACCAGTGCGAGAAGCATATCATTTCTTGGAGTGGGAATTCCTAGTTTAGAACCTCTGTTGGAAACAGCCCCGCAAAGTTCGTCAACCTCAGTCTTCCTACCTGCCATAAGGTCTTGAAGCATGGAGACTCTATTTTCCGAAGTCGAATCCACAATTTTAATGAGATAGTCTTCTGAATCAAGATCGCTAAGATCGACTCCAGAAGCTAGAGCAACCGCCTCGGCTTCTTTCATCGACTCAATTGATTGACTCCAGAGTTCGGGGATTTCTTTTAGTGCCCCATTTCTTATTCCGGCTATTGCACATATCGGGTTTATCGCGACGTTGATCATCAGCTTTCTCCATATCACTCTCTCAATGTCATTTGACCATTTTGGGTTTAGCCCTGCNTCTTCCAATTTCATAATTAGTTCAGAGGAAATCCCATTGGGAGGGGAACCATCCATTCTGCCAATCTCTATGGTCCCCCTGCCGGTCCAATGAATTGAAAATTCGTTGTCCTTCCAAGCCGAATGTGTCGTCGAACCGCCAATCGATCTTTCNGGNCCGACTATNTTTCCCATTTTCTGGACNTGATCAAGGCCATTTTGAATGCTAATGGCGANNCCATCTTTTGTTAGGACCTCNTGGGCGATTGAAGATAGAGATTCAGTAGAAGAAGCCTTACCAGCGATTATTGCCACTTCACAAGAACCCCGTATTTCTTTCGGAATGGGNCCNGCCTCGCTGTCTATCAACTCGTATCNTNCCTTAGGAATCATTTCNACCGCCCCCTCGGGAGTAAATACAGTCAATCCTCTTTCTAGTTGGGCAGCCATTCCCCTTCTAGCAACGCATAATAAATCTACATCAGTGTCTGAAAGAGAACCAACAATCGCCCCCCCCATGGCTCCAACACCAAGTACTGCAACTCTCATCAGCAACCACCGAGGGGGCATCTAGCAGAGAGATGAATTATTATGCCCGAGGGATCTGCAGTAATCCAAACNGATCTTTCAAGGGATAAATCNCCCANGATGGAGACGANAATTGTGGCACTTCCGTTAGATTCAATCCATTTTGGGGCTCCTCCGCCGTCTTTTCCGGAGATTTCCCATTGCATACTTGTTGTGGTGTCAGAGTACGTCTCAACAGATAGTTCGAAAGTCGCCGAATCCCTGTTGTAAATAGTGAATTCGCTTTCTTGAATCCCTACTCCGAGTCCACCAGGATGTACAAATACATCTGTCGATTGAACCACCCTATAAGGCTCCATAGTGCCGTCATTATGACAGATTGACAACCACCCGGAATCGCCCAACAAGACCCTCCCTTCACCACTGTTATTGCCGGAAATTCTAATCGCCGAAAAATTGTCAAGAACTGTTGACCAATTTTCACCAGTATCGATTTCCGCTGCCATCTTGCTGGAAGGGCAGAAAGGTGAGCCGCTGTATCCATGGAATAGGACATCTCCAATCCCAACAAAACCGTCTGGTATTTTCCACTCATCATCACCGACTTGAATTACTGCCCCAGAACCCTCTATTGGAAATTTCCAAGGCCCCATGGAGGAGTTATTTCTCTGAAGAGATATTTCCGGCCCGAATATCCTTCCCTGACCATCTGTGTAAGTCGAATGTTGAATTGCACCCTCATGCCCCCCTAGGCAAACTTCCTGGACTCCAGAACTGACGTTGCTTCCATTGATAATTTTCCAGTATGGATCATCAACGTTCAGAAAACCATCCCCTTCATCAAACATCATCTCAGTGCAAATGATCGGTTTCTCACCACCTTCAGATATTTCCCAATAAGGGGAAGTCGGACCAAAGTGGGTGGAGTTCGACATTTCCACAATATGCTGCTCTTCAAATCCAGATACTTCGACTATCACTCTTAGATTATGGGGTAGGAAGAAAACATCGGGCGTTTTAATGGTGATTTTAACTTCCCCCTTTTGCTTCTCAGTTACTTCTGAAAATCTGCAACTAACAGTCTCATCCATGCACTCAGAGGTCACAGACCAGCTTTCCGGATTGGCACCCTCTACTCTAACTTGAATCCATCCTGAAACAGGCAATACTCCTTCTGGAACTATCTCCAGGGTAATTTCTTCCTCACTACCTGCCTCCAATTGTATTTCTCCTGGCCACGACGATGTGGAAATTCCAGAGTCGTAGTTTTCGAGTTCGTACGAAGGTATTGCGCTAGGAAGGCCTGCAAGGAGAATAAATGCAGATAATGCAACAAACCTACTTCTGACTCTCTCATCCAGTCCCGCATACTCATCAAGAACAATCGGTTGCGGAACGTTTTCTGGATTGAACCTCTGCCATGCAGCTACGAATGCTAGGAAGATCCAAGGAGTCCATTGAGCAGTAGCGAAAACTATCACCATCACTAGTAGTACAGCTAGGAATATTGATGTCTGGGTGCTGCCATCTCTAGCATCTGATGGCCCAATAACTGCTTGCATAATCCTATCTCCGGGTAGTCCGGGAATTGGAAGCAACATGGCCCATCCAACAATCGACAGTCCGATTCCCGCAATACCAATTGGATTGAGCCATTGCAGTCTGATGGCAAAATCATCCCCCATCCAAGAATTCAGTAATGCTCCCGATAACAGACTGGAGTCGAAAACGAATGGGGCTCTTTCTAGTTCGGGCGGTTCGCTAGGGGTGATGATTAGGCCAATTATAGTTAGCAATGATCCTGAGACAGTCATAACTAGTGGGACTACCAACTCTATTGATCCCAGGGCCCTTCGATTTGGGACAGGTACAAGATCTGGNCTTTTTTGCCCAATAACTCCGACAATTCCGAATGCCCACCAAGTNGGGATTGGTANCACTATCGGACTGATGTGGCCAATTTCTACATCGAACCGACGAGCCATGGATAGTCTGGCAAAACTAGCAAAAAGTAGGGTCAGAATCACGGGCATTGTAAAGAAAATGACGGACTGACCGAATTCGCCCAAACCCAAAAAAACCCTGCCATNCCCATACGCCGATGTCCAGTGTAATCCGACGATAGTGAGGAAAGAGGACATAAAGATCCAAAGAAAAACCTGTTGNATTCTACCCATTACTTGCTTAATTGGAGGGAGTCTGGATATCGAAAGCACCGGCGGGTTACTATCTTCCAGAGTACCTACCATCCCCATTGTTTGCAAGTGTAAATTCAACTTAATCAGCCGTTGACTAACATCTTCTCCACCTTCGGCCCCAACCTCCCAGGAAGTTGGCTGCCCCCCCTCGTTTCCTAATTGGAAGTACCTCGAGGCGATCACTTCGAAGAGCTCCCTTGAACCCCAGGTCTCAGTGTCTAACTTAATTTTCTCAGTGCTACTGAAGTTACCACCTCCAACCATCCCCGTGGGAAGTCGGATTTTACCCCTACTCTATTCGGATCACTTGTTCTTGAATCGCTTTAGACGAAAAGTCTCCTCTCTTTCCATCTCTTCAAGTCTTANCTGGATGAATGTTTGCGCNTCTNCCATTTCGGGAATAACCTTGAATTCCAGTGCATTNACTCTCCTCTTTGTCGCCTCAATCTCTTCGAGCAGCCTCTTCAGTGTNGCTTCCATCTCTGCGGCCTTTACAACCTTCTCAACTAGTAGTGAATATGCATCGGCTGCTTCGTCAATGTAGGGTGAGCCACCAACAATGCCCAAGCCCCTATCCTCTGCAGAAAGCTTCAGGTTTTGACCATCAACCTTTGGGACGACAACTCCCATGATGTTCCTCTTTGAGACCTCGACCTCCGGGTGCTTGGACACTGCAATTGCAGCACTTTTTACCGAAAGGCCGCCTTCTATCGAAGAAGCTAGGTTGATTGCCTTTAGCGCCTCTCTGTAAGTCCCAACCAACTCTTCTCTAGCAGCAATCATTTCGGACAAAAGAGTTCTGAACTCATGAAAGAGCCCATCCCTCTTCATCTTCAGGAGATTGTAACCACTAGAAGTCTGCTTGATCCTCCTTTTCAGATTGATCAATTCCGATCTAGTAGGCTTGATGTCTAGGGCCATAAATATTCCACCTTTCGATTTTCTACTCTTCTTCTGCTTTCTTATCCGAAGGATGGTATTTGTCAATCCACTTCTGGTCCAATCTCACGAGATACTTCGTATCAATGTTCGATAGCAGGTTCCAAGCTAGGTCAAGTGTCCCCTCCTCGATTGATCTGTCCTCATCACGACTCTGCCTCAGGAATTGGTCTTCGAAAATGTCAGAGAACTTCAGCAATTGCAGGTCCCTCTCGTTCAATGCATCTTCTCCAACAATGGCTACTAGCCCCCTTAGTTCCCTTCCTTGCGCATATGCAGCGTACAGTTGGTCCGAAACCGACTTGTGGTCTTCTCTGGTTTTACCCGGACCTATTCCGGCGTTCATAAGCCGACTCAACGAAGGAAGAACGTTTATCGGAGGGGAAATTCCTTTCTGATGCAACTCTCTGGAAATAACAATCTGTCCCTCGGTGATGTATCCCGAGAGGTCAGGAATTGGATGTGTGATGTCATCCCCGGGCATTGTCAAAATCGGGAATTGGGTGATTGATCCTTTCTTACCCTTAACCAGTCCTGCCCTCTCGTAGAGCATCGCAAGATCAGTGTACATGTATCCCGGATAGCCCCTTCTTCCAGGAACTTCTTCCCTAGCAGCGCCTATTTGTCTCAGAGATTCACAGTAGTTTGTCATATCCGTGTAAATTACCAGGACGTGGTAGTCGTGCTCAAAGGCCAGATACTCTGCCGCAGTCAGTGCAAGCCTAGGGGTAATCAGCCTCTCCACAGCAGGATCATCTGCCAGATTGACGAAAAGAACCGCATTCTCCAAAGCCCCGGTCCTTTCTAGATCGTGGACGAAGAAATTATACTCCTCAGCGGTTATTCCCATGGCACAGAATACCACGACGAAATCATCATCGCTGTCAACCAATTTTGCTTGTCTAGCTATTTGCAAAGCTATGTCATTGTGAGGCAGTCCACTGGCACTGAAAATTGGTAACTTCTGACCTCGGACCAGTGATGTGCACGCATCAATCGCGGAAATTCCGGTTTGGATGAATGATTCTGGACTCTGCCTGGAGTATGGATTGATTGCAGCACCGATGATATCGGCCATCTCGTCAGCCACTATCTCCGGGCCTCCATCCCTGGGTCTCCCAGCACCATCAAGAATTCGTCCAATCAAACCCTTACTCACTGGAAGTTTGAACACATCCCCCAGGAACTTCACTCCAGTCTGCCTGTCCACCGATGCCGTACCTTCGAAAACCTGTACGATAACCTGTTCATCAGAGGTGTCTAGAACTTGTCCATTTTTCATCGAGCCATCACTCAGACGCAATTGAACAATCTCCCCAAATGAAACTGGCTCTGTTTTGTTTAGGAACACTAGTGGCCCCTTCACGTCAGTAATTGTCCTGTACTCTTTTCCACTCATATTATCACCTCAATTTCCCTCCATGCTAGCAGCAATTTGCTTACTCATATTTGATACAAGTTCCTCTATCTTAGTGTCGTAACCCTTCTCGAATCGCCCTCTCATTAGGTCGGTCCTGGCTGGAACGTTCACCACGTCTTCTAATTGAGCACCACTAGCGATAGCCTTCTTCGCTTCCTCTTGGAAACTCAGGATTGCCTTTGCCATGTCGTATTGGAGTTTTAGATCACTATAGGTGTCGACATCGTGGAAAGCATTCTGCTGTAGGAAGAACTCTCTGATCATTCTGGCAACTTCTAGAGTAAGTTGTTGATCTATTGGGAGGGCATCTGATCCGACAAGCTGGACAATCTCCTGCAACTCAGACTCTACTTGAAGCAGGGTGCTGATTTCGGTCCTGACCTCTGGGAAATCTGAGGAAATGTTGTCCCTGTACCACTGATCAAGTGCTTGCGGATATAGGCTGTAAGAACTTAGCCAATTAATGGCCGGGAAGTGCCTCTGCCTCGCTAGCCCTGCATCCAATCCCCAGAAAACCTTCACAATCCTGAGGGTTCCTTGGCTAACCGGTTCGGAAATGTCTCCACCCGGTGGAGAAACCGCTCCGATGACAGAAACCGAACCATCCTCTCCCGATAGAGTCTGAACTCTCCCCGCTCTTTCGTAAAATTCCGCTAGTCTGCTTGAGAGATATGCTGGATAACCTTCTTCACCGGGCATTTCTTCCAATCTGGAAGAGATCTCCCTCATGGCCTCTGCCCATCTACTTGTGGAATCAGCCATAAGGGCCACGTTGTAACCCATGTCACGGAAGTATTCTGCGATTGTCACTCCCGTGTAAACGGATGCCTCCCTTGCAGCTACAGGCATGTTTGAGGTATTCGCAATCATCACCGTTCTATTCATCAGGGGCTTGTTTGTGTTTGGATCAATAAGATGGGGGAACTCGTCTAGTACCTCAGTCATCTCATTACCTCTTTCCCCGCATCCAATGTATACGACGATTTGAGCATCAGACCACTTTGCCAATTGCTGCTGAGTAACCGTTTTCCCCGAACCAAAGGGGCCTGGAATTCCAGCAGTTCCACCCTTTGCAAGTGGGAATAAGAAATCTAGAATCCTTTGACCAGTCATCAGGGGNACATCCGGGGCATATTTCTGNACGAACGGNCTTGGATGCCTAACTGGCCATTCNTGCATCATCGAAATCTCAGTCCCATCTTCNAGCTTACAAATCGTTTGNGTTATGTCGAATGATCCTGCTTCAATACTCTTCACAACCCCTCCTGAATTTGGGGGCACCATTACTCTGTGTTCAATCGTCTCAGTTTCCTGAACAGTCCCAATTACATGGCCTGCAGAGACCTCATCGCCAGATTTTACCGTGGGTTTGAATTCCCACTGCTTCTTTAGNTCCAAACCATCAGCATCCACCCCTCNGGTAATGAAAACCCCCATCGTCTCCTCCAACTTAGGCAGAGGCCTCTGAATTCCATCATATATCTGCGTTAGAAGGCCAGGNCCCAGTTGCACAGACAGTGTCTGNCCGGTTCTTACTACGGGCTCTCCAGGTTTTATTCCCGAAGTTTCCTCATAAACTTGTATTACAGACTGGTCACCATGCAGTTCGATTACTTCTCCCATCAGACCTTCATTACCGACTCGCACGACTTCATACATTCTGGGTGCAATCCCTATGGCAGTCACAACTGGTCCGGAAATCCGGTATATTACTCCTTTTTCTTCACTCATTTTTTCACTTCCTATTTTATTGTCGAATTTCTANTTCCAAAGGTCGACACCAAGTGCCGACTTGATTGACTCTCGGAGNGTGTTGTCCTCCTCAGTCCCTATGCCCAGAACAGTGGGCGTCACGCTCTCAGAGAGCTGCAATCGCAGTCTCTCTGGGAGCTTCAATAGATCGAAGTTGTCCACAACAACNACCCCGACCTCTGCCTGACTNAGTAAGGATCTGAGAATCTTCTCCATTTCCTCATCGTCAGATGGATTGTGCAGGTTCTCAACACCTGCGAGTTGGAATCCAAGAGTGAATTCCAATGGNCCTACTACTGCTATCTCCAAATCTTCACCTCAGTAGTCCATGTGCGACTCCAATACCTCGTCCGAAAGACCTACGGCCTTCCCTCTAACTAGTAATCGGAGATTCCTAACCTCAAGCGCCTTCCTCTCGATATAGTAAATTANTGGGAAGGGGGAAACCGGGCTTAGGTATGAGAAACGCTTCAANACAGNATGCCTTTGATGCGATAGTAATTCTGCATAGGGATCAAGGCTGCCCATCCTGATTGACTCTGACATCGCTTCTTCGAACCCAGAGTCGTCGAAAGAGTCACTTCTTCTTAGNGACTCAATCAGTTCTTCGTCACTTTCAGATTGACAGGCCTGCCTCATCGTCTGNGGATCGATCTTTCCACCTGGAATCACCATCGACTGGCGTTTTTCGANAGGCACTTCCAGCCTAATCTCTCTAAACTGGTTGACTATGTTCCTGTGNTCTATTTCCATCCTTAGATATCTAAGTAATCTTGGNCCNCCGTCTCTTCCCCTTACCGCTTTGAGCGCATCTGAGAAGTATTGCATGTCNAGGGCGTTTTCCATTTGTTCAAGTGTAGCGTCTGCTTCCATATCGGATAGGGTTTTGCCGAAGGGCAAACCAGACATCGCCTCCACGGCCTCTTGGAGCCCCTCCGTGCTCCTAACTATGTTCAGCCAAGGCGCATTCCGTGGATTTTCCGAGGGCAGTATCTGGTTTTCGATCACTTCATCCGAAGCACCCCCGTTGACTGCCCTTAGGACCGTCTTCGCCTTTTCATAGTCGAACCTATTCACATATATCGCCACTAAGGACTTCAAGTGACCTTGGCAGAATCTAAGGACTCCAGCCAGATCATTGTCAAGATTGTGGAATAGTGCGGCCTCTATGGCGTCAGCACCACTCATCCTAGAAGCATAAAGGTCCATCTCAGACCTATAACCCAGTTCTCCAATGCTTGCACCAATTGAATCNGTTCCCTGTTGCACAAGTTGGCGCATTNTGGTTGGATCTATCAAAGAAGCCTTGCGAGCNTTCGCCCGCGCAGCNGCATTGTATAGATTCGATCGCCCATTCAGCGCCCTTGCCATTTTTTTCCCTCATTACTCTCCGAACAGAATACTATTCACTTTACCAAGACTTTCCTTCCAAGCCGATTCCAGCCTGAAGTCAAATCGATAGTCCAAAACGGTCGATCCGTCTTCTGATTCTAGGACGAAACCCCCTAGCCCATCAATGTCATCNCCCATGGNGAAGCCACTCTTTGAAAGGGNGTTTCTATCCGTTGATACGGGCCTCATTACCATGCCTTTCTTGGAATCCTTTGCTTCTTTTAGTAGCGAATCAAGGATTTCTTTCCTTCCTTTCATTTTGGGAGAAGAGACCTCTTCTTTGACNGTCTCCCANGTGGCGTCCAACTCCTCCCTACGAGCAATGAGGGCCCTCTTTTGATTAGCCTGTCTAGCAGAGGCAACAACCTCTATGGATAGTTGAGTGCTTTCTCTCTCGGCCTTTTCTGCGGCTATCGAGGANGNTTCAGCAGCTTTGTTGCGAGCATCCTCTTCTATTCGACCAGCCTCCTCTTCTGCAGCAGCAACAATAGACCTTGCTTCCGCCTCAGCTTGCTTGGAAATCTCATCTGCTAATGCGTCCAATGTCATCTTCTCACCTTCTCATACTTTCGGNTTCTCGCACCCTGCTCAAAGCAGAAACAGTGCGAGGAATCCGAACAGTACAATAGTCTCTGGTAGAGCAGTGAAGATTAGCCCAGTCACGAACTTGCTCGAGTCCTCCGCTATCATTCCTACCGCGGCGGCTCCGATTGGTCCTTGGCTCAGGCCCGTACCCACTCCAGCTAGTCCAAGCGCAATTCCCGCGCCTAGCTTAGCAGAGTCCCAGTGGTAGCCCGTCGTCTCGGCATCTCCCTCTGCGGCCGATACCACGGATGCAATCATTGCAAACGAGAATAGGGCCATCATGCTGCTCATTCCAGTCATTGTTTTTCTGTTGTTCATTCTTCTTTCCTCCTTATTTGTCAAGCCTAGGCTTGGAATCTGATATTTAATCAACCTCCACGTAACGTGAATCAAGGCCGAATGGTCGAAACGCCTCCCCACTTGAGTCGTAATATTGCCTCATCCACTCTACGAAGTGAAGTCTTGCTGCATGGATATTCGGGCTGAAAACTCCGAGNCCCCATGCAAAGAATTGNACTGCTAGCCATCCAACAACTAGGACCATANCCATTATCGGCTCATCAATACTAATTTCATCNAATAGCATGGAATTGCCCGTCTCNGCTATTTTNACGCCAACCACTCCCACTGCAAACAGCCTGACATAGGAAATAACTGTCGGCATCATTCCAACTGCTTCGATTGGGGCCAATCCAATGTTNATTGGAAANGGGACTCCATGGTACTTGTACAGGGTCCACATTAACATCACAGTTGCTGAAATGGCAACTGCGGCNCCGGAGTTCCGTAACTCCTCTGAACCCGGTCCAATGAAGCCATACGCAAACATGAANCCTCCAACTAATAGGAACATCCAAACNCCCTTCTCAAAAAAGGCACACACAAAACCAAAACCGCCATGCCCATTTCCATGCAGCATAATGTCNCTGAAGCCTATCGAGAGCCCTAGGAAAACGTGAATCACTCCCAGGTAAATTGTCAGTAATATCAGATGCTCAAGATTGCCATGATCATCAACCATTACCACTCTATGGAATGGGAATGCCAACTCTATTCCAAGAGGTAGGGAAGCATGCCAAACGTGGTACTCGCCTTCTGGAATATCCGGATACAGCATTGTTAGTGCTTCTGCAGGGTTTGTACCGTAATGGGGAAAAATCTCCCAACCAGCAAATTCTGCGTAGAGGTATCCGAAAACAAGCGTTCCAAAACCAATGTACATCAGGAATTTTCCACCTAGNNTGAGCATCTCGTTTGTCCCCGATCGGCTTAGAATTAGCAGTCCAAGACTCATTGTAACCAGTCCGTAAGCCATGTCCCCCAACATCATTCCAAAGAAAATTGGATAGGTAACGAACATGAACACTGTTGGGTCNATTCTNCCATAGGCAGGCCTCCCCACAGCATCGGTAAGCAATTCCATAGGCCTGCTCACGTTGCGTTCTGAGAATGCAATTGGGGGCATTTCTTGGGAATGATGGTGATCGGAGTGACCGTGACCACCTCCGCCGGCCTCCATCTTGAATGGAGTTACTTCGGTAAAGAGGCACACCTTTCTTAGTTCAGCCTGAACCTCCTCGGACCTATCCATGACCAGCCAACCATCAATCACGAAGGCATGCTCCGAAACTGCAACCCTGACCGGGGCCGTAAGGACTGAGTGATCCCTCTCCAGAACCTCAAGGCCGCAAAGAAGCATCTCCCCATTTGTTNTTGACCACTCTTCCACTCTTTTTTCTAAGTCATTCCTCTCCTCGAGAAGAGAGGACAACTCTTGCCTGACTTCCGAGAGCCTGGAAGAAGCAGAACCCTCCCCTAAAGGAATCTGAATCGATTCGAATCCAGCTTTATCCANATCAGANGTAATCGAATTNGATACATCATTCTTNACGAATATGGCNACCAGTGCCTTCTTGCCNCCAGNCGCCTCAATAATTAGTCCAGATTCTGCAGCTTTCCTAGCGCCCTCTAAACTGTCAACCGTTCCAATGAATGAGCATATCGACTCGAATCCTTCAAGAAGGTCCAAGTCTATCCCTAGGGGNGAAACAATCGAAAGGGCCAACTCTTCTTCAGAAAGCGAAGAAATTTCATTTTCCAACTCATCTATTCTGGAACTATCTTCCAGCACCTCTTCGATTTTTTCCGGCAACTCATCNTTCAGAGATTCTCTGACTGGACTTTCAGAGACTACTCGATCTGGNCCTGAAGCATTGATGATCGATGCTGCGGCCCTAGCTTTGATCAAGTCTCTGCCAACTACTTCGGAACTAGGATTGGGAGAACCTAGGGAGAAACCATCTTCCCCCCCATCGTAGTCGATAATGTGCAGGGCCTCTAATCGAGATAGGATTTGGATAGCATCATCCAGCTTATTCTTATTTCCGGCCGCAACCAGCCTACCCATCTGCTGGGTATTAACTTGTGACATCTAAAACCTCAATTTTTCAGGATCTGAAAGCATCCAGAACCGCGTTAACCGCTTCTTCTCTCTTGCCCTCTCCACCTTCGTGTATCGAGCCTATTGTCGAGTCTCCTTCCTTGGAGACCTTGCCAGCCTCATTCTCGGCAGCGTTCCTCGCTTCCGAAATGACATTCTGAGCACTCTCTTCGGAGTTTGCTCTTCCCGATTTTATTATTTCGGAAGAAGATAATCGAGCCTTGGAAATGATTTCTGCAGCCTCGCTTTCGGCCCTAGAAATGGNCTCCTTTGCCCCGATCTCGGCTTGTCTGATTGCTCGCAGAACCTCCTCCTTTCCCATTCTATGCACCTACGGTGCAATTTCCGACCAATGTGGAGTTTATGATGATAACCTAGTGAGTCCCACGAGTATACATCCTAGATTGCCCTACTACGGGAACGTTCCAAATATGTCGATCCCCGGGATTAACCCATGGATGCGCAAGGCATGGGTGACGATGAATGGGGGGAATTGCAGAGAAACCTATTGGCAACAATTCCCGTTTACGATAGGATAAACCGATTCGCCACCTTGGGCCAGGTTTCAAGATGGAGGAGAATCGTNAGGNAAATGCTCCCAGAAGGAAGAATTCTGGAGATCGGCTGCGGGCCAGGAAGCTTTGCTGAGGAAGTNATCGGACGCGATTTGGTATGTCTGGACCCAATCCCAGAAATGATAGAGGAAGCACGGAATCGAGTTAATGAAGCCCGATCCTCCAGAGGGGAAGGTCCTGCTGAGTTCGTGGAGGCCATTGCCGAGGAACTTCCCTTCGAGGACAACTCATTCGATGCAGTCTGTACGTTATTCTCATTCAGGGATTGGTTCGATAAGAAGGCGGGCCTGTCCGAATCACTACGGGTACTAAGGCCCGGGGCACCAATAATCATTATTGATCCAGCGAAGGTAAACAGGGTTCACGGATTTCTCGGTGTCCTTTGGATGAGGATTTGGGTTGGCACTTACGCCAGAATAATTTGCGGTCAGANAGACCATCCTTGGAAGTGGCTAACCAAGACCTACTCTGAGTTTGGAACTACCAAGGAGTATGAGTCGATGTTGCGAGATACTGGTTTCGAGGAGGTAAAATCCAGACTGATTTTTCCAGGTATGGCCACAATTTGGCACGCAAAGTCTCCTTCAGAATAACCAGAAGACCTTCCGGCACGTTACTGCCCTCCAGATCATTCCCTTAGTAATGCGGTTGAAAGCTAGGTTCAAAGCCCAATCAGGAAGTCTGAAAATCAGGCTCCCAAGAAGGAAAGACCTCTTCGAGTTTCTCATTACTGNTCCCATTTGCTCNTCCCACCTTCGCTCATATTCAGACAGATCNAATCCTTCATNAATGTGCTCCGAAATTACTTGGCCAGCAATCCTGCCCCCNATCATCGCCGTGGTAATGCCTGCNCCNTTTGAAGGAAGNACCATNCCCGCTGAATCCCCAACTAACATGTATCTTCCCTTCACAAAAGAATTGATGGTGCCCGACATTGGAAGGGAGCCAGCNCCATTGAAGGAAACCTCNCCCTCGTATTCGGATATGAACGCTTCAGCAAACTCATTCAGGCTCCTACCCTTTGACAACTTTCTTTGAATCCCCACTCCGATATTAGACCCCTCACTTTTTGGGAAGACCCAGGCATANCCNCCTGGAGCCACTGATCCGAAATGCAGCTCCAATGATTCAGCATGACTTCCCCTNTTTATGGAGAACTTAACTGGNATATTCANCGACTCTTCTTTCCAGAACTTTCTCCTTATCGGATCGTTGTGGCCTCCGGCCCCGACAATCACCCTNGCTCTGAGAATTTTCCCGTNGGACANCGTCANCTCGTCCCCATCTACCNTTTCGACCCTATTCCCAACAAGGTACTCGACCCCNTTGGAGGATGCCAACTCAACCAGGGCAATGTCATGGGCGACTCTGTCTAGAACCAAGCCCCCGAATTCGAATTCAAGGCCCTTCCCGTTTGGGGGCACCAGACTCATCTTTTTCGTGACCCTGGAAATCGCTTTCTCAGGAGTTAAGAACAACCCATCAATNTCTGGAACATCAGGGCANAGCCTCTTCATTTCTTCGTTAGTGGGGACTAATTCGCCACATTGCAGCGGACTCCCAATTGGATCCCTGCCATCAACAACAAGTACTCTTGCNCCGCCTTCCGCGGCAAATCTTGCTGNGGTGCTTCCTGCGGGCCCCCCTCCAACAATAATCGCATCCCAGTATTTCTCCTCAGGCAAGGGATNAGTCCTCCATCACGTCGTTCTGGATTCAGAAAGCATTACCAATTCGGCAAGNAGTGTCTTCGCTTCAGAATCGGGGAGCGCATCAAGGTGCTTCAATGCCCTCTCCACATGGTTGGAAATCAAGATTCTGGAATACTCCATNGATCCCGCCCGTTCTAATAGTTCCACAAGTTCCTGNAGTCTGTNATCTCTANAATTTATCAGAACGTCTTCGAGATGTGATCTATCGGAACCATGCAACATCGTAAGGGCGTATATGATTGGCAAGGTCATCTTTCCCTCATGCACATCAGTGCCCCGTGGTTTTCCGATTATTTCTTCACCAACCAGATCGAGGAGNTCATCCACCAGTTGGAAAGCCCTACCCAACTCCATGCCATAGCCCCATGCAGCTTCTACTATCTCTTCACTGGATNCTGCAATCATAGCGGCACATGANCCCCCGGAGGCAAACGGCATCGCAGTTTTACCGTCGATAATCGAGTAGTAATCTTCGGGATTAGTATTAAGATTGTGAATGTGTTCAAATTGAAGAATCTCTCCTGAGGCCACTGCTGCACAAGAGTCCCTCACCCTTCCCACNACTCTNTCATCGTACTTCGCCCCGAATTCGAAGCCTAGCGAGAAAAGGTAGTCCCCAGCGATAATCGCATGAGCAATTCCATGAGATGAATGAATTGTGGGCTTCCCTCGCCTCATCTTCGATTGGTCGTAGACATCGTCGTGAATCAGGGTCGCTGTGTGAATGAGCTCCGCAGAAAGTGCTAGATCTAGAACCTCTTCTATGTCTTCGCCCCCAGCCGCCTTGAACGCAATAAGTGCCAGCATTGGCCTGTACCTCTTCCCACCACTCAATAGGACGTCTTTGGCAATTGACATTACAGNATTATCGAAAGGCGACTCCATCTTCTCGAGGACCATGCCTTCAATGGCTTCTTCGACCAAGTTCCTAATCGAATCTAGATCCATCTCCTCGACGTTTTCGACTCTCATGATTACTCTGCCGAGGGTCGCATATATCAACGGGTGCGCACGCGGCTTAGAATGGGCATGAGGAGTGCCCCCTCCCTTGAGGTGGATGCGATGAANANCCAGATTGTTGTGGGATCTCTGGATACACCCGANTGCAATGTNCGCTCCCAGGTCATTCCTCACCTCGAGTCCACCGTTATCCCGAACAAGNAATTTTCAGTTACTGAAATCTCCGANCTTGCAACGGGGCTATCCNGCTTAGCAAGTGGNGATCTNGATTTAATCGCCNTNCCAGCATTTGAGACCATTGGAATGGAGGGGGAATTCTCNTCNCTNGGCTTTCAGATNATTGGCGCCCTCACTCCTAAGAGGCCAAGCCTNGTGTTGGTTTCCCNNAACCGACTAATGTACCAGCCCAAATCTGNAATAATTGTATCAGACTCAGAACTCGTTCGTAGACAGTTGTTGAGGGCCAGACCGGATCTGAGGCCTTTCACTCCCGAGGAAGCGAATGAACTCTGCACAAGAAGAAAGCCACCATCAGATAAGATCGAGAGGGCCAGGTGGTTCGCTGAACTTCTCGAAGAGGGCAGGATCGACGGATTCGTCATTTCTAGAGCCGAATACGACAATTCAGGACAAACAGAAAGGCGACACACTCTGCTGGTTTCTCCAACNNAAAGGGGNGCTCCACATTTTCTTCCAAAACCATATTCTGACCTAATNGTCTTCATNTCTAGGGCAGGNNTGCCGAACTCTATTTCCNAGTCTATTACTGAANCTGAGGGAAACACAATCCTCTGGGTNCAGAGTAGAATATTGGCGGATCTGAATGAGTCATTTCANGATACNACTGGAATTCATGTCAGGCACTGCCAGGTGGGNACACTTCTNAGACAAGCCGAAGAAAACAGGGANATCACGNTGGAACAGGCCTGTCATGACTCAGAGGGNCAAATTATCGAAGAGCAAGTAAGGGTTGAAGTTAGGGTTGAGACNTTATCGGCAGATGGCAGGAGGACTCTGTCNCTTGATCGACTGGTGGTCCGAGNGGAATACCAATATGCGGTNATTGGATTCCTATTAGATTGGAAAACACTGATTGAGGAATCCACCAGGGAAGTCCCAAAGGATCACCCCTCGGATAGTTCTGCACCTCCATTCCTTTCTGGATAGGGNCGCAGAAGCTAACTCAGTTGGTAAATGCCANTCGAAATCNNAATTCTAGGGCAATCGATAACTATGNTTGCATCTCNGACATCTGTTCGTCACATGATGGTCAGCACAGAATTGCTAAATTCGATNTATACTGGCCGACTNCAGAATTTGAGGCAGAGGGCTGAGGAATGNGGNGTCCCNAAGTCGGGTTCAGTCGAGGTACTNCGNGCCCGANTAATTCGTAACGAAATCCTTCCNGACTTGGATTTNTCATGGGANGGGATTCAATCTATGCCCCANAAGAAAATTGGNGAGGTTCTCAAGGTGTTCGGAATCAAGTCGTCAGGATCCCATAAAGAAAGGAGGCAAAGGCTCTGGCTACATCTGAACTACGATTCCAGGAGGATGACAATCGAGAATCTGGCAGAAATGAGNAGGGATGATCTTCATGAGTTGTGTAAAAGACTTGAACTCGAATTAACCGGAAATAGGACCGTCTTAATGGGCAGAGTTGCTGGCGTTCTAACCAGCCAGATTAATGGTTGGGGCCGAATCAAGAGGAGCCTCAGAAGGAATGGCATCCAANCCNCCCCNATTAGAAAACCAGATGNGGNCCCTCAGAAACCCTCTCGCCCCCNATTAGTGGCAAAAGANTCGTTTCATGAAGTCCCAACTGAGGCACTATTGGAAGATGCCATGGACTCNTTTGTGGCNGGATTAAACAAGCAGCCGAGCAACATNCAGGGGGATCTNTTGACAATTCAAGCCAGNGTGGCGGACCTTGAACGAATGGTCGGAACAATCCTNAGGAGTCATGCAGGGCATTGGGGNGTTTCGGAAAAGGAACTNNTGCTGAGGCTGGCGGAAAGAAGAGGCTGGCCAATNAGCGAACCATTTGTCAGGAGNAGGGTACTAGTCGTTGCCACCAATATCGCTGAAGTTAAGGGCGCCGAAATGGATTCTGGGCGCGATCCTCAATTCGTCCAGGAGAATTCTGAGGATGCAATTAAGAGAATCCGAAAGAAGCTCGCTTCTTCGGACACTATCCAGGACTGATGGTCAAGATGGAACTGTGAAGAAACCAAATCTCGGCTCGGAAATTTCCTTGCTCACATCCCTAAGGTGTTCAATCATATCTTCCGCCTCCTCCCTAGATGAACCCGACGAAATGCAGGCCCCCACTAGGGAGTCATACTCCACCAAATCCCCGGCCTTGGAGAGTGCCCCGATTATCNCTTCTCTAGGATCAGATTTTCCAGNNTTTGTCACAGATTCTTCTTCAAAGGAACTCATCTCGGACCCAATTGAAACTTCTATGGTTTCATTGATTCTTCCAGTTGCCGTTGAGAGTGCTTTGAGAATCCAGACCATGTATGACTCTGTATCAAAATCAGAATAATGCATTCTCGCCTTCAATAGCCCATCAATCAAATCGATGGGTACTCCTACGTTTCTATAATCCTCAAAGTTTTGCTCCATNCCCACCGTCTTGGAATACGAATCTAGCCTCCGAAGAGTTGAATTCGCAGCATCAACCATCCATGATTTGTAGGCCTCCTGATCAATTTCGACGAAGTTTTCGGCTCGGATNGATGTGAAAATNCCCCCATCTTCAGATTCGCTCCACTTTGCCCTTCCAACTATTGAGATGAGCAAGGAGTCCCCTGATTCAAATCTGGCCAGAAGCTCTTCTGCTTCTGGATGCAATTCTGGTTGAAATGGCGCAATATCGAAGTAAAANGATCCGGANGGGTCTCTAATTTGGCCCCTGTAGAATGGCCCTGAATCGCCATCTCTCCTCTCAAATCGCTCCAAACCTCCAGAAACCAAACATCTGTTAATTCTAGCTCCGATTTTTGAAATGACAAACGATGGATCATATTCTCCTACGCCCCTCTCGACCAAAGAGGACTCGGCATATTCCTGTGCAAAGATTCGAATGGCACTCTGCCTGACTCTAAGATTGCCAGTTTGGCCAATCATATCTCTAACCCCCATCTTTCCATAACATCTTCGGCATCTTGAACATGATCCGACTCAGGGATTTCTACTCGATCTGCAAACAACATAGCGCCTTGCCCATCAACACTACATCTGCCAAAAATAACCATATTTTTTGCAAGTACTCTATCCCTTAGTTGGGTTGTAAAACCGTCTCCCCCAATCTTGGAGATTTCGTCTTTTACTTCTTCCATGCTCGATCCAAGGAACCTTTCTGCTGCTTCTCTACCAAGGAATAGGTTCGCATTGGAGACTCCATCATCCAAAACAAATCTAATCCTCAAATCCTCTTCTCCCCTCTGTGGGCCATGTTCCATGCAAGATCCATCCCTCAACATCCTTCTACATTCGGGACACCTTTCAATAATTCCCGATCCACTATTAATGCCCACAATCTTTCCAGAAGTCGTAATTCCTCTTCTTGAACCACCATTTGTTATGCTGGTAAGATCCACCTCGACCCAGTGATTTTCTGGATCAATTATTCTCCAGTCTGAGTTAGCAACATTGGAAACTTGCTTGATATCATCAATTACCAAATCAGGCGATCCTTGCCAGAACTGAACCCTGCCCCCATCAATCCTGATGATATCTCCAGGATTGGGGTCAAATTCACACCACGCAGTAAGTCTGCANCTTCCACTAGGATCCATTACGTCACCGCTTCTTACGACTCTAGAACTCCCATCGCCAGCCTCGAACGTTCTCTGATTCCAACTCTCAACCTGTAGGGAAATAGAAACATCTCTCATCCCATTCCTAAGGTCGGATATTGTCACCTTTGAGGATTCAGAAAGATCCGCTAACTCAGGAAATTCTGCATCATGATACGGTTCAATCACTGTCCCGTCGTTAATATTGATTTCAGGGGTCTCCCTAAATTTCCTAACTGAAGCTCCTACTATCTTTACCAGTGCGCCAGTATCATGGTCGAAGTCTTTCCAAGACAGGAATCCGATGTTTCCGGTGGAATCTGCAATTCTACCTCTTACTACTGGAATTTCGCCACTCCCATCTCTTCTAACTATGACATCGGGTTTTGATGCAATGACCCTTCCTACGACGTTGACAAATCCTTCTATTTCGGAAGCCCTTGAGATGCTGATTGGCTCATCCCCTTGTGGGGGGGCCGACCCACTCCCTTCTTTGAGCACCGTAACCCTAGTCGTTCTGTTGATATTCAACGATCTTTTGTCATTCCACTCGTTTACTGATGCCCCCTCAAGTCGGACTATGGAGCCAGGGGAAAGATTGCCNNCCCTCCCACTCCAGTCNCTNTAGTCCCAACGACTCCTCTCCGAACTGGCTCCCCATGGNTTGTCCTCTATCCATCCGAATGCGATCTGACGCTCCTCNCCCNTTACCATCTGGNNCCGAGGTGTGTAAGAAATCACGGACACTTCGATTGTCACGTTACGATCTTCTGCGTCCAATTCNTCGAANCTATCAACCTTCNTTTCTGCACGAAAAGGGGCCGNNGAGATGGAAGAAGCNTCACCCNCAGTATCTGTCTGAAATTTCCTAATTACGGATCTCAGAGCATCCTCTGGAGGGATTAGGAAATCCTCTTCGTATCTGGAAAACTCCTTGCCGATTTCATCTTCGTCTGCATCTGGGCATTCTTGTTTTACCACTGCTATTTGGCTAGTATATTTTGTNAACTCGCTCATTTNATCACCCGACTCTCAGNAGGCGGGTGCAGAGACTACTCTGTTCAAAGATTNATTTTTCATCAATGCCNTCAGGCACGACTTAGTTNGAGAAAAGTTTGTCAGTGCATGTTGGGGTAGACTGGGCACCTCATTACCTCCGGGAACAGCGGCTCGAATTGGCGGTCTTTGAACGTGCTTATGTTTCAGNAAAATACCGACGGCGTTTTCTCCAACACCTCATNCGGATAAACAATGCACGGAGAAAGGATATGTAGATTCGGCGTATTAACTGCCTCTGACAGGGCCAATTCCGGAGAGTATGAAGACCTCAGCGGCCCAGAAATCGAACGGTTTCTTGAAGAAGCTTTGACCTCGGANTGGGAGGTAGTAAGAGTTCTGGTTTCTGATGTCCAAACTTCCATAGAGGAAGCTTTGGTCAAACTTATCGAGATCGATAGATGTTCAGTGGTGATCACAACAGGGGGCACCGGACCTTCACCAAGGGACGTGACTCCCGAAGCCACGGAGTCGATATGCGACAGGATTCTTCCCGGATTCGGGGAGCAGATGAGGGCTATTTCGATGAATTACGTCCCTACAGCGATGCTTTCCAGACAGNCTGCCGGNATTCGAGGATCTTCATTGGTCCTTAATCTTCCAGGATCCCCCAGATCAATAAGAGAAATCCTAGATTCTGTGTTTGCTGCGGTCCCCTACTGNGTGGATTTAATCGGCGGCCCTTACATAACAACTAATCCAGAAGTAGTAGAAACCTATCGNCCCCCTCACGCATTACGCGAATGATTCATCCGATGGTCTTGCTTCGGACGTCTATGGCGAAAGTAAAGTCAGGTGTGGGGAGCATCGATAGGCNGAATGACGAAATGAGAAGNATCGAGGTCAGTCTTGACTTTACCAAAAACGCTCTCGCTTCACTGCTGTATTGCCAGGGAGACACCCACGTCTTGGTTTGTGTCACAAAGGCGGACTCGCTCCCTCGCTGGTTCCCAAGAGACTCGGATAGGGGTTGGGTTCATGCAGAGTATTCCCTTCTCCCGGGCTCAACGGACTCTAGGTTCCGTAGAGAAAGGGGCGGGGCCAAGGGGAGGACCTTGGAGATTGAGAGGCTGGTAGCTCGTTCACTTCGAGGGGCAGTGGATTTGGAGAATCTCGGCCCAGTTGCACTAACGGTCGATTGCGATATACTGAACGCAGATGGGGGGACAAGGTGTGCTTCGATTACTGCTGCCAGCATTGCACTAAGACTAGCAGTCAGAAGGCTAATTTCTTCTGGCGATTGCCTGCCCAAGGAAANGAGGCTNNCTCGAGAACAAATTAGGAAGGGGGCAAAGNCAGAAACCCTGACNAGTGAGGAGATGGCTTCACACGAGCTCTCAGTNATGCCNAATGACGTAGCCGCNTTGAGCGTAGGGATGGTNGGGGGTGAGGTCTGGACTGANCTCGACTACATCTTGGACAGCAATGCAGATGTCGATATGAACGTGGTAATGACTAGTTCAGGAGACTTCGTGGAAATCCAAGGCACNGGGGAAGAGGCCACATATACCAGGGANGAATTGAACTCACTCGTCGATGCAGCAGTAGAAGGCATTTCTAAAATTCACGCAATTCAGTCGGAAATCCTCTCCGATGCGGTTTGATGGTGGGACTGGCCGGACTTGAACCAGCGGCCTCCGCATCTTCAGTGCGGCGCTCTCCCAGCTGAGCTACAGTCCCGTAGCACTCTCGCCAATACAGTCGTGTCTTCAAGCCTTCCTAGTGTAAGGGGGAGGGGGCAAATCAGTTCCGGCAGTAACTAAATAGCCTCGACTTACTAACAGTGACCATGAGCAATAGCCCGGAAAATACAGTCCTTCGCCCAGATTATGACGCTTCCATTGTAGGCCTTTATGCTTCACTTATTGCAGGAGGGATGATGCTTGCGTATGCAATATACTACGTCACCATTGTGAACGTCAACGACGACTATTCATACCTGACCCTGGGATTACTTACCGGTCTAACGGCGCTTTCAGTAATCGGCCTTCATGAGTGGTTTCGGTTTCAACATGGGCAAGATCGAGGAGAAAATCCTATTGAGGAGTATGGCGGGGCTATCGCAGTCCTCATGGGCGCCCTTTCAGCNGTCTGGTTGNCCCGCTTCGCAGTGTTCTACGCCGGTCAGGAGAGGAATTGGATCGAGGTCCAAGAAGGCGAAGTATGGATGCCAGTCTGGCTGGCCACACTTCAAACTTTGAGCATTATCCTTGTGATGGAGATTAGTACTAGGTCGATTCGAAGGCATTCTCTAGGAACCCTGCCTAGGACAACAGTCATCCTAGCCCCACTCTGTCTAGCTTTCAGTGCGATTGGAATATGGCTCGATTATTCTAGAGGGGAATTGGAGATTTTCCTAACTTCTTCATTCGTTATGCTTTCTGGATCGGCAATATTGTACTCACTAAGGTTGGATCGCTCACTACTGTACCTACTATCTTCGGGAATGGCCGTCGCTTTACCTATTCTCATNGNNCTGANGGGNGAGGGNGAGATTGAGCACGCCTCACTNCTNGTTCCAGCGGTAGTNATGGTGGGAATAACNGCAACAGACAGGAGCCTGTCCAAGAAAATGATTGAGAATGGNTCCGGGGTAGTCGTCTCNGCNATTCTGTTCTGTCAAGTNATTGCTACCAATGACGGGGCNGACTTCATTTTCGCAGGCNTNGCGGTTACAAAGTACCCGTTCGGACTGACATTNTGGCTTTGGTTCGCGCTTCTAGTTGGTTGGTTCGCCCCTACGTANATGCAGCGAACACCCGCAATGCCCGTGGGACTGGCCCTNGCTTTGGCGTTGTTAGTCGATGAGGCCGCNTTGATTGGNTGGANTGTGGGGATCGCAGCCTTTGTCTACTTGGAGACGAGACCCCAAGCAAGAGACTGGGTGGTNCGCCTAACNTTCGTCGCCATGGTCGCCTCTTGGTGGCTCTCAGCAGCAATAGGATCGGCCAACGAGAGAGTCCTAGCCTCATTTGGGGGNTACTCACTCTCTTCTGTNGAGGGNTCTGCATACTTCCTTTTCCCNGTTCTGCTGATTTTGGGAACCTGGGCGCAGAAGCGAGGTCGGCTTGGCGTNNTGGATGGCCCACCAATGCTNCTTCTTCTAGCATCCATAAACATCCCAATGCTNGAGGAGTCNAGTGANGCTCTTTCGGTAATNATCATCGCATCTTCTATTTATCAANTCCATCTATTCAANCTNAACTCTGATGAAGAAGNTCTCGGAAAGANNCTCGCNTTGACCACGTTGATNATNTCCCCAATCGTGATNTCCTCATTCGTCCAGGCATTCGATAACCCTGACAATCTTACNGAAATNTCTCGATTGGCCCCCTTCGCAGCNGCAGTGTCCCTCTATGTANTATTCAATTCCCATCGGGAAGAAAATCAGAGTATGATGCTTCGTCCGGAACTTGCNGCCATNATGCTACTGACTCTGTTCTTCCTNATTGTAAACNTAGNAGCAGATTCCGNATTNGGCCAGTATGAATTGAACNCCAGTCAGAGAGTAATGCTCACACTCTTCTGTCTGACTCTGGCTTCNCTGTTGCTATCTNTAGAGGGNGGNGCGTTATTCCCCACANCTCCTCTAGAGAAGCTNATNGGTATGGNGTACCTGGTGCCCNCCTCAGCCATTTCCGCGAGCATCATTCTNTTCGAGGACGCTTTCTTGCCATCCCTCCTTCTAAGGGATGCAATTGTTGCTTCAGTGCCAATAATCGTCAGCCTCAGGACGAAGGAGATTCTGGATCTATCGGATGAGGCTAGAAATTTCGGGGCCGCAACTCTAATCCTTCTGTTGATTGTAGGNNTGACTGACGTTTCAGGNGGCCTGTTGGCCTTTCCGCTTTTNATCTTAGCATGCCAGAGGGCATCAAAGCACGTTTCGACACCTGTTTTGGCATCCCTCCCGTTGTTCGCCGTCGCGTATGCCTCCTTTTTCGATGGCAAGGGCGAGACCATTTGGCACCTCCTAGATAGCCTCCCATACCTGAGGGAGTCAACCGATATCCTGTCCATGGGGACTCCTAGATGGGCATCTCTTCTGCTACTCGCAATCCCTGCATCAGTAGCATTCTACATGCCTGCTGAAAACTCCCGTGAAGGCGGCTCNAGNTATGGGTCNGAGCAGTTATTCGGCCCAGCTGCTGCAACATTGCTAGCTATCGCTTTCCTCTTACCAGACCCGAAGACTGCACCAATAATTATGGTCGCAGCTTTGTCAGTGGGCGCTTGGAAGAAAGGTGTTGCAAACTGGTTTTGGATCAATCCTCTAGCAACAGTCTGGGCCACATCCCAGTTGATCGACTACATCAATCTCNGAGGAAACTTGGGGGTTGTGGATGAAGATTTCAGNTTCTTAATAGGTGGCCTAGTAGNATTCGCCCAGTANATTCTTTTGGCNAACGGCAAGCTACTGGAGAATGTTCANGAAATNGAGAACCCGGANNACCTGGAATATCTAGGNGTAGTTTCCAGGGCATATGGNTATGTCTTCATCNTATTAACGGGNGGAATTAGCGGGTTNNTNCCGTTTGTATCNGCACTGCTAGCCGGTTGGGATGGNATTAGGAACGGNCTCCCCNTAGTNTTGCACATTTCCGTNTTTCTACAGTGGGCAACATTGTCACTGTGGATAGATGGAATNTACGAGGAGGAAGCTTCCNTACTTTGGCCTATTGTGGTCGGATTGTGGATGATTTACATTTCGTGGTCGNAGAGAGACCCATATGAAGGGAAAGTNAGGGAAAGATGGGACTTCGAAGAGAGGNCCGGGACCCCTTTCGACGTGGAGAGGGATTTCGGATTATTCGGATCAGCCTTCTTCCTCGTNCCAATGCTCCCCTTCTTGGANTTCCTCAATCTACAGGCTTACTTCGGCTTCTCCATAGTANTATTGTCCCTGCATCACGTAGTCCCAGGATTCCAGCGGGATCAGGGTTGGAGGAGGATGCTTAGTCTGGTCGGGATGCCATCGGGTTTGATTATNACTGGNTCGGAATACGAGGGTTTGGGAATGGTCGTNATGCTATTCCTAGCTTCATTGACCCTCATCGGNCAAGCTGTACTNTATGCTTCCCGAGGTGGGCTTGAGATTGGAAGTACAATTGAGGGTGCGACCCCGTTCATGTCGGATGTGGGNGCCCCCTCTGTAGCAGAGGGNGTGCCTANGGNAGAACCCGAGAAAGCNACTTTCNCGTCGGAGGAANTNGATTTGGATNCTCAGGAAGGCGACTTTGGCTGAAGAACCAGAGGTGCCAGAAGNGGNCACGCCAGAACCAAGCCCTCTCTTTTTGTCCNACGACCAACANTTTGGGATCAGACTCGACCCNCCATTGATTGAGAACTTGCATCGTGCCATNGAGGCAAACCAGTCTGTAGACTTCAGCAAGTGGTCACCNGTTCTGGGAATCAGCTCCAACGGAGCCATAGTTCTGAACTGGGAGAGNTTGAATCCTGAAGAAGAATAGCGAGCCCTATTCTTCTTCATCGACCCTGCGGACGTTGATTGCATTGGGGCCCTTGGGGCTCTCCCCGACCTCGAACTCTACCGAGTCACCGTCCCGAATCCTTCCTTCTACCTCGGTAGTGTGGACGAAAAGGTCCTCTCCGTCCTCTCTTCCAATGAATCCGTATCCTTTCACGTGGTTGAACCACTTCACTGTTCCTTGCTCCATGCACCCTCGCCTCCTCAGTCGGTTATTGAACTAAACTAGTATTCANGTCTGATTTTGCTAGAACAGATCGTCTTCGTCTTCCGCTTCATCGAAGGAAATCCTCCCACTGGCTTTCCCCGATTTGCCTTTTNCCACCACAACCTTTGCCTCCTTGGCTGGTGCTTCTTCTCCTCCATCAGATAGTTGCGCTTTCCTGGCCTCTGCAACTTCCTCTTCTTTCTTCTTCAACTCATCAGGGTCCATTCCCTGTTGCGCTGCCAGCTTCGCTCTCCTTTCGTCACGGGCACGAATTTCTAGTAGCCTCTGCCTCGCCTTGTCGTAGTGCTGAAGCATGTACATAGCGTCATGCTCGAGGAGTGGCGAATCAGAAATAATCGTGATATCCATCCAATCTCCCTCTTCNGCGAGGTACTCAGCGAATGGTTCGAATTTCAAATCCGATTTCTTGATCTGAGTGTAATGCAGGGCATTCCCCATCCTNTGCTCAACACCGGCGAAGTGACAGTAGAAAGTCGAGCCACCGTAGGTCTCCCTTGCTTGGTCAAATAACTCAGCATAGTCCTCGCTTGTCCTTAATCTTCCGTGGCCTCTAGCATGNATGTGNCCCATGTTTAAGACGGGCACTGTGCCCTCAACATGGTTGCACACCTCCAAGACTTCTTCCACGGTCCCCCACAGCTCTTGTCTGCCAGAAGTTTCTATTCCNACCAGTGACGGTTCCGCCTCATGGACCCAAGGGAACGCCGCATAGTCTTCTTCCTCTTCTTCAACTCCCCAAACTTCCCTAACCCTTTCAACGACCCCTGACATGACATTAGCCACTTGCTCGTTGGCTTCTTCGCCCGGAGAATACTCGCCATATGGGCCCACGTGGAATGTAAGATGCCTAGCGTTGATGATCTTGCCAGCCTGGAGGCTGGTCTCCATTTTGGAGAGCGTCCTGTTCCTCTCCCTCTTGCTCCCGAGCAACTCTGCATAATACGGCCCATGCATGTTCATCTCGAAGTCNGACTTCCAAGACAGTATTCCAGCTTGCCAGTACTGGTCGAAGTGTTGAGGCTGTATAGTGCGGACAGTTTGGACCTCCATGGCATCCAGCCCTAGGACCGTGATGTCATCCATGCCCTCTACGATGGTACGTCCTTTACAGGAGAGGGGTACTCCTGCAGGCCCTAGTTTGAGTGGCATCGTATTGGCCTCGCGGGTCCGGCCGAAAGGGTGCCCCTTCAAAAGGAGTTTCAGTTAGAGTTCCGGTTAAAATCAGAATTAGGGGGGATTGACATTGCAGCATCCTCTATTCCGCCTTCTCCGGAACCTGATGCGGATAGGCCGCATAGGAAACCTGCAATCCACCTCTCCGGACTAATCTCCTCTCCTATTTGGATCCTACTTTCTCCGAATGAGTGAGCTATATTTNCAGCCCTTTCAAGGGGGTCGAAGGAACATACCAAGGGNACCAAACCTTTGTCNCTGACATCGNCAATTAGAGATGATNNCTCTACACANTCAAGCTTAGCAACAGCCTCAACAGCCTCCCTACTGAGGTAGAGAAAATGTACTTGCCTGATNCTATCAATTATCGACCCCCATGCCTCTTCCATCCTACTGCTATCTTCAGGAACCACAACTAACATGGCCGTCTTGCAACCCTCCAATTCTCCAAAAGTCATCGATGCACCCCATGCCCACTTCATGCGNNCNCCCTCTAATGTNGACGAGGAGTTCAAAATTAGCCAATTTGCAGAATCAAGAGAANCCCTCCAATCAATTTCNCCCTGATTGAAATCTTCCTTGCTTTGATCGATAAGGAACTCTGTTTCTGCACCCAACAACATAGATTCCTGAAGAGCCAGTGAGGCCAAGTCTNTCCTGTCCTTCCGACCTAGGCAAACCATTCTGAATGTCTCGAGTACCATTTGTCCGATAACTCCANTGTGAAGANGCTTGCTTATTCTAACTTCCACCTGAGAAGGGCAATTGCNCCNCCAATTCCNCCNAGNTGTTGGCCCGCATCATGATCAGTNGAGGCTTGNATCACTTTCCCTCTAGCCGCCTCAATCGCCTCCACAATTGGAATCCATTCAGAAACCCCTCCTTCCCCTCGCAAGAGCCCAGCCTCTATCACTAGAGTGTCCACTGCTCCTTGTTCTGAAGCTGCAGATATCATCCCCATTCCATATGTCACCGCCCCATCGGTGGAGATTCTTTTCAACCCCTCTTCTATCGCCCTGACCTCTTCCACAATTGCATGATCGCCCANCAATGAGTCGGCCAAACCTTCTGCTAGAACCTCATTCGCAGCTGCCCGACCACCGATTGAAGTGGNCGCATTAACAATTCTGTTCTGAGCCCCCAAATCTCTGAGCANGATCTCGAAACCCTCCCTTGCCATCCCCGGTCCACAGATNATTAGGGGCATGTCATCCGGGAAGACCATCCTAGTNTCTCTAGCTACCTTGTCGANGAACTCCTTTCTTACNGCAGAAGAATCTCCAGTCCTTTTTCCNCCTCCACGCATATTGAACTGGGAGACATCTCGGATGCCATATGCCGCAATCTCGAAAATCAGAACCTCATCATTCTCGACTACCAAAAGGCCNGANCGTGCCTTNTTCCCCGATGAAATAGCCCCTCTGATTAGTGATAAGTCGACACCGGACAAACCCCCCTCTCGGGTTAACTCGATCTCATCCCCCGGGGAGATGACGTGCGTGTGATGGCTTCCTATGTCGATCCTTGCTTCCTTGATTATTCCGTGCACTCTCAGATTGTCGGTAAATGGTTGGAAAGCTGTTTCAGTCGCTTCTAGGGCAATCCACATCGGCTTCCTCTCGGCACTCTTCGCTCTGCCATCTTCCTTTGTTCCAGTCGTCGAGTCCCTTCTATGAGAGAGCATTCCTACGATGCAATCCTTTCCGCAAACCTGTGATAGGACCCAAAGATCGTCCTCGCTCTCTATCCTGAGTCTCAAACCCTCGTCCAGCCTCTTAACGCGACGCATCGCTTGGTCCTCCGGCACTCTCGGTGAAGGTGCGCTCTTGAAACCTTCATCGCTGAATACCTCTGGCGAGAGGCATGAAGGGACCGAAATTCTGGGGGATAGCAGGAAACCCAATCGCCCATTCTTTGACACCAAAACTCTTCTCAATTGTCGGCTCCAAGCTAGGCATCGAACAAGCCGAACAAGTCTATATCGAGGCAAACAGTATCGAAGAGTTCGAGTTTCAGACTTCCGATTTGGAGGGCGAATTGTGGCTATCTTGCACAGCCCCACTTAAGCACTCGCCACAAGAAAGGCTCGACGTCAAGGGACCCGATGGTGTCAATGCGATCAACCAACTTAGGAGGTCAGGAAACCAGTGGTCAGGAACCAGTACTGATGGATATGGCTTTGTTTCGGCATGCCGACATATAGGGGTTGATCCAGCAGGGAAGGTACTGGGAATTAGGGGGGGCGGATCAGCAGCCCGGGCTATTGCAGCGGCTTGGTCCGCGGAAGGCGGCCTAATTATCCCCGTGCAGGGTCGCAGGGAGTTGGTAAGTGGCCCATGGGAGGGGAGTATAGTGAATAGCAGCGTTGCAGACTTAGCAGTAGACCTTGATGCTGAACCCGCAGGGGGCCCCTCTATCGAGATGAATTCCAAGATTCAAGTCTCAATATCATATGGGTTCGAGGCGTCTTCCGACGACTTCGCGGTAGTTATGGTCGCCGCACAGCACCTCGAGGCTTGGAAACGCCTCTTTGCCCCATTGTGGAGGGAAGGGTTGCCCAGCCTCGAAGAAGTCCTGTCATCACTATGATTCGGCCTACAGAGGGATGTTTCCGTGTTTTTTAGGAGGGACAATTTCTCTCTTCGAGAGTAGAGGTCTGAGGGCACCAACCAATGCCCTCCTTGTCTGCGATGGCTCTATCACGTCGTCCAGCCAACCGTGCCTTGCTGCCACGTATGGGTCTCCGAACTTGTCCCTGTAATCCCTTACCAGCTGCTCGTAGGTACCTTCCGAGTCATCGGAACCAGCCAACTCGGCCCTGTGAATTATCCTAACCGCCCCTTCTGCCCCCATCACTGCCAACTCACCTGTCGGCCAAGACACGTTGTAGTCCGAACCTAGGTGCTTGCAACTCATGGCCAGGTATGCTCCCCCGTAGGCCTTCCTAGTTACTACAGCAAGCTTTGGGACCGTCGCCTCGGCGTACGCGTATAGCAGCTTGGCACCATGCCTGATTATCCCGCCCCATTCTTGTACAGTTCCGGGGAGGAATCCCGGTACATCTACGAAAGTGACTACTGGGATGTTGAAGCAGTCACAGGTTCTGATGAATCTAGCTGCTTTCGCAGATGCATCAATGTCAAGACAACCTGCTAGGACCGAGGGTTGGTTCCCCACCACCCCTATTGAGATGCCGTCAAGTCTTGCGAACCCTATTACTACGTTCTCTGCGTACGAAGGAAAGAACTCAAGAAATCGCTTCGCATCGATTACCTGGTCAATCACACCTCTGATGTCATATGGCCTGTCCGAGTCCTCCGGGACCAATTTCTCGAGTCCCTTGCACTTCCGATTCCACCTCTCTCCAGAATGTAGTATAGGGGCCTCCGCCATTGTATGATCTGGGAGGTACGAAAGTATCTCCGCAGCGCGATCAAAAGCCTCCGTTTCGCTCTTCGATACGAGACATGCAACCCCGCTCCTACTCGCATGCTGCTCCGCTCCACCCAATTGATCTTCATCTAACTCTCCTTCGATTATCTCAGGGATTGTGTAAGGGCTCCTCATGAACATCTTGCCTCTTTCTTCTCCGAGGATCACGAAGTCAGAAAGGCCAGCAGCTAGAGCACTTGTGCCCGATACAGTTCCCAGCACTATCGAAATAATTGGAACTCTGCCCGAGCAAGATACGATAGCGTCCAGGAGGTCCCCCGCAGGCCCGAGTGATGCCACGCTTTCGTGGGCCCTCTGCCCATCCCCGTCCCAAACCCCCACTATTGGAAGCCGAGACTTTTCGGCAAATTCAACGACTTTGGTAATTTTCTTTGCATGCATCTCGCCCATTGTTCCGGAGAATACGGAGTAGTCTTGGGAGAAGCACACAACCCTTCTTCCATCAATCTGCCCGTGCCCCGCAATTACTCCATCACCCAGAGGGCTGTGGAGGTGCATCCCAAAATCGCCTGATCGATGCTTCACGAAGGCGTCCACCTCTACGAAACTCCCCTCGTCCAATAGATTCTCAATCCGCTCCCTCGCCGTCTGCGATCCAGATTCTCTAATTGACTTGACAATCTTTCTGTCCCCTGGCGATCTCGACTCTTGTCTAATCGCATCAAGTTCGTCACTGGGGGAGGAGCCTACCACGTGTCGACGAAGTGCAAGTCGGTCCTTCAGTAAACCGGAAGGTCACGTTCTTGAAAATGGGGGGTTTTCACCAACTAGATCAGCTCCCCAGCCGCCAATTACTGCTTCTCTACCTCCTACGGATAGCAAGTGATGCAGCTTAACCAAGGCGGAACCCGGAGGGCACAGTGATCCATGCCCAATCACCCCAATCTCTTGCTGCTCCCTTCCTTTGGAGTAGACATTCATGTTTATCGGGCCATGCACAGTTTGGGCAACAACCACCACCACTCCACCCTCTGAGATATGGTCCTCTAGCATCACTCGAAGCCTTCTGTTCTCCAGGCTGTCATCTTCTGGATCCGAGATTGGAAGATGCCCAAGCCCCGTCCCATGGAATAGGAGTGAATCGAATCCAGCGTCAATCGCCCCTTGAACCAAATCTGGGTGAAGATGCGGGTCTGAGATGAATTGGGCAATCCGTAACGATTCATCAAACGTCTTTGGAGAAATCGACTCTACCCTGGCATCATAAGCTTCAGGCGAGTACTCTATCCTCGCCTCGCCTCTTTCTATAACTACGTGACCAAGCGCATCTTGGTTTATTGCCTTGAAAGCATCTCTTCTCGATGAATGGTACTTCCTGCATGCACACCCGGGGAGTACTGCGCATTTGCCATCCGAAGAACTGGCGTGAAGGATGACGACTGACGAGTCCCTGTAGCCGGTTGGTGTAGGTCCATGGGCAGCCCATTGGACCGAAGCGATTAGGTTGTCCGCCGCATCAGACGACCCTCTGTCAGGAGATCTCTGCGAGCCAGTGAGAACAATCCTTCCAGGGGGCCTTCCACCTTGTCCAGACCACCCGTAAGACATGGCAGCAGCAGAAAGATGCAGAGTATCGGTACCATGGGTGATTACACATCCAACTGCACCCTCTGCAAATGCCTCCTCGGTAGCCTTTAGCATCCGGTTCCAGTGCCTTGGGCGTAGATCGTCAGACCACATGTTCCCCAGTTTCACTGCACGAATTCGAGCTATCTTTCTTAGTTCAGGCACTGCGTCCAGTAGTTCGTGTGGATCAAAACGAGCCGTCACTGCTCCTGTTGCATAGTCAACCTTGCTGGCAATGGTCCCTCCCGTGTGAATTAGATGGACCAATGGCAAACTTTCGTCCTGGGGGGTTTCAGGGACTTGGCTTTCCTCTATTATTGGCAATTCATCCAGTAACTCAATGGAGTCTACATATGATTCTGGAAAAGAAACGTTGTAACCATTCTGCAACTTCATGGTGACAAGATTCTCCCCAGACGGTGGGAGTGCTACTCCAATGTGTTCCACCATGCCTGACCACGTCTTCACTAGAAGCCTAACGGGGGTTCCGGACTTCGGCCACTGTTGCATTGCATGTGGCAGCACGTCCCGGCCCATCAATGGCTCGCTCTGTGGAGTTTCATTTGGTGCCGGGAGCGGGACTTGAACCCGCGACCTTCGGATGACTCAGGCATCTCGAAGGGGGCCTTCGGCGCGAACGTGCCTTGCGGCTG
>PBFP01000003.1 GCA_002718695.1 Methanobacteriota archaeon
AAGTGACCACGATGAATGACTTGCTCGAGAGGCTAGTGGCGGCGGGAATCCCACTGGACGATTCAACGAAATCTGCCATGGAGATGGTCGATCCTTCGGAATTTACTGATTACAATCTGGAGCCTTTTTGGCATGATAGGCCCGTTCCCTTCCTATTTACTGAATTTGGAGCAACCAGAACCATCTCTGCACCCCATATGATTGCCACCCTTTTACATCATCTAGAGGTTAGAGAAGGGCAACATATCCTCCTGATAGGCTCGAAGGGAGGTTACCTTGCTGCAATCATCGACCACATTGTTGGCGAAGGAGGGGCAGTCACAATTATCGAGCCACACGAAGGAGTTAGGAGTCACACGGAGGATAGGCTCTTCCAGTATGATTCCCGTGGATTGATTAGAATTCTGCATCCAAGAGACCTTGAGAATTCCGAAGAAATGGCTAGGAATGTAGACAGGGTATTGATTACTGGATCTATACGAAGTATCCCAATTTCTGTGGAGCACCTGGTAATGGATGGCGGATTCGTCCTTGGCCCATTTGGAGGGCCTGTTCACCAGAGGCTGCTGAAGAAAGAGAAGCAGGCAGGGGAATGGTTCGATACAGACTTGGGAGGAGTCGTATTTGGCCCAATGGATGTCG
This sequence comes from Methanobacteriota archaeon, assembly GCA_002718695.1. Lineage (GTDB taxonomy): Archaea > Thermoplasmatota > Poseidoniia > Poseidoniales > Thalassarchaeaceae > UBA36. The sequence continues at coordinate 643 of PBFP01000003.1, forward strand.
GCGAATCTGAAATTAGCCCTCTTGACCCCGCCTCTCTTGCTAGTCACATCGAGGACGCTTTGGATTTGGTTGGTGGTCTTGTCGATATAGATGAGAAGACTTTGATGAGAGTTGGAGAGTTGATTCTTGCTCTAAGAGAGATGCCTACCGACCTCCCGGCCATAGATGAGGACTCTACAGAAGAGGAAATTTTGGAACACCCTGTTGTTGATTTGATTATGTCAGAGATTGACTGGTTAGGACCTCTCTGGCCACTATTCAGTGAGTTCCTGACAATTGATATCGACAGTCCGGGATCTCCGGAGGAGGAGGTTGATGTGTTCGGAGGTCACGAGGACCTCGTTCCATGAAACGAGTCAATATTCTAATTCACGGCTGGAAGTTTTAGCCTGGACAGTGGAACAGAAATTGGAGGTAGGTGGTCCGACAACCTATGTCTACTAGTCTTAGGTTGAAGGAGAGTGCCTCCCAAGCCTGCTTCGATGACTTCTTCCTTAGAGATCGAGTCTCTACCACAATTTGGCCAAACGTCGATTTCCACGGATTCGTCTCCAATATAATCGACCTGCACACAAGGAAGACACTTCAAGCCCAACCTTTGAGCGACTTGGTGCCTATGGTGCCCATCCAGAATTACCCCGGAATTTTTGTCAATCACCAGTGGCAAAACATAAGCCTTCCATCGATGGGTCATCTTCTCAAGTTCATCCACCTTCTTGGGGATGGTTTCCTCATGGGGCAGAAGAATTTCCAGAGGGACCAAATCGACCTGCACGAGCACCGCATGAGCCGTGACTCAATATATCTGCTCCTCTGGGTGACCAATCAGTAGGGGGGGAGAAAACGAAAATTGAGTTGAGCACGCTTGATCGGTATGATTCCTTGGTACTTGAGAAACTTAGATCACGAGGAGAGGCTTGGATCGTTGGAGGATGGGTCAGAGATAGCCTCTCTGGGTTGCGTCCAAAAGAGTTGGATATCGCCACGACACTCGAGCCCGATGAAGTTAGGTCAATTTTTCCCCGTTCGATAATGGTGGGGGAGCGTTTTGGAACCGTCAGAGTTAGGCTGGACGAAGGTTCGGACAAAGATCCCATGTGGGAGGTTACAACTCTGCGAACGGATGGCGGATATGGGGACGGGAGGAGNCCGGACAATGTTGAGTTTGGCAAAGAGATAGAAGAGGACCTCTCAAGAAGGGACTTCACGATCAATGCCATGGCTGTGGACAAAATGGGACTAGTCATTGATCCGCATGGNGGGATGGCGGATTTGGAAGCCGGAGTTGTTAGATCGGTTGGGGATCCAGAANAAAGNNTAAGCGAAGATGGCCTAAGGACCATCAGAGCNTTCAGGTTCCTGGAAAAAGGAGAGTTGGGCGTCAGGAGACTGGATAGAAGCCTGAATGAAGCGATATCGGCGAACCTTGGGATGCTGGACAAAGTTTCAAGAGAGAGAATTTGGTCAGAGTTGAAGTGTATTCTTGGAGGTCAAAATTGCGGGAAAATTATCGAAATGATGGTNGAGAATGGGATCATGGANAAGATATTGCCGGACATTTCAGTGAATCTAGTCGTTNCTTTATGCCAGAATCACCTAGTTAACTTAGCACTAATCTGTAGCAAAGAGGANGTGGNCGGAAGCGAACTNGTGGAGAAATTGGACGTTTTACTTAGNCTTTCGAATGATGAGGCTTCTTCTATAAAATTCCTTCACGGATGCAGAGGTATCGAGTTGGACCATTCAGATGGNAGCATTAGAAGATTTAGGGCGGCATTACCAATTTTCCGNCAAAGAGAGGTAATTGATTATTGCATTGGAATGGNCATAGAACACAAGCAATTCAANAGATCACTGGAAATTANTGNGGATTTGAAGAAAGGAAATTCNCCAATGATCGATGGNAATATGTTATCCGAACATACTGGCCTAAATCCTGGAAAAAGACTTGGGAGGCTAAAAGCCTGGCTTCATAGGATTCAAATTGAGAAAGACATGGACGATGCAAGTGAGTTATTGACTATGGCTGATCAATTGGACTGGTTNGNATCTNATCCNGAAGAGTGGCCAATATTGTCTTGGCCTTAGCTATATCTCGTTGAGGTATTCGATGTATTCCGCTTCATCCAAATGCATGTCTTCGTCCCATTCATGAGGTTTCACAATCATGCACCACCCATCCCCGTAGGCTTCTTCGTTGACGAGATCGGGGTTGTCCTCAACATCTCCGTTAAGTTCGACAATTTTGCACGGGAAAGGGGCATTAATCAGAACCCTGTCCTCAGTAGTTCTAACGGTGATCATCAAATCGTCAACATCCAATTCGTCGCCTCTCGAGAGTGGAGCAGAGGGGGAGTCGTCATCGTCTGTTGATTCATCATCGCCTGCCTCGATACGGAATTCACTGTCATCTTCGGGCTTAGATAGGACAACCTTCACAATATCCCCGTATTCGGCACGAATGAACTCACTGAGTCCAACCTTGATCGACATTTCATCATCATCGTCCAAAAGCTGGACCCACAAGTGATCAAGAGTATATTTTCTGTCATGAGCAATGCTAAATTCGAAGAAATCCCCCGCGTTCATGCTTATACCGACCGCCCGCCCGATAGTTTCCAATTTGAACTATTCGATTGTAAGGTTCTGGACTTTACGAGAGGTTAACAACATCTCCTNNCTCCGAACAACCGGGCNTTATGGAATTTGGAGAGACCGAAGAACAGAGCATGATTCGAGAGATGGTTAGAGGGTTCGCTGAAGAAACGCTTGCCCCCAGTTGTTTGGAAAGAGACAAAGAGCAAAGGGCNCCTCTGGAAGAATGGGAGTCATTTTGCAANAATACCGGNCTTCAGGGCATTNCCATTCCAGANGAGTTCGGTGGAAGTCCCCTAGATTCCNTCTCAGAAGCNATAATTGTAGAGGAGTTGGCCAGAGTTGATCCGTCTTTCTCGGTGATGTTCTGCGTGCATGTNGGTCTTTGCTCGATGACGATTTCCCTTCACGGAAACGATGAGCAGAGGGAGAAATACTTGCCTAGACTTGCTGGCAGCGAAATTGGTGCCTATTCGTTATCTGAGGCGGGGGCTGGTACCGATGCTGCAGCAATGGGTTGCAGGGCAAGCATCAGCGAAGATGGCNGTCATTACGTATTGAATGGCGAGAAAATGTGGGTTACNAATGGCTCTAGTGCTGATATCTACGTCCTATTCGCCAAGGATGTTGGCCACCCCGACTACGGAGGAAAGAAACATGGNGGNACTACTGCNTTTATTGTGGAGAAATCATTTGAGGGNTTCTCTGTGGGGAAGAAGGAGGACAAGCTTGGAATTAGGTCCAGCGACACATGCTCATTGATNCTTGAAAACTGCAAGGTTCCAGTAGAAAATGTCCTGAAGGCTCCCGGGGATGGTTTTCCAATAGCAATGAACGCATTGGATAATTCTAGAATTGGCATTGCCGCGCAAGCACTTGGGATTGCTCAAGGTTCGTATGAATCCGCTCTAAATTATGCCCACCAGAGGGTGGCTTTTGGGAAGCCAATTGCAGAGCACCAAAGTGTAGGAAATTACTTGGCNGATATGGCCACTAGAACCGANGCNGCGAGGATGATGGTTTACAGGGCNGCATGGGCCAAGCAACTTCACTACAACGANGGNTCTCCCCGGCATACAAAAGAGGCGAGCATGGCAAAATTATTCGCAGGCGATACTGCGATGTGGGTTGCGGAAAGAGCGGTTCAAATCCTCGGAGGCTATGGATACACCACTGACTTCCCAGTTGAGAGGTTCTTCAGGGATGCGAAAATTACGCAAATCTACGAAGGGACGCAAGAGGTTCAGAGAATTGTGATAAATCGNTCAATAGCCCCATGAGAGTTGATTAATTGGTAGGATTTCCAATTGAAAGAGTTAGAGCAAAATTTCCTGCATTGGAAAGAATTGTCAACGGAGAAAGGGCGATCTTCTTCGACGGCCCGGGCGGGAGCCAGGTTCCTGCTTCGGTGGCAAGTGCAGTAAGTAATTACCTACTAAATCAAAATGCGAATACTGGAATGGATTTCGAGACGTCGGTGGAAACGGATCGTGTAATTTCCGAAGCTTTACAGGCNTGTGCAGACTTTGTTGGTTGTTCTGACCCAAATGAGATNGTTTTCGGTCAAAACATGACTAGCCTAAACATCCAGTTAGCTAGTGCGCTTAGCAGAACTTGGGGGCCCGAAGACGAAGTTGTAGTTTCGAGGCTTGATCATGATGCAAATGTAAATCCCTGGTCATTAGCAGCAGAATGGTCTGGATCTAGGCTAAGGAAGGTAGANATCAATCCCGATGACTGNACTTTGGACTTTGATTCCCTGCGTGATTCTATNTCCGAGAGAACNGTTTTGGTCGCAGTCGGTGCTGCATCAAACCTCTCAGGAACAATAAACGATGTGCGGAAAATCGTTGAATTGGCACATGAATTTGGCGCCGAAGTTGTTATCGATGCGGTCCATTTCGCNCCCCATTCACTTATTGATGTCAANAAGATCGAATGCGACTACCTTCTTTGTTCCCCATACAAATTCTTCGGGCCTCANCAGGGAATTCTTTGGGGNAAGAGACAGAAAATGTCAGAACTGCCTGTAGCTAAACTGAGAGTATCTTCGGAAAATATGCCATTTAGGTGGATGACTGGCACACAAAGCCACGAAGGCATGGCTGGAACNATTGCTGCAATAGATCACTTGGCTTGGATTGGCAGAGAGTGCACAGGGGATGCTAATCTTTCAAGGCGTGAAGCNCTGAAGGAGGCATATATTGCTATTGAGNATTACGAGAGGGGTTTGTGCCTCAAAATGATTGANGGGCTTGAGTCAGTAAATGGCCTGAAGATTTGGGGCATTACAGATCCGGAAAGAATAGCAGAGAGATCCCCTACCATCTCATTCACCCACCCAAGAATGACGGCGTCAGAAATTGGTAAGAAGCTGGCGAAGAGAGGGGTATTTGTCTGGGCAGGAAACTTCTACGCCTTGGAATTGACAGAGTCCCTGAATCTAGAACCAGAAGGGGTCCTGAGGGCAGGATTGCTTCATTACAATACAATTGAAGAAGTGAATCGCTTCGTTTCTTCAGTGGCCGAAATATTGAGCGAATAGATCATTCTACCCACTCATACCTCCTCTGNCCCTCTAAATCTCCTTCTGCACTTATTCCGACCAATGCAAATTCGGATTTTGGTTTGACAACTGATCTTTTTCTCTGCCCCTTGTGCAAAGCCTCGTAGACCTTCTTATTTATGGCATGACGAGTAGAAAGTCTCTCNAAGAGATGGAACCTTGAGGCGATTTCTCGCCANTTAGGTTGCACTATTCCCTCGAAAACCTTGGCCTTGGCTCCAGAACCGTAGCCACAAAGCCCTATTCTCTCCGATTCCATCTCCGTATTGTCAAGATAATCAGACTCCATGGCNGACATTAATGCTAGGAAAATAGATCCAGTATACTGGTTTCCAATCAGGCTAGATGCCCGCTGAGTCTTCTCAATCCTCTCGTCGACGAATGTTCTGAACTCCTCGGTCTTAGAAATAAGTCTGCGATACGANTCGTTTGCTNTCTCGAATTCTTCTTGACCTTCCGGAGTATCNGGGAAATCAGAAGGAANNGGCTCTGGNCCTATCTCATTGGTAATCTTCTCCCANACAGGCAGGTCCCTCCTGTCATGCCTAAAAACATCGGGGAACATCCTCTTTCCTTGGAAAGCATAAGGCAGATGGACGATTATTCGCNTCCATTGATTTGTAAGGATCTCATCTTTACCTGGTTCGTACCTGCCCTCTTCTACGGCCTTGGATAAAAAATCGATGAATGCTTGCTTCACGGACTCTGAATAGCAACGATTTGAGAATTGGCCATCAAAGACCGGAGTGTCCTTGTGAATCATGAGTTTCTCGTTTTCGAACAAAACTTCATTCTTCTTTTTCGATCTCGGCAGGAACTTGAGGATTCTTTCTGCGAGATTTGCTGTGATACTGGCCCCCGATTCCTCTGCAAGCTCCAAAACATTCTCGACTACTGTCCGAGTTTCTAGTTCCCTACGTGGTTTGAAGAAATCATGGACTGGCATAGTTGAAACGCCCCAAATATCCGGAATAGCAAGCAATCTAGGGTTGTGCCTGATTAGGATGGCTCCGCCACCAGCTCCCTGGGTATACTCCCCAGATGAGCCTAAATCGTACTTTGCATTGTCTGCAAAAACTACTATTCCTATCCTGTTACGGCCTTCTCCGCCCCTTGCGACCCAGTCTAGAGTGTTGTGCATAGCGTCAACGGCACCGATGCAGGCAAAGGTCATATCAACTACATCGCAATTTCTGAAGCAATCCTCTCCAAACCTAGAAGAGTATCTCTGCTCGAGCATGTCCATAATGTAAGTCGCAGTTGGTTTGGCCCCATCTAGAGCAGACTCAGTCCCCAGGTATATTCTCCCTATTGAAGAAGGCTCGATTGAATTCCTATCGATCAAACGGGACACAGCATTGGCACCCATTGTTGCCGTATCCTCGTGGACATCGGGAATCGCCATGGCTTCTAGACCGAGTCCCTTGCTCAGTTTGCTATAATCCGCACCTCGAAAATCGGCGAAGGACTGCATATCGAAATACAACCTAGGGAAATGCAGAGCAATGTCATCAATGCCCACTTCTGCCATCTTACATCCCTTTGTCCCGGAATTGGCCTACATTATGAGTCCTGTGCATCCAATTAATGGAAGGTGCCGATTATCGAAAGACCTAGTTGGGGCCGTCAAGGTCGTCCATTGATTTGACTAGATGTGGATTATTGGATAGTTGTTCGGAAATTGGGCTGAGGATCTCCACTAAGGAGTCTGCAACAGCTATTTTTGCATCTAGAGGATGAATGGAGCCATTAGAAATTGCATCTACAAAATCTTGCAAATCGTTCCAGACAGAGGGGCTTCCGTACTTAGGGTCGGGGGTAACTGTGAAAGAACCCAATCTGGGAAGAATGATATGTTGAACAATCTCGAAAACAGGAGAGTTTTGGTTGCCAACTTCTAGGAATGACTTTCGCATTTTGGACATTATTGAATCTGAATTGTCGTCTAAGAGGATTGCATTGCTTGGATCAGACTTTGACATTTTGTGATCGAATGATTCCATTCTACCGCCGGGACCCTTCAATCCTGACATCATGGGAGTATGGATACAAGTTGCCTTTGTCCAATCGTACTTATCTGCAACATCTCTCATGTACATGTGCGCCTTTCGCTGATCCATCCCTCCGAAGGCAATATCAATCTCTAATTCGAAAATATCGGCTGCTTGCAGGGCTGGATAATAGAAAGCAGCGAGATCATGATCAGATGAGTCCTCATCGCGCCCCATTATGCTAAATGTCCTCCTAACCCTTGAAAGGCTCATGTTCTTTGAACATCTCAGAACCCTCTCCCAATACTTGCCCGAATCCATCATTTCCGACGCCCGGAGGAATTGAAGTTCGCCTGCATTTTCTCCTTCGGAAGGATTGCCAAGAAGGGCCCTGAAAACTTCACAAAGATAATCTGCAGCGAGTGAAATTTTCCCCATGTCGCGGCCAAACTTGTCATTCACCCATGCATGCCAATCGGCTAACAGAATGATTACATTGACGTCTTCATCGAGCATTTTTCTTATAGTATCGGCCAAAATCAGATATCCCAAATGAGCCTTGCCGCTTGGCTCCAGGCCAATGTATCCAGTTAACTGATCATCCCCCGAATGGGTATTGCCGCCAGACATGATGGATGCAAGATGTTCAATTCCAATTACTTCCTGGCATCCTGAAAACATCCTTTCAATTCTATCCCTAGATTCCTTGTCGAGGGAAGAAAGTGGGCCTTCTGACATCTCCCCACCCTAGTCGAAAATCTTGTTCAATTTACCGGCTCGACCTGCAGCCTTGGTATTCTCATTAGATTCCAATAAGCCCTCTATCTCCTCAATTAACAAGTTGGCTTTGGAGCGCTGGGATTCAGAAAGGTTTTCGGAAATTTCCATGAAGTGTTTCGCCGAAGAAATAGCTGATTTCGCCTTTGAAGCCTTCTTTGCCCATTCTTTGGCCTTATCTCCACGTTGTTTGGAGTTGTAGCCAGTGGCTCTGTCTAAGAAAGTGGTCCACCTCTTTCGATCGTCCATTGCAGATTTTACCGANTCTTGATCATCGAAGTCGGGAGGGATNTTTGTTATGTCAACAATCAAAGCNCCGTTCTCAAATCTAGCCTCTATCGAAGTCATTACACCATGGGAGCCGGAAAACGAGTTCTCNGAAGTCTTCTCCACATTATCGAANAACTCGGAGGCNAGTTCGGACAAACCGCCGNTTTCCTCTACTTCTTTTATCAATCCTCTTCGAACATCAAACCTTTCCATTGCGCCTCCGAAAAGAGGTTGCCACTTCAATTCTGCCGAAATGAGAGGAGCATGAATAGGGTACAATGGCTAAACCATCGAATCNCATCCGGATAACGTGGGCATGAAGCTTAGGGCATTAATTCTGGCTGTGATAATGGTCATTTCTAACCCGTCCGTAGTGGCCCAATCAGCTGTTTTCTTGGGAGATGTGGTTTTTCTGGAGGAGAGAGATTCTGGAATTGAAGGAGCGACTATCTCTCCGGATGGCGAATTTGTGTTAGCATATGGGGCCGATTCCTCAATTTTTCTTGTTGATTCAGNNGACCCTTCAAACAATTCAAAGTTGGATTGGTCAGGAAATAGCATTTTGTTTGACTCATCATTTCATCCGGGGGGGCAGACGGCAATGATTGTCGGTTCGGGAGGGGAACTATTGAGATTTGTCAAATCGAATGAAAGTGTAGAGAGTGCTGGTGGAAGCTTGAATTTCGGGGACACAGATCTGAGAGCAGTTTCTTGGAATGGNGATGGGAGTTGGGCCTACATTGGTGGAGAAATGGGNTGGTTATGGAGNTCCCGGGCAATTGGNGATGGAGGGGGNCAGGAGTCATTTCCCCTAGAAGGTAGGGGGGAGAGCGATGTNAATGGNATCTCATGCATCCANGGATCAAGGGTTTGTGTAATTTCATCCAGCGTGGATGGAATTGGCGTAATTGATGAGGANCATCNGGTTCACTGGATAGGNGGNTATGGCTATCCCTGGATNGACGTCGTNTGCCCAAATGATGGANGTAGCGAATGCGTAGTAGTCTCTACAGATTTGACGATTGCAATTGTCAACATCGACATAGGGGAGCCGGNAAAATCAACAATTTTCGATAATGATATTGTTCAACTTCAAGGAGTTGAGGGGGCAATCAACGGAATTGAATACCAATCTGAAGGTAAATCGCTTATCTCTGTGGCCCCGTTTGGAATAATTGAACATGACCTTGGCCTCAGGAAGTCCTTTCCTTGGTTAGAGAATATTGACGTTGTAGATTTTAACACGGAAATATCGGACCACAGAATTGTTTCTTCGTGGCAAACTGGATCGAATATCGGNTGGGTCATAACTAGTGAAGGGGCAATGATNTCATTCTCACCTGAATTCCAAGAAAAAAAGGGTGGCTTGCTGGAGATATGGATNGGTTTAGTCATTATTGGTGGGACCCTTTTATTGATCTCCAGTCTTATCGTGAGTTCATCGCCCGGGCTAAGTAGGTGGGTCTCAATGAAGATTGGAAGCGATGAGGAACGTGAGAGAGCAATAAAAGAAAGCCGACGGCGTTCAAGGAAAAAAAGGCGAGCATAAATTCATGAGTGCGTAACCTCGCGAGAGATTGAGAAATATGACCTACGAGGCCTTGGACTTCTATGATATCGACTCATTGCTTTCCGAAGAAGAGAGAATGGTTAGGGACATGGTTAGGGACTGGGTTGAAGAAAGAGTCATTCCCAATATTGAAAATGCTTGCAGAGAAGGAATATTTCCCGATGAATGGCGATCCGAGATTGGAGAGCTGGGAATTCTAGGAGCTCCGCTGAAAGGTTACGGATGCCCTGGACTATCTTACATTGCATATGGACTAATCTGCCAAGAGTTAGAACGAGGTGACAGCGGAGTTAGATCATTCGCCAGTGTTCAAGGTTCCTTGGCGATGTATCCNATCTGGGATTTCGGAAGTGAGGAGCAGAAGGAGCACTATCTCCCCAAGATGGCAAGTGGGGAGTGGGTCGGTTGCTTTGGNTTGACGGAGCCNGACTATGGGTCAAATCCGGGAGATATGATCACAAGAGCANAAGACAAAGGGNNNCACTACTTGATNAATGGGGCNAAGATGTGGATTACCAACGGNACAATTGCAGATTTGGCAATAGTTTGGGCCAAACTTGACGGGGAAATCAGAGGCTTCNTTGTCGAAAAGGGAGATGAGGGATTCAGTGCTCCAGAAATGAAAGGTAAGCACTCGCTCAAGGCTAGTGTTACTAGNGAGCTGGTTTTCCAGGATTGCAAGATCCCCAAAGACAGAATCCTACCAGGAGTAAAAGGTTTGAAGGGGCCATTTAGTTGCCTAAACAATGCAAGATATGGNATCTCATGGGGNGCGGTTGGTGCCGCCCAATCCTGTTTTAACTCGGCGCGTGAATATTCCCTCAGTAGAATTCAGTTTGGACACCCCATTGCATCTTTCCAACTGATTCANAACAAACTTTCATGGATGCTCAGAGAGATCACAAAGGGTCAGCTCCTGGCATTTCACATAGGAAAGAAGAAAGATGACGGAAGTTGGATTCCTGAACAGATTTCTCTGGCGAAGATGAACAATGTAGACATGGCATTGGAGATAGCNAGGATGTCCAGAGACATNCATGGTGCTAATGGGATTTTGGATGAATATCCAGTAATGCGCCATATGGCAAATCTGGAGTCGGTAAAGACTTACGAGGGCACTCACGATATTCACAATCTGATACTTGGTAGGCACATTACAGGAATTCAGTCATTTACCAGGGAGGTTTAATGGCCCAGTTCCTCAAAACCCAATGTTGAAAGAGTCCCCAATGACCCGTGCATTATAGTGATTAAATGGTAGTGGCAGTTCTCCTCAAGCAGGTCCCAGACACTACGGCTAAAATAGGCATTTCTGGAAATGCGGTTGACCAAGGCTCGATCTCCAAGTGGGCAATCAGCCCATACGACGAGTATGCACTCGAGTCGGCGATTAAGTTGAAGGAAGAGGGGGCGGGAGAAATATGTGCAATAACCTGCGGACCACAAAGGGCATCAAAAATACTCACTGAGGCGGCNGCTGTTGGGGCGGATTCATTGGTNCATATCCAAGTTGACNNTTTTTTGGACAGCACTCAGACNCAGGAGTTACTCTCTGCAGCAGTAAGAAGANCCGGTTCTGAAGTAGTTCTATGCGGGAAGCAATCTGCTGACATGAACAGTGGTTCCACCGGNCCGGGAGTAGCGACACAGTTGGGTTTTTCTTGTGTTGGCGTCGTATCCAATGTTTCGTTCACAGGAGGGGGTTTTTCCGCTACACGTTTGGGGCCAAATGGATTGGAGGAGATTGAGGTCCCTGCACCTTGTGTTTTCACTTTTGACAAAGGAGATTCCGAACTAAGGAGGCCNAATGTGAGGGGAATAATGATGGCAAAGAAGAAGAATATTGAGACTCTGACGCCTGAAGACCTTGGTATTGATTTAGGAAGTTCCAGGATAAACATAGAATCCCATTCACACCCCCCTCAGAAGCCACCGGGACAGAAGTTCGAAGGTGCCAATTCGGTTCCTATTGTTGTCAAGAAGCTAAGGGATGAGGCGAACGTAATTTAGGTGACAATATGGAGATAACTGTAATTTCGGAATCCAATGAAGGGATTCTTCATCCCGTAACTGGGCAATTAGTTGGAGTTGCNGCCTCGCTGGGTTCGAATGTAACTGTTCTTTGCCCCGGGGGAGTGGGTGCTTCGGAGGTAGCGACTCTTTCGGGAGTTACTAGAGTTGTTTCTGTTGAAGGGGGCTGCTTTGATAGTTATGACTGCAAGGCATGGACTGATGTTTTATCACCTCTTTCCGAAGGTGATTTATTGTTGTGTTCTTCGTCCAATTTAGGGAGAGAATTGGCATCCTCAATAGCAGCTAGCAGAGGAATCCCTGTAACTCAGGATGTCATTGCAATAGAAGCGGGGTTTAGCGTTACCCGACCTATTTACTCGGGTAAAGCAATTGAGAAATCGACTATTGAGTCACCCTGTGCGATAACGCTTCGTGGCAATTCATTCGAACCTGCCGAACAAGGAGGTAGTGCCGAAATTAGCACTGTGAACAATAGTGCCGACGTTGCTGTTTCTGTAAAGAGGGCATTAGATAAAGCAGGAGAAAAGCTTGATGTCAGCGAGGCGGAAATAATCATTTCAGGAGGCAGGGGCATGGGGGATCCATCAAACTTCTCGCACCTTTTTGAGATAGCTGAATCGGTCGGGGCGGCGGTGGGTGCCAGCAGAGCAGCAGTGGACACATGGGAAGAGATACCCCACAGCATGCAAGTAGGACAGACGGGTAAAACTGTGGCTCCAAAACTGTACATAGCTATTGGAATTAGCGGGGCAATTCAACATCTGGCAGGAATGAGGACTAGCAAGTACATCGTCGCGATAAATAAGGATCCAGAGGCTCCAATTTTCGGTGTTGCTGACTATGGCATTGTAGCGACGTGGGAGGAATGTGTCCCAATTCTAAAACAAGAGCTGTCGGCCCTATTTTCGAACTAAGCATTCTGCTTAATTGAATCTGCCCGAGTCTTTTCAACGATTCTAAGATAGTCCTCGTTTATTCCGCCTGTAACGTAAACCCCATTGAAACATGAGCAATCAAAGTTCACAATAGAACTGTCTCCAGCCTGAATGCAAGAGCTGACTAGGTCTTCCAATTTCTGGTAAATCAACCAGTCCGCCCCGATAGATTTGCAAATTTCATCATTGGACTTGCCAAATGCAATGTATTCTTTCCTTGCGGGCATATCGATCCCATACACATTTGGATGAATGATAGGGGGGGAAGAAGAAGCGAACAATACTCTGGAGGCCCCTGCCTCTCTGGCCATGCTAACTATCCTCCTTGATGTATTTCCCCGAACTATGCTATCGTCAACTATCAGTATAGTTTTACCACTGAATTCTTTATCGATGGTATTGAGTTTCATTCTTACAGAATCCTTCCTAATTTTCTGACCTGGCATTATGAATGTCCTACCGATGTACCTGTTCTTCACGAAACCTTCTCTATATGGAACTCCCAATTCGCTTGAAATCCCCAAAGCTGCAATCCTTCCCCCCTCGGGAACTGGAATAACCGCATCTATCCCATGATTAGGGAGGGTTTTCATTATCGCTCTGGCTAGAGCCTCCCCCATCTTCAGTCTGGCCTCATGGACTGAAATCCCGTCGATTACTGAATCGGGTCTTGCGAAGTAAACATGTTCGAAAACACAAGGGGTAAGTCTTGGTCGTGGATGGCATATTTTCGAGTTTATGCCTCCGTTCATCCTTACAATAACCGCTTCTCCTGGTTTCACATCCCTTTCAGGCTCAAAACCCAGGGCCTTGCACACGACACTTTCGGAAGAAACGACCCTCTCTGAGAATCCATCGACTTTTCTATGTCCTATGAACAAGGGGCGGATTCCATTGGGGTCGCGGAATGCAACTATGCCCCATCCAGTTACTAGGCATACCACACTATAGCTGCCTTCCACACGCAAGTGGGTTCTTTCTATTGCCCTAAATATGTCATCCTCCGTAAGTGCTTCCAGGCCCCCAGGTCTACCGTTTACAGACCTTTGAATCTCTGCGGCAAATAAGTTCAGAAGTGCTTCCGAATCAGAACTAGTGTTGATTCTTCTGTGATCGTATTCCAACAATCCAGAGATTATATCTGATGTGTTGTTCAGATTTCCATTGTGAGAAAGACTAATTCCAAAAGGAGTATTTGTGTAGAATGGCTGGGCCTCTGATGAAGAGTTTGATCCTGCTGTGGGATATCTAACGTGACCAATACCCATTGAGCCCTCCAGATTCTTCATGTGCCTCTGCCGGAAAACATCGCGAACAAGTCCATTTGCCCTCCTGTGACAGATATTGTCGGAGTCACTAGTTACTATTCCTGCTGCGTCCTGGCCCCTATGCTGGAGAACAAGAAGAGCATCATAGATAGAGGGAGCGACTTGGGATCCTGGTGATCCAACAACTCCGATGATTCCGCACATCGAATCAATCCTAGGCCGGGAAAACTAGACTTAGGAGTTTTTGGAGAGAATTAACTACTTCTGCGACATGGACCTATTTCTCTTGTTCCACCTGAATTTCCTCATTCTGGAAGTATTCCCATAACCGCAACTTGCACACTGACCCTTCTGCTTGTGGTAGGAGTGCCTGCCACACCTTCTACAGCGAATGTGAGTTGACTTCTGCCTCTTCCCCATACTCGGTGTGCCCTTCGACATGCATTCTACCTCCTAAGACGACGCGCCCACCGACCGATTTGTTATGAGGGTTATCCTGATCAAGGCGATTGTAATGATTGCCATTAGCAGAGGCATGAGGGACAATATCCCGATAGAAGCAGAAACCATCGCTTCACGAATTGAAGACAGCGGAGTGGTGCCTGTTACCTTCATTGCCAGAAAAGTAGACAATAGTGCAGCGATGAAAATTGAAAGGAAGTGAAATCTTGAATTTTGGAATGGATTAATTGTTGCCAGAAGATGAATGAATAGGAATTGGGACGACAATAGGACCCCCCCCGAAAACAATAGCAATACCTCTGAAAACTCAATTGCCACCTTATCCCCCTCCTAAACGCCTTTCGAGAATTGTTCGGACCAGCTTTTCTTCCTCTTTAGAAAGTGGTTCCGACTCAGAATCGATGCCTGCAAATCTTTCGGCCATTGCGACGCCGATGATGAAAACAATAATTCCAGCAAATAAACCAATATAGGCAAAAACACCATTAGTTGCTACTTTTGAAAAACCATATTCCGACTGTGTTGAAGCCAAATACCATGATGCAACGATGAAAAACCAAGCCGGAACCAGCTCGAAGAGTTGTGTTTTACCATAAGTCTGTGATGATCTCAGGGCCAATAGGGATCCGACACCAAAAAGAATGGCCCATGAAAAAAAATTTAGCAACTCTTGATGCATTTCTTGCTCGGGACCGGAGATTTCTCTCGGAATCAATACTAAACAAGAGACGCCCAAAAGTGCCAATGGGGCCCCAAATCTGCTTCGCTTAAATGCTGGTCCCATTCTGTGAAAACAATACCCAAATGTGGTCAAAACGATAGAAGCCCAGATTATTGCTGCATCGAAGGACACAATTGTTGGATGGGGCGCATATTATTGTGTTTTTCTTGGGCCGGGGGACCTCTAGGATTCGCAATAACTTGGCTAGTTTCATATATGGGCCATTGGTGGCTCGCCGCGCACGAGTTGTGTTATGGGTGAAAAAATGGTGAAGATGCCAAGAAAGGTGATGCGCTACAGCCCTGCAGCAGGCAAGCATACTGAACACACCGTGGAAAGGGTGAAGAAGCGAAGAGCCAGTGAATTAAAATGGGGCCAGAGGAGATTCAGAAAGGTGACTTCAGGTTACAGGGGTTTCCCAAGGCCCAAACCATCCGGTGAGAAGCCTACCAAGAGGGTGAACTTGGTGTACAGATGCACAGAAACCGGTAAAGCACACTCGCCCAAAGGGAAGAGGGCGAGAAAGTTTGAGCTAGTTGATAATTGAGGTGAGTTGTCTTGGCTGGTCGTTTCCTAAGAGTAAGTTGCAAAGATTGTGGCAACGAGGCCACATTATTCGAAAGAGCGGCGACAATAGTTGCTTGCGCAATATGTGGTTCAACTCTTGCCGAACCATCGGGTGGAATGGCCGACCTCACAGGTTGTACGGTAATTGAAGTACTAAACTAGAGAGGGGGCATCTTGAAAGAAGTTGAGTCCGGTTGGCCCGAGGAAGGCGAATTGGTTGTCTGCACTGTCAAGAGCGTAAAGGAAAATGGCGCCTACCTTGATTTGGACACATACGCTGGAAAGGAGGGTTTCGTATTCATTGGCGAAATTGCAACTGGTTGGGTCAGAAATATAAGAGCCCATGTCCGAGAAGGGCAAAGAGTGGTTTCCAAAGTTATTGGTGTTAAGAAGGATAGGGAAAGCATCACACTATCCATAAAGTCAGTCTCCGAGGAACGAAGAAGAGATGCGCTACAATCCTGGAAGAATGAACAGCGTGCCTCTCAAATCATGAGAGTTGCAGCGGAGCGGGTTGGATGGGACGAAGAGAAGGCACTGGCGATTTCAGACGAGATGCGTGAATCATTTGGAACCCTATATGGGGCTCTAGAGGACTGTGCAATAAATGAAAGTGCCCTTTCAGAGGCTGGCTTCAAAGGAGACTGGATGGGAGTTGTGACCGATCTTGCAATCGAGAATATTGTCCCCCCATTTGTAGAAATTAGAGGTTTGTTTGAAATTAAGGTTTGGGGGCCAGAGGGTGTGAATGCCATTCGTTCAGCACTGGAAGCAGCAGAAAGTTGCGCTAAAGGGAATGAAGATGTGACCCTGACTTGCCACTATGATGGAGCACCAAACTACAGAGTAGATATCAGAGCTCCAGACTATCCATCTGCTGAGTCTGTGTGGGAGGATGCCAAAAATTCCGCTTCTGAGAAGATCGGGGCTGTAGATGGCTCGATCGCAATTGAACGCCTCTGAAAACAGTTTCAGAAGACGATACTTCATGAACCTCAAAGGGCCGGTAATTGCTATCGATGGCTAGAACTAGGTTACAACGCTGCAATGAATGCAAAACTTTCGGACTGGGTAGCAAGTGCGAGAAGTGCGGAGGTAGGATGGAGAGTGCGGCTGCTCTGAAGTATTCTCCAGAAGATCCACAAGGTGCAAGAAGGAGAAAGAGGCAGGACGCTGGAAGTAAGGAATGGATTGAGTCACTGCCCAGTCCCAGAAAGAAGAGGGATGAGACTTGAATCGAAGTAAAATACACTGGCTCGATGGTGGTTCGATTCCCGAAGGTTGCTTGATTATGGAGGCAGTCCCAGGAGTTGGAAACGTCGGGAAAATTATGATTGATGCGTTGATTAGTAAGCACCCATCAAGAACGATTGGATGGATACTGCATCCGGACTTCCCCCCCCATGCTACTCTGGGAGAGAAGGGGCTAATTGGCCCTCCTAGATTAGAAATAAGCACAATAATGTTGCCAGATGGGAAAACTATTGTCGGAATCACTGGAATCATGCAGCCAATGACTGCATCGGGCCAGTATGAAGTTGCAGAAACCATTCTTGATCTAGCAAAGCAGTGCATGGCGCCTCAACTTCTGGTTCTGGCAGGTCTAGCATCGGGTCCAGATTGTCGTGCAATTCACGCAATCTGCTCTAGCGAAGAAGTGAGGAGGAAATTAGAAGGGAGTGACATCATAGTGAGCAGGGATCAGCCCCAACAGGGAATGATTGGAATGGCCGGATTGGTCCTATCCCTATCCGCTACTGAGGAAGTGCCTGCAGTGGGAGTAGTTGCAGAGACCATTGGTGCCAGTTCCGACGTTCTAGCGGCTGATAGAATGGCGAACTGGATTGAGCAGGCGTTTGAAGTGCCACTGGACTTGGACTTAGATAGCACCAAAGAGACGGCTGCAAGGCTAATGAAAGAAATTGGTGTGGAGAGTTCAATAGAAGACTACCTCACATTTGATGAGCAAGAGACGTCTTCTGACTTCTACGTATGAGGGGCGACCAGAACCTGCTCAATTTTTCTTGGCATTTCCAATCCAATTTTCTCGAAGGCCTCTGAGACTGATGAGAAAGGTCTGTTTGATGACTCTCTGGACAACTTGGCCCTGATGCTAACTATAGACCAAGCGGATTTGGGGCCTATTCCCGGGATTGCTTCTAATTGCCTATGGGTTACTTCGTTAATGTCCATTCCCAACTCTACTCCAGAAATGCTCCTTTTCCCATGTCCAGTAACCATCACGTCGGAGCTTGATTCCAGTGGAATCCTGTATGGTACTCCGACAAGAATGGGATATGCTCCGATCTGCCTGCCGAACGTGATCCCCGAGGTTCCTACTACGCTAGGATCCCTATGAATTGGATCTGTGACTTGTTCCGGCCTTCTTATCCGGTCCCCGTGTGCCTCCCACCAAACATCCCTGAGGATGCTTCCTTCCTGAAACATCTCCTTTAGGATCGGTTTGTCAATCTCTTCCCTAACCTTTTTCTTGAAATCTTTGAAATGGGATTCGTTAACCTTCTGGAAAGAAAGGCCCTCGACTTGCCTGATGTTGATCCTCCTCAGCCAAAGTCTCTCTTTCTTGATTTTTCTGAGAAGTGCCATGTTCTTGTTGAATGATGATTCAGTCTCTCCATTCAGCCCGGCTATGAAATTCAGTCCCGGTAAGAGTTTTGGAAGGCCGCGACTGCCTCTTTCCCTACCGAACTTGTTGATTAGTCGGATTGCAGATAATAATTGCTGAGAATCGCAATTTAGCCAATTCTTCTCATGTACGATAGGGTCTGCTGACTCTATCCCGAACGACAAGACGGCCCCGTCTGAAAGAGTCTCCACTAGAGTTTTGGTTATCTCGGTGGACGGTTCCAGGTTCTCAGCGATAATTGATGGATTTGCATTGTCGACATGTAGAACCTCGAGGCGCTCATCCTCCCTAAGGCCGTGCAGAACCCTTGCAATCGGCTCGGTTTGAGGGACTGGGTACTCCAAATCCTCTACACCCTCTGCGAAGTAGGTGAATATGTCTGTAGCACCTCCGATTCGGACATTCCTTACTCCCGCATCCATTGCAACTTTGACTTCGCTGATCACATCATCTTCTGGCCTCCAGATTGGAAGCCCTTTCTTGGGTTCAATACAAAACCTACAGCCGCGTTTGAACCTTACACACCCCTGATATAGTTCGAGCTCGTAAATTAGTGGGCCGGGGGAATCGCCAATAGAAGACAGGTCTGGATGGTCCAAGACTGCCTTTGACTTGGCTCCGGACAGAGCCCAAGCGCCCCATTGTTCCGGACTCCTTCTTCGATTCTCCCACCTACCTGTGTCGAGAAAGTGGTTTAGCGATGCGTCAGTGTCCTGTACGCAGCAGAAAATGTCGTTGGAAATTGGCGACCACCCGGAGTACCTCCATTGCCTAATTGCCCATCCGCCGCACAGAACCGGAGTTCCTGGAGTCGCGCATGAAATGACCTGATTGATTTCCTTGTTGCTTATCGGAGTCCCACGAACATACTTGCCGGGAACGACAGCCCCGGCTAGAATCACCATACCACTCAATTCTGAGAAGTCGATGGGTTCTTCGGAGATATTTTTGTCTGATTTGTACTTGTTCCTGATCCTCCACTGATCTACTGTAACATAATCGTAAGGAATCCCTCTCGACTCAAGTACTCCACAGATGTATCGAATATGGAACCCAACGAAATTCGGAACTCCGAAGGCCGCTGGCTCGTCCTCATAGCCATCGAAGACCAGCCACCGACTCATGTTTTCATTATGTTCGAGTGGCAAGTCGGACTTGACGGTTCGCACTAACGTCGGCGTCTTCTCTTACTTTCCCTTCTTCCTCCGGAAGAGGATTCTTCTACTGAAATCCTCCTTCCTTTGAATTCAGATTTGTTTAGTGAATTGATTGCCGACTCCGCATCTTTCTTTTTGGCGAAAGTCACGAAGCCGAAGCCTCTGGGCCTTTTGGTCTCTGAGTCCATGGCCAAATGGACATCCTTCAACACCCCATGGGTGGAGAAAGCCTCCCTAAGGTCTTCTTCCGTTGCATCATAGGAAATCCCTCCTACAAACAGTTTGAAGCCCATTTCTTTCTGAGCCTTCAATCTGGCCTCCTTCATTATCTTCCTCTCTTTTGCAAGATCATCCTTGTTAGCCTTTCCAGACTCCACCTTTTCCATGCATTCGCGGCATCTCAGAGGCTTCCCGGGAGTTGGCTTGAATGGGACCTTGGTCTGATCTCCGCATAGAGTACACTTTGCGGGAAACAACTCCCTCTGCTGCCTTCCACCCCTTCCTTTTGAGGATGGTTTCCTTCTAGCCGAAGCAGGAATCTCATATGACCAACCTCTTCTGTGATCTGCCACGGGAGAGAGGAATGGCCTCGCACCTTCGTGCCCTAGCATTGACTCTGCTTCCTCGGACCAGCGTTGTCCGGGACGGTTCAGCTTCTGGAGTTCCGAACCAGCAGGGATTCCAAACCCATGTCCGAAACCCTTCGAAAGAGCTCTAAATCCCCTGTAGTCGCAGCGAGGGCATTCCACGTTGAAGTCCGGAGTCTTGTCACTTGATTGCAGAACTTCTCCGCAAGGTGGGCAAAATGCATGAAGCACTCCCAGATCGGGATTGCCCTTTGTAGAAGCCTTGAGCATTGGTTCGACTTTGATCACCTCGGCCCTTACTATGTCCCTCTTCCTCATTGCGTCACCTGCAGATGGAATGAAACGGTCTACCATCTCTGAAACATAGATGTCAGCAAACAACTTCAATGCCGGAACCGACCTGTGACCATGCTCGTTCGTCTCGATATGCAGGACCCTGATTTCTGCTGTCTTCTCATTAAGTCTGTTCACCTCTCCAATCAGTAAGTCACCAATCTTTGGATCGTTTATTGTAGGAATTGAAGAATCCACTGAGATAACTCCGGATTTATTGACAAGTTGCCCGGAGAGAATTGCGACGGCACCGTCTTCAGAGACATGTATCCCTCCGCCGGCTTCCTCTGCAGAACCTATTTCCACAGGAGAACCCGGAGTAACTTGGTCCCCAACTGATGCAGCCATCGGCCCGCCGACCGGAAGACCCCCTATGAACGGTCCGGCCGGGTTGAGCCGTGGGCTCATGGTGGTATAAGACGCCAGAAAGCGGCCCTAGTCTTCCCCCTCTGTCTGCTATGATGGGAGTAAGTTACTGGGAGGGCGAAGTCTGCCTCGCCGTATCTCTCTACAAACCATCCTTGCCCCTCAAAAAAAGGCCGAATGTGACTTGCTTCGGCACTATGCATGAGATGCGAGGTGGCTTGGGCAGAAAATATGGCATCGAGGAATGGACGGTCGGCCTTTGGGGACTGTCGCCCCCATGGCGGGTTGCTGATTACGAGATCTGCTTTTTCGATATCTGCCGATTCCTGGCCGAGTTTAGCTTGAATCACCTGAACTGATTCTGAGAAACCCATCTCTTCGGCATTCAAATTGGCAATTTCGCAAGACTTCGCATCAGATTCTACCAGAATTGCCTTTCCTGCACCAAGTGCAATGGCCCCCAAGCCGAGCACCCCATTTCCTGCCCCCAAATCAGCAACTGTGCAGCCATCCCGTAAGTCGTCGAAGTTGGCAATATCAGTTAGCCACCTTGCGGCTAAGTCGCCTTCGGTGGTGTACTGCTCGAGTTCTGATGATAAAGTTTGAAGTTGTTCGAGTCCGGACAGTAACATAGCCAGTCTCCTGACCCTCATGCTTGCCGAAACTCAATCTCGCCTAAGAACCAATTCAGAGTTCGGAACGAATAGGGCCTCTCATAGTTCAAATACCCCCGATTCCGATACTCCATCGAGACCAATGTCCGATATGCTGTCCTATGGTCTTCTGATCATCTTAATAGGCCTCGTAATACTATTGGTCTATGCTCTTTCTCTGCTGAAATATATTCAGCAAGAGTCTGCATTGATTCGTGATCAAGCATCTCAAATACACACTCTAGGAGTAGTCCAAAAAGAAGCGATTGGGAATTTAGATTTCTCTGTCAAACCCGAGGTCATCACAGCTGGGATTGCTGCTAGCGGAGAGACTCTCAAAGGAGCTGTTGCAGGGACAATGAAAGAACTGAAAATTGCCGAAGATATCGGAAATATTCGGAGTTCCGCTGACTCCGTTGCCAGCGAGGTTGCAGAGATACAGAAGATATTCCTAGACAAACAAGCTGCCGCAGGGTGGGCTGAGATAGAACTTGAGAGGATTCTCAAGGACTCTTTCGCAAATGTCAGTATCAGAAAGAAGGTTTCCAAACTCGATAGCATTCCCGATGCTAGCCTGAAACTATCGGATGGCAGGATTCTCTGCATCGATTCAAAATTCCCGATTAAGGCGTTCAAGGAAACTCTGGCTATTTCTGAAGGGGGCTCTGGAGAAGAAGATGGTAGATCCAGAATTGGTAACAGGAAAGCGTTCCTAGAAGCTGTCAGAGGACACATAACCAAAGTGGAATCCAGTTACGTTAGACCTGAGTTGGGCACTACTGAAGTTGCCTATCTGTATATCGCATCAGAGAGAATATACGACTACATGATTTCTCCAGAAAACCTAGAAGAATCCGCCCTAATTCGAGATGCAGCGAGTAGAGGTGTTGTCGTCTGCTCCCCGAACTCTCTGATTGCAAATATGCACCTCCTCCACATCGCCGAGAGGGCCATGGGTATTGCTGAAAAGTCAGATGAAATAATCAGAGGGCATACCCGTCTCAGAAGTGATTTGAACGAGTTAAATTCAGTCTGGAGCAAACTCAGCACTCAGATTAGCAACTCATATGCTAACCGCACCAAACTACAGGAATCGATGGATTCTTTGGAGAGGGCTTTGGACGCACTTGAGAGCCTAGACCTGAGTGTAGATGAAGACTGAGTGCCCCTTCCGACACCCATGTTGGACTGGGATTCAGTCGGTTATCACCCGGTAGTGAATCTTCCTGACGATTACGAGGTTAGGGATTTCACTTCTGGAGATTATACTCCCTCGGAATACGAATTTGAAATTGGTCGATACGATGAATTGCGCCNTGGAATGTATTCTACCGAGCTCTTTGCAGGAGAGAGATTCTTGCATGTAGGTATCGATATTGGAGGGCCAGTGGGAACTCCTTGCATGGCATTCATGGATGGCGAGATCTCTCACTTCGGTTACAACCCTGCAGAAGGCGACTATGGCAATGTTTTAATCACCAAACATGAGATATGCGGGATTCCAGTTTGGGCCTTGTACGGGCACCTAGATAATGCTTCAATAGAAGGGAAGAAGGTCGGACAGAAGGTGAAGGCTGGAGAGGAAATAGCTTGGTTTGGAGCATTTGAGGAGAATGGTGGCTGGGAGCCGCACCTGCACTTCCAATTGTCCCTAATCGAGCCTGAGACTCACGATATGCCAGGAGTGGTGGCTCCCAAGGACAGAGAGTTGGCTCTCAGAGACTACCCCGACCCTAGGCTTGTTTTGGGGCCCATTTACTGAACTGTTTCCAGATGTGNCTTCAGAGACTCTATGGCAGGCATGTCCGATGGATCCTCTTCTGTCAGTAATGCTAGTCCGATTGAAACCCAATCCGTAACATGAGCAGCATAAAGGAGCCTTTCTAGAAGGCTTTCCCCTTCGCAATCTATGACCCATGTTGGTTTGGCTTCAATCTCCTCCAGCATCCATTCAATCCTTGCGTTAGTTCGTGGATGCAGTTCTTGGCAAGATAGAACCATTAGTGCCCGGTCCTGAGGCGATTTGGTGGTCCAGGCCACTATCTCGTTATGATTCATCTCAGGGATATCGGATGAACCGGCAAACTTAGCTGAGTTTTCGTTCAACTGACATGTGAAACGGTANGCNGCGGCCCCNAGACAAGATGGGGCGACNATCCCTATCTCTTTCCCGACTAGTGATCTAGAGAGAGTGGCNGCCATCCCGGAGTTAGTTGAAAGNTCTGATTNCGAAGATGCCGAAGAAAGTCTGCCAAGCATCTCTTCTANCTCCTCCGGACCGGGTTTTGGAAGAACTCCCAATTCCCAGCAGGCCGATAGTTGGGTCCCGAAGATATGGCCAAACGCCGAGCGAGGCATTTGCCCGGGAGGCACATTGAGACATACCGACCCTTCTGTTTGATTGAGAACATCCTCCAACTCACCACCGGAGCAAATTCCGACAACGGTTCCACCGCCAGAAATCACCTCCCTGACTCCATCTAGAGTCTCCTCGGTATTACCTGAGTAGGAAGTAGCGATTACNAGCCAGTCCGGCCCCCACCAACTGGGTACTCCGTAGTCGGTCCAAACAACAAACGGAAGTCCTCCAGAGTCATCCGATAGTGCCTTCAAGAACAGGCCACCTGCCCCTGAGCCACCCATNCCCAGGCATAGTACTCCGCCCCAGTCTGNGTCTTTTCCGATGTNTAATTCTNCAGACATGGCAACTCTAAGNTCATCGACGAAACTCCTAGTGAAGCCTGCCATGTCACGCAAGTCAAATTCGGAGAGTAGTGACTGAAAATTTGGCTCGCTCATCTTCCCTCACCTTTGCCNGAGACTGGCAGNGCCAGCCACACCCCATCTATGAAACCNATGCGTAACTCTTCAGANGAGCCATCATAGTCGTATGGGAGGGCCACCGTTGACACCTTGTAATCGCTCGGATCCATGAATTCGGCACCAGAAGTGTCCCTATTCAGGATCTGTACGACGATTTGCTCGGAAACAGAGCATACCACGGAGGAGGATTCCATATCCCTCCAAGTTGCCCCTGTCCTCTCAAANCTGTCCAATCTCTTCAGAATTGGGCCCTCCTTCTGCCAGCTATCGACCAGCCACAATGACTTTTTGTTCCTNACAACGTCTCCGATTGANTATGCTGGTTTCCTATAACTTAGAGTGAGCCTAGATACCTCTACGCCGTCGCTTACCCCAATTACTTTGGAGCTCTCCTTTACATTTCCACCGAATAGTTTTGTCAATCTCCTCCCCCAACTTCTGGCCAGACTCTTTGAACCCAGTTGCAAGTCCCAACCACCGTGAACTGGNCCTTCTTTTGAAATGAAGAACATGGGGTTAGNCTCCATAGAANGAATGAGTTCATCTAGAGTNCCCCTTAGCTCGGATAATTCTCCCTCCACTAGTTTGCGCCCAGCAGAACGTAATTGTACAGTGGCTTCGAAGTAATCGCCATCCTTTCTTGTGCAGGGCAAACAAACACTATTGCTTGTTTGAAGAAGTGTTTCGTGAATATCCTCAAAAAATAGCCCCTCTATTTTTCCGCTTACTACGATATGGAGGCGGCTTGTCCGATCATCGATTTCCTGGACCGAAAAAGAAATTTCAACATTGGAAGAACGTTCTTCTAACNCCAAGTTTTCCCTTATCCTCAGATCGGCAATTGTTTCCGTTTGTGATGGAGACCAGCGGCCATTTATCTCAAATGAGCCACACTTTGCACAACGCCTTTGTTGGATTGTTTTTGGGATCTTAGAGAGAGTGGTCCTGCCCCTTAGNCATTTCTCGCACATTCTGTCGGAAGAAAGAGGCGGGTCTGCCCCA
The DNA here is from genome assembly GCA_002718695.1 of Methanobacteriota archaeon. Lineage (GTDB taxonomy): Archaea > Thermoplasmatota > Poseidoniia > Poseidoniales > Thalassarchaeaceae > UBA36. The sequence goes on from PBFP01000003.1 coordinate 25,967, forward strand.
CATATAATGCAGAACGCGCCNCCGGACATGACTTATCCCGATACTGCGCCCAGACNCCTCGTTAGAAGGGTTACGAGNGGGGATTGGTTTAGATTGAGTCTTNNCCTGATTCCTTTTCGAGATTTGATTGCAATTCTAANAGTGTTCTTATTCTGACAAATACATAAGGCAAAAGCAACGTAGAAAGCAACCCATAGACAATAATTGCTTCCGTAATCCCTGTCAATTCAATACCCCTCATCAATAGCCTTATTCATGGTCTCGATTTTTTCCTTAAGCGTGTGAATATGGTAATTTAAAGCAACTAAACCGGCAAAAAGTGTGATGAATGATACTGCACCAATAATCAAAACCAATCTGATTTCTGGGTCTAATCCTGTTTCCTCGGTCTCAGCAAGAATCACGCCCGGATGACGATTCCTCCACACGGTGGTTGCAATTGCTGTGATTGGAACCAAGAAAAATCCAAAGAGGCCTATTGCAGCAAGTGTATCCCTTGTTTCCTCGCCTTCAGGCTGGCTTCTAAGGGACATAGTCAGAAACAAAGCAACTCCTGTTAGAAGCGCGTAAGTGTTCAATCTAACATCGCCCCAATCCNAAGGTACGCCCCACTCAGCTAATCCCCAAATTGGTCCTGAAATCACAACTCCGAGGCCGAATAACAAACCCAGTTCTGATCCGACCACTACCATGCTCCAGCCTTTCTCAGAACGACTCCTGTACCAAGAAATTGAGCCAATGAATAGTAAGCAGAATGCGAGAAATGAAACCCAAGCAAAGGGGACATGCCAGAAAATTATCCTATACGCATCTGGAGCNTTCCAGGCCTCTGAATCAACCACTGGANCCCAAGTGAATGCCAANATTGCAGTAATCAATGCCCCAAATAACCCCATTGCAGTAAGTGGNANTGCTNNCGATCTGTANCTTAGCACGAGTCTCGGATTCGACACATGGACATGAATGCTATTCATCAATAGTCAGGAATCAAAATGGCTGCTAACCAGACTAGTGCAGAAATCATACTNGCNATCAAACATGCTGGAATGGGATCATNGAGNGCGAAGGTGAATTCCATCCCGTGGTCGATGATGGTTGAGAGTGCATCGGTCAGCTCCAAGAATGGCCAAACTAGAACCAATAGTAGTAGAGAAGCNGGCGCGGCACTTGACCTAGAAAGATCTGATACGAGAAGNTGAAGAGCGGTTGCGGCGATTGCCAAATCGATTAATGCGAGAGNNGGAATCCACAACCATCTCAGAACCTCCGAAGAAACCTCCGCATCTACTCCNCCAGAGAGGATAGCCCAAGACAAGTAAGTNAGGGGNACTGGAAGTAAAATCGAGGNCCCCGTTATGGAAAATGCCGGACGCGCCATCGGTCCTGCGATTGCCTTCCACCACCTTCCACAGTCAGATTCCGAAAGTCTGGACGCGATAGCAGGAGTGGAAATGGCGGAAATGAAACCTGGTGCCAGAACCAAAGCGGAAAGAAGCCTGCTATCATGCGATTCCAAGTCAATTTCGCCCACCAGTGAGTACGAAAGAAGGAGAGCAACTATCGCAGGCGTCGCCCTGCCAATCGTCTCTATTGGATTCCTTAGTTCGATCCTAAGAGACCACCTAATGACTGATATTATTGGATCTTGATATCGAAATGAGGAAGAATATTCTAACTCAGATTTTTCACCTTCGGGATCTCCTGATGATTCGCTGACTGAAGTAGATTCGATGTGAATTATTCTATCTGCACAAGAAGAGATCTTTTTGTCATGAGTAGCCACTATTATCCCATGATCGTTTGAGGCAAGTGCCCTCAACCATCTCCTAAGTAGATGCTTGGCAGAGTCGTCTAATCCCTCTGATGGTTCATCGAGGAGAGCTACTCTGGGTTCGTCACTGAGTGCAAGTGGTGCAAGGCCACATAGGATGGATAGTCTCCGACTCATACCTCCAGACAAGTGTGCTACCCTATCCTCGGACCTGTGAGCTAGGCCCCATTCTGATAGCAGTTTTTTAATTGTTATTTCATCGGGATCAATTCCTGCTGATAATAGAGCCACCATTAGTCTCTGTGAAACGATCTCGTCCCCGCAAATTCCACCTTTCTGTAGAGTGAGTCCCATTGGGGGGGGTGCATTTCTCCTTCCTTCGAAGTCCCTAACTAGCGTCTGGCCATCTGGGAATGTTGACCACACAACCTCCCCCTCCCTGAGAGGTAGGAGCCCAGCAAATGCTTCCACTAGAGTGGACTTTCCAGATCCATTCTCCCCAATTACTGCGACTACTTCTCCTGAAAATAATGATACAGATACATCTTCAAGAACCCTGCTTGAGCCTCGGTTGACGGATATGCCATTCACCTGGGCTAAGGCTGATGGAGCCATGATGCCTCGGCGGAGCGCTTTCGTATGAGTGTTCCATTTCTGCGAATGCCCTATTTAGAATGGTCGATGGGGGTTAGATGTGGTAGCAACTTGGGGTGCATTGGGCCTCTTGGACATATTCTGGGTGGCAGTGATCTTCGCAGTTTCAACTACTCCTTTCTTTTCAGCGGTTAGGAATAAAACCAGCATTGCTCTGGCAATGGTTCTTTCTTTGTTGCTAGTACACTTTGTGCAATTCACCCTATACACGATAGATCACAGTGCCTTCGATTATGACCCAATTGACTTGTTTAGCATTATTCCAAACGTTTATAGTGATCCTAATCAGGTTCACAGGCTTGTTACTAGTGCATGGCTTCATGCAGACTTTCTCCATGTGCTAGGCAATATCCTAGTAATTTCCCTAGCAGGAGTCCCACTCGAACAGAGGCTTGGCCCGAAGAGATGGCTCGCAGTGTACTCCCTGGGATTCATTGGCGGAAACCTGGCATGGATAGCTTCCCACCCTAATTCAAATGTCCCTGCAATTGGAGCAAGTGGTGCTGCTTTTGGGATTCTGGGGGCATACATGGCATGCTGGCCGGAGGACAGAATTGAGTTCCCACTTATTTTCCTAATCAGAGCTTGGCCCGTTTGGCTAATTGCCTTCGTGAGACTTGGTCTAGAGATTTTCCAGATTTACTCAATCCAGAGTGGAACTTCGGGAGAAACAAACATTGCCCACATGGCTCACGTTGGTGGGTTCTTCCTAGCCTATATCCCTGCCAGACTAATTGCCAGAGGGGCGCCCAGTCCTATCGACCTATCGGGGCCTATGGATGGGAAATCTTTGGCTGAGGAAATTAGGATTCAAACCATGTCCAGAATGGGCGAATTGAATGATGACCCATGGGAGTCTTCTGGAAAACCACTAGATGGAAGGGCCAGATGGATTCTAACAAAGTTAAGAGAGGAGGGTGATGAGATTGAGACCAGGAGAGCTTGGCTGGAAGAGCTCTCTGAGAACACGATCTGCCCGGTTTGTGATGGAGAAGTGGTTACGATTGACGACAGGGGGGTGTGCAGGATCGCATGCTCACTTTCATCAAAGCATATCAACTGGCCATAACCACATGAAGGATAGACAAAGACAGGTTGCAGTTATACAGGTCTTTACACTGGCTCTCTACGAGAGCCATGTCCAAGGGGTCGAGAAGTATCGCGCCTTTGTTTGTGGCGATATTGGTATTTTTTCTTGACGTCCCCGTTGGTTCGGCTAGTGTAATGGGGGGGAGCGATCTAGAAATTATCGAAGAATTTGTGGAGCCGGACTCCATCTTGCCCCCGTTAATTTGTGATGGCGTAATTTGTCCGGAAAAGGAGCCTAGCCCTAATTTCTCTCCGATTGATTCTAGACCGGCAGTTATGGAGCATGGATGGTGGGATAACTTCTGGTCTGACGAAGACTCAAACGGGTTCGACGATAGGCTACAACTCATTGTTTCGGGGGAAAGAGAATCAGTCTCAAAGACTACCATAAGGGGGGAAGACGGCAGGTTCACTGTCGCGATAATTGTTCACTATTCTTGGCACCCCGGAAACTCTGACATCAATGCTCTAAGATCAGTAATTAGTGCCCATGGATGGGACGCCGAGGGATCATGGTTCATGGTGATGGACCACCTAGATTCAATTGTACTGGACCATGTTCCTGTTAGCTCATTGATAGAAATTTGGCAATTGGACGGAGTGGTCCTCGTTGAGGAGCAAAACGTAATCGTCCCCTACCTAGACAGAGCAACAAAGGGTTCTAAGGTCAGAGAATCAGGAGTATACGACGAGGCGTTAAGGGGGCTTGGCTACCACGGCTCGGGCAAGGTTATTGCGATACTAGATACTGGAGTCGACAACGAACATTTCTCTCTTGACGACTTCTCCGACAGAAACAAAGACAACTCGAATGAACCCGATGATATTGAGGACCCTAAGTGGGTCGGGGGATGTGATGCGACCGGAATCGGGCAATCTGGGTGTAACGACGAAGACCCGGATGATGGAGATGGCCATGGAACCCATGTTGCTGGAATTGCGCTTGGGACCGGAGATTCCAGAAGAGTCAACCAGGGCTACTCTCCCGGATCCTATCTTGTTGATGTCAAAGTAATGGAAGACTACGGAGGGGGGAACTCGCAGTCAATCCTTGCTGGGATTCAATGGGTCATCAACAATAGAGATAGGGATTGGGGCAATAACGCCTCGAGTAAGGGTATTCACGTAGTTTCCATGTCCTTTGGAAGGGCTAGTTCAGCTGTGGGAGATAGCAATGAGGATGGGACTTCTGCCGAGGCGAGTCTTGTCAATCAGGCTTCGGAAAATGGCCTAGTCTGTGTTTCTGCCATAGGTAACGACGGGGCGAACAACGTGAATTCCGTTGGATCTGCAGATACTTCCATCACTGTCGGATGGCTAGATGACCAAAATAGCATAGACAGAAGCGACGATTCCATCAGCCCAAACTCAAACTACGGGCCTAGGGCCGATGACGACGATGGGGACTCCTGGGATGAGATGAAGCCCTGGGTTGTTGCGCCTGGATCGAACATCAACTCTGCCCAGCACGCTGAGTCCTCGGGAATAATTCCCGGTTCTGAAGTCAATAGGGCCAGCGATGACTACACCCAACTATCCGGGTCCAGCATGTCTACGCCTGCAGTTGCAGGATTGGTAGCGATAATGCTTGAAATAGCTGAGGCGAGGAATATGGCATTCATGAACGAAGAGCCGCCGGGAATTGAGAGATATGAGGCAATCAGAGGCTTCCTAGCAAGTGGGTCTGAATTCAGAAACGAATGGACTGTGGATGGGTCTTTCGAAGAAAATACCTGGAACACACGATACGGTTTCGGAATTATCGATGGTGGAGAGGTAGCTAAATCGATGCTAGGATATGCTGGAGAAGGCAACGTGAACGGCCCGGAGCCACCCCAACTAGGAAACTGGGTCGACATAGAGAGGCCGGCAGAGTTCTCCTGGCTCATCGAGGGCGAGACATACAACCTTAGAGGGCACATAAACGAAAACGGAGAAGAGAATGGTACGATTGAAGAAGTCAGGGCGACTATTGAGATGGAATACAAGGAGGCTGATCAGCCCAAAAGCAAGGTCATTTTGGTAAACTGGACGAACCCAACGGGGATAGCCAACTGGACCCTGCCATTCAGTGTGCCAAAATTGCCTGACGAATTCACGGATGTAATGGTCACTGGCAAGGTAGCTGCAATGAATGATATTGGGAGATGGAGCAATAACACTGAGTTCGAATTCCCAGTGGGCAAGTTGAATCTCACGCTAGAGGGGCCCAGCGGAACTTCTGACCTCGAGGGTTCTGTAACTGTCTTTGGAGAGTTCCAATCCGTTGGAAATGCGACTGTTCAGTGGAGATTGGACAGTGAAGAGTGGCAAGTAGGGGCGACATATCATGATGGTTACTGGGGCAATGAAGACTTGGAGGGGCAAGAACATTCTAGATACTCATTGAACGATGAGGGCGGGAGCAATCCCGCTTGGAGAGGACATGCGTACTGCGCACACATGTTTAGGTACCACCAAGTAAAGTGGGACGATCAAGGCGGAAGGATTGCCGATTGCCCTGAAACGGATGGGGATGGGGGTGAAAACCATGGCTGGAAGGAGTGGAGTTTCGACATAGACACGACCAGGTACAAAGACGATGAGTATCGACTCTCGGTCAGAGTAATTAGCGCTGTAGGAGTAATTTCCGAAGAGATTCGCAGAGTGGTGAATTTCGATAACATTGAGCCCATGCCCGATTTACAGTTCGTCAGCAAATCCATATCCGTACAAGAATTTGGAATACCAATGCCGGAGGCATTTTCCAACACTTTCTTAGAAGTCAGGGCAACGATCAGGAATACCGGTGACAAGGCCGCTTCAGATGTGGGCATTACTCTGGAAGAGGATGGAGAAAGAAGAGATGAGTACGTAATTGCGAACATTGATTCTGGAGAGTACGTAGAGGTAGTTCTCTACTGGAATCCCCTAACGCATGGGGAGTTGTTCCTCACAATCACTCTGGACCCACTAGGTTCAATTACAGAATTGGACGAAAATAATAACTATTTGTCGGGCACGTTCACTGTTCTAGAAAGGCCCCCTGGGATTGATTTGGCAATTAGGAGTGGGGCGGTATCGGCAGTCACAGTCGCAAGCCCGATTCCTAGGCCCGATGAGTCGTCCGTCATTCAAGCCAGAGTGGATAATCTTGGCTCCCAGGACGCAATGGGAATATCTGGTACGCTTGAAATAATGACGGGGAGGGGTTGGGAGTTGGTTTCTAATTCTACAATACCATTGATACTCGGGGGGGCGCATTCAATTATCTCATTCCCATATGTGCCCAACAAAACTGGTCCTTTAGAACTTAGAATTAGCGTCATTCCTGACGAAGGCAATGACAATGACTGGTCCAATAACGTGAGGATAAAAACACTGCTCGTAGATAGCACTACACTAACTGGTCCTAGAGACGCTGAATTGAGTCCCGGGGAAACGCCGGTTGAGGTGGTTAGCCTTGGTTACGATGATGGCGATGACCTACTCATCAGTGAGAAAGAGGGTTCACTATTCATGTACAAGCTTTCTCCCACCAAGACCCTTGTAGAATGCAATAACGTAATCGAAGAAAGATGGGCGGGGGAGATATCAGTAATAGGGACTGAAGATGGCTATGCTCACATTGTTTGGACTAGGAGGTTCTTGGGCCCCAATTGGTTCCTGATGCAGACCGTCAGCTATTCCACGATAGACTCCAGTTGTAGAATGACCCCTACACAAGATCTGATGCCTGGAATACCCCTCTCTGATGGCAAGTACTGGGGTATTGACATGGACTTGAGGGAGGGAGAGATACTCGTATCAGGATACCATAGAGACATATTTAGCGGCGGCAGTCTTGAGGAAATCACTGACATTTTCATCCTATATGCTGAAACGCCTTTGTCATCATCGGACTGGTTCCTAAATCCATCCATCATACAGGATATTGATGCGGATCCATCGCACAAGGATCCGTTGTCAGTAGAATTTGGTTTCGAAGAGCAGGCTCACATCCTNTACCAAACAATTAGGAATGACACCACAGGCAAAGATAGGCTTGGAGTATGGTACTCTCATGGGGAAATAAGACAAGAAACATGGTCATACCGCAAGGCGGTAGGGGATGAGGCTGCCTTACCAGAATTGACAGTGCTAGTGGACGGAGAGGAAGAGAAGTTAGTATCCCTATGGAGGGAGGGGGACCCTCAGAACTCTGAACTTGTGGTCCATGTTACTGACTCCTCATTCAGACTAGAAGAAGGAATGNAATCGAGAATATCCGCNAGAGGTCTGGCNGGCATTGGAGTAGTNGAGTCTGAAAGAGGGATCCAAGTTNTCTTCGACCGGGTTGGCCCAAGCGGACCCCAAGTGGAGTATGGCCTGATTGACATCGATGGTGGTTGGGTGGGGCTATCGGACATGATTGTAGAGGGGCAATTCAATTCCATGGACAGGTCCGAAGAAAACCGGGAGACTCTGATAATAATTTACTCATCGGGGGGCTGGCAGATTAGGACTCTGGTGGACGATGGTGATTCCAAGAGAAGTGGGGGGCTATCTGATCAGATTAGATCGTCTCTGGGATTGGACCAGGGGAGTTTCGAGATCCTGTTGATTGGAGTTTCTTTCTCCATTCTATTGCTTGGGATAGTCGCCCTGGTTACCCTATCCTCCCAAGGAATAAGGTGGATCGGCAGGAGAAGGATCGTAGATGGAGAGTCGAGCGTGGTAATGGAGGACGAAGTCGTAGACATTGTACACGAATCTGACCTAATGATTGGTTCCGAATTGGTAGAAATGGTTGAAGAGGAAATTTATACTGAGGATGGTGACGATTCGGGTTCGGCAAAAAGAAAATCCAGGAGAGAAAGAAGAGGGGTTGCGTCAGAGTCAATGGGAGATGGGATGGAATTTGCTGTAGAAATTCCTGGACTCCCGGATTCCAATGAAAAAACGGCCCCGGAATTGGTTGGAGGGGAAAAGGTATGTCCGGAATGCGGAAGCAGATTTAGGATCGATTTCGGGATAACCGTGACTAAATGCCCAGTTTGCGATTCGAGAGTTTATGTCTGAGAGAAGTGAGATGGCATCGGTCATTCTTGCTTCATCTTCAAGCAGGAGGCGCGAGTGGTTGACAAGTCTTTTCGAGGAATCTGGAAAAATATTGGGTTTCTATGACTTAGAGAATTCCGAGCCTGCCCCGATTTCAGGTCGGGAGGTGAGTATACAAACACTTGATTCTTGTATGCACAAGGCGAAAGTTGCATCATCGGTAATCGAACAAGAGTTCTCCGATTCCGCTTCATATGTTGTAGTTTCGGACACATTAGTTGAGGATCCGGACGATCAATTAGTCGCCCTNGGGAAGCCTCCTGACCCAGTTTCTGCGGCATCCAGCCTGATTAGACTATCAGGGAGAAGGCACAGAGTTTGGTCTTCTACTGGAATTCTTCAGAAGGGANGGGGAGATGTAAAGTTGGATGATGGNTGGATGGTNAAAATTTGGACAGACTACTCAATAGTTGAGTTCGACGAAATTGAATNTTCCCTAATGAATGAGTTGATTGATAGTGAGTCCTGGGTTGGAAAGGCCGGAGGGTATGATATTGCTGGAATGGCAGGTAAATTCTCTAGAGTTGTCCAAGGCAAAGATGTGACCGTGTTGGGATTCGCCCCTAAAGCGATTGACTCAATCATCAAAATCGCGCACTAGACGAAAGATACCCCTCCATGCTGAAGCACAAATTCCCTTTGTATCTCATTGAACCATTCCAGCATGGAAGAGCTGAATCGAACTGAAGAAATCTCTGCATCGGCCAATAAATCATCCTGGATGCCCTTCAATGTCCCCGGGGCTGCACCACAGGAAACACAAGCTCCATCCAAGTCAATAACTAGGGAAAGGGACTTTCGGCCTCCTCTACTGACAACGATTTCGGAATTACTCACTACGATCCCTCCCCCATGGCCTTCCAGTGCTGCCCTAACACTCCCAAGTCTTGCCATCAAAGCAGAGGTAAGCTGCTCGTCTTCTGATTCTACCAATTCCAAAAGAGACAAGGCACAGAGTCGGGAGTTCTCTTCTGGATCGATTCTCTCTGAAATAACCCTAATGGACTCTTTTTCTATCAATTCTTGGATTTGAATTCTGTAAGCTTCCTCCAGACCCCCCAAGTCCGATAGAGGACCCTCAGACATAAATGTCCCAAACGGGCTGAGAAAATATACCTTACAGTGGCAACGGGATGAAGAGGTTGAAAAGACATGTTCCNTGCCTGTAAAAGAAGCGGTCNCATGAGAGAGGCTATTCTGGAGATAAATGGCTTGCGNGCCGGAATAGAAGGCGAGGAAATNTTGAAGGGTATCGACCTCAAAATNGAAGCAGGAGAAATTCATGCNATAATGGGTAGGAACGGTAGTGGAAAGACCACTACNGCTAACATCATCATGGGNCATCCCGATTNCANCGTAATNGGGGGGGATGTCCTTATGGAAGGAAATAGCATACTAGAATTAGAGGCTTGGGAGAGAGCCAGGGCTGGTATATTCCTCTCTTTCCAATATCCACAGTCAGTTCCTGGCCTTCAAGTAGGGAATTTTCTGAGGAAATCGGTTGCTAGTATCAAAGGAGTAGATTCGGCAAAGGGGAGGGAGTTCAGAGACCTTCTCAATGGGGCGATGGAGTCATTGGATATTCCTCGTTCATTCCTCTCCAGATATGTTAACGACGGATTTAGCGGAGGGGAGAAAAAGCGATTCGAGATTCTCCAAATGATGCTGCTGCGTCCTAAGCTAGTTGTTTTGGATGAAACTGATAGTGGATTAGACATTGATGGTATTAGGACTGTCTCCGAAGGAGTGAATTCGGCAATCAGGAATACTGGGTCCGGAGCTCTAATCATTACTCACTACTCTAGAATCCTTGAGCACGTGAAGCCGGACAAGGTTCATGTCCTCATGGACGGAAAGATTGTTTCTTCCGGTGGTCCAGAACTAGCCATGGAACTAGAAGAAAGAGGGTATGAGTGGTTGAAAAAAACAGGAGGAGATTGAATGGTGGAAAATAAGGATGCGAGAGAAGCAGTTGGGGATTACAAGGCGGGTTGGCATGACCCTGAGAACTCTACAGTAAGATTTGACTTCGGACTGTCGGAAGAAGTGGTTAGAGAAATCTCAAATCTAAAGAATGAGCCAGAATGGATGACTGAAAAAAGAATCAAGGCTTTCAAGCACTTTTCCGAAAGACCCATGCCAACTTGGGGCAATACCCCAATGTTAGAAGAAATTGATTTCGACAATATCTGTTATTACCTGAGATCCTCGGAAACCACGGAAAAGGACTGGGACGACGTCCCAGAAGACATTAGGAATACTTTCGAAAGGCTGGGTATTCCAGAAGCGGAACAAAAGTGGCTATCGGGAGTTACGGCGCAATACGAATCTGAAGCAGTTTATCACAGCATTCGGGATGATTTGGAAAGTCAAGGGGTAATCTTCCTAGATATGGACAGTGGGCTGAGGGAGCACCCTGACATCGTNAAGAAATGGTTCTGCTCGGTCGTTCCNCATTCNGATAATAAATTCGCTGCGCTGAATACTGCAGTGTGGTCAGGGGGATCTTTCATCTACGTCCCTAAAGGAGTTCAGGTAGAANTGCCGGTACAGGCATACTTCAGNATCAATGCGAAGAACATGGGNCAGTTCGAAAGGACNTTGATAATTGCGGATGAAGGGAGCAGCATCCATTANGTCGAGGGTTGCACTGCNCCNTCATATTCGACCGACTCATTACACTCGGCTGTAGTCGANTTNGTAGCACTGCCGGGAGCGCATATTCGATATTCGACAATNCAAAACTGGAGTTCTAATGTTTACAACCTAGTTACAAAACGAGGAGTTGCCCATNAGGATGCAAAGATCGAATGGGTAGATGGGAACATAGGCAGCAAGCTGACGATGAAGTATCCGTCTGTGATCCTAAANGGNGAGGGGAGTCATGCTGAAGTAATTTCTGTGGCTTATTCAGGGAGCGGGCAACATCAAGACGCNGGGGCNAAAATCCACCACCTTGCATCTAATACTACAAGTAAAATCCTATCCAAGAGCATCAGTAAGAATGGNGGNAGGGGGTCATATCGTGGTATGGTGACCGTTTCTCCCAAGGCGAATAACTGCAAGTTNAACGTAGTCTGTGACGCATTAATNCTAGATGAAGAAAGNAGATCGGANACTTATCCAACAATGGAAGTCGCAAATCCCACGGCAAGATGCGAACATGAAGCGAGCGTCTCCAAGGTCAGTGACGAACAATTGTTCTATCTGATGAGCAGGGGACACTCGGAAGAGGAATCCTTGGCCATGATTGTGAATGGTTTCTTTGAACCCTTCACGAGAGAGTTGCCTATGGAATATGCGGTAGAGTTGAATCAATTGATGGCTCTCGAAATGGAAGGAAGTATCGGCTGAGGATTCAGGATGGATGCTGCCTCCACATATCTCAGCCTAGAGGAGCCTGACAGGTCGGACCATCTCTGGAGGTACACCCCCTGGAAGAAGGTGCATCCCTCGGGTGATCTGTCACATTTTCCGGAAATGCAGAAACCAGAGGTCAGAATTTCAATGATTGATGGCTCAGAAGTGCCCGAAGGAATAAGCATCATAGAGGGTGCATCCTCCGATATAAAATTGGATTTTGGGGATCAATTGACTACTTCTTTCCTCTATGCTTCCACTGAAAACTCTAGATGGACTCTGGTTGTTAACAATAGTTTTACCTCCTCAGTACCAGTTATTCTTGACATTGTTACCGGAGAGGGGATTTCGGCTGCACACTTGAGCATGGAGATTGGAGAGCTTTCAGAAATAGAGCTGATCACAAGAGTTTCCGGGAAAAGTGAATGGTTTGGACTACTAAGAACTGGCGAGGTAAGAAAGGGAGCTTTCGTCAACGATGTCCTACTTTGTTTACAGCAAAGTGGCACAATGCTCAGATCTGAGTCGATTTTAATTGGCAGGGACGCTCAAGTTTGTGCGGGCACGGTTTCATCGGGTTCTGAGAGAACAAAGTCTGATTTAAGATTCAAAATGGNTGAAACCGGGGGTAATTTGAAAGTTCTGGGGTCAATACTTTCTGCTGATCGGATGCATTTGGACCACCATATNGAGATTCTCCACGATGCTGCTGAGACTTTCAGTAGGCTTTCTTGGCATTCTGCATGTGGGGGGGAGAGTCGAACAATTGGAACAGGTATGCTGAGAGTAAAGGAAGGCTCCGATGGAGCGGATGCGGCACAGATTTTCCATAATCTCCTTCTTTCAGAAAAGGCCGAGGCTGATTCAATACCGGAATTGGAAGTTATGGAGCACAATGTTGTCGGATGTGGTCATGGCACGGCCAACGGCCCGATTGACGATGGTCAAATTTTCTACCTTGAGGCAAGAGGTTATGACAAGAAAGATGCTGAGAGGGCCCTAATTGCGGCTTTCCTCAATACCACTTTATCACAGATGGGAAGCGATGTCCTTCATGATTGGCTGGTGACGATGTTGACGGCTCAACTGGAGGCGCTAANTCCATGACTGGTGGAAAATTGTGACCCATCCGTTCTGTTGGTGAAGTCTAAGAAACCATGCCNGGTGCGAAAACTTAGTGAGTTCGAAAGAAAGAAAGAACGGCCTCCAAGACAGGAGGTTGGAGAGCAAGGTCTCCATGATTTTGGGGGGCTTTAGTTCGGGTTTTCTGCTATTATTTTTTATTGCCCCCTATTCAATGCCTTACGACTCAGTTCCGGAACTTTCGGGAAGGGCTAATGCCATTGATTATGCATTTGAAGACAGTTGGGGGAACAATGACCACGGGGAGGATTCGTCTATTGGGCATGATCAGTCAATTCATGGNGGGTCATTCGTTTGGACTGATTTGAACCCATTATGGGCAATTGCTTATGGTTTCGGAGACCTTAACTGCCACCAGAAACATGAGAGGTCTTGGGAGATAAATGGCAACCAGATGCCGGTTTGTACTAGAGACGTAGGCATTTTCCTGGGGTTTTTCCTTGGATGCCTGATTTTTGGGCTCAGGGGCTTCAATAGATGGACAGTTAGGGACACTTTCCTTTCGGTTTTCCCTGATCGATTGATTTCTACCATTTATGAAAAGGATCTCAGATTGGCTGCAGTTTTCGTGATCATGGGAATTGGCCTGGCNCCAATGGGTATCGATGGATTCACACAACTTCTACTGGAATCATATGAGTCAAACAACCCACTTAGAATTGCAACTGGGGCAGTTTCAGGATTGGTTGGCGGTTGGTGGTTCTGTTCGGCTTTCTCTGCGAGACCGAAATACTTCGAGAATGTTGAATCTGTTCGTCTTCCTGCTGGGACTAAATTAGTAACAAGGTAAGCCTCACTTACCATTCCACCAATCCACTAGTTGGTTCAAGTTTTTGGGATTAGGGCCGATCTCACTTCCGCAACCGATTATGGCGAGACGGGAGATGGTTTCCAGTAGCTCTTTTTCATATTGTCCAGACTTGACTAATTGGCCGATGGAAAAACGCAAATGTGTTTTTGGATTCCTAGACTGCCAACGACTAATCGCCTTACGGATTGGCCAGATAGCCAAGACCAATCTGGAGAATGCGAAATGATCATCGATAAGCCTTGACTTTGGGGATTCCTTGCCGATTAGAGTCTTACTCTGGGAGATCCAGCCAGATTCTTTTAGGAATTTGACAATCCTACGGGTGTGTCTTTCTGAGACGGACCTTACAGGCCCCATTGCGGATCTAAGTTCGGAAATCTCTGCTGAATGTAATAATGACAGGGTTCCGCATACTGATGACATGGAGTGGTTAAGGATATTTCTTGGTGTTTCTTGTATTTTCATTTTCTCCGATCCCCCTAGAAGGGAGAGTGTTTCTTTATGGCTTTCCTGAGCTATATTGAGGACCTTCCAGGGAGCCATACCCTCCAGCCAGTCGGATTTATTCCTTGCAGGTTCTATTCCAAGGTCCAAAAGGGTGTGTTGCCCTCTGGAATTTTCTATCATTGATCTAATTTTGAATTGGTCGACTTGTTCCATCTCGACATTGATCGGAATTGGGCGTCTATTCAAGAACTGCCTAACTGCTTCAGTCAATTTTTTGCGGAATTCATCCTGTGATCCTTCGTTAGAAATTGGGCCAATAATGGCACCCATATCGAATGGGGTTGGAATCTCATATTTGCCTGAAAGTAGGCCGTGATATCCGTCTCTAATTTGGGCCTGAAAATCGGAAGTTTCGAAATACTCCTCCTTGTTTGATAGGCCCCTCAAAGTTTGATTTCTAATTCTCTTAAGTGCGATTTCTGGATCGCAATCGACCCATATGCACAGATCTGGGATGAGGGCGGCGGAGTTCATGTGGGATACCCTTTCAACACCGAGACCGCCCACTATTCCTTGGTAGACTATGGAAGAGTGGATATTCCTCTCGCTTACCACTGCCCTTCCTTCTCGAAGACGAGGCAATATCCATCCATGGGAGTGGTCTAACCTATCTGCAGCAAATAATCCAGCTTCTTGTTCCGGAGAAGTGACATTCTTCCTCACGGATTCAATTGCAAGCCTGCCCAAGGGGTGAGACCTCCTTGGTTCTGCGGTCGTCTCGACCGAAGAAAAACAAAACTCAGATCGGAGAACCTCGGAAACAGTCCTAGTTGCAAAGCCTTTCCCGCTACCGTCTCCGCCTTCAATGGAGATCAGAAACATATGCAGCCTCTAAACCCCTACTGGTGGTCTCCGGAAAACTGTTCCTTTGTTAGAGTCACTAGCCCCATCCCAATCAGGATCAGCAGCGGGCCAATGAAAATGTTCCCCCTGCTCCAGAGACCCAAGAAAGAAAGCCACCAAGATCTGCGATAACTGTTTCCACGGTAGGCCTCAACACCCCCGTAGACTCCAGCAAGACCGAGAAAAATAGTCAAGAAGGCGATTCCGGTGGCAATTGAAACGGATTGGGCCAAATGGCTCTCGCCCCTCATATCGAAAACGTTCTCACCATTCCCAGAAGACATTGTTACAACCAGCTGAGCGTTATCCCCCGGGACGAAAAAAATCTTTGTCGTATTGTTGCCCGGATGTGTGAAGGAAAGCAAGTATGGCAAACGGTTAACTTCACGAATGGTGAACCTGCCATTTGAATCAGTGAAAGTCTCCTTCCCAGTTGTGGCCCCTTCTACCGAAAGTAGCCTAACCTTCACCCCTTCCATTGGTTCGCCCCCTGAATTATTATCCACTAAGGCAGAGTTTACAATTCCTGAGACATCGGAGTAATCTTCATTCGAAGCCAGACGTCCAGACAGTATCTCATCAGGAGTTGCTGATACCAGAAGAACGCCAAGCTGAACACCAAGCAAACTGCCTATGATAATCATGATAGCTCCGGCGACTCTGGTTGATGGCTCCTCAGAGATTTCCTCTAGGAAATATTCGACATCGATTCCTCCGGAGTCGCCATCATCGATCATGATTGG
>PBFP01000004.1 GCA_002718695.1 Methanobacteriota archaeon
TGTAGAGACCGGGGAGCGTGCAGAGGACGAGAGTTCCAAGTTGTCGAGGAGGGCCTCGCAGCAGAGGAATGCGATTGAGAGATTCAAACAAAGGGCCGTGATTACCCAGGAGCTAGGAAAGTCAATCCAAGACAATTGGGGTCACGTGGATAACATCCTGACCCAACTAAACACTGCCGTCGAAGAAAGGGGCTGGCAGGACATCGCAGACATGTCTCATGAAGTTGAGTGGGTTGATAGTGTGGATCCGGCAAATCATTCAGTGGTGGCATTCCTGCCTGACAATGATGGAGAGCCAGGGGCCAGCGTGACGCTGGAGGCTTCAAAGACTGTCCATCAGAACGCACAGAGGTACTTCGAGGAGGCGAGAGCTCAGAAGAACAAGGCGAAGGGGGCTATGGAAGCTCTCGAGAAGACCGAGAAGTCAAGGAGATCTGCAGAGAAGAAGGCTGCTAAGGAAGCGGCTTCGGGTAAGCTCAGAGGTAGGAAAAGGTCGAGGCGCTTCTGGTTCGAGAAGTATCGTTGGGCAGTATTATCTGGCGGCCACCTGCTAATCGGGGGAAAGGATGCAAAGGGGAACGATGTCCTAGTCAGGAAGCATCTCTCCCCAAGTGATCTGTACTTCCACGCCGATCTGCATGGGGCTCCGTCATGCTCACTCAAACTCAAGGACGGTTTGATTCTGAGCAATACTAAGGAGGGGCTGATCCCGAAGGGAGTGGCTTCTATGCAGATCTCCCAAGCCCTAGGCGAGGGTCTGGAAGACGCACGCGAATTGGATGAGACAGTTATCTCCGAGGCTGCTCAGATTGCAGTTTGCTGGTCGAGAGCATGGGGGAGTGGGGGGGCAGCAGCCACTGCGTTCCATGTCAGATCCAGCCAGGTTTCCAAAACTACGGAGACTGGGGAGTCGCTTGCAAGGGGGTCTTTCGTAGTAAGGGGAGAAAGGAGCTGGCACAAGGACGTCCCGCTTGAGATAGCAATAGGTCTTGCAGTGGTGAATGGCGTCCCAATGCCCTTGTCTGGGATTCCGAGGACGATTTCAAAAATTTGCGAAAGGTGGGTCAAAATCTCACCGGGGAGGGAAAAGAAGGAAGCTGTCGCGAATAGGATCTCGAAATCGACAGGACTCTCTCAAGAGGATGTGCTCTCGTGCCTACCCCCGGGTGGCTGTTCGGTAGAGGATAAAGGGCTAATTGACCCCTGACTGAGCCTTCCACTCAGGAGCAGTGATTGCATACATTGCCGAGTCAGTGAAGTGATCGTACAACCATTCCCGGTCCTTTGAAATGCCCTCCAGGCGCATACCCAGTCTCTCGGCTACGGCCCGACTAGAGTGATTCTCCACTGCTACCTCGATTACTGATCGATGTAGCCTCAGGTCATTGAAGCAGTGTTCGATAATCCTACTGCATGCCTTGGTAATGATCCCTCTGCCAGATGAGGACTCGGAAATCCAATACCCGACTCCGAAGCTCCTGTTGTTCCAATCTACCCAATTCAGGCTGACCACACCTACAAGTTCGCCGAAGCTTCGAATCAGGTAAATCCAATCGGAGTTCTCGTCCTCTCTTGTTCGGCGAATCATTGCTACCTCGTCATCCACCGAATTGACGTCATCCAACCATGGGAGCCACTCCCTGAGATATTCCCGATTCTCATCTACAGCAACGAACAGATCTCCAGCATCGATCTCAATAGGAGCAAGTAATTCTAGTCCGTCTTCGATTAACAAGGAGTTTGCAGGAAGAGGATGTTGCGAGTCGGGGTCATCCGGCCATCCTATTGGTTCGGGCATACCCTCCGCATCCAATGGAGCGTTATAGTGATTCTAATTCGGCGACAACGCTTCAAGTGGACTGCCTCAGGGGAGGTCATGGGCGGAAACGGGGAGTCAGGTAACTGGACCTACGGGGACTACCTGAGACTTCACGAGTTGCTGGAGCTGCAAGGCGATGACAGAAGGGTTTCTGCGGATGAGATGCATTTCATCATCGTACACCAGACGTTCGAGTTGTGGTTCAAGCAGATCATCAGGGAGCTCTCAGAAACCAGGGTCATTTTGGATCAGATTCCCGTACCCGAGGACGATATTCCCAGAGCTGTAAGCCACCTAGAGAGGACTACCGAGATTTTCCGACTGATGGCAAACCAGTGGACGGTTCTTGAGACTCTGACTCCCCAAGGATTCCTCACCTTCAGAGATGGCCTTGGCACTGCCTCCGGATTCGAGTCTTTTCAAATGCGCGAGTTCGAGGCCCTCCTGGGTCTGGAAACGGCTGACCGGTTGTTTGGAATGGATCCGATAAAGACATTCAGAAAACTTTCTGAGAGAGGAGGGAAGGACAAGGAGGTACTAATACGGCTAGAGGAGCAGATGCAGAAGTCCTCCTTATTCGAGTCGCTGATGAAGTGGATTGAAAGGACTCCCATAATGGGATCTTCTTTCGATAGTAAGGGCGATCGAGATGTGGTTGGCGAATATGTAGAAGGACATCTGAAGGCACATCTCAAGATGGGTCAAGATGCCTTGGAGAGAATGTCCGATTTGGATAGTGAGGGAGCAGATCGGATGAAGGAAAGAATCGACTCGGCGCATGACTCTGCGATTTCATTCTTGGTTCCTGATGGCGAAGTGAGTCGAGCACGCGCGGGACTGCTTTTCATTGAGTCATACCGAGAGCTGCCTCTACTAACTTGGCCAAGGAAGCTCATTGACGCGTTTGTCGAGTTGGAAGAATCAATGGCCAAATGGAGGCATGATCATGCACGCATGGTAGAGAGGATTATTGGAAAGAGGACCGGGACAGGCGGTACCAGTGGAGTGGACTACTTGGATGCAACAGCCAGATATCGAATCTTCAAGGATCTGTGGGAGGTTAGAACAATCCTGGTAAAACCACAAAATAGGCCCGAGCTGATAAATGCAGGATTCTACGGTTATTCTGTTGATTCGTGAACTTTGGGGTCACACTTTCATCGTGCCATTGAAGGCTAGGTCATCAGTGGGTAGAGCATGCCCGTTCCAGTAATCTGTGCCTATGCACGAACTCCTGTAGGAAAGTTCCAAGGTTCACTAGCTAAGTTCAGTGCAGTAGAACTGGGAATTTTGGCGGTGAGGGAACTCTGCGTTCGTTCAGGAATCGATCCATCCGAGGGATTAGTAGATCAAGTGTATATGGGTCAAGTTCTGCAAGCAGGATGTGGTCAGGCACCAGCACGTCAAGTCGCCATTGGAGCAGGTTTTCCGTTTACAACCCCCTGCACTACAATCAACAAAGTGTGCGGATCTAGCCTGAAGGCAGCAATGATTGCGGCTACAGAAATCAGAGCAGGGGTCTCAGAAGTTGTGATCGTCGGAGGGATGGAATCGATGAGCAATGCACCACAAATTGCTAGGAACGTAGCTAAGGGACAAGAAGTCCCCTTCGAGTCTCTGGAGTCTGTGCTCATAGGTGACGGTCTGAGCGATGCATTCTCTGGAGAGTCGATGGGCAAAACTGGCGAAAAGGTGGCTGACGAGCATGGGATTAGCAGAGAGCAATCGGACAAATTCGCAGTTCGTTCACACGTTCTAGCCAACGAAGCGTGGGTAAAAGGATGGATGGATGAAGAGGTTTTCCCAGTCGGTTCGCTCACTATCGACGAAGGTATTCGTCCAGAAACCAACGAAGAGGTTCTCTCAGGACTTGGGGCGGTTTTCTCAGAGGACGGTCAAGTCACGGCTGGAAACGCCAGTCAAATCTCGGATGGAGCTTCTGCCGTCCTGATTGCATCCGAAGAGGCAGCAAACAGGGAAGGTTGGCCTGTCTTAGCAAGAGTCGTAGATTATGCCACATCGGGAGTGGAATCCAGCAGAGTGATGTCTGCACCCATCCCCACAGTTCAGAAGCTTCTCCAAAAAACAGAGAGGACCATTGAAGAAATTGACATACTAGAACACAATGAGGCGTTTGCCTCGGCTTCTTGCGCAATCAGGAGTTCATTTGATTTTCCCAATGAGTCGTTCAATCCTCATGGCGGGGCAATTTCAATTGGCCACCCCCTAGGTGCCACAGGAACAAGATGCCTGATGACATTGGTGAATGCTCTAAACCGCACTGGAGGAAAAATAGGAATCGTTACGGTTTGCCTAGGGGGGGGAAATGCAGTTGCAATGATGGTGGAGGCCCCATAGTGCTAGCTTCATCAGTTACTTGTGAGTCATAGACCTTATTTGGGAGTCTCCGGTCGCCGGCCCAGATGGTTGAGCCAGTACGTGCACACACGCGATTCGAAAAGGCCAGAATAATCGGTGCAAGGGCGCTTCAGATTAGCATGGGTGCCCCACTATTCGTTACAGAGGATGAGCTTAGGGAGAAATTCAGCGACGAATTGATTCAGCTCTATGGTGTTGATGATGCCAAGGAGAAGGTCGTATTGGATCCGATGAAGATCGCTACACTGGAGTACGAGCAAAATCGTATCCCAATCGACATAGACCCCCACCTCAAGGAAGAGTGAAGCGTCACGGCCTCCCGCAAAGGGTGATAGCAGTTGACTCCACTGAAGGCATCCAGGATTTTGACGGCTTGGCTACTAGGATTGACGCTAGTGGTAATTGCTCTTGGAGGATTGATTAGAATTTATGACGCTGGAGAGTCGTGTCCGGATTGGCCAACATGTTTCGGGACATGGGGTTTTGATATAACGGCTGAAGAGCAAGGAGAATGGTACTCTGAAAATCCCAGCGAGATTGACTCTCGGGGCTCCGGTCATAGATATTCCACCTTCCAAATCTTTACTGAATGGTCTCACAGGTTGCTTGCTGGAGCAATTCTTGGACCTCTAGTATTAGCAAACTGGTTATCCCTCAGAAAACAGGAAGAGGCTAGTGCTCAAGCTAGATTTGCCTCTACACTAACAGTGATTCTAATTATTTGGCAGGGGGCAATTGGGTGGCTAACTGTGGAAATGGACAATTTACACTGGAGTGTTGCACTTCATCTTAGCTCGGCATTGGCATTCACGATGAGTATGGTTTGGCTATGGCTATGCTTAAGCAAAATAGAAGGAAAATTACCTGATTGGATAAGATTCAACTCTGAACTATCGAAGAAATGGGAGTTGATTGTTGCTAGTTTAACCATGGGTGTGTTTTTTTCCTTGTTTTCAGGAACGTTCGTTTCGACTACCCCTGGAGCAAATTCTGGATGTGGAGTAGATGGCTTTCCTGACTCTTGGCCACAATGCGATGGGAATTTCCTAAGCGGTTTGGAAGATGTTGTTTCACAGTCACAGATGATACATAGGTGGATCGTTGGAGTTGTTTTTATTTCCATGATTTACAGTTCGTTTCGAATCTGGAAGGACTCGCAAAAAGATTCCAAACCGTTTCTAAGGAATTGGATCTGGGTCGCCACAGCTATGTTTGCTATTAATTCCGTAATTGGTGCGACGTATATTCTCTCGTGGAATCTAGAGGAAGGGTTCTTGGAATTGCTATCCCTAGTACACCTCATGATGGCTTCGCTTTGCTTCCTTGTCCTTGCAACCGCCTGGATTGGATGCAAGGTTTCAGAAGATGAGTTGATTTGATGGCAGGGACTCTTTCTGACTTCCTTTCACTAACAAAACCGCGAGTCGTAATATTACTGCAGATTACTGCAATTTGCTCAATAATTGTCCATGACATGACGAGAGGAGGCCTAGAATTTGGATCGATTAGAACAATGGGGATAGTGCTTGTTGGAGGTTTCCTGACCGCAGGGGGTGCCAATTCAATCAACATGTGGTATGATCGAGACATTGATCCGATAATGAAGAGGACATCTGGAAGGGCGATTCCTTCTGGCAAGGTGAATTCTGGGCAAGCACTGATATTTGGAATTGTGATTTCTTTTCTTGGGGTCTTTTGGTTCGTTGCTCTAGCTAACTCAGTAGCTGCTTTCTGGTCAGCTTTCAGCATCCTATTCTACGTACTAGTCTACAGCATGTGGTTGAAGCGCCGCACACCTCAGAACATTGTTATTGGCGGAATAGCCGGTTCTACACCGCCAATAATTGGCTGGGCCGCAAGTGAAGAAGGACTCAGTATCTCGATGGACTCAGTCGAATCTATGACATATTCAGTTCTTGAATTGGGAAGCCCTCTCCCATGGTTCATGTTTGCACTCATTTTTCTCTGGACCCCACCTCACTTTTGGGCTCTAGCACTGTACCGCTCCAAGGAGTACGCAGAAGTTGGAGTTCCCATGATGCCCAATGAAAAGGGGGCTAATCGAACGATTTTGGAAATGAAGTTTTATTGCCTGATGTTAGTTTTACTTTCAATCACTTCTCCATTTTGCTTCGAAACAATTAGTGAAGATGGCTGGTCATTCCATCTGCTTGGTTGGAATGCGGTCGGACTCAGTATCTGGTACGCGTCAACTGTTTGGAGAATTGACGTCTCGGAAGAACCAGACGAAACAGGAAGAATTGCTAGCGCAGCGAATTCTTTCTTCGTGTCAATGCTCTACCTTGCGCTAATGTTCGTTGTTCTTGTTTCGGCTAGTTTCGGAACAATTGGGGCAATGATTGGAGTTTTTATTTCCTTGGGCATGATTGGAAAATCAGAGCTTTCAACAAGTAGTTAGTCCCGATGGTTTCAAACACCTAGCGAACCATGGAACACACGGGTGGGACGGTGAAAGAGCAAGACCTGATCTACGACTGGAACGATTTTGACTATTCTATAAATCGGAACGAAGCAAACCACCCGCACGAGTTATGGTTTGACGATGAAACTCTGAGAGACGGTTTACAGAGTCCTAGTGCTAGAAACCCAAGCATTGACCAGAAAATCGAATTGATCGACTGCATGGAAAGCCTAGGGATTCAAAAGGTCGATCTCGGATTACCAGGTGCTGGACCTTTTCATATTGATCACATTGATTCAATGCTGAGTCACATGAATGAAAACAGCTACCAAATTAGACCTGGCTGCGCGGTTCGGACTGTTGTTTCAGACATTGAACCTCTAGTTGACCTGCAGGCTAAACACGAAAGGAAGATACAAGCTAGTGCATTTCTAGGAACTAGTCCTATCAGACAATTTGCAGAGGGATGGACTATGGAAAAAATTCTCTCAACTGCAGAAGCAGCTGTAACCTACGCAGTAGATAATGACATTCCCGTGATGTTTGTCACCGAGGATACAACAAGAAGCAAACCGGATGAAATCAAGGAGGTCTATACTAGGGCTATTGAATTGGGTGCAGATAGGATTTGCATCTGTGACACCTGTGGTCACGTTACTCCCAATGGAGTAAAGAGGCTGATGCAATTTATCCAAGAGGAAGTAATTCCCGACTCTGGAGTAAGTAGGAGGGACATAGAAGTAAACTGGCACGGTCACCAAGACAGAGGCCTTGGAGTTGCAAACAACTTAGCAGCATATGAGGCCGGTGCGGACGTAATCCACGGGACGGCTCTTGGTGTGGGTGAGAGAGCTGGAAATGCTCCACTGGATCAAACTCTAGTAAACCTAAGTCTGATGGGAGTAATCAAGAATGACTTGACATCTCTAAATGAATACATGAATAAGGCCCACGAATACGTAGACGTGGCGCTTCCGCATAATTATCCAGTCTTCGGTGAGGATGCATTCGAAACGGGAACAGGAGTCCATGCATCCGCAGTAATCAAGGCGATGAAGAAAGGAGACAGTTGGTTGGCTGATAGGGTTTATTCTGGAGTTCCTGCAGGAGATTTTGGTCTCGAGCAGGTGATTCGAATAGGTCATATGAGCGGTCGTTCTAATGTTATTCACTGGCTAGAGAGGAATGGTTTCGAAGTAGAGGATGGTTTGGTGGCTCACCTTTTCGAGGTCGCAAAGAGCCAGAGGAGAATGATGTCCGATGAAGAAGTTCGCAAGGCCATTTCGGATTTTTCGGATGGTTAGTAGAGCGGACAGGTTATACAGCAGAAAATGTCTCGAGGGGCATGAGGGCAGGCATTGTTGTCACAGCAGTTCTTGTTGCGTTAGTGATGGCCTCAGTACCAGCACAGGCCCAAGAACAGACGGAGGAAGATAGTGATGTGCTACTAGACGTGGTTCTTCCGTTATCTCTTGCATTCATCATGTTCTCACTTGGATTGGGCCTTACAGTTGAAGACTTCTCTCTAGTATTAAGAGAGCCCAAAGCATTCGGAATAGGAGTAGCAAACCAGATGGTAGTACTCCCATCAGTTGGCTTCGCAATCGCCACTCTAGCAGACCTAGATGGGGAGTTAGCAGTAGGATTGATGATACTTGCTTGTTGTCCCGGAGGGGTTACCTCGAACATCCTAACAAAGCTGGCTAAGGGTGATACGGCCCTCTCTATCTCTTACACTGCAGTATTTTCAGTCGTTACCGTGCTAACCTTACCTCTAATTGTAGGTTTCTCAATGGACCACTTCATGGGAGAAGACTCTCCTTCAATTGATGTAATTACTCTTGGGATTCAGATGTTCCTACTCACTACGGTTCCAGTCTTCATTGGAATGGGGCTTCGAAGATCTCGTCCTGAAATCGCCAATGGTATGGAAAAGGGGGTCAACACAACAGCGGTCGTCCTATTCGCAATTATAGTACTGGCTGCAATAGCCACAAATTGGGATCTGCTTATGGAAAACATTGGAACCCTGGGGCCTGCTGTTGTGGCATTGAACGTAATTATGCTGACAATTGGATTCCAGAGCGCTAAGTTACTAGGGCTTGAATCCATGAGAGCCACCACTGTCTCTATTGAGAGCGGTATTCAGAACGCTACAGTAGGGATAGCTGTTGGTAAGCTAATTTTAACTGCTGAAGATGGGGGCCTATCAGCTCTAAGTTTGCCATCGGGGGTGTATGGGGTGATGATGTACCTGGTAATCATCCCATTCATGTATTGGAGAATCGCGTCTCAGGACGCTTAATTAAATTGAAGAATTGCCTATGCATCGAAGACGAACGGCTATATTCTCTTGTTATCCGAGTTAGTCTGTGAGGGTCGCCTGCCTAGTACTGGTAATGCTCTTGATCGCACCGATTGGACAATCCTCAGGAGAAGAAAATGAAGAGAAATGGTCTTTAGAAAACAAACAGATTATGCATACCTACTCAATATCTGTGCAACATGCTTTCGCGAGGGTCTCAGACCTCAGTTCTTATGATGATTATCAGCTTTCTAGAGCAAATTCTTGGCTGGTCGTAACAGGAATCCCCCTGGAAAAACACCATCGAACGATATCTTCCCCAGAATTCTCGGAGCCAGTAAGGCTCCTCAGAGGATCATTCATTTGGACCTTTGATGATCCCGGGAAGGCTATCAGCAGACTCTCTGATTCTTTCGAAATGGGTGAGATAGAGTCATTCTCCCCAATGCTCGATAGGCAATTATCCCCCAAGAGTTGGATACCAAATGACCCATTCTTCGACGATCAATGGCATCTTTACAACTCTGGCCAGACTAATGGCACTTCTGGAGAAGACGCAAATGTAAGTGGAGTATGGGAAAGTTACAACGGTTCGGGAGTTATTATCAGCGTAATTGATGATGGTGTCGATCACTCTCACTCGGATCTCAATCCAAACTGGTTAGCGCAGTATTCCTATGACTGGTGTGGTGACGACCCAGACCCATCCCCCTCATCATCAGATGCACATGGGACAGCAGTTGCTGGAGTGGCAGCAGGTGTTGGGAACAACTCAATCGATGTTATCGGTGCAGCGCATGGCGCAGGAATTTCTGGTCATAGACTAATTGCATGCGGCTTTAGTGGCTCAACGGAAGCGGATGCATTAAGTTTTGAGAATGACAATATCGATATCTATTCTAACTCATGGGGTCCAGCAGACACTGGGGATGTTCTTTCTGGGCCTGGTCCGCTCACTATAGCAGCAATCGAAGATTCGGCATACAACGGCAGATCTGGACTTGGGAATATCTACACGTGGGCAGCTGGAAATGGCCTAGAAGATAATGACAACTCAAATTACGATGGCTGGGCCAACAACAGACACACTATTGCAGTTGCAGCAATTAGTCACTATGGTGAGCAATCATACTACTCGGAGCCGGGTGCCAACATCCTGGTCACTGCCCACTCAGATGGAGGCGACCCAATCTACGAAGGCATTACCACGACAGACATCACTGGTTCTGGTGGATACAGTGGAGGTGATGTGACTCATTGGTTTGGTGGGAC
The DNA here is from genome assembly GCA_002718695.1 of Methanobacteriota archaeon. GTDB lineage: Archaea > Thermoplasmatota > Poseidoniia > Poseidoniales > Thalassarchaeaceae > UBA36. Next base: position 10,198 of record PBFP01000004.1, read on the forward strand.
TTCGAGCGCTACCCCGCTTGTTTCGGGAGTTATCGCTCTTGTACTAGAAGCGAATCCAAGTTTGACTTGGAGAGACGTACAAAACATACTTGTTCACAGTTCTAGGAAAAATGACGCGAATGACTCCTCTTGGAATACCAATGGAGCTGGACTTCGGGTTTCACACAAGTACGGATTTGGCGCCATTGACGCTGGGGCTGCTGTTTCTCTAGCGGAGAACTGGACTAGTAGCGGAATAGAGGTGAACGCCAGCTTCGGTCCTTTCACGCCCAATACTGATATAGAAAACGGTGTTAGCACGTGGACAGATTTTCATGTCTCTGTTCCATTGGACCTACAATTGGAGTCCGTGGACGTGTTGGTAGATATCAGCCATACTTCAAGAGGAAATCTAGACATTGTATTGGAATCTCCCAGTGGTCACCAGTCTTGGCTCGCCGAGGAACATACCGACGGCGGAGACGACTACTCAAACTGGATGTTTGGAACGGTACAACATTGGGATGAGGCTTCAAACGGAAACTGGACACTCAAAATCAGAGATTCGGTCAGCGATTCCAACTCAGGGACTGTAAACTCCTGGCAGGTTATTTTCCATGGAGTTGGAAATGTTTCCGACTTTGATGGAGACGGTTGGCCTGATTATAACGACTTAGACGATGATGACGATGGTTGGAATGACACGGAGGAATTGTCATGCGGTTTCGATCCACTAGATCCGGATTCTCATCCTACCGATACTGATGCGGACGGAGTCTGCGACTTCCTGGATGAAGACGACGACGGGGACGGATTCGACGACGAAAGCGAGGTTTCGTGCGATTCCGACCCATTGGACCCGGGTTCTTATCCAATAGACACTGACTCGGACGGATCCTGCGACTTCCTGGATGAAGACGACGACGGGGATGGACTGAGTGATTACAATGAGACAGAGATCCACAAAACTGATCCATTGGACAGTGATTCTGACGATGACGGATTAACTGACTACCAAGAAGTGGTGACCCATGGGACGCTGCCACTTGAGTCCGACACGGATGGAGACGGTCTAGGTGATTACGAAGAGGTTTTTGAATTCGGAACAAATCCGATTCTGGAAGATTCCGATGCTGATGGGCTTAATGACTCAGAGGAGTTGTTTGTTTGGTCCTCTGACCCTCTATCTTTCGACCCTGACAATGATTCAGACTCCTACTACCACTTCCTAGACTGTGATGATGAAGATCCAGAGGCTAACCCAGGAATGCAAGAGCTCCTGAACGATAAAGACGATGACTGCGATGGTTTGGAGGACGAAGGTTTCAATGATACAGATCTTGATGGAGATGGGTTATCGGATTGGGCAGAGTTCCATCTTTATGGGACAGATCTGAACAACGCAGATTCAGACGGGGACGGTTTAAGTGACGCTCAAGAAGTTGAACAGTTTGGGAGTGATCCTCTATTTCTAGACATAGATTTTGACGGGGATGGGAGTTACTGGTTTGATGATTGTGATGATAACGACACAAGTTTCTCCCACTTACTCCCGGAACTTCTGGACAATTTAGACAACGACTGCGATGATCTGATTGATGAGGACTTCTTCTTGGTCGATACGGACGGAGATGGAATATCTGATTATTCGGAATTCCATGACTACTCGACTAACCCGAATAATGGAGATTCAGACCAAGATGGTTTGCCAGATGGAATCGAAATCAAAGTGCTGATGTCAGATCCATTGACATATGATCCGGACTTGGACCAAGACGGTTGGTACCACTTCCAAGACTGCGATGATTCAGATTTTGAACGGTCCCCGGAGAGACCTGAAGCCCTAGATGGAAAGGATAACGATTGCGACGAAGAGGTTGACGAGGAATTTCACGATCTGGACTCGGACGGAGATGGCCTTTCCGACTTCTCGGAGTACCACAACCACAGTACATCGCCCTTCTCTGCAGATACGGACCAAGATGGAATTGATGACAGAACAGAATTGATGAGTGGACTCTCAAATCCCGTTCTCTCCGATTATGATAGAGATGAAGATGGATTCTACGAATTCGAAGATTGCGATGATCTAGTAGGAAGCACTTTTCCGGGGGCAAAGGAAGAGTGGAACGGAATCGATGAAGACTGTGATGGGGAGATCGACGAGATGGTAGACAGGATGATACTCATCAAGTCTAGTCAAAATAAATCGAGAGGGACTGTTTTCTCATCGATTGGAGAAATCTATGACGGTCCGAACTCGTTCACGGATGGGCCTATTCTGTGGGACTCAGCAAATCATTCGTTCAGCATATCCCTATCTGGGATACGCTCCTCACTGAATTCAGAAATATCCTGGACTATGGCGGGATACCCCCTTGAAGTAAATACAAGCAAAGATGGAAAGAGTTTCACGCTTCTTCCGATAGACTGCAAATTCCCCACTAGTGACTTACAAATCCAGATATGCGACGAAGGTTTCTCAACTCAAACGGTTAGAGCGGTGATTTACGAAGAAGACTACTACACAGAGTTGGAATGGGACGTTACAGTCTCAACATGGGAGGATTCAGATTCTGAAAACGGCCTTATTGCTAGTTTGGGAGGTTCGGCAGGAATTATTGCAATGGTTTTCTTCCTCATTGGGCTAGTGGTCGGAGGAGCTTTTCTTGGAGTCAGATTCTCCTACAACAAGAGGTTGCAAGACGCTCTTGAAGCCTATGGAGTATCTCCCGAGAGTCTGGCGATCAGGCCGGAAAACAAGGGAGTTAGCCTACCCTCTGCCCCAAATTTCCCGTGGTCTAGCGAAGAAGAGCAGCCATAGTGGACTACCAGTCTCCAACCACGTCCTTCCAAATCAATTGGGCGAGGGCATCTAGTCCAGTTTTCATGCCAGACTCCAGACCGGAGCGCCCTCCTGCTAGTTGATACAATACGTCTACCCTGTCGGTAGGAGCGTGCTTAGGAGACTGCTCACAGGTGTCACCTGTCTCTTGGATGAATTCATGCATCCCCCTGAACCAAGTGGCTGGCCACCCATGCATAATGAAGTTGAAATGATCCGAGTTGCCCTTGGTGTCATCCATTACACTCACCCACTCCATTGGGTATGACAAGTCATTGTAAAGAACAGAATTGAGTCTGAATTGCAAGTTGGATGCATTCTCTCGCATTCCGTCTGTAACATTTAGACCCCTATCTGAATAGTATGACCAGTCATTTACTGGAGAGGTAAACAGATAGAGATGGTAATAGTCTTCTTCACAACCACTTAGTTGGCTTGCTAGTTGCGTCTCCACGGGCCAGTTTAGTCCGAACATGTCCAAATTGATGTAAGTGGAAATCTCGATGTGGTCAGGCAGGTTCTCAACGAAGTGGAGACTACCCATCCCCCCTCCTTCGGCTGACCCACTGCCCTGCCACTCCTCATAATCCCATGCTGCAAACTTCCATGTGTGCTCGGGAGTAACATTCCACTCTTTCATCAGACGGGCTAACTCCAGCATTGATCCGATTCCAGTGGCGTCATCGTAGGCACCCTCGGATGTGCATCCGGGATATTCGATTCCAATTACTACTTGCTGCGAGTAGCATATTGCATCGTAATGACCTCCAACAACGATCCAAGAATCTGGATTCTTGCCCTCATAAGTAGCAACGTAGTTCCTACAGTAACCGCACTCAGCAGTGGTGAACTCCTGCACTTCAACTTCGTAACCCAGATCAGATAGTCGCTGCTCAATGAAGTCGCCCGCATTGGAATGGGCGACGGTGTCGATTTTCCGGTATCCGAAATTGGCCAACTCCTCAATATCGTCAACCACTCTTGAAGGATCCGGCATTGAAGGCGGTGGAATTTCCATAGTATCTGGTACACCTTCCTGCTCGTCAGAGTTGTGTTCATCATCCCTAGTAAGTGACCACAAGGTGTTTGCAAATAGCAACATTATTACTACGGCGATCCCAAACATTACGAGATCGTGACGTCTCTCAAGATCCATCACACCAACTCCAGTCTGGCTTCAAAAGTCGACCCATCTGCCAATTCCACAGGATTCTCTCCGACTCTGAATGCAGTAGCCCTGCCAGAAAGTTGTCCAATAGAACCGTCCCAGTGAACAAACGAGCCTTCCCACATCCCTAACACTGGATCCTGGTGAATTCGGTGAAACTCTGCAATCCTCTGAGCCCTGGACTCTCCGTAATGGTCCCTTAGTTCATTACCATCCATGAAGAGAATCTTTCCGGGATGGTAATGAGGATTGATCTGGAATGGGACCAATCCAAGAGAAGAGAATGATGTAGGGAGAGTAATCGGCATATCATTGGTCGTCATCATGGTGGGACATGCTACGTTCGCTCCCGCACTTACTCCGAGGTAAGGTGCGCCACGAAGGACCATGTCGCGAATAGGAGTCACAAGACCCAACTCATGGAGGTCTCTGATTAGTAGGAAAGAGTTCCCCCCGCCAACATATATTCCATCTGCCTCAGCCAAGGCCTGAGAAGTATCTTCGAAGGTATGGATTCCTGACATTATTGGAGCATCAGAACCTAGAAATTCTTGCATCCGGATTGTATATTTATCGTGATCTTGGGATGCGTACGGAACAAAAAGAACCTGCTTGCAACCGGAAAAATGGCTGCTAACTAGATTTCTGAAAGTGTCCCTTCTGTCCTGAGTGGAGATCCCCCCGCTACCTAATAGGACACTAACGGGAGAGCCCGTCATGCCTTGTCCTAGAGACTTGTAGACTTGAATTCTCTTCAAAGAGCCTCATCTAGCCTCTTTGCAACAGTCTTTATTCTACGTAAAGTCCTATCAGCCTGATGCATTACCCTTGAAGAAACCATATCTCCGTCGGCCCCTGAAACCCTGATTCCATAAGGCATACGACCTCCAAGAGTGTTGAGGAGGATTCTTTGGTCGGCTACAGGAACGGGAGACAGGATTTTCCTTACCTTGTCGATGTCAAGACCCCCTCTCCTCACGCCGGTTATCAATTGCTTCGAAACTTCTTCATCCAATCTTCCTAGACCTCCTTTGGACATCAACCACTCGTCCCCTCTAGCATTGAATTGCCTTGCTAGACCGGCATATATGTCCTGCGGAATTCGATCTATCATAGGGGCCCTCTCCACAATTCCGGCAGACCTCATCCTCTCGACTGCAGTGTTTATCCTTCCCCTACTCTCAGAAAGTCTTTCTGAAAGAGCGAGTAGTGTGACTGGGTGGTGACTGGAAGACAATTCCAACAATAGATCCCTGGCCATTGAGTCTCCCTTCCTGTGACTATCCCCCGCTAGTCCTAGATCTCTCACTAGGGCAGATGCTTGATCGACTCCATCAATCCTAGGTCCAATTTCAGAAATTCTAATTGAGAAAGGATTGCCCTCCCCTTCTACGCTCGTCTGCATCCGGGTTTCTGACCTCTCGATCATCTGAGATAATTCGGACATTCTGAGCTCCAGAACAGCAGTAGCTTGTGATTGGACTAGGCTGGAAGCAGCAGACATTGAGCCTCCTCTTAGGATATGCTTGTGCCACTTACCTTCGACCTGAGAGGAAACCAGTCCGCACTCTCTAAGTTTGATCATCTGATGGTGAATCCCCGTATTAGAGAGGCCTGTCTCGTCACCCAGATCCTTGGAATCCCATCCTCTGAGAGGGTCGACCAATAATGCTCTCAACATTATTCTATGAAGTGATCCTATTTGCTCGTCTCCATCCTTTTCTGACTTCCTCCTGACCAGTCCCATCGAGCATAGAAGCCAATCGAGAAGAACTTCTGGATCCCTGCTGCCCGTCGGCATCGGAAGTTCGAGCAGTCGAATCCTGAACATGTTTGTATCGCGAGTTCCAAGGCTCAAGAGCCTTGGCTAGACTTTTGTTGAATTCAAGCGAATTCCTGACGAATCTCTAGCCACGGATACTTTACATTTGACAATCCCAGATCATCAAGATGCGGTGCCAGAGATAAACGGCCATTACTGATAATGCCTCTACTCCTTAGTACTGAAACGGCAGAGTGGACACTGGTTCTAGACTGTCCGAGATCACGAGCTAGTTGAGCTTGTGTTGTGGGTGATGGGGAGTTTGAAAGCCTCGTCACAATCTTTCTCTGCACCCCTGATAAGCCAACCGGCAGCATCGCAGCAGCTGTGGCCTCATCGGTTACTCCTGTGCCTTCGAGAATCTCAACCTGAGCAGGAGCACCTGCATAGTAGCAGGTCCTTCCATTCACAGGAACTACGGTGACAGACCTCTCATTTACCAAAACTCGAAGATGGTGCCTTAGCGTTCCATTGGCAGCTCCTAGTTGCCTTTGTAGCTCTCTAAAATGAATTCCAGGTGAACGAACCAGGATTCGAAGAATTCTACTCCTCAAAGGGTGCTCCCATGAGTTCTCCTTGTGGGAAGAAAGTGTCCCCTTAGCAATAGGGGCGATTATCGGAAGCATAGTAGCAAGACCTAGTGAAGCAGCAGCTAAAGCTCCAATAGTTTCTGAAATCCAAGGATGGTCTTCCCTGAACTGCTTAATGAGCGCCATGATACTTTTCAAGGAATTTAGGATTTAAGGATGCATGTTCAGTTGAGTCGAAAATGCTCATGATTGTATGGTATGTCTGATTACCCGTCCTTGCTTAATTTTCATGTAAGCAACAAGAGGTCCGAGAAGCCTACCTGCGTCCCTCCCGTGATCGGTCAATCGATAGGTTACTCTGACAGGAGGTCCATCCTCTACTAGTCTCTCAACCAAACCTGTTTCGGTACATTTGGTCAACTTGTCAGATAGAGTTCTGCTACTGATTCCTCGTAATAGTTTCCTCATTTCGTTAAATCTTCTCTCACCAGCAATGTACAGGGTTGCAAGAATCTCTATGGTCCACCTAGAGCTGAAAATTGAAAATGCGTCCACTGCAGCATCAACCTCCCATCCAATATCTATCTCTTCATCATAGTAACCTTCGAAAATAGTTCTGATTGTCTTGCCCTCTTCACGAACGTCATTGATCGCCAATTCCACTTTCTTGAAGTCTTCATCGGAAACAGCCATGGGGTGCTTGTTCATATGACAGCGGTTGATATCTAGTGTATAAAATGCACCATAGTGTAGTCTACATCACTGCTAGGTTAATATCCATAGTCCCACTGGCTTAGTGTGAAAACTACACTTAGTTTAAAGAGGAAAGTAAAATGGACAGATGGTTGGAAGAATGGATGAACGAAGTAATGACAGGATTGAACAACGAAAACGGTGATACTGTACTAAAGGAGGAGGTTTGAATGGCTCTACTTGATCGAATTATCAGAGCCATGGCAGACTGCCGAGCACCGGCATGGTCTGAGTATCCAAGGAGATGAGTCATTGGTTATGACAGGTCTTCAATCGATTTCTGCATGTCCCTCATGCGGTTCTCCCTGCCTTGTATACACGGAGTACCTAACACCAACGCTAAGGAGCGCTGCATGTGTGACTTGCGGTGTTGTATCTCTTGCGATGAGCTAGGATCCAGAGAATTCTGGCCTCCTACCCTCAATTAAAGCTGAAAGGCCCTCTAGAGCGTCGTTTATTGAGAACATATCTTCTAGGCCGTCTAATTCCAGCTGAAGCCCTGCATGGAGGTCTTCTCCAGTTTCCAAGGCTTGGTCTAGTAGATCGTTTGCTGTAGCAACAGCAATCGGTGAAGACCTTGATAGGGCCCTGATCTGCTTTGCTACTATTGGGTCCTCAGGATCGAATCCATCCGGAGTAAGGCCGGATAAAATGAACTCCATATTCGAGTCAGAGTAAAATTCTCTTGAGAATATGCATGTAGGATGATCAGGATCAAATGGCGCTCCAGGATATTTCTCTTCCGGCTTGCCCAACGATGAAATTTTCTGAATTGTATTGGAGCATTCCGACGCATGCACCAGGTGTGTAATTAGGCCCAATGCCTTCGAAGAATCTGAGTCGAGTATGTTGCAAGCCAATACCGAGAACCTGGCTGCTTCAATACCGCAAATCCTAGGAGTTCTCTGAGTTCCTCCCAGACCGGGGTATATGGAGATACTAGTCTCTGGGAACCTTAGTTGGGACCTTTCAGTACCTATTCGGTAGTCGCATGCCAGAGCCAGTTCCAAGCCTCCACCAAGAGCGAGGCCAGTTACCAGGGCAATAGTTGTCTTGGGGCTGTTCTCAATTGAGTTGATTACTTTGTGTCCATTGGAAGTAAAGTCATAGATCTCGGAGAAAGAGTCGGAACGAATCTTGTCGACGAAGAACTTGACATCCGCTCCTGCAACGAATGCCTTCCCAGCACCCTCCAGAACAATTGTGTTTACATCCTTTCTAGAGTTGAGTTCCCGTATTGCTCGCCCTAGTTGCTCTACAACATTCACATTTAGTGCATTCATTGCTTCAGGCCTATTTATCAGAACTGTTGCAATTCCATCTTCAATACTGACGTCGATGTAAGAGAAATTGAAAGGTGAGTCGGCGATCTTGAACCAATCGGGAATCTCAATTCCGGCTAATTCCGAATATTCCTTTGCCATACTAGATGCTTCTGAGACCCCTATTCTGTTTGCAAGCTCAAACGGGCCAAATTCCCATCTGAGACCTACTTTTGCACCTCTGTCAACGTCCTCCATACTACAAATTCCTTCATCGACAATCTGGGAGCAAATTGCGAAAGATTGTCCCATCAATCTCTTCCTGATGATTTCTTCTCTATCTTTATCACAATCATCATCTCCTTCAATATCCCATAAGCCACCCTCTTCGGCAAGATTGCGTAGATTATCTGCTCCTCTAAATCTTGGAACTTTGAGTTGTTCCGACAAATAGTCACTTGAATGGAGGGCGATTGCCGGACCTGTTAGGTTCATCAAGGCGAACGGCCCCAATCCAATTCTGAAGCATTCACAGGCCACTTTGTCTATCTGAGAAGCAGAAGCCACCTCTTCCTGGAGGAGTCGACAGGCTTCATTAATCCACGGAACGAAGAACCTGTTCACTACAAAACCTGGCCTATCCTTGCAAATTATTACCACCTTGCCCATAGTCTTGCAGTATTGCTCTACTAAAGCCATAGTCTTCTGAGAGGTGCTTTCCGCTGGAACTACCTCTATCAGGCGATTCTTTGCAGGATGGTAAAACCAGTGAAGGCCAATGAATCGGTCAGGTCTACCACATGAATTTGCAAGTTTATTTACAGAAAGTGAGGAGGTGTTTGTGGCTAGTATTGTGTTTTCGCCACAAGTCCGATTAAGGGTAGAAAAAACCTCTTCCTTAATGGAAAAATCCTCGAAGACTGCTTCAATTACCAAGTCTGTATCACTTGAGACATTCTCATTCCCGACTACTCCAGAAATCAAGCCCTTGATGTGATTGGCCTTTTCCTTACTGAATATCCTCCTCTCGATAGCTTCCCCCAGAAAACCTTCAATCGTATCTTTGCCATTTTCCACCCACTTCTTTTCCCTGTCAACCATTTGTACTTGAAATCCCTCTGTGGCGCTCTTTTGAGCAATGCCCGAACCCATATTGCCTGCACCAATTACTGCTATTGACTCGATAGCTCGCATAACCAGTCGAGAGTAGCACTGTCCATAATTTCGACGGATGGCCGATCAGTTAGTGTTGAGGAGTTTCCAGATTCTTCGGGCATGTGCCTTTGGGGTTAGATCCAACTCAGAAATCCTAATACGACCGTTTTTGGACCATTTCTCTCTGATGTTGGGTTCGGCTGCTTGTTCCAGTGCAGAATGCCAAGAATCGATATTGTTCCTCTCAATTAATCGTCCATTTTCATTGTCAATGATCGTGTCTCTGAAACCGCCCTCGTCGACGAAAACTGCAGGAGTTCCAACAGAGAAAGCCTCGATTGGAGAAAGTCCGAAGGACTCGCCGTGAGCCATGCTGACAATAGCCCTAGCATTTCTCATTAGACTAACTAATTGAGGCGAAGAGATCCTAGGAGATATCCAGAGATTAACATCGCATGAATCTGCATGATTGGAAAGCAAATTGAGGGAGGTCTCGTCCCCTCCACCAACATGTGCTAGGGACAACTCAGTCCCTCTCAACATTGAGATCGTTTCATAGGTCCCCTTTGCGAAAGAGGCGCGTCCAATTGAAACAACATAGTCCCCATCCATTGGGAAAGGATTTGCAGGATCCCCGGATGGATCCTTAGGGAATTCTCTAGTGTCAACGCAAGGCCATAGGACTCCGGCTTCAATTCCATAGACTTCCTTGGCTCGAAGAGATGAGAATAATGAGTTGCCACTAACAATAGATCCCTGCCTAGAGGTTAGTGAAGCCATCAATTCCTGATCTCTTTTCCTAGCCCTTGAAAGCATTGCCTTTGTAAATTTCAAATTCCTTTTTGGGGAACCATCGACCCTCTTGTGCAATATCTCCTCATACAATCCACGATGCGGTTCCAGCAGATGTAGATGGATCCTCAAGTCTACCGGCACATGGTCCAGAAGAGGTAGGCTTCCATCCCCGCTAACAAGATGGAGTGCCGAGGAAGAAAATAAAGACCCAACAAGTCCTTCACACGTAGACCAAGATTTGGATGCAGTCTCTCGGCCGGAATCCAAGATTATTGATAAGGGATCTTTTGGTACTTCCCAAGAATTCTCAGGGTGGATTAGGAGTATGCCTTCATCAGAGCAAACCTCTTCTAATTCATTAGAAGGTTGAATTGTTGCCACTGTGACATCGAAAAAACGATTTAGATCTGGGATTACTCTGATTAGATCCCTCTCTGCGCCACCCATTGCACCAAAGGTACCCTTGGCTACTAAGAGGGGTTTTCTTTCGGTTACATCCAATTTCATCGCCTCTCTTCCATGATCTCTAGGGCCTCTTCATAAGCATTCGACAGTGCTTTCCCATATTTCTCTGGACCCAGAATAGATGAGACGTGGCCAATCATATTTTGATCCGGAGATTTAGGCAATCCTCGTCTTTCCCTCCATTTTGAATGTACATCTGCGATCTCAGCGGTCCACTCTTCCAGATTAGTTGGTTCTAGTAAGCACGCAGAGGGTATGAACTCATTTTGGGCAGGAAAGTCAGCTGCAATGACTCGGCATCCTGCTGCCATTGCCTCTGCAGGAGGATAGCCAAATCCCTCAGAGAAACTCGGAAAAAGAATGGCCTCTGCATGTTGGAATGCTGCGATAAGCTGGTCGTTAGATAGTTTGACTTCGCTACCGATATTCAATAAACGTATTTCCCTATTAACTTCTAACGGAAGGGAAGAAATGGCCTGTTTAGCATAGTCAATTCTCTTCCGAGGCTCGTTGCTTCCTACTGTTATCAATAGGCATTCTGAGTCATCGACAAATTCGGAGATAATTTCTCGAGGTTTTGGATTTCTCTCAGGGCTCCAGTATTCCAAATCAATTTGTGGCCTGACAAGAAATGTTGGCTTCCCTGGGAAGGACCTATTGACATCTCTAAGAGTCATTTCAGAAATACAAATCAGAAGGTCCGCCCTCTGAAGTCCTTTACGCATCCGTTTGAGGTCCATTCTGCGAATTAACCCTGGAGTATTTTCTCCAACCTGAACTTCTGTTTCTCCTGATTTTACCTTTCGTGGTTCGAGATGGAACATATCGTGAACAGTAACTACTGTAGGAATATTTCTGTATGTAGGAACTAAGTGGGCCTGCTCTTGATCTGTGATGTGAAGGAGATCAGCACCCGGATTCTTCACTGACGCTGATACTTTTGCTGGATGAAAACGCCACCTAGTCATTAACCTGCTCAATGGAAATCTGATATTGTTGTGCTCAATTGTGTCTAATCTGGACCAACCCGGTACTTTCTCATTTTGTAGAGCATCTTCTACCGAATAATGTGCTCTTCCCAAACCGGTACTTGATGGAAGAGAAGCACCCCTAGCCAGTAATACGCGCTTGGTCACATGCACACCAAGGCGTATAGGAATAAAAACGAAGGTGGGCCTTGACCCCAAGTCGGCGAGTTATCGTCCCAAATAAATTAGTCTGATTAGCAATTTCCTAACCCTCTCTATATTAGTCGGATGTCCCCCTCTCAAATCATGTTCAAACGTGTGGTTCTTGCCAGAGGATCTCCTGAGACACTCGGATATGGCTCAAACCACATAGTTTTGGAGGAGCTTCTGAACAAAGCCAAGGTGAGTGGTTGGACTAAGGCGGCTACCTTAGAGTGTGGAAATGGTTCACGTTCACATTCGAGAAGAATAGTCGAATTCGTCAAAGAAACACGAGCAGATCTTCTACATATTACTAGTCAAGAGGATGCTTATTTGGTTCCTGAGAAATCTACTGTGCCTGTTGTTGTTTCATTGCATGACCTGTTTGACCACCGCCCTAGGGCTCTAGATGCAGGTGATGTTCCGGTACCTCTGGGAGATCGATTTCCGAGTTCCACCAGGGCTAGGCAAATTTCGTCCTGCAAGGAGGGTTTGAGGAGAGCCGATGTTCTCCTTTGCTCATCTGAGATGACAATGGCAGACGCCAGAGAGATCTTTCCCGAGACCAACTGTGTCCTAGTCAGAGATTCAATAGATGAGTCATTCTGGAATCCTCTTAGAAATCTTAGACCTCGGTCTTTGTTGGGGGATTACGGTAATGAAGAGAAGTGCCTATTGGTTTCTGTTGGAGAGAAGGATCCGAGATGGAGAGCACAGTTCGTCAGTGAGGTGATGTCAATGATTCCGGAAGAAGTGAGAGAAGATTTACTGCTGTATAGAATCGGTACTGGAAAAATAGACTGGGATAAGGTGGTTGCCGCATTCCAGCATGCCGAAGTGGTACTATATCCGGGTGTTTCGGTAGGCTTCAGAAACCCCCCTATGGAAGCAATGGCTTCTGGATGTCCCGTTCTAGCTTCCGATCTCCCTCTACATAACGAAGTCCTGCCCCATAGGTTCATTCTCCCTCCCACTGATCCTGACCACTGGGTTTCCGCCATCATAGAGATACACTCTGAATGGGTTCGAGCGGGTGGTGTACCGAGACATGTGGACGAAAATCTTCTGTCTTTAGCGGATCTTTCCTTGGGAAGGTCCGCGCACGGGGAGGCTCTTTCCAGGGCATATGAAATTGCTTGTAATAAGTAGATTAAATGTGAGAGGATATCGTGAAAGTTGAGAGGCCTGATGAAATTGTTCTCAAGCCGCCGACAAATACTCGAAGACACGATGTAGACTGGCTTCGAGTGATTCTCTTCGCTCTATTGATTTGGTTCCACTACGCTGTTTTCTCTCTGTGGCAACTTGAGGGAGGGGAGCGTGGCTTCAAGGGCTTCAACATAATTCTCTTCTTCGTGATTGGTGTGATGCACCAATGGCGCCTTGCAGCGTTGTTCGTAATTTCCGGCATGGGGACAGCCTTCGCTTTCAGGAGGAGATCTTGGCAGACATACCTGAGGGAGAGATGGGCTCGTTTGGGCATCCCACTACTGTTTGGGACCTACGTACTTTGGTTCGGAATATTCGACCCCATTGACAAGACAAGGTTACTGTTCACAATCTTCCCGGGGAGTGAAGACATGCCATACGGTCACCTCTGGTTCATCTACAACCTGCTGATATACTCGATTCTGCTAACCCCTCTCTTCGCACATATCCGTGAAAATCCGGACAGCAGGATTGTCATAGTGGTTAGAAGGATACTGAAAATCCCAGGAGGAGTCGGCATCATGCTCGTCCCAGCACTTGCCCTTTCGACGAATGCGATTCTGTTCAAACCATGGGGATTCGGAGAGGTCGGCATGTGGTGGGAGTTCCCCCGATACCTGCTTTTCTTTCTATTCGGATACCTTATGATTACCGTAAAAGAGGATTACTTCCCTGTTCTTGACAGAATCAGAATACCTGTTACAATCGTCACTCCTATTCTATCGATAGCCTGGTTCATCACAAGCGAAGCGGGAGGGATTCCTGACATCATGGAGGGAGGTTGGGTCGATGATGGTTATCCGGCCTTCACTTCATGGACTATCGCGGCGTCCGTGATTCAGTCTTTCCACGCATGGTTCTGGTGCCTATTCGTCTTCACATGGGCGTCCAAGCTTCTGAATCGTCCAAGCAAGTGGCTCTCCTACTTCAACGAAGCCGTCTACCCGACCTACATAGTCCACATGCATCTTACATTCCTGCCAATCATTATTTTCTACATCATCGGGACTGGTTACTATCTAGGACTGGCATTGGGGACTGTCCTGGTAATGGCAGGTGTATTGATCTGCTTCGAGATCGTGCGTAGGGCTAGATTCGCAAGGCCGCTCTTTGGCATCAAGGGGGGACGTGAACAGGTCGTGATGCTGTGGCCCTATAACCGGACGAAAGACGAGAGCCTCAGGAAGGTGTTGTCGGTGGGGTTCCACGGTTTGTCATTCCTAGTCGTTATCGTACTGTATTTATTCCTGATTTCTGCTGATTGGATTAGCTGATACGAAGGAAGAGAGCCCGGAGGCAAAAACTGCTAAAACCAACCAATCTCGGCCATGTTCATGCTGAAGGTTTCCGACCTCAGGAAGGGATTCGGTTCAGGTCGCAGGAGGCTAGAGGTCTTGAAAGGGATCGACATGGAGGTGCAGAAGGGGGAGTTGGTCAGCTTAATGGGGCCCAGCGGCTGCGGTAAGAGCACTCTCCTGAACATCATTGGCGGATTACTGGAGGCTGACTCAGGGAGCATTTCTCTTGATTCTTTCAACTACGGAACTATGTCTCCCAACAGAGTTGTGGATGTAAGAAGGAACGGAGTAGGATGGATATTTCAGGACTTCCACCTTGTGGACCGTCTGAATGCTCTGGACAATGTAGCATTCAGTCTGGAGCTGTCTGGAATTCCCTCATCTGAAGCCGAAGAGCGAGCTAAGTCGGCCTTGGAGAGAGTAGGTCTGGGAGACAGGATGGAGTTCATCCCAGACCAGTTATCGGGAGGACAGCAACAGAGGGTCGCAGTAGCTAGAGCTATCTCCGGTTCGAGGCCTCTAATTCTCGCAGACGAACCCACTGGGAACTTGGACGTTAAGAGCGGCCAAGAGGTGATCAATCTCTTCAAGGACCTCTGCGCAGAGGACGGGTTGTCAGTACTGATGGTGACCCACGACCCGTTGCTGGCATCTATGGCAGACAGGATGCTGCTGCTGAAGAACGGTTTGACTGCAGCCTCGGATATCCGCTCCGCATGGGGAATAGAGGAGGTATGAAATGAACATCGACTCGCTAATCACAAAGGTACTTCCAATAATGCTGCAAGCATGGATAGCACTAGCGTTCACGATAGTATTATCTCTTGCTGTAAAAAGACTATTGGCACTTATCTACTCGCTGATAAGACCGATCATCGAACCTTCCAAGGGGCAGAAGAAGGCCAAGAGCGATTTCTCACTAGAGGACATGGCTCGGGACTGGTACATGTCATTCCAGTCACGTTGGCTTTCAGCTCCCAACAACATTTCAATGGCGATAAAGAGCGCATGGAGGGGACGTGAGAGGGGTCTCGCGATCTTCGCAGGAGTTTTCCTCTCGTCATTGGTAATCACAACTGTCCTTGCCTATGCAGTGGGTCTGAACCAGGCCTTCTTCGCCTTCAGCCTAGACGGCAATGAATTCGATGCGAAGGTAGACTTCCAATCTGATCCCGACGCGGACTGGAAAGGGAGGACGAACGACTCGGCGTTGTGGGAGTCTCTTTGCGTTGAGATAGTAGAGATGGAGGAATTCGAAGACTGCGGGCTTGTCTTCGGCAGGCAGGGAATCAGAGTCTCCGGATTCTTCGACTCCGGATTCACCACACCTCAGCCTCTCAACGTTCAAAGTGTCACCGGAGTATCACCTGGATGGGATAACGTCAGTTGGGAATTCCCCGAGGCCAGTGAGAATGGCCCACCTATAAACGGTGACAGGATAATTCGATTCTACGGGGGCGGCGTATGGGACGGCGAACTGGGTGAAAGGCACGCTAAGTCGGTAATCTACGGATCCTGGCCGAGTTCGGCGGCAGACGCCGAGGCAAACAGGTCGGTAGTGCTGCCATCCAAGATAGCGAGCACTGCAGGCGTGGAAGTCAACGATACGATTGACACCCTGACATTCAGTTACGTGATCGACACATACGAGGGGAGCGACATCGATATCGGCTTCCAGGAGTGTCAGGCACAGGTCGAATTCGTCACGAGCGAGGATTCCGCGCCCGTCCTCTTCTGTAAGGAAAGCTTCACTGTGACTAATCTCACCATCTCTGCGATCTACGAAGAGGGAGATTTCGGAAACCCAACGCTACTTTTCCATCCAGTTATCGTTTCTGATTCAGTCCTCAGCGAGCAGCAGAAGACTACACTGATGCAAAATGACCACGGCTACCTTGGAGTAGCCCTGGACAGGACGGAGATACCCACATCCTCAACGGCAGCGGCCACCAGTTGGCTTAGGGACATCAAAGAGAATCTGGAGAGTGTTAGGACGCAGGTAGATACCCTTGATCCAGCCACGGGAGAGCCAACAGGAGATACAGAGTCGGTCCTCTTACCCAGGGAGTTCGTAACTGGCGAGGGCGAGGGGGCTGTCATGCTATCAATCGAGTATAACGACATAGTCTCGGGAACGATAACGTTCCTGAACATCTTCCTCGGAATTATCCAGGTATTCGACTACATACTGGTAATCCCGATAGTTGCCCTCTCATTCGTAGTATTACTCTACGGGCTAGTACTCTCCCTAGAACAAAGGAGGAGGGAGGTGGCAATCCACCGAGTGATTGGGGGGACAGAAGCGACCCTCTCCAGGATGATGGTTTTGGAGATCTACGCCATCGGCTCAATCGCATGGGCTCTCGGCTTCGCATTTGCCTCGGGAGCTGTTGAGATCGTACTCAGGGCAGTCGGTTTCCTGAGATTCACCGACGAGGGAGACATCAGCGTGGATCCGGTGCTTAGCTTTGCATCAACCTTCGCCGTAGCTTTCCTGACCATAGGAGCCGCATACTTTTACGGAAAGAAGCGAACTAACGATTTCCTGAACATCGAGATAGACGAGGGAGTTAGGAAGGTCAGTAGGGTGAAGTTACCCAACTACTTACTCCACTGGGTGGTGTTCGGATTGGGTCTGCTCTCCTACGTAGAAAGTTGGATCCAATCCAAAGGTGGTTTCCTAATATGGGGGAGCGGGGGCATAGTGAGCAATTTCATACTCAATGCAATACTGCTGCTTCTCGGACCCTTCTTCCTATGGATAGGAGGAGCACTGGTCTTATCCAGAATAGGAGCCTCAGGGCCCCAGATTCTCAATCGTCTAGTTGGATGGTCCCCCGCCATATCCGACATCAGGAGAGGACTCAGTGGCTCCGGCTCAAGCCAATCAGTAAGCCGCCTCTCACTGATCATGCTTCTAACTCTCTCCATAGTTACTCTTGCAGCGGTCCAGGGTCACACCGGAACTTTGGTGGACGAGAGAACCACTAGTGCACAGAACGGGGCAGACCTGCAAGTCCAATTCGACTCTGAACTATCTGAGGTAGAAGCCATGAACCTAGTCATTCAGTCCATACAGACCGTTAACGATGACGCAATCAAGGACATCGATTCCATGGCTTCCGTTAGCTATCTTTTCCCAGGGGTTCTAGACAGGGATAGTGGAGGAGTTTACTCCGCTTGGGTACTTTTCGACGGCCACGAAGACACTCTCATCTGGGACGAGCAGGCATTCCCGGGCAGTAATGTAGGAAAGATGTCACAAGACTGGAGCCAGGGAGCCTATACGGCGGGTGATGGGGCAAGAGATGCCCTGGACAGGCCTGCAACAGGGAGTGCGCTCAACATTTCGATTGCCAACCTGGTCTTCGACGAGTTCGGCATCCCATCAGTCGAGTCCTCGAGCACTACGATTACGGTAAACTACGCTGGAAACCACAACTGGATCCCAGGGTTCACCGCAGCGGAATCCGATAATTCGATCATCATAGGGGAGAGCACGTACATGGGCCTAATTGGAAACCCCACGACATACACGCACATCTCCGACAGGTGGTTCTTCGAGCTCTGCAACGAGGAGTCCGATAGCTGCAAGGATGCCTTGGAGTCAATCAGCGCGGACCTCAGGAGCAAGGGGAGCATTATTTCCGCCCAGGATTGGTCTTCGGCCCACGAGAGCAACGAGAGGAATGGCGGCCTTGTATTCGGAACACCCGGTCTACTGAGCATGATGTTCGTAGTTGCAGCGCTCGCCTCAGTCTCATCCGCCTTCGTATTCCTATCCTTAGTTCTGAGCCAGAGGAAGAGGGAGTTGGCCATCCTCCAAGCCATAGGAGCGAGTCCGAATCAGGTGATCAGGCTGGTCCTTTTCGAGATCATGTCAATTCTCATGGTCAGCATTATCCTTGGGGTGACCCTGGGCCTTGCGGTATCAGAGTCATTCAACGGCTTCTTCTCGGTGTTCGGCTTCATTTTCCAGCTGTTCCTTGGGCAGAGCGCCCCCATCGACAGGGACCTAATATGGCCCTGGTTCGAGTTGGTGCTGGTCAATGGCCTAGTCCTGGCAGCAGTCGTCATCTCCCTACTATTCACCACTAGGAGGGCGCTGGACTCGGATCTGGCTACGGTTCTGAAGGGGGAGTGAAATGGAAGTAGCCGTAAACAATGAGATTCTGAGGGCTAACTCCCTCTATCACATTTACGAATCTAGTGCGGAGGACGGTAACGTTGTGGCGCTTCGGGGACTCAGTGTCTCAATCCTAGAGGGCGAAGCCGTGGCAGTGGTCGGGCCATCCGGATCTGGGAAGTCGACTCTGCTGAAGTGCCTCGGAGGACTAATGAAGCCCTCAGCGGGATCTGTCGAGTTAGGAGGGACGCGAATGACCAGGCTGACCGGCGTGGAGCTTGTCGAGCTCAGGCAAAAGACGGTATCATTCATCTTCCAGGACGCAAACCTACTCCCTCACCTGAATGCACTCGACAACGTGGCCCAGCCCCTGCTACATCAGGGAGTCATGTCTGGGGTAGCTCGCAAGAAGGCAATGGGCCTCCTGGAGAGGCTCGGAGTCGGGGACAGGGCATACGGGATGCCCGAGGAGCTTTCCGGAGGCGAACAGCAGAGAGTCGCTATATCCAGGGCCCTAATCACTGATCCTAAACTGATCCTAGCAGACGAGCCGACAGGCGCTCTCGACCCGATAACTAGTAGGGAGGTCCTAGCACTATTCGATCAACTCCACAAGGAAGATGACGTTGCCTTCTTGCTAGTCACTCATAGCAAGGAGGTCGCTTCTTTCTGCGAGCGCTCACTGGAGCTTAGGGAGGGACGGTTCATCGCTCAGCACGGAGAGGGAGTGGACATCGGCGACCTCTCTGACTCCAGGGAGTTCATAGTCGACGACTCCGGTACCGTGACCCTGCCCCCGGATGTGCTGCTGAAGATCGGTGGGCCGGGTAGGTTCGAGGTTGAGGAAATTGAGCGAGACCGCCTCCATCTCGAGAGAGTCGACGAAGACAGGGTGGAAGTCGGAGACTCTGGCGAGATGGTCCTATCTGCAAGCTGCCCGGCTTGCTTCCACCAGTACGGGGACAGCGACGAGCAACTCTGCCCGGAGTGTGGAAGCAGCAGGCCTATGGTTCAGGCCTGAGGGAGCGAGAAGTTCTGCGGCTTGGCTATCCCGAGGTCGTCTGGAAGCTCCCTAGTCTTCTCCGGAAGCGTTACGGGGATCATCTCTCTGCCGATCAGGGCCACCCTGCTCTCCCTCCTGTCCGAGAGGACCTCCCTGCCCACCAGAGGGGCCAGGGCCTTTGAGAACTCCATCACGTCGGCATGGCTTGGCATGTTGTCTATCGAGAGGTTGTTCCTGCTGTGGCCTACAAAGACGTAGCCCTTCGCCTCGATGAAGTCAGGGTCCGCGATGTTGTCCAAGCGTGCGTAGTCGTCGTGGAAACCCAGGGACTCGTTCTTGATCAGGGTGTGGCGGCAGACCGTTCGGGTGTCCAGGCTGGGGAGCAGTTCCAGAGTCTGCTCTAGCTTGTGGAAGGCTCCCTTGTCGAACTTGGGCTTGCACAGCCTGTCGAATATCTCCTTGTTCGGGGCGTCCACGCTGACGTAAAGCTGCGTGGGAAGCGGGTCGAGGTTCTCGATAACCTTCGGTAGGCTCCCGTTCGTGACCAGGAACGTGCTGGTCCCGTGCTGGTGACAGACGTCCAGAAACTCCCCCAGGCGGGAGTACAGAGTCGGTTCCCCATTGAGTGAGATGGCCACGTGCTTGGGGTTCTGGGCCTCGAGCCACTTCTCTCTGTCGGCCTTAGGGTTGCCCCCGTATCCGGTCAATAGCCTCCTGTGCCCCCTCACCGACTCGAGATAAAGCTCGTACGGGTCGTCGTCGATCTTGTGCAGAGTGTCAGAGTGGGGTTCCCTCCAACAGTAGGTGCACCCGAGGTTGCAGGTGTCCACGTTTGGCGCCATCTGCATGCAACCGTGGCTCTCGATACCGNAGAAGGTGCCCTTGTAGCAGGAGCGGTCAGCGATCNGAGACTGCTTGGTCCAGTGGCAGACCTTGACGCCTCCGTGCTCCCCCACCAGCTGGTACCTCTGCTTGGAGAGCCTGCTGGCAATGCGAGGCTCGATCTTCGTCACCGGGCTCTGGACCATTTTCCTCGAATCGCCTGAGGGGACTAGCCCCCTTGAATGATTCCTTAAACTCCCAACGCCACTCCGAAGCGATGACGCGGGTTGCAGCTGTGTGCTTGGCTCTGGTGCTAATTGCTTCACCAGTGACCGGCTGCTTCTCAGGTTCGGACNGAGTTGNAAAGATCCCACCTTCCGACCTGGAGATCAGTCCATCGCCACTGGTTGGGGCCAGCCTGCAGCCCGTCTCGTTCTCAGCTTCTAGCCCCATGAACGTTCACGTCCCCTATCTCGTTAAGGATGATGAGACCGGATACTTCACCAACGGAACCACGCTGAGATTTGAAAGCCCAAGGACGATTACTATCGAGATGATTGCTCCCTCCAACATTCGGAGCGCTTTCTTCCTCATTGGACCTCCTGACNTGGTCTTCCCAAATGGAAATCTGATCCCTGTGAGGGAGTCGAACGAGTCTTGGACCGAGTTCTTCGAGTCTGATGAGTTCCTTTCTGGCCCCTACTCCTGGGTTGAGCACCCGGTCATCCGTGAGAACAGGTCTGGGTTCACATTGGAGGAAGGGGCCCTTCACGGGACAGGTTTGCTTGATGGGCTGAGTGCCTTCGAGTGGCTCGAGCTCTTCGCGGACCCCGACGCGGGGTACAACGACAGGTGGGGGCCGTTCACGCTATACGACCCCACCTACATGAGAGCGGTCGACTACATCCAGGGTTACATGGCGGGGATGGGATGGGATGCCCAGGTTCACAGGTACTGGGTCTCCGACTTCAACTACGCAGTGAACGTTTGCGGGTACAAGACAGGGACCTTGTATCCCGANGAGTGGTTGGTCCTAGGGGCTCACCTCGACGTCGCAGAGCCTGGTAGCCCGCCCGGTGGCGGGACGCGGATCGGCGCTCATGACAACGGCGCCGGAGTGGCCCTCGTCCTCGAGGCTGGGAAGGGACTGGTCCAGTTCGACCACAGGAGGACTGTCGTCCTGTGCTTCTGGAGCAACGAGGAGAACGGATACGACGGGGCGGACATGTGGATAGCCAACATCCCCCAGGGAGTCACGATAACCAACTACCTGAACGCTGATGCCGTGGGAACGAACTGGCCAGGTTACTACACGCTGGTAGTCGACTGCATACCGAACCACGACGACGAGGTACTTGGCGACCAGTGGGAGATGATTAGGATGCTCGAGTGGGTCGGNATCCAGAANAACGANATCTCCGANGCGTTGCAGCTGGGTAGAGAGATATTCNACAATGAGGGTTATGCTTCGATGAAGGACGAGGACTCCTCGGATCAGAAGAGGCAATCCATATCAGTTCACGACAGTGACAGGGGCAGATCGGACTACGAGAGGTTCGCAGACCAGCTAGGAGTGGTGAGTGTCGACTGGGGAAGCCTTACAGGTGGTTCAGACTGCTATCACGCAGAGTGCGACACCCTAGAAACCATGATTGAAATGATGGATACAGACAATGGAACNGGGCAGCAGAACCTAGTGGAGTCGTTCGACCTTATTTCTTGGTGGCTGTTCTCGGCAGCAATGATTCTAGACGAGANCCCAATTTACGATGGTTAGCTGTACCTTACTCCAGTGCCGTANGCAAAGACTTCCACGGCCCTTGNTCCCTTCTGTGCGGNTGCTGGAGTCATCTCCGCTGTATCAATTCTGACATTTAGAACATCTTCCCATCCCGCTTCCTGAGCTTTTTCCCTAAGCCTTTGGGTAGCCTCTGCTCTAGCAACCGAAATGACTCTGTGAAGAATCCCAACGTTCCCTCCGAATAGATTGTTAAACCATGCAATTAGAAGATGCCAGTGGCTGGGTCCGATAACCGCACTGGCATAAACAAGCCCAGATCCCTTGACACCACCTACAATATTTGATCCCTTCAAGGAGGAGAGTGGGTCCTTCCCGAAGTGAGCCAACGAAGCCTTCTCCCTATCCACGATTTGCTTCATTCTCTTTTCCAGGTTCCGACCGCTGAATAGNGCCCCGTACAAAAACATCAGAGGATAAAAGACCGCCCATAGTATACCTCCAATAGCCAATAATGCCGATAAGAGAAGTAAAGGGCCCCAGCAAAGAACAAATGGATCGACCATGTATATCTCCACTACTCGACCTTTACGGCTGTCCCGTAAGCGAACAGTTCGGCTGCCCCANCAGTAACTGCTGATGTGGCAAAGCGTACGTTGACAACAGCATCGGCGCTCCTAGCCTGAGCATCTGCGACCATTCTGGCTATTGCCTCTGTCCTGGACTCTTCAAGNAGCTCCGTGTATGCCTTTAGCTCTCCACCCCCGATGTTCTTGAAGAACGCCCCNANGTCCTTTCCAANGTGTTTAGCCCTAACCGTTGAGCCTCCCACNACCCCTAAATTCTGAGAAATNACCTTCCCTGCTATCGTTTCCGTATTGGTGATCATTATTCCTTCAACTATATGCTGCATAACTCTCGGAAATGGANAAAGGACTTGAACTTCACTAAACTTCTTTTTCGTGAAAGGCTGAAGGAACCTCGACTTTGGTAGGAGTTCTGGTCTGGTATGATATCAAAGCTAGTCCCGCCGCCAGAGTGAGTTCGCACATCAACACGCTTCCGTAAGATGAAATCGAAGTAAACAAGCTAACCCANCCCATCTCGTCGAATGGGATGGAATCGTAGAATTCTTCCATCCAAGTCAAATAGGAATGAACGATGTACAATTGAGAGATTGCATGAATTGCTACCCAAGTCCATGCGAACTTGAGTGCAATGTCCCTGTCTTCAGCATTCCACATCAGAAAGGCAGTTGGAATTGACAAGATGAAGAGTAGTGCGGAGAATGCGGCTCCAATGTCCCAGAGAGGCATTTGAGAAATCTCAGTTATTGATTCTATGAAAACCTCACAATCCGGGTCAGGATCATCTTGACATANCTCCTCGGCATTTATATCATCCATCATTGTATTCATGAAAATTCCAGAAATAATTAGAGAAATTGCTCCGATCAAGGATGAAAACCCTAGAATGCCAATGAAAATAGCGCCTCCCTTTAGCCACCAAGGAGAAGGTCCTTGTGGCTTCTCAGGAACCACATGAAGATGTTCGACCATGATACTCGGAGGAGTTCATCGTCCTAAAGGGTCTTCAATCCATGGANCCCATTCTAACTCTTTCTTCGGACCTGATCATTGAGTGGATGCACTGCCTAGAAGGGTTGACAATGAATCCTAATCTCAAGAAGTTTCTCCCGAGTATCATCCTGTGCTTAAGCTGAGACCTGTCTGCCAAGCAAATCTCGACATCGAAATCACGGGAAGCGATTTCAATTGTGGTCCTAATTACTGGCCTGAGAGTCTCGTGCCCACCTGTATCCCTGATCCTACGCCATTTGTGCAATGGCCTCTCTATCCACTTCCCATCTCCCTCCAATCGGAATCTAATCCTAGTCTCGGGCTGAGACTCTATGATCTCTATCTCTGAAGCATGTAATGTGTTTGACCAGGCTCCAGTATCGATCTTTGCTAGGAGTGGGGATCNCTGTAGCTCAGGTAGACCGATCCACTCCCTCCAACCAATAATTGCAGGACGAATCACGTTTCCACCGCCTTCTCGTCGCATAAGTTATTCTTGAAACCAGCGAAAAAATGACTGATAGATTTTTTCAGAATTGGGAGCGGAAAATTTGCATGGAATCGTTGAAGTACAAGGCTTCGCGCGTATCCCTAATGGCCCGGATTGAGACTGCTCTGAGCTACGACGACGTTCTGCTCCTCCCAGCAGAGTCCGCTGTACTTCCTGCCGAGGTGGATCTGGAAACGAGGCTCACCACAGATATCTCCCTAAACGCACCTATCGTTTCCGCTGCCATGGACACCGTAACCGAGGCTGAGATGGCCATAGCTATGGCTCAGAGTGGGGGAATAGGAGTGCTGCACCGTAACATGTCGATCGAGGAACAGGCAGGGGAGGTCGACAAGGTGAAGAGGTTCGAGTCAGGGCTAGTCCTTGAGCCAGTAACTGTGGACCCGAATATGACTGTGGGGCAGCTCAGGGAGATGAAGGGCCAGTACGGCTTCTCGGGGTTCCCCGTAATCAACAGAGACGGGAGCATCGTAGGGATGGTCACCAACAGAGATATCAGATTCGTGGAGGACGAGGGTACTGAGATCTCAGAAGTGATGACCACCGATCTGGTTACTGTCCCGGAGCAGGTAGATCTTGAGGATGCAAAGAGGCTACTTCATCAACACAGAATAGAGAAGTTAGTAGTGGTCGACTCCAACGAGGGCTTCTCTGGGCTAATCACAGTCAGAGACATAAACCGCTCAAGGGACAACCCGCTATCGTGCAAGGACGAAAGAGGGAGGCTCAGAGTGGTAGGAGCTACGGGTACGGGNGATAATGGCGTCCTCAGGGCACTGNCCTTGTTCGAGGCGGGAGTCGATGCAGTTGCNGTCGACACCGCTCACGGCCACTCGCATGGAGTCCTAGAAACGGTCAGGACCATCCGGGAGCAGGCTGGGGAAAGTGCGCAGATTATCGCCGGGAACGTTGGAACCCCAGAGGCCGCCGAGTCCCTGATAGAGAGCGGTGCAAACGCNATCAAGGTCGGGATAGGNCCCGGGTCGATATGCACCACCAGAATTGTGACTGGGGTGGGAGTGCCACAATTCACCGCAGTGATGAGCGCGGTAGAGGCTTGTTCAAGGAGGGCGGTCCCNGTCATCGCAGATGGCGGAATCAAGTACAGCGGTGACATAGCAAAGGCGATAGCCTCGGGAGCCGACTGCGTCATGGTGGGCTCACTACTGGCTGGCACGGAGGAGTCNCCAGGAGAGACGATTCTATACCAGGGCAGGGCATACAAGCAGTACCGAGGGATGGGGTCCCTGGGGGCAATGAGCAAGGGTTCCTCCGACAGGTACTTCCAATCTCGCCAGGGTGACACGAGGAAGTACGTTCCAGAGGGCATCGAGGGTAGGGTCCCTGCAAGGGGCCCGGTCGACAACGTGCTATACCAGCTGATGGGAGGGTTGAGGAGCTCTATGGGATACACAGGAAATTCAAATATTGAGGAGATGAAGGAGAANTGTAAATTCGTGAGGATCACGAATGCAGGACTATCGGAGAGTCACGTCCACGATGTGGAGATCACCCGAGAGGCTCCGAACTACAGGAGGTAGGGATAATGGAAGAGATTCACCTTGGAGGAGGGTGCTTCTGGTGCATAGAGGGGGGCCTCNTAGGACTCAGAGGGGTTGAGGAGGTAGTTCCCGGCTACAGCGGAGGGCACGTCGAGAACCCTACTTACGAGCAGGTATGTGGCAAGAAGACTGGTCACGCAGAGGTGGTTAGAGTCAGGTTCGACCCTGAGCAGATTCCAAGGATGATGCTTCTGAGGGTTTTCCACACCCTGTTCGACCCGACTCAGTTGAACAGGCAGGGCAATGACATCGGCCCCCAGTACAGGAGCATCGTCCTTTACTCGAACGAAGACCAGAAGCGGGATGCTCTAGCTGCAATNGATGAGGTCTCCGAGTACTACGACGACCCTGTGGTGACGGAGGTTGTCCCGCTGGAGTTTTTCTGGCAAGCGGAGGACTACCATCACGACTACTTCGCTAGAAATGGATCAACAAATCCCTATTGCGTTGCTGTAGTAGCACCGAAAATCGCTAAGGCTAGGTCCCTTCACGNTGATTTGTATGAGTGAGGGGGAGGACTTGGCGCCCGAGCCCTGGGCTTTTCATCTTCTTGGGCTAATTACTCCTCTCCTTGTGATATCAGGGAACATACTTGGGGTAGTCGAGGACCAGGNATTCGTTGCCATGGGAGTGGTATTCGTATGGGGGGTTGGCCCCATTCTTGACATNGTGATGGGGGAGTCCAAGGTCCCCAGGCCCCCTAGGGATTCAGGGACTCCTTTCGAGGTTCTTCTCTGGGTTCACGGACTTTTGCACCTAGTTGTGGTAGGGTCGTTCTTCTGGTTTGCATCGCANGAGGGAATGACCTGGTGGCTTGTGGTGGGAGGCTTGTCCTCGGGGCTTAGCGCGGCTGCCTCGGCCATTGTGACGGCCCATGAGCTTGGGCACAAGAGACCCAAGAGCCCCGGTTGGAGACTCGCAAGGGTCCTTCTCTTCTCCGTAAACTACACTCACTTCACATACGAGCACAACCACGTTCACCACAAGTGGGTGAGTACGGACAAGGACTCTGCCAGCGCGACTGCAGAACAGGGGCTGTGGTCATTCTGGATCAGCACAATTCCCGGTCAATTCGCATCCTCGGTGAGGGTTCACAACAAGAAGGGGAGGACGGGTTTGAGCAACCCCTCATACAGGGGACTAATGCTCCAGATATCTACGATACTGGCAGTTGCACTAGTCCCTGGCCACTTGGGGTGGTTCGACGGTTTGCCGGTAGCGGTGGGTTGGCTAGTTCTGTCTGCAATTAGTATACTGACCCTGGAGTACGTGAATTACATCCGCCACTGGGGGCTTAGGAGGGACGAGGGGAGCAAGTTCGGTGCCGAGCACGCCTGGAACACTGAGGCAAGGTGGTCCAGATGGAGCCTGATCGAGCTTACGAGGCACTCGGACCACCACCTAAGGGCAAGTGTGCCCTTCTGGAAGCTCCGTCCCTACGAGGGGACACCCGAACTCAGATGGGGTTACTACGCATCCTGGTGGCCATGCTTGTTTCCTCCTATTTGGAAGAGGTCGATGTGGAGCAGGCTGCCCGATAACCAGCAGTAATTCCACCTTGTTCATCGCAATTCTCAATAATGCTACTTGGAGCAATTGATCCGTGGTGCCGGAATCTGCCGAGGTCAATTCTCCGAGCACAACCTCAGCTCTGATTCACACAGGCCTCCTGTCAGTAGGGCTTAGCAACCTCTTCTGGAAGGGNAGCGAGATTAGCGCNAATCCNGACGAGAAAATCCTGATGGTTGCCATGGGGCTATTCTGCCTGGCCATCCCATTCCAGGGTCTATACATACTTCTATCGAGGATGATCAGGGAATACGACTCATCTGCCAAAATGATCGTTCCCGAGTCCATTCTCAGGCTTGCTTCTGTATGCGAGATGGTTAGTTACAGCTGNGGTATTACTGGTTTCTGCCTGATGCTGATGAGGACTTCTAGCATACTAGGAGGNATCCTGCTTGCCTCAGCGGTTCTAGTCATCCTGCTAGCTCGCTCGGCTATGATGAAGGCCTACGAGGCCAACCAACCCTCATACTAGAAGGATATTCAAGATGGTGCTCAGTCAAAGCCCTNTGCATGACGGGCTGAAGGATTACGGTGAGAGGGACAANGGGCCTGAAACCGCGCTTGTAACGATTGCCGTACTGGTATTGTCCCTTCTGTTCATCTTCCAATCCGGCATACTGGAATATGGGCAATCCGTGGAACAGATTGTCAGCTCGAGCGTAGTGTCTGAAGAGGTCCTGCTGGCATTCAGGGCATCCTGCGTCGTACTAGTGACCGTTACCCTAACTTGGCTAGTAATGGATCCAAAGGGGGCCGTTGACCACCCGCTGTACATGAAAGAGCGTAGAGTGATGCCAAGGACCGCAATAGGTCTCGTCAGGCTAGCTGCGTTCACTCAATGGCACTTCGCTCTAATCGGGCTAAGCTTCGCTGTCTCTGCTGCGGCTTCATGGACNCATCTGTCCNGTGGTGAAGTGCCTGATTGGATGCTGGTNGCCTCGCCAGCCCTGTTCGCCACGTCCTACAGCTGCGCTATACTGGTCACATGCGTCATCTCCTTCCATATAATTGGCAACGAGGTTAGAAAAGGGCACAATATAGNCNCCCTATTCTCCTGGTACGAGTTGGTTATGCACAATGCGAACGTNGCCATCCTGGGGTTGGCNCTATTGATCAATGGTATGGAGATAGACTGGAGGTACCTGGCGTTCCCAATCGTCTTCGGAGTTATCTACGTGGCTTGGGCCGCGGTATTCGCCAATTTCATCGGCGGTGTTTTTATNTACGACTTCATAGACTACAGGAGATCACGCGCCCCTGTAATTTACATTGGNCTTCTANCNCTCTTGGCAATATTCTTCTTCATGGTCTGGACGTTGGACCGAANNATAGAATCGAACTGGTTCTTGGGGNTACTNNCCGTGGTAGNGACGACATGGGNGATGACCACGATAAGGAACCCTACTNGNGCTAAAGNCCCTGAATAGACTAAAGGGAGCGTTGCCAGCGGGTGTCGTGGGATGGGCATTCGACACCGCTAAGATACTCCTGACCGCACTGATAATTTTCTCAGTGGCTCAAATTTCNGAGAGGAGCACACTGATGGCGGCCGTTCTAGCATCGATACCGATCGTAAGCGTCCTGTCCATGATGATGATGCACCATGAGGGGAGTACTGCCCTTCAGATCTCGGAGTTCGCCAAGGACATAGTTTGGCTGCTGATTCCCTCTCTACTGATATTCTTGGTAATGCCATGGCTGATCGAGTCNAAGGGCTGGGACTTCTATCCTGCCTTGACTGCTGGACTGNTTACCACCGTGATGGGGTACTTCGCTATGACGCAGGCCATGGAGAGGTTCGGACTATCCNACTAGGGTGATTCGATGGGAGTCCTCAATGTCGCGCTCATAGGTTCTGAAGNCCTAGCGAGGAAGCTTGGAAAGAAGGGCGACGTCCGAGATATCGAATCCTACGTTCACAAGGAANGCAGCGGGGAGGGGGCTAGGGTTCTCTCATTCCTGAGGCCGCTGAAGTACCCGGAGAGCCTAAGGCCTCTTCTGAGCGTCCTAAACGTAGCAAAAGCAGGCCTGCTTGAGATTGGGTCTCTCGACTCCACAACCGGAGAGGCCATGGTGGCGCTGGGATGTGCTAAGATTCGGGATGGAATGGCAATCGTTTCTCCTGGACATGGAGAATGGATCGACCCCGGCCAGGTCAGGATGATGCTAGACCAAGCTGGCCTTTCTGAATGGGAAATTGTAGAAGGCTTGGACGAGCATGANATTAGNTCCAAACTCTTCGAGATCAGAGAAGGGATTTCCGATGATNTAGATGAGTTGAATTCAAGCCCCCTCATTCTTCCGGTAGATCAGCATTTCAACGTGAAGGGAGTAGGTTTGGTGGCCATAGGCTACGTTCAGTCGGGATCTGTATCGAAGCACGACGAGATTGAGGTGATGCCANCCGGGGACATGGGGGTGGTCAGGTCTCTCCAGGTCATGGACGATGACGTCGAAAAGGCGTTCTCCGGGGACAGGGTTGGCGTTGCCATCCGAAACCTGAGGGAGCAGTCCTTGCAGAGGGGNTGCATGATATGCATTCCCGNCGAAGGGNCGCTGNTTAGCCATGGAGCCTCGTCAATGGTCATCGAGAAGACGCCNTTCCAACTTAGTGAGCTTTCAGTGGGTGAGGTGATTCATGTAGCNTCAGACCTGCAGTTCGCCGTAGGGCGGGTAACCGANATCGAGGGNGACTCGATTNCCGTAGAGTGGGAGANTGCCATCTGGATNAGGGAAGACGGGGGCTCGGAGTTGCTGNTCGTCCAATTAGACTCCGCTCCGATGAGGATCNTCGGAAGCTCGNGGAGCATCGTGAGGAAGGCCTAGGCTGCAGCNATGGTAGTGGTTTCNACCAAGTCANGGAGGTACTCCGAGACCATTTGGCCCAGCNCCTTCTGATCNGTCTGCCTGTGGAGTTCGACCCTCATCGCTGAGGCTCCCTNGAGCCCCTTCGTGAATGAGACAGCATGCCTCTTCAGATTCTTGTTTCGGCTTTCCGAGTAGATGTCTTCGCATAGCTCGATGTACCTGTTCCAGCACCAGTACCTGGCAATGGCGTCATCTCCCGCCCGCCATGGTGGCTCTTCGTCAGTCCAACCCAGATCCCTCTTGATCTCGTAGAATATGGATGGCCTTCCTATTGCCCCTCTTCCAATCATGAGNCCGTGGGCCGTGGTGGCCGCAAGGCAGTCAGAGGCCGAGGAGGAGTCAGTTACGTCCCCGTTGGCAATAACCTGGATTCCCACGGAATCCACTATCTCCCTGATCTCAGACCAGTCCGCCTCNCCNGAGTAGCGCTGCCTCANTGTCCGGCCGTGGACGCANATCCTCTCCACGCCCTCGGCCTCGAGCCTCTGGCAGATTTCGAGAGCTGTGTTAGGTCCGCTCCCAGTGCCGAGCCTCATCTTCACCGTTATTGGGACTTCTGCNACTTCTATGCAAGCCCTGACCATTTCNACGACTCTGTCCGGGTCCCTTAGCAGAGCCGCCCCGGCATCGTTCTTGCAAACCTTTGGAGCTGGGCATCCGAAGTTGATGTCTATCGCATCCGCCCTGTCCTGGAGCATCTCCACTGTCTTGACCATCTCCTCTGTGATGCCACCGAATATCTGGGGGATGAAGGGCGACTCACGGGGNTCGCTCTCAACTTTGAGCCAAGAGTAGGCATTCTTCCTAGTCAACCCGGATGCTGCTGTGAACTCTGTCACCGTGAAGTCAGCTCCGCATTCCCTAGCGAGGACCCTGAATGCGAGATCGGTGACTCCTGCCATCGGAGCGAGGAAAAGGGGTGGCCGGCTCTGTGTCACGATCACGGGGGTCAGGACTTGCCTTTGAGACCGTCGAGTGATCAGAACGTGGACTCCCACTCTGCAACGTCCTCTGCCAGTTCCCACTCCATGTCGTTCTTGACGGTCCCTCTGGACTTCAACATCTCGCGAGCGAGGAGCCAGTAAACCAGTGCTAAGGACCTTCGTCCCTTGTTGTTTGCTGGTAGTGCGAGGTCGACGTTTCGAAGCCTGTTGTTCGCATCGCAAATAGCCACTACTGGAAGTCCGGACTTGACGGCCTCAGAAAGTGCCTGAGAATCAGCGGCTGGATCGGTTACCAATATTACTTCAGGTTCGATATATGTCCTTAGACGAGGATTCGTCAATGTCCCGGGTATGAATCTCCCAACAATGTGTTTGGCTTCAATCGATTGAGCAAATTTTCGTGCTGGCCTTTGACCATACTGCCTCGCGCTGACTACGAGAATCCTACGTGCTTCGTAATTGGAAAGAAAGTTCGCTACAACCTTGATCCTGGAATCAGTCTGATTCACGTCGATGATGTGTAGACCGCTGCTATCTTGATGCATGGTGTCTAGAAATTGCTTCATATCAGCCGACTTCTGATTGGTACCGATGTGTACAGCATGCCTTTCATACATGTCTAGGGGAACAAGTGGTGATTCGTTCTCGGACATTCGGTTTCCTCAGCAGCGCGGCGACCTGCCGTTGGTTGATAAGCGCTACGCAGATGTCGTCATGAGTTGTGATTCAGTCTTCGAGCTCAGAAAGGAACGTGCACTCTAATTCACCCTCTTGGTCAATTCCATGGGATTCTGGAAAATGAACGCATGGCTTTGTAATGGTGGCATATAAATCAAAGGAGTCGTGGAATGAAAGTTGCTCTACAGGAGTGGTGATGCCCCAACCTCTTGCCTCAACCTCCAATACCCAAGTCCCTTGGATGAAATCAACCTTGAACTCCTTCCTCTCCTGGAAGTCCTGATTGGCTCTAGCCTCCCAGAAAGGATCTCCTCCAGACTGCTTTGCTCCGGGCTCCCATAATCTAGCCTCAACGTAGCGGACCTCGTTTGTTTCGTTACCAATTATGTCCTCTAGTGTACTCGAGTATGGAAGACGGACCGTGAATTGGATTACAAGATCTTCAACTGACTCATCAAAAATAAGATTGGTTTCGTTCTGGTAAAGAACAGAGTCCAACTCAGTCCCAGTCTCAAATGTCTCAGACCATCCTACTGTAATATCCTCATCTATGTATACTGGATCTGATCTCCAACTCTCCATTATCTCTCTCTGAATCGATAAAGCTAGACAACCACTACTAATGAGAGACAGAAATAAGATTGAGCCAAGAAAAATGGCTTTTCTCTGCACCCCCATATGCACTCGGAGTCACTAGTACGTCTTCAACTAGTTTGCTTNTTGGTGCCTCTCGGTACTCATAGGGCACGTCAGCGCTACTGCTCGGTAACCCTTCGTCGTCATTGAGGCNGCCCTTCGAGAAGTTCCTTAGGAATCAAGTCTGTGNTTGCTAGAATCCCATTCCGCCGCCCATTCCACCCATTCCACCCATGTCGGGCATTGCGGGAGGGTCCTTCTTTTGTTCTGGGTCATCTGCAATTAGAGTCTCAGTTGTCAGAACTAGTCCAGCGATTGAACCTGCTGATTCCAAAGCGTTCCTGGTCACCTTCGCGGGATCAAGTATTCCGGCCTCAATCATATCCACATACTCGCCACTCCTNGCGTTGAATCCATAATTCTCGTCTTCATTGGAGAGGATTTTCTTGATTACCTCGTCTCCATTAGCACCGGCATTCTCNGAAATCTGCCAAGTTGGAGACTCGAGGGCATCATATACTAGGTTGATGCCTATTGCTCTATCTCCATCTGATGATTCAGCAAGATCCTTGAGAGTTTGACGTGCTCGAAGAAGAGTGACTCCGCCACCAGATACTACGCCCTCTGCCATAGCNGCTCTGGTTGCATTAAGAGCGTCATCNACTCTGGCCTTGGTCTCTTTTACCTCAGTCTCGGTTGCNGCTCCGATCTTCAGAACGGCTACNCCCCCGGTAAGTTTCCCTACTCTCTTCTCAATCTTCTCTCTATCCCATTTGCTGGTAGCTAGTTTTGCCTGACCNCTTAGTAACTCTGCTCGCTCTTCAGTGGCATTCTTATCTCCGCCACCACCAACNAGTGTGGTCTTATTTTTGCCNACGATCACTCTGTCCGCACTTCCTAGGCTTGTTGGGCCCTGTGACTTTAGTTCCCCTCCTTGATCCTTGAAAANNGGTTTTGCTCCTGTTAGCACTGCTATATCCTCCAGTTGTTCTGCGATTTCATCGCCAAATCCTGGAGCTTTTACTGCCACGGCTTTTACGACCTTGCTAACGACGTTAAGCACNAGTGTCGCTAGTGCTTCACCCTCTATGTCCTTGGCAACAATAAGCAGTGGNCTCTTCTGTTGNACACTGTATTCCAAAGAAGGAAGGAGGTCCTGTGCCGAGTTGATTGTGTGATCGGTAAGCAATACAAGTGGGCTCTCGTGGATGGATTCCCTCTTCTCCTTATCAGTGATCATGTAAGGACTCATGTAACCCTTGTTGAATTCCATGCCCTCGACCACGTTGAGAGAAGTCTCGATGGATTTCGCTTCCTCGACAGTNATCACACCATCTCTGCCGACTGCNTCAACGGCGTCAGCGATTAGAGTTCCAATTTCCTCGTCATTNTTTGAGGCGATTGTGGCTACCTGCTTNATCGTCTCTCCAGTTTCCACAGGAACTGCGCGATTCTTCAGAGAGTCCACTACTGCTTCTATGGCTTGGTCAAAACCCGCCTTTAGCTCTACAGGGCTTGATCCGGACTCCATGTTCTTCAGCCCATGATGACAAAGGCTCTGCGCTAGGATGGATGCTGTTGAGGTTCCATCGCCAGCATTATCCTGAGTCTTGCTTGCTACCTCTTGAATCAGCTTTGCTCCCATGTTGGCGAAAGGGTCTCCCAACTCAATGTCTTTTGCTATAGTTACTCCATCATTGATGATCGACGGNCTNCCCCAAGACTTCTCCAGAACTACAGTTCTTGCAGCTGGTCCTAGAGTGACCTTGACTGCGTTTGCAACAGTGTCAATTCCCTCTAGTAGCTTTTCTCTTGCTTCCTCTCCATACAGTATTTTCTTTGCTCCCAATTTATCACCCCATTACCTTCGCTTGGATGTCTTCCTGTTGAATCAATAGATAATCTACAGNCATCCACTCGATCTTAGTGCCNCTGTATTGCCTGTATATCACACGGTCCCCGACCGAGATATTCTTTGCCTCTGGACCAATTGCTTCAACTCTTCCTACATTCATTTTTTCTCGTGCCTCCTCGGGCAAAAGAAGTCCTGATTCAGTCTTTTCAGGGGCGTTCTCAATTGATAATAATACCATTTCTCCAATCGGTTCTATTCCTACTTCCACNAGATTCATCTCCAAGGGTGTCAATCCGAATTTTCAGTGTATTTTAAACTCAACGAATCTGGATCTTGNGTGGTTGTGTCTCTAATCTCACTACTCTTCCTCTTCGGAAATTGAAAATCTNTCTGTTGCGGACTCAATTACCATGGGAAAAGATAGNATGAGCAANATCGTAGCAGTTAGATAGGCCCAGGATTTTCCTGGTACTGAATCAGATGTTCCCGAGGTTAGCAACTTAATCGAGCCAACCCACGGAATCTCGGATGAGGCGACTCCGACTATCCAATCTTCCTTGATTGCCAAAACAGGATTTCCGTTTTCATCTACTAGACCTCCTCCCGGACTCTGAGAGTTTGCATAGCGTTGATCGATCATACAGCCACCGTAGTTGTTGTCACCTGAGGTTAGGAAGCCNGNATGCTTTGGAACCCATCCATCCACTCTAAGATTGTAACTTCCTCCGTGATATGAGCATTCATAGTCTAGATTCAAAGTTATGTTATCCACGTTTCTTAGATTAGTCCCTGGTACGTCCCATCCCGNGCCNTTCTCAACTGCTTCAAGAATTGCTCTATGAATTACAGGAGTGTCGTTTCCACCATTCTTCTTGAAAATTATTACGTCTCCAGGCATTCCATGAGATTCGTGCCCAAAATTTTCATTCCCAGACTCCATAGATTCTGCAAAAGTAACGATTTCTACTCTTTCTTTACTCATGACCATAATCAAATCGCCAGGATCAATTGCCCCAACTGAACCTTCAGGTTCATGCATCATTGATCTGGATTCGACTACAACCATAGGTGGAAATGATCCTGTNGAGACCCACATAGAGCCTAGCAGAAGTGTCACTAATGCTCCAGCCAGTAGAATCTCCCTAATCCATATTGAACTATGCAAAATTGTCCTCTTTCCATNGATCTCTGGATTCTCAGAGTTACTCTCCGACACCTCATTCCTCCTCGGAGATTTCCTGCGTTTTTCTCTCAGACGCCAATGAGAGTCTTGAGAACCTCTTTGGAACGCTNATTCCAAGCCTCTCATAGAGTTCCTTCAATCTAANTTGGAAGTTCTTNCCTAGAAGGTCTGCAGCGTTTTCTGCCTCCTTTCTCCTTCTTATCACCTCTGCTCTGGAGTCCAAACTAAGTACTTCTGAGAGTTCCTGCTTCTTTCCATAGAAGTAGAAAAACTCTGGAGCGACAAAGAACAGGGCAAATGANCCTGNAATTAGTCCGAGCCAAGCTAGAGTTACCATTCTCTGACTTGCCTCTTGAGCGTAATCCATGAAGAAGAGAAGGAGGAATGAATAGAGAGCCGCAGCAAGAGAAAAAAGAGTCATGATNGTGTAGGCTTGAAAATGAAACTCTTGTTTTGATCTCCACCACTTCTTAATCGGTCCGGGTCCCTTGGAAGTCCGTCGCGCCATAATATCTAGCCTCGCGCCGCACTCATATTAGTTAGTCACTTTCGTCCTTAGGCATCCAATTATGGGGACAAGCAATATCCGCAAGCTCTCTCTGGGAGGATTATGTTGGTGGGGCTAACCGGCAGGAACGCATCAGGGAAATCGACTCTTGTTAGCTGGTTCTCTAATCGAGGACTAAGGAGTGTGTCGTGCTCTGATTCAATTCGAGCTTGGCTAAGCGAGCAAGGGATAGAGTCTACCAGAGAGGCACTAATTGAGGGCGGAAGAGAGCTTCGCAGAAGAGGAGGTGGTGGAGTTCTTGCCGAGATGCTATTGGAAATCCTAGATGGGGAGGATGCGGTCGTTGACTCGATTAGGACTCCAGCCGAGGTTGAGGCGCTGAGAAATAGAGGAGATTTCTTCCTAATCGAAGTGAGGGCTGATTCGGAGTCTCGTTGGAAGAGGATGGTTGATAGAGGAAGGTCNGGAGATCCGAGCGAGAAGGAGGTCTTTCTTGCNCAGGAAGCCGCTGAGGCAAAGTCTGATGATGAAGCAGGACANGCGCTGGATGCAACCGCNAGCNNNGCTGACATTACCGTNNTTAATGACGGGACTATTGCGGATTTGGAAGTTAAGTTGGAAGAAATCTGGTCGGAACTCTAGTGTGATCGGACTGTGATTCCTGCTTCCTCCATCATTGCTACCGACAAATCGAAGTCATCCTTCCATCTCTCTGGGATTTCTATGTCTTTAGGGTATACGACCTCTATAATNCCTGCTTGAATCAGCGAACGAGAACANCCAGTGCAAGGAGGCCANGTCACATAAGCCACACATCCCTTCAGAGAAACTCCTATTCTAGCAGCATGCATTATTGCATTCTCCTCGGCATGGCATATCAAGGGGTATTTCTGCTCCCTATCTCCAAGNCTTTCGGAGTCATCAGCAATCCCTCTGGGGAAACCATTGAATCCGGTGGATCTAATCTCGCGATCCTCACCAATTACAANGCATCCGACCTTGGTGGAGGGGTCCTTGCTCCATTCAGAGATATGTCTGGCGAGTTCGATGAAACGCGTGTCCCACTTATCGCTCACGTTCTGTCTGCATGGTGGTTGGGTAATCATCCTTCGGTTTCTTCTCGTGGTGGGTGGGCTTCGAGCGATTGGAACAGATCTTTTCCCTCCCTTGCTACTTTCTCTTCGATTATCTTCCCTACTAGGTACACACTTCCAGTAACAAAAACGAAGCATCCCTCCCTGACGGCAATCTTTGATGCGGTGTCCAAGGCATCGACCGGTTCCGGTATCTGAAGAAGGGGTTCTCTGGAATCCTGAAAAATTGCATCAGATAAGACATCGGCCGATACAGAGGGATTTCTCCCTCCATGGACCTCGGTAACTATGGTTTTGATTCGTCCATGGGAGTCTATCAGGGGTGCAATAGATTCGTCTAGATTCCGCTTCTGAGTCATCCCAATTACCATTACGTACCGATCATCCTTAACTCTACTAATATCATGAATAAGGCTCTCTGAGTTATGGGCTGCGCTAAGGTAGAGTCTGGCCCCTGACCAAATAAGTGGGTTGTATGTCCTCCCGAGCCATGTGACATTTGTTTCCTTTTCTTCCCAACCCAGCCTCTTGCCAATCTCTAACGACATTTGTCGTGCCGATGCTTGGGCATCTCGGCTCCCTGTAGACACCCAGACTACATCTTCACCTGCAATCGACTCTATTGCCTCTCTTACTTCTGAATCTTCGTGGTGCAGACACAGTATTGGAATTCCAGGTCGGTGAATTCCTGCCTTCTCGGATGCTATCTTGGGTAGCGTTCCCCCCAGAACCTCCGCATGGTCCATCGAGATTGTAGTTAT
The DNA here is from genome assembly GCA_002718695.1 of Methanobacteriota archaeon. Classification (GTDB taxonomy): domain Archaea; phylum Thermoplasmatota; class Poseidoniia; order Poseidoniales; family Thalassarchaeaceae; genus UBA36. Next base: position 48,086 of record PBFP01000004.1, read on the forward strand.
TGCACAGATGTCGGCTTCGACCAGTCTAGTGGAGTCCAGCCTGCCACCGAGACCTGTCTCAATCACAGCCCTATCTACGCCATGTCTGGAGAAAGCCAACATAGAGGCTAGGAAAGTAGTCTCGAAGTAAGTCGGATGTATGGCTGGTTCAATCTGGCTGGCTTCTCTGACCTCCTCCAAAAGAAGGCTGAATTCCTCGCTTGATATTGGNCTACCGTCAATCCTTGCCCTTTCTTCGACNATGATCAGATGTGGGGAGGTGAAGAGNCCGATTAACTCGCCATTTCTAGAGCCGAGAGCAGATAGTTGCGCACAAAGAGAGCCCTTCCCATTGGTCCCTGCCACATGGATACTTGGGAAATCACTCTGAGGGTTGTCAAGTCTGTCCAACATCTCCGAACATGTAGAAAGGCCAAGTCTGATCCCTGCACCAATTCTCGCTTCCAACCAGGCTCTGATGTCATCATCGCCGTTCATGGGCATGATTGGGTCAAGGTGAAATGCGCCTTGAAGGTCGTGGAAGCATGGCGGGNTCCGAAATGGAGGAAATTGTTGCTGCGATTCGTGACCAATGGGTATCTATGGCTGGAATGGCAGCCATGTTCACATTATCTATTGGATTTGGCATTTTCATCCAACCATTATACAATTTCGAAGGGGCCAGAGCATTTGGAGAAGAAGGAACCACGCAGGCTTCAAACATCCTTCTAGAGTTGTTGATGATTTTTATNTTCACAATCATGATAATTTGGTTGGCTAGGAAGGGACTTGATGTTCTGATCAAAGGAATCGTTTTTCTAGCTCTTGGTTACAGCCTGTTAATTTCGATTGGACCGATAGTTGCAATTGCATTCTGGATTCTAAGTCTAGAAAGTGATATTGCTTGGCTGTCNATTAGTGTTTTTTCCACCATTGGAATGATGTACTATCTTCANAAATTCCCAGAGTGGTACGTAGTCAATACAATCGGAGTACTGGTCGGTTCTGGGGTAATAGTAATGATCGGAATTGCCTTCGTACCAGTGCTAATTATCTTCTTCATGATTCTAGCAGCAGTCTACGACCACTGGGCTGTAAACAAAAGTAAACATATGTTGGAACTCGCAGACACGATGATTGACCTGAAGTTACCTGTTTTACTTGTGGCTCCGAAGAATACCAGTTACACTTTTCTGGAACAGGAAGGAGAAGTGATGGAGAGATCGATTTCTAAGGAGTCGATTCCAGATAGAGAATTTCTGCAATCTGAAGAGCAGGTTCGAAAGTCCAGGCCTAAGGGAAGAGATGCTTTATTCATGGGACTGGGTGACGTAATTTTTCCAGGAATGCTGGTAATTTCGTCCATTACCTTCCTACCGGATTATGGTCCGGAGGTTTTCCACTTCTGGGGNGGAGANAGTAAACCGGTGCATCTAGGTGCAATGTTGGTTGGTTTGGGGACTTTGTTTGGAGGACTCCTTGGCTACGCTGCTCTAATGACTCAAGTCGCAAGAGGGAAACCCCAGGCTGGTCTTCCGCTCCTTAATGGTGGTAGCATTCTTGGTTATCTGATTTCTGGAGTTATTTTCATCGGTTTTGGAGAATTATGGCAGGACATTACGTTCCTCTAAGAAANTCCCAATGATTTGAAGGGCAGTGGCTGAGCCAAAAGGTCGGTAACAATGCTCGACATGAGGATGTTTCGAGAGAGTTCGGACGTCATCAGGGCTGATCATGATAGAAGAGGGCTTCCTTACGACGCCATTGATGAGGTCATCAGATTGGACCAAGAATGGAGAGAGACACAGTATGAGATGGACCAACTGCGAAGGAAGAGGAACGAGGCTGCCAGAGAAATTGCTGCGGCGANGAAATCTGGAGANGACTCNCTGACCAAGACCATCATGGACGAAGTCGCGGATATAGGGAAAAAGATTGACGAAATGACAAAAAAAACCGAAGAGTGTNTGTCCCAACGAGATAANCTCAGAATGAGCATTCCAAATATCCTTCATGAAGATGTGCCTGTTGGAGAGGACGATCAGAAGAATACCCTNCACAGCTTGCATGGAGAGAAGACTGAATTCGACTTTGANCCAAGGAATCACAACGAGTTNATTGANNTGAACGGATGGGTAGACCAGGCCCGAGGGTCCAAGGTTGCAGGAAGTAGATTCTATTTCCTGCAGGGTGATTTGGCTCGACTGGAGATGGCTTTGCAGCAGTANGGGGCAGACTTCCTAATGGATCGTNGNTTCACACTGGTTCAACCGCCTCTGATGATGAACAGGAGCGCNTACGAAGGGGTAACGGACTTGAGTGACTTTGAGACAGTGATGTACGGCATAGAGCCCGACAAATACTACCTCATCGCAACCAGTGAGCACCCTCTCACAGCAATGAGGATGGACGAAGTGATAGAGCCATCCGAATTACCAATCAAGATGGTAGGAGTCTCCCCCTGTTTCAGGAGGGAGGTTGGTGCGCACGGCCTGTCAGACAGAGGAATATGGAGGGTCCACCAGTTCACCAAGGTTGAGCAGATAGTGATTTGTAATCCCGATGATTCGTGGAGGCATCATGAGGAGCTGCTGAAGAACGCAATAGAAATGTGGGACAGTCTTGATCTGCACTACCGANTCGTCAACATTTGCACAGGGGACATGGGCACAGTAGCAGCCAGAAAGTACGACTTGGAGGCATGGCTTCCNGGAGCAGGTTCCTACAAGGAAGTAGTATCCTGCTCAAACTGTACGGACTACCAGGCNAATCGCCTCAGGATGCGCTACAGGACCTCCGAAGGCAACTCAGCTGTCCATACCCTGAANTCCACGGCCATCGCTACTAGCAGGGCCCTAGTGGCAATTATGGAGCAGTGCCAACTGGAGGATGGGAGGGTGACTATTCCAGAGGCCCTTAGGCCTTACATGGGCGGCAAAGTCACTTTGGAGACCAATCATTGAGATTGGCGAACGTTAACCTGCCTACGGAATTGGCTAATCGCCTATCTCCACCAATGATGACCCCATGTCCACCCTATCTCCCTCTGAGAAGTGAACCTTGGTAATCTCCCCCGGTTTAGGAGCTAGTATCTTGTGCTCCATCTTCATCGCCTCCAGGGTCATGAGGTGCTGTCCCTCGCGGACCCTCTGGCCCTCCTTGGCAATAACTTGGAGAACTGTTCCCGGCATCGGGGCCTTAAGGCTGCCCTCGTTGGCGGATGCCTTGCTGCCCTGCTCGTGGAAGAGCACCTCGTGGGCCCTGCCGTCCATGTGGATCCACCATGTATCCCCAGTCCTGGTCACGTGGGCCAGCTTGATCTGGTCGCCGACCCTGACGGACACCCTACCCGGATTGCCCTCCTCCTCGACTGACGTCTCGGGGATTTGGANCTGTGTGCCGTCCCTCGTTAGCGAGACGATGGAGACCGAGCCTGCGCTCTCCTGCAATGAGGCCTTGTACCTCTCCTGTTGGTCGGGAACGCTCCACTCCATGGCATCACCTCAGGGGAATGTCCTCCCGAGGGTCCTGAAAGGGTCNCCNTGGTNNCCGGTGTGATCGTCAAATACCTCCGTGCCTGCGGTCTGCTGCCTGTCGATTCCTAGCCTCTGCGCCGCGGCGGCCACGGCCACCAGCGTGTNACGATCTGGTTCGGAACCNCTNAGCTCGTTTGGATCGGTGGAGTCCAGNAAGTCTGTGTCTATGCTCCCGCCCTGGAACGCTTCGTGGGATAGGGAGTTCCTCAGGAAGTCGATGTTCGTCCTTACTCCGAGGACCACAAAGGACGAGAGGGCGTTGTCCAGCCTCCTGATGGCCGACTTCCTGTCAGNTGCGTGNACTATNAGCTTGGCNAGCATCGGGTCGAACTCGATTGTCACCGAGTCCCCCTCACGCACGCCGGAGTCAAGCCTNATGCCCGGTCCCGATGGCGGCCTCCATACAGCGAGTTCGCCTATCGATGGGAGGAAACCCCGACTAGGGTCCTCCGCGTACACCCTGGCCTCAATCGAATGGCCATTCTGGGAGACCTCGTCCTGCGATATGCCTAGAGGTAGTCCCGCAGCCACCTCGAACTGCTTCTGGACGAGGTCGATACCNGTGGTCATCTCGGTNACCGGGTGCTCTACCTGTATCCTGGTGTTCATCTCTAGGAAGAAGAACTCGCCGTTGCTGGCTAGGAGGAACTCCACGGTCCCCGCACCCACGTAGCCAACGGAGCGGGCTGCTGTCACTGCCGCGTGACCCATGGCCTCCCTGGTGTCGGGGTTGACTGCTGGAGAGGGGGCCTCCTCGATCACCTTCTGGTACCTGCGCTGCAGGGAGCAGTCCCTCTCGTTGAGGTGTATCGCACCGCCTTGTGAGTCGCATAGGACCTGTATCTCCACGTGCCTGGCTCTCTTCAGGAGTTTCTCGATGTACACCNTTCCGTCGCCGAAGGCGGCCGACGCCTCCCTGGCTGCCGCCTCAAACTCGCTCCTGAGGTTCTTCGGTATCGAAACCGACCTCATCCCCTTGCCGCCACCTCCGGCACTGGCCTTAATCAGAAGGGGGTATCCCACCTTCGCAGCAGCGCTGGCTAGGGCCCCGAGGTGGTCGGCCCCCTCCTCGATAGGTATCTGTTCCCCTGGGATCACAGGCACTCCCGACTCGATCATCAGTGTGCGGGCCGATATCTTGTCCCCCATCGTCTCTATGGCATGTGCTGAAGGGCCTATCCATCGGATTCCAGCAGCCTCGACCGCACTTGCGAAGTCAGACCTCTCGGACAGGAACCCGTATCCGGGGTGGATCGCATCGGCTCCTGTNGANCTTGCTGCCTCGATGATCGATTCCCCATTGAGGTATGTCATCTCNAGCGTNTCNCCCTCCAGGAGGACCGACTCGTCAGCGATCTCGACGTGCAGGGACGATGAGTCGGACTCCGAGAAGACTGCCACGCATGAGAGGCCAGCCTCCTTGGCNGCCTGAAGGACCCNNACGGCTATCTCGCCCCGNTTCGCGACCAAGACCTTGGAGAAGGGGCTAGGCGCACCTGACATCCACTCCAGCGACATGTTCAGCCTTCCCGGTCCTCTTGGGACCAGGTTGGCTTCCTGCCGTCCAGGAATGCCGAGAGTCCCTCCTGCCCCTCGGGGGAGCCGCGCATCTTGCTGGTTAGGTCTAGCGTCCATGACCTCAGAGACTCGTCGTCGTCTTCCCAGCGGTCCAGTTCTGCCACCATCCTCTTGGCCGAAGTCACCGCTAAGGGTCCGGAAGTCATCACCTCGGAGATGACTCGAGAGACTGAGCCCTCCATGTCATCAGCGCTTCCAGCGACCTCATCCACGAATCCTATCCTGAGTGCCTCCTCCGATCCTATCCTGGATGCGAGCATAGCCAGCCTCCGGAATCCAGCGCTACCGAGACGTCGGTAGACGTAGGGTCCGATCACTGCTGCNGAAATCCCGAGTTTGGCCTCGGACAATGCGATCCTCGTCNTGGGCTCGGCTATGACGTGGTCCGAGCANGCGACCAGTCCTGCCCCNCCTCCGAGGGCGACCCCTTGAACNCAGGCTATAGTGAAGCAGGGGTGGGACCAGAGTCCGTGGAATAGCCTGTCCAGNCTCTCGGAGTCCTCTCGATTCTCCTCTGGCGTCTTCCCCCCTCCGTCNCGCATCATGTTGATGTCGGCCCCCGCGCAGAAGTGCTTGCCCTCTGATCTGATGACGAGGGCTCGGAGATTAGGGGTCCCGTCGGAGGAGAGGAGNTCTCCGGNCTTGCTCACTGACCTCTCCGAGGTCCATTCGAGGATNTGTGCTATCTCAGAGATTATCTGCTCGTTCAGCGCATTGAAGACGTCNGTCCTATCTAGGGTCAGGTTTGCTACCGCACCATCGAGTTCCAGCCTGCAGAGGTCGGTTTCTGGGANGGGGTCTTGGGTCAATACATCACATCCTGAATACGCCNTAGCGAGTCTCTGGCATTGGGGCGTTGAGGCTGGCGGAAATAGATAGNCCCAGAACGTCCCTGGTGTCNCTGGGGTCGATCACACCATCGTCCCAGAGCCTTCCAGTGGAGTAGTATGGGCTGCTCTCGCGCTCGTACTTGGCACGGATCTCGTCCGGGTCCTCANTGCCCACNGTTGACAGCACGCTNGCNGCCTGCTCGCCCCCCATCACGCTGATCCTAGCATTTGGCCACATGAACAGGAAGCGTGGGTCGTAGGCCCTGCCGCACATNCCGTAGTTCCCGGCCCCGTGCGACCCTCCTATTATCACTGTAAACTTAGGAACTGGTACGCAAGATACCGCTGTAACCAGCTTGGCACCATCCTTNGCGATACCTCCTGACTCGGCCTCTCGGCCGACCATGAATCCGGATATGTTTTGCAAGAAAACCAATGGAACTCCTCGCTGTCCGCAGAGCTCGACGAAATGTGCACCCTTCAGGGACGATTCAGAAAACAGTATTCCGTTGTTCGCAACGATCCCGACTGGGTAGCCGTGGATCCTAGCGAATCCGCAAACCAGAGTGTTTCCATAGCGGCGCTTGAACTCGTGAAACTTTGAGCCGTCAACTATCCTGGAAATGACCTCCCGGACGTCGTAGGGAGTCCTGTTGTCTTCCGGTATCAAACCCATCAGCCCCTCAACGTCATAAGCTGGTGGCTCTGGAGGTTTTGTCTCGAGCCTATGTTTAGCAGGTACGTTTAGGTTCTCCACTATGTTTCGGACTATTCTAAGTGCATCCCCCTCGTCTTCGGCGAAATGGTCTGCCACGCCTGACTTCGAAGTGTGTACTTCCGCCCCACCGAGATCCTGTGAAGAAACTTCCTCACCGGTCGCTGCCTTGACTAGAGGTGGGCCTGCAAGGAAGATGGTGCCATTGNCCTTGACGATTATCGACTCGTCAGACATTGCTGGAATGTATGCNCCTCCAGCCGTACAAGAGCCAAGAACCGCAGCCACTTGGGGAATCCCCTTGCTGGAAAGGATGGCTTGATTTCTGAAAATTCTGCCGAAATGAAGTTTGTCTGGAAATACCTCGTCCTGCATTGGAAGAAATGCACCCCCTGAGTCCACCAGATATATGCAAGGAAGGTTGTTCTCCTCTGCTATTTCCTGAGCCCTGATGTGCTTCTTTACGGTCATTGGGTAGTAAGAGCCTCCCTTCACGGTAGCATCATTGGCAACGAACATGCATTCCTTGCCGTGAACGATTCCTATCCCTGTTACAATACCTGCAGACCTGGCCCTTCCATCGTAGAGNCCGTCGGCTGCTAGNGAAGACATCTCGAGAAAAGGNGCCCCAGGATCGCAGATCTCGGCTATCCTCTCCCTTGGAAGCCTCTTNCCTCGATCCCTATGCCTCTGGAAATGAGCCTCGTCACCACCCTTTCTGACAAGATCTAACTTAGACTTGAGTTCCTCGACTAGGGAGAGGTTTCTCGCCCTTCTGGNGGAGAATTCCTGGCNCNCTTCGTCGACCCCGCTTGACAGCCTCTCCATGTCGCTCGCTCTGCCAGAGAGCAAACTAGCCTTCAAATAAATGGACTGGAAGACAGTAATNCATTGCTTANACACTGAGTGTNAGCCTGCCGACATCACGNAGNCCTGGAGCCATTCCAACCACAAGCATTGCTACTCCAATCAATAGCCGGAGATGTAACTCTCTTTTCTCAAAGTTCAAACTATAAAACACGTAGAAAATCAGTGCTGCAAGACAAATCTTGACTATGGCGAAAAGCCAAACTCCTTCGTCAAGATAGCCATTGGTTATTCCCAGTTCCTCGTTGACCCAAATCCCCGCATCGATCACTCTCTGTGAAACAATGTGCTTCTCTCCAAGACCTGGGAATCCATCTATTCCGATCCATGTTGCAAGTCCATCCATTATTTGTCCTGCTACTGCTAGGAATACTAGAGGTTGGGCCATTATTGCCCTAAACCTGAGTGGTTCGATGATCTCCTTCTCAGGAAANTCTGACTTTCTGTATTCATCATCGGTAATCCCCGGTGGAAGTATCCCGGCAACTAGATCGTGACTGGCCAGCTCTTCGACGGCTTCTCTTCCGTATGAGTACATCCAGTAAGATACTGCTGCAGGTACTCCAATAACAACTACTAGTGGCCAAATCCTTTCNGNATCAGGTGGCTTCTCTAATGCATACGAGATGAGGGCACCCAGGAAGATCATGGACCCTCCGATTCCGACAAGATAGACCATTCTCTGAACTGGAGTGAATCCGCCTGTAGACTCTCTAGAGAGTCTAATGAAAANCATAGCGAAAGCGGTGGAGATAATCATTGGAAAGAGNTTGATTTCTAGANTTTCGACCGTTTTACTNCCTGAAATAGAAGTACCATATAGAGCGAATTGAGAGAAAACTAGCAAGGCTGCGACCAACTCTAGTGACTCTCTAGATTCTTGATCTTCACCCTTGAGTTTGTCATTGCTAAGTGCTAGAGCCCCTGCCAATATTACCCAGAATGCTGCTTGGAAGTGTATCCCTGGACTGACAAAATATGGAGTTAGCCNNGAGCCGAACATCTCGGCGTCCTCGACTACCTCACCGAATGCGGCCCAAGTTATGAACGGAAGGAGGGCAATCACACTGGCGTCACTTGGGTCTATGCCCAATCCCCTGAGCCATGCAGAAATGCTAATCACGAACAGACCAAGAACAATCGCGTAGGTCATGGTGTTTACCGGGTTGTAACCCGAGTCTCCCGTAGACTCCCCCCTTATTGGATCGATGAAGTACTCAAAAAGAGAGTTTGACAAAGGATTGTCNATTTCGATCCAATGNAGTCCCAAGCCAAAGAATATCAACAAAATAACCGCAATNAGGGCATTTATCGACCATTTCTCGTAGCTATGCAGCTCCTCTATTGGATTAAGCACATTGCNACGAGTGGAGTTTCTCCCTTATGCGTGACGGTGTGTCACTCTTCTTCGAAGTTAATACTCTCGTCCTCAGCCAGATCCNGTTTTTTCTCTTCCGCCATTTTCCTTCTTGCCTCCGAAAACCCTGGAACCATTACATCGAAGGAGTCCGAATCTTCCGAAGTCTTATCCTTGAATGTCTCCAATGTCTTTGATCGGAGTCTTTGTCTCCTCTTATCCTGCTCTAATCCGAACAGAACTGTGCTATGCTCCGAACCACCAAGAATCCCTTCAATTGCAGGAGTGGCGAGTGCTAGTCCCTCGTTATCGCCAATCACTGCAACAGTAGAGCCATAAATCGCAATCTCGCATCCGGACAACTCCTCAACAAGNGTCCTAATTCTGCCGTTGGTGCCAATCAGTCTGCTTCTCATCCTTCTAGTNTGGTTTGGCTGCCTCCCTACCCACTCTCTGATGTCGTACATCCTCAGAAAAACATCNTCTTCAACCAGTTGTTTCGCTCTCTCAGGTGCAACTCCTCGGGCAATCGCAGANATTACATCTGGAATTTTCATCCTCTTGACTGGATCTGGTTCCACTTCCCAAGTAATCGATACGTCTCCTGTTTGAGAATCGATAGTTAGCTTCCCCCCACAAGCCTTCTCGATCATCTTTCGAGTNTTTCCTGACTTGCCTATGAGGACTGCTATNCTGTCCTTTGGTACTCTACTAAGGTGTTCCACAACAGTCGCTGACGGTCATTCGCTTTAATCCCCGCTAGAGTTTTCTGAGAGGTTAGGAACTGGGCCATCAAGAACCCTGACTAAGCTGTCTGCTACCTGAATTTCATATCCTTTCCGATTAATCCAGTCAGTTAGTCTGGTTACGTCTCTGACCAAGAACTCCTTTGCATTTGGATGCCTAGTAGTCACTGCTTGTCCTGCATCAATTACCCAAGGATATTCATCGTACCAGAGGATGTTGTACTCACTTAAGTCGGCGTGAACCAAATCGCAGGTCTGCCATATCACAGCGGCAATTTCTAACAAATCTTCGAATACGGAAAGAGGGTTTTCAACGTCAATGTCCTTCAGTCTGGGACTCGGTGAGTCCTCGTCTCCTATGAACTCCATTACTAGGACGTTCTTCAGATTGAACATAGGCTCGGGGACTCTTAAGCCGCTCTTCCTCATTCTCTTCAAATTCCTAAACTCTTTCCTTACCCAAATGTTCACCAACTCTCGGTGGCGTCTGGAAAGACCGGAGAACCTAGGATCGCCATCGATGTACTTTGCCAAGCCTTTGAAGACTGCGTTTGTGGTATGGAAAATCTTCACTGCAAGCGGGCCCTTCTGCGAGGAGGCTCGAAAGACGTGTGCCTCCTTGCCTCTTGCAATAGGATAGTCAATAGTTTCGATGTTCTCTTGCTGCATTAACTTATGGAGGGCTAGTAGGGTGGATCGATCGAATACCTGATCGAAAACTCTCCTATCTACCCACTCAAACTTGCCTCTCCCCATTACTCCCTGGAGTGCATCCTCGATGTCGTCAAACATCTTCTTGTACCTTGGCTCAGAAATCCACTCGTGCTTGCTCTCAGATCTCATTATCTCGTCCGGATCTGGCAAGTCCCAGTCCTCTTCCAAGGGCATATTTTCACCCGAAGAATGAGTCTATGTCGTCTTCAACGTCATCTGAAACGGGTTCTGGGGATGTCTCCTCTTCCTCTTCTTCTTCCGGATCCTCTTCGACAAACTCAGAAATCTCAACAATTTCCCCTTCATCGGAGATCTCCTCATCGGAAGTCATGCCGAATAGGTCTACGATCTCTGGAAGAACTCCCTTCCTGGATAGGTAGAGTGACTGAGTCTTTGTGTATCGCATGCAAACGTTTGCCTTCTCATCTTGGAACTCCCATGGCTGAACGACAATTAGGTCGCCTTCTCTGACCCACTGGCGACGTCGCATTTTGCCTGGAATCCTAGCTAATCGAGTCTCACCGTCCTCACAAACCGATCGAACTCTGCGGCCACCTAGAATCTGATCGGCGATTGCGAACATCTCGTTTACCTTTCTTTTCGGAAGGGGCACCCTGATGCGGTCTCCTCCGGATTCCATCCGCGCGAGCAGTTCTTTATCGACTGCCTCCTCTCTGCGAGCCATCCCTCTCCGGTCATGGGGCCCCTATGTGAAGTTGAGCCTGCTTGTCAGAGTAGAAGGGCCTCTGCAGCCTGCTCGGCCAAATCTAGAAGCAGTTCGCTGGCGGGCCCAACTCCTAACGCAACTGAGAGGATTGCCAATGCAACTATTGATGCCCTCGCAATAGGGTTGCAAGGTGTTTCCTTTTCCCCATCGTTGTTTTCGAAGAACATCACCATTCCAATTCTGAGATAGTAAAACACCGAAAGTGCGCTATTCAAGACGACAGCGACTGCAAGCCAGAAAACCGGATTGACGCTTGTAATCCAGGAGATGATGCTTGTGGCTTCGCCGCTGCCTGCGGAGACGCTAACAATTCCGTTGATCATCAGAAGCTTGGAAAGAAATCCTGAGAACGGAGGGACTCCAGCTAATGAGAGCATGAAGACGAACATGGATGCCGCTAGAAGTGGATCTCTACTAGCTAATCCGTTCAGGCCGGAAATACTTCGACTTCCGCCTCCCCTTTCAATTGAAGATAGGACCATGAATGGGCCCATCTTGAATACGACCAAAACTGAGAGGTGAAAAAGAACGGCAGTAACGATTAGCACCATTGAGTCAGAATTGGCCAGTCCTGAGCCGATTGCTGCTATTGCAGCAAGCATGTATCCGGCATGAGCGACGCTTGAGTATGCTAGGACACGCTTAGGATTCTCGCTTGAAAGAGCTGCCAAATTGCCCCATGTCATCGTTATTACGGAGATTATTGCTATTGTGGCATACCAGAATGCCTCTCCAGATACTGGAAAGGCTACGGTTGTCAAGATTCTGAGTAGGGCAACGAAGCCCATGGCCTTGGAAGCGGTCGCAAGAACTCCTGAAACCATAGAAGATGCTCCAGAGTAGGCATCGGGGATTGCTAAGTGGAAAGGAGCTGCCCCTACCTTGAATCCGAAAGCTACCAACATAAGACCGACTCCAGAGGCGGCTATAGGGTCGAGCACCTCCATTGACTGCCAAGACTCTGATAGAGAAGCGATGCTTAGGTTGCCATTCCATAGGTAGAGGAGTGACATGCCGTAAATCCCCACTGCAGATGCCACAGAGCCGACGATGAAGTACTTGGTTCCCGCTTCTCCACCGAATTCTGACTCTTTATGGAAACCGACAAGAACATATGAGGACAGAGATGCCAATTCCAAACATACGAAAAGCATGAAGAGATGAGTGGATTTTGCCATCAGACACATGCCTAGCCCCATAGTCAGCAAGAGGATGTGGAAATCCGCCTGCCTCCTGTTATCGAAAAGGGCCTCGGTCTTTTTGCTCTCGGCTTCTTCATCGTCTCCCTCAGACGGTGGGGATGCGTTTGGGTTAGCCGGAAGCCTTTGACCGGCAGAAATTGAGCATAGAACCAAAACAAAGAGGAAGATGATCGAGAGTAGGATGGTAAATTCGTCGATATGCAAAGCCCCCCCTACACTGCCAGACCAGTCGGATGGATTGAGAATAGCGGAGACTGACACGATCAAAGACGACAGCAAGGTTGCTAGGGCCAACCAGTTTGGAAGTCTTGGATCTCTAGTAAGTTTGAACCTATGACCACCAATGAAAACGGGCAATCTATAGTTTGTTAGTGGTATTCTGAACTTAGCATCCCCCAGATTTGGAATCAATATTATCATTGCAAGACCAACGGTAAGTATCAGCTCTGGAAGCAGTAATTGCAAATCAACGCCCTGAAGTTCTGAACTCATGGTTTGACCCCCTCAGATTGCATTGCCTCGACGAGGAGTTCCGAGATCGCCTCGGTGCTCCAGTAAGACATCATGTCCCAGAAGAAGAATGGCAGGATGCCGAATAGAATTGTCAATAGTCCCAGGATTGTCATGCCAGCATTCTCGTGCCAGGTAATATCACGTGGCTCATGATGCAATGTATCTGGTAAAATCCCCTGATTTGGATGGTTTGATTCGAATATCGTCTTCTGCATTGAGGTAAGGTAGTACACTGCCGTGATGACCAGAGTAAGTGCAGGGAGTAATACCCACCATCCGAAAGTCATCCAGAAAGCAATCAAAACAGCAACCTCTGCCACGAAACCAGCCATCATTGGCAAGCCCAGGCTGGCCATCCACCCTAGCATCATGTGACCGGCCAGCCATGGGCTATGATGGGCAACACCTCTCATTGAGCCAATCTCTAATGTATGGTAATGATGCTTGAATGAGCCGGCAACTGCGAATAGCAATGGGCTGATTAACCCATGAGCGAACATCATGAAAAGTGCTCCGGATATTCCCAGAGGCTGCATAGTGGCTATACCTAGGAAAATCAATCCCATGTGGGATACAGAGGAATATGCGACCATTCTCTTCAGGTTGGACTGGCCCATGCAGACCCATGCTCCATAGACTAGGCTGGCTAAGCCAAGGGTTACTAGGACAGGGGTAAAAACCACAGTGGAGGAGGGGAAAGCTGTCACAGCTACCCTTAGGAATCCGTAAGCGCCCATCTTCAGCATCACTCCAGCTAGAATCATTGATCCAGCGGTTGGGGCTTGCACATGGGCGTCTGGTAGCCATGTATGAACCGGGACGCTAGGCATCTTTGTTGCGAATCCTATCAGAAGCAAGAACCAGACAAGATGTCTGAGTCCCTCACTCATCTGGTTTCCAGTGGCCAGCATTACCTCCATGTCGAACGTTCTGTCTGATATCGAGGTACCGGTATGGAAATACATCACTAATATCCCAATCAACATCACGACACTGGCCGTGAATGTGTAAATGAAGAACTTCATAGCAGCGTACCTGCGATCCTCGCCCCCCCACATCAGGATGAGGAAGAACATCGGAATCAGAGTCATCTCCCAGAAAACGTAGAACACAAAAAGGTCGAGGGAAGCGAAAACTCCGACCATTGCCCCCTCCATTATCAGAAGTAGTGGATGGAAGTAGTGTCCTTTCTTTGCGTCCCACTCGACTAGCATCGAGAGTGGGATGACTAGAGCAGTGAGCCAAATCATCGGAAGGGAAAGAGCATCTGCTCCAAGGTGCCAATAGACTCCTATCTGAGGGATCAATACCAATGGGTCGTTCTCTAACTCATAATGCCCGAATGGGATTTTCATCCAGTTAATATCGCTTAGAGAGGTTGCTGCTGCCCATGTGGAAATTGCGAAGAGTGCCAGCGCGACACCCATGCAGATGTTCCTAGAGATTCTCTTCACTTGGTCAGCCGAGTCACTAGGCAATAGGTTTGGGAGGGCCATCAAGATTAACCCGACAATAATTGGGCTCAAAGTAAGGATTGTTAGAATCATCCACTCGCCCCCAAAGACAATGCGAAAATACAGAGAGCCCCTACAGCGGCCATCAAGATGTAGTCACTTGCCCTACCAGTGGTGACTCGTCGAATCTGAATAGACCCGAATACAGAGTTGGATTCTACTCTCTTTATCACGCCGTCTATCACATTCTTGTCGAACCATGCTGCTATAGAAGCAAGTGGAATCGCAGTCTTGGATAGGAAAAGTTCGTAGTAGTAATCGAAGTATAGTCTATTTTGTAGAGCTAGGGCCAAGCTAGACTTGGACATTTCAGAAACGTCCTGGGAACCGAACTTCCCTGACAGCCAAACCAACCATGAGACCAATCGAGAAGATGTTTCCCCATCTCCGAGTGCTCCTCCGTGAACCCTCGCTGCAAAGATAGGACCGATTATGAATGAGAGCAGTATTGTGACCCAACCCACTATCCTGAGATTCTGATTCTCATGCAGGAAGGCGTGCTTTAGGGTTTCAACAACTCCATGCATCGCAAGATAGTCCTTCTCGGCTGAGAGGTAGTCAATGATTCCGAAGACTTGCAAGAGGAAACCCCCCAGAGCACTGATTAGAGTAAGAATAACCAGAGGCTCCTTTATCCAGGGAGTGGACTCATTGACGTGATTTACCACCTCATGCTTGGGTTTTCCTGCGAAGGTCATGAACCACATCCTGGACATGTAGAATCCAGTCATTCCTGCAGTCAATAGAATCATCACAGCTGGGCCGAGCATGAGTGGCTCGTGTTCCAAGGCAGCGAGCCAGGTCTCTGCAATGATGCCTTCTTTCGACCAAAATCCGCCAATCAAAGGAATACCAATTATTGACATAGATCCCACCATCATCGCTACCGATGTCACTGGCATCTTGGAAGCTAGCCCTCCCATGTTTCGCATGTCCTGTGGGTCGAATCCGTGATCTCCGTGATCAGCATCGCCATGTAGGTGATCGTGAGCATGATGGACTTCGTGGATTACAGAACCACTGGCCATGAAGAGCATGCCCTTTGCCATTGCGTGGTTGAATAGATGGAACATTGAAGCCCCGAATACGAATGCTGCAGCGTGGTGGTCGCCATGGTTGTAGAACCACAGAGCGGCTCCCAATCCAGTGAAGATGTAAGCCAGTTGGCTCATAGTTGAGTAAGCGAGGACCTTCTTGATGTCATTCTGCACGAACGCAATCGATGCTGCCATCAATGCAGTAAATCCGCCGATGTATGCCACAATTAGACCGAGGTTCTCGATTCCTCCGACACCATGGTGGCCGATGTCAACAAAGGGAACCATTCTAGCAACAAGGTAGAGTCCGGCATTTACCATAGTGGCGGCATGAATAAGTGCGGAGACAGGTGTTGGGCCCTCCATGGCATCCGGGAGCCAAACATGTAGGGGGAACTGGGCTGACTTTCCTACGGCCCCTATGAATAGCATCAGAAGAGCCCAGAATAGTTTACCGGACTCAACCTCACCATGAAGAGAGGGGTCTTCGAAGATTACCGAGAACTCGAGTGAGCCGTAGATGTCATACAGAATCAGAAGGCCGACCATGAGGAAAACATCACCTACTCTGGTAGTAAGAAATGCCTTCTTTGAGGCATAAGCAGCACTTTCTTTCCAGAAGTAGAATCCTATCAGAAGATACGAGCATAGTCCCATAATCTCCCAGAAAATGAATAGCCAGAGAAAGTTGTCAGCAAGAACCATGCCAAACATACCCATCGCGAAAAGAACGAATTCGGCGTAGAACCTGTGATTTCGGTCTTCATTAATTGGGTCCGTGTTCATGTATCCAAGGCTGAACCAGCAAATCAAGAAGCAGAGGAATGTTGCTACAAATAGCAGCATTAGAGTTACAGAGTCTATCCAAACTCCAACACCAATGACACGATCTGATGTGATTGTGTAATCAGACTGCAGGACATCAAAGGAAATCCAGTCAATCCAAGAGGTAACGGTGTCTTCTGAGAATTTGCGGCTCTTGGACAAATAGTCGAGCAGAATCCAGATTGAAACGGAAAGTGAGACCAAGAGCGCGGCGAGCCCAATAATTCCTCCTTCCTTGAGTTTGTGTTTCCATACAGCGTTCCCGTTGTACAACTGTCCGAGAACTATGATTACGGGAAAGGCTAGGAATGGTGCCAGAACAATCAGGAATGACGCCTCGTGTGATTCGAAGCCCATTAGGGCCATTACGGGGGCTACAAGTATAGCTGGAATCAATGGAACCAAAAGATTGTACTCGTTTCCAGACTTCGTCATCAATAGTCACCTCAATTCCTAAGTTTCCTTGCCGCATCAAGGGAAATTGTCCCTTGTGTGCTATACAGTGAGAGGAGGATGGCGAGTCCAATTGCGACCTCGGCTGCAGCGATTGCTATTGCGATGGCCGTGAATACCCAGCCATTTACGTCCCCATAGTGGGACGCTGCTGCAACGAAGTTCAGGTTTGCTGCATTTAGCATCAGTTCTATACACATCAACACCACAATTGCATTCTTGTGGTAGAAAGTGCCCAATAGACCCACCCCGAAGAGTATTACTCCCAGAGCTGCTAGCCAACTAGGATCAATCATTCCTCAGCCCCCATGTCCCATAGAAGGTTGATTAGTCGCTCGTCCCTTACAAGATAGGAAGCGCCGATCATCGC
Organism: Methanobacteriota archaeon; assembly: GCA_002718695.1. Taxonomy (GTDB): domain Archaea; phylum Thermoplasmatota; class Poseidoniia; order Poseidoniales; family Thalassarchaeaceae; genus UBA36. The sequence goes on from PBFP01000004.1 coordinate 65,049, forward strand.
CATAGCTAGTAATGCACCGAGAATCACTGTGGCCATTGTCCAACTGTTGAACAATGAGTCGGCAAAGTCCAGGGTGGAGGGTGCTCCGGGAGACTCGGAGGACCAGAGGGAGTGCTCCATAACTTCTCTGAGGAGAACCAGGATGAATGCGAAAACACCAATTCCTGATAATGCTGAGATTGCGTTTAGAGTCGGAAGAGACTCGACATCTTGGATTCTCCTTCGAGTCAGCATTACTCCGAATTGGACTACTAGCATTACCGATCCTAGGTAGACAAGAATCTGAATTGCAGCGAGCATCTCTGCACTGGCCATAAGGAATGCTGCTGCCACTGCAAAGAAGGTCAACATCAGCCAAAGAAGGGAGTGCGCCACTCTAGAAGAGAAGACGCAACCCACTGCTCCAGCAATTGCCGAAGCTGAAACAATTACAAAAATCAGAGTCTCGAAGTCCAGTGCCAATAGATCAGGCCTCCGCCTTGGCAGCCTTTCTGGCCCTCTTGTCAATCTCTTTCTGGGCTCTCTTTGCGAGCTCCATGTCAACCCTCTCCTGATGTACGGCTGGCAGGACCCGAGTCCGATCAGCATCCATCCACAAGTCTTGCCTTGTGAATCCTGACATGCCGTCATACTCATTGGTCATGAAGAATGATTCGAACGGACAAGCCTCCATGCAAAGGCCGCAGAACATGCACCTTCCAAGATCAATTCTTCCTGAGACGATGTCCTCTTCGGCAGGCTTTATTGACTGTAGGTCGACGTTTTCCTGACCAGATCCATCTGTCCATCTCACTGTGGCCATTTCTCCGCTCAAGTCGATAATCTCGCCGAAGTCGTACTGTTGTGGAGCAGGTTCGTGGTCATTTACTAGATCGTGATTCTCTTCGATTTCGTGGAAGTCCTCCCTTGGTCTAGCGGCAAGACCGCCGACCTCTATCTCTCCTCCGTAACCATGCCATTTGTCACCCTCTTCTGCTGTATCCAGTACATTCACTCTAACTTCTGAAGTCATGTGAAGGCAGTCATTGGGGCATGCCCTTACACAGGCCTTGCAAGCCGTGCAAGTTTCCCAGATGACTCCAATCCTGCCATTGTAATTTCCTGGCACGAATAGCCATGGCTCAAGATCCTCGAGCCTCTCATAGGGGTACATGACCGTTACTGGCCTCTCTACGAATGGCATTATCTGACTAGTCTCTCGGTCCGCAGAGAATTTTTGTCCCGAGCTGGGGTGATTCTTGCCAACTCTTTTTGCTGTCTCTGGGTCGACCATGTCTGCAGGCTGAGCATGGTAGCCACTCTTCAGGAAACTCAATTTGCCGAGAAAGGGGACGGTCCTAAGTGCGGTCTTCAAGGTTATCCACATTGGCCTAATTATCAGATTGCGGAAGCTAGGAGTTCCGTGTGGGTGATAGCTCACTGTCCCACCTCCTTGTCGGAATGGCTGCCTGGGGAGGCTTTGACTACTGCATAGGTGCTGTATGGCCTTCTCATCGTCTCCAGTGCCTCCTTATCCTCATCGACGGCTAGGATTACGAAGCCCAGGACCCCAGTTAGAGTCATCAACACAGGAGCAGCGATTCCCCAACTCCCATCCCAAACCCAGACTCTCAGGAATATAGCGAATACTAGGTTTACAATCGAAAGAGGTAGAAGCCACAGCCAACCGAACTCAAGAATCTGATCTGTTCTCACCCTGTGAAGAGAAGCTCTGATCCAGACGAATACAGAGAATAGCAGCCATGCCTTAAGGAGCAACCAACCAATTCCCGGCACCAGAGAAAGTAAGAATTCCAGAATTCCACCAATTACTGGAGCTGCCTCTAGAGTTCCTTGGAATGGTGCCTCCCATCCCCCGAGGAAGAAGAGAGCGAACAGCAAGCAAGCGGCGTAAGAGCGCATGTACTCCGCAGCGAACATTAGACCCCAGCGCAATCCACCGTACTCGGTCCACCATCCTTCGACAAGTTCGGCCTCCGCCTCTGGCATGTCAAACGGGATTCTCTCGACTTCGGCGATCATCGTGATGAAGAACAGAGCGGCCCCCAGTGGCATCAGGAAAATATTCCAAATGTTGGATTCTTGAGCCTGGAAGTCTACTATCTCAATGATGTTGAATGTGCCGCTAATTACGCAAACTCCTAGAACGGTGATCAGAAGAGGTATTTCGTATGCAGTCAGTTGGGCTGCAGAACGCATGCCACCAATCAGAGTGTACTTGTTGTTGGAGGCCCATCCTGCAAAGAACACGCCCAATGGGGCAACTCCGAAAATTGCCATCATAAAAATTGCTGATAGTTCGGGACTAGTGACGAAGTAATGGGGTCCGAAAGGAATGAATGCGAATACTATGACTGTGGTTGAGATAATGATTACTGGAGCCACCTCGTAAACCGCTTTGTCGGCGTCTTTGGGAACTATGTGCTCCTTTCCAGCGAATTTAGTGAAATCAGCGAATGCCTGGAAGAATCCGGGAAGGAGGAACCAGTAGCCATGGTAACTCCTATTGTTTACCCTTGAAACGGTCTCAAGATGGTGTTCGTTGCCCCAAATAGAGTTCAGTGACTTATTGAGCCATCCAATTGGAGCCCCCATTCCGAAAGGGAGTTGGTTCCACCAATCTCCTGCGGTTGCCCCGCTCTCACCTACCCAAAGGCTCCTCAATGTGGTTGTGGCGCCTATTCTGTCCATGAGACGTCCGATGAACTTCCTCTCGATGTATGGTATTGGAAGCATTGTAAGCATCAAAGTGGTGAAGACTACAGTACAAATCATCGTAGAGGAGAAGAAGGCCTCAAGTGCTGGCTGCATTTCTCCAAATTCCTCCTGCAGGTTCAGAACGGGTCCTAGAACTATGTCCTCTGGCCAGATGCCTTTCGGCAGAGAAATTGTTACCTGCAAATCCAAATCCTCCGAAGGCAGGATGTCATGCACATTGTCCATTGACCAACCGACCAGACTCCCTATCCAACCCCTTAGGTCCAACCAGTCACTTGTTGCCATACAACCTCACCTGTCCGTCTCTCCAATGCAAGGGTCGAATGACCCCATGATTGCTGGAATATCAGCAACTTTGTATCCCACCATGCACTTTGATGCATATGGAATAGTGATGAAAATCGGCGATCTTATTGAGACTCGGTATGGCTGCTTACCCCTGCCTTCGCCACCTCCAGCGATGTAGAACATGGACTCACCACGGCTGTCCTCGAAGTGGTGGAACCCTGAAGTCCCCTCTGGAGCCCTGCTTGGTGCCTTGGCCAGGATTGCTGGATCACCTGGCTCGTGGTAGGTGTCTGCTCCACGCGGAATCTTGTCTAAGGCCTCAAGAACCATACTGGCACTTACTCGCATCTCATCCACCCTGACCCTGTATCTGTCGTAGCAATCTGCTCCTTTGATCGAGGGGCGCTCTACAGGTGGTTCCCAGTCTAACTCACTGTAGACGGAGTACGGGTGTGCGGTCCTGACGTCGTAGTTTACCCCCCCAGCTCGGACATTCGGCCCCGAAACTCCGTGATTCACCATCTCTTCAGGTTTGGCATATCCAACACCCTGAGTCCTGATTAAGAAAATTGTACTTTCGTCGAAGAGCGCTTCATACTCCTGAATTCGATTCAAGAATAGGCTAACCTTGGCCCTAGCCCTTTGTGCAAACCCATGAGGCAGGTCTCTCTTCACGCCTCCAACTCGGGGGAAGTTGTAGTGCATCCTTGATCCGCCGAGCTCCTGGAGCAGATCCATCATCATCTCACGCTCCCTCAAGCACCAGACCATTATCGAAAGATTTCCAATATCTGGGCCGTAAGCCCCTAGCCACATCAGGTGGGATGCAATCCTCTGCAACTCAACCGCAATTAGCCGGATATACTCTGCTCTTTCAGGGACCTCTACCTCTAGCAGGTCTTCGACAGCATAGATGTAGGAGTGAGACCAAGTGTTGGCACTTGCATAGCAAAGCCGGTCGCAATAAGTTGTAATCTGAGTGAAGTCTCTAGATTCGCAAATCTTCTCCACTCCCCTGTGGATATATCCTAGGTCGGGCTCTGTGTCGACCACGGTTTCTCCATCTACCTTGACCTTCAGAGTCCAAAGACCGTGTGTCATTGGGTGTTGAGGACCCATAGATATCCACATTTCTGCCATTTTCTGACCTCACTTCACCTTTCCAGCATCCGAAGGCTTGCGAAGGAAACCCTGGGCGTCATCGTACATTTCTTCGAAGTCATGATATCGCAATTTGTGCTGCTTCTGGAGAGGGTGGAATCCGATAGGAGTCTCATGGGGTTGAAGCACCCTCCTCATTCCGACGTGCCCCTCGAAGTCTATCCCCACTAGATCCCAAGTCTCCTTCTCATTCCAGTCCGCCCCAACCCAAATGTCCTGCACAGAATCTACAGAAGGTTCTCTTGTTTCGGCAATTGCAATCCTAACCTCAAGTTCCAGTGGAACAAAGTTTCCCTCGACCTTGGTTGGGTCTGTTACAATGGGTTGAACCATCCCCTCCAAAACTGGTGGATCGTTCACCCCCATTCTCAGAAAGTGATAGATTACCTCCCAGTTCTTGTCTGGACCTCCTTCTGGCCAGTGGATTCCCGTAATCATCGAGCAGTAGTCTACTTCGTGCTCATTACGTAAGGACTCGGCCAACGATCGCCAATTTTCGGGTGCGCAGTCTACGGAAACGACATTTCTAGGTTGAGTACCGCTTTTTCTCTCAGATACTTCTGCAGTGACCCCGTCCATTGATGAAATGGATGAAACCAAGGCCTCAGCGGCAGATTTCTGAGTAGAAGTTGATACTGTCTTTCCCATTCCAATTCCCCTAATCGTCTCCAATAATTATCGGATTCTTTGATTTCGGAGCGTTTTCGTTTGGCAAAGACCCTATTCTGATTATTTTCTGTCTTAGTTTGTCAAAGCCGTCTATCAGGGCCTCTGGCCTAGGAGGGCATCCCGGAATGTACACATCTACTGGAATGATTGTATCAACTCCCTCGAGAATGTTGTATGATTGGAAATATGGGCCTCCTGAAATGGCGCACTCCCCCATTGCAATGCACCACTTTGGCTCTGGCATCTGCTCCCATAATCTGATTAGTGGGTCGGCGAATTTCTTGCTTATTGGGCCATTTACCAGGAGTACGTCGCACTGTCTCGGACTTGATCTGAAGAAAACCCCGAAGCGTTCTGCGTCAAACCTGCTGGCACCCGCTGCAGCCATTTCAAGAGCGCAGCATTTTATCCCTAGATGAAGTGGGAAGAGAGACTTCCTCTGGCTCCAGTTGAAGACTCTCCCCACCAGGACTCCGATTACATCCTTGATTCGGCTGGCCTTGAGGGCTTCGTCTGTGATATCTCCGACAGTGTCTACCAGCATCCTGCTGTTGAATGTCGAGTAGTTCTGACCCTCATCTTCCATAATTATCACTCAAATGTAAATTCTTCCTCTCTTCCTGAAAACATGCCAAACCCCCAATCCCATGAGGATGATGAACACTGACATGGTTAGTAGGGCACTGATTATCGAGGAGTCATCCATTCCCCTTCCCTTCTGTATTGCCATGACGCCTCCGAACGCTAGGAACATAAATGCGATATCGAAAACCAAGAACACTATTGCATACCAGTAGTACTGGAAGTGAAAATTGATATCCGCGTCGCCAAGAGGTTCAGAGCCGCATTCGTATGTGCTGTCCCTCCTAACGTAGAGTGAGTGATCGACCTCATAACCCGGTAGGAGAATTGATCTTGTCTTGTTTGGGTCTGAGCCTTTGGTGGTTGGCCTAAGGAACCTAGTTGCGAAGAAGCTGAACACTGGGAACCCTATTCCCACTAGTGTCATTACCGCTACTGGAAGGTACATCTCCGCAACGGAACTCATGGCATCACCCCGGTCCCGTAGGGACCGATGGGGATGGCCACGAAAATTCCGGACATAAGCGTATCCGAATGAGTTCCTTGCTGGATCATTGATCTGACTCGATTTGAATCGAATCAGAAAGAATTCGATTCTCTGCCCTAGTCCTTGCAAATAGGTAGAGCACTGAGAGTGATCCAACAGCAATAACGCCTATCGAAACAATCGTCTTTGTATCCTCGGAAATAGAACCTGAACCGATTGTGGATTCTACTGAAAGATCAATTGGCTCGCCTGCCACGGGCATTCCCTTTGGTTGTACTATGACCGTAAAGGTGTACTCGTCATCCGATATCATCTCGCTAGGAGGAGTTACTCGAACGATAACTTCTCGGGCCTTGCCGGGCTTTAGTTTGAATTCGTCCCCAATCACGTCCACCGTCCAACCCCTCAGTGAATCGCTGGTGAGAACCTCTACTTCTTCCTCGGTGTTTCCTTGATTTGTGACGATTATGGTGAATTCTGTGTTTTCTGGATAAGTTGAAGTCAGCGATTGGCTAGTTTCCATTTCTACATTAAGATCGTGGATAGCCCTGATATCTACCACCATGTCAACGAACGAAGGTGCCTGACCTGTGTTCTTCTTTGACGTGACTCCAATCCTGATGACCCCCGATGTTCCACTCTCGACATCCATTACATCGAAATCGATCTGGACGGTGATTTGTCCGTTTGCTGGTACTCTTACCTCATTTCCATCCAAAATCTGGCCATCTACACTGATTGTCCTTAGTACGGAAGAGTCCATGCCAGAGACGGAAATCACAACGTCATCGGCACCACCATCACCGGTGTTTGTGATTGCGAAAGACATTGACGAGAACCCCCCCGGAGGAAGAGATATTGGCATGATCGCTGGATTCTCTCCTGGATTCTCAAAACCTACGGACATGCTGTAATTGAAGTTTGAAACGGTCACTGAAATTTCATCTGTCAACAGAATGTTAGTGCCGACGATTCCGATTCTAGCCTCGAAAGACTCTGAGTTGTTGTTGATATTGTCTGAAACTAGGACCTCCAAGAAAACCTGGAGAGCTTCCTCTGACTGAATGGTAACCTGAGAAACCTCATTTCCTTGGTTGTCTTTGAATTTCGTATCCCACTTTGTCTGCTCGCATGTATCCGAGATTTTCGGATCGCAAGACGACAGTGCGAATGTGTCCTGGATATTTCCTGTGTTGGAGATTAGAATAGGGAATGCAACCCATTGGCCGAATCTTCCAGTCTGAGAGTCGGATGTGAGGTCAATACTTCCACTATGAACAGCAGCAACTGTTACCGTCGCAGTAGCCTCGTCTAATGTAGACCCCTGGGAATTAGCGTATACAGTGACTGAAAACTCGACTCCAGCCTTGGCATTTGCAGGAACAGTGATTTGTACTTGTATGCTCTTCCTGTCACAGTTATTTGTTGAAGTGCAGTGCCTTCCGTCAATTGTTACATATGTCTCAGATAGATCCACGGACCACCCTGGGGAAAGATCTCGGACTCCTAGGGCAAAATTGTCCTGGCCATTTCCGGTATTGGTCACCATCATTGATGTGGATGTTGTGGATCCGGGATCGACATTGCTAATTGTGGGGTTTGATAGAGTGATCTTTGCATCATGTACCTGTCCTAGGTTTATCCTTAGCAGGGATTGGCATCCAACACTACTTCCCGCCAGTCCCTGGATATAGACGTCGACCGTTCCTGGCTCAACGCTATCGTCCGGCGAGACTTCGAAGTCGTATGAAGTGGTATCTTGGCCTCCTTCGCCTGGCTTTGAAAGCAGCCGGGATGTGGATCCGTCGAAATCAAACCAATCACTCACATCAATGCCTTCCGACATAGCATATGCACTGACTGTCCATGCTGTGTTTCCAGTATTTGTGAGAGTGAAAGAGTTGGTGTCGGCCTCCCCTGGATCTAATGTGTGAGATGCCTTTTGCAGATTCGAGTCGCAGGTCTTTACTTCTGGAATCGTGAGATCTAGTTCCGCGCTGTCGTTTGCCTGGTCCAGAGTGTTAGGGTCGTTTGACACTGTTGCTTCCAAGACGAAGCAGTGGGAGCCTGCAGGAGTCGAGCTCCCTTCATCCAAACTAACTGTCACCTCGGCATTTTCCTTTTCTCCAGAGTCTAGGTTCATCTGCTGGGGGTCCACTGTGGCATCCAATCCATCAGAGTCGCAATCTGAGGATGAGGCCATAGCTAGTTGGACCGTAGCATCGTTCTCTCCGGTGTTCTCAACACTAACTGTCCACTTCACATCGTCTTCTTCTCCGTCGTATTCGACCCGACCGTTGGAGGGATTGACATAGTCCAGCTTTACTGAGTACTGACCTCCTCCCTCTGCAGTAGTTGTCACGGTAACGTCGTCATTTGCCGTATCTGTTGGGTTTGACGCTGCACCGTTAGCTGTGACTGTGGTCTCGCAATCTCCAGTAGCCTGTTCATTGATACTGACAGTTAGTGTGGTCGTCTCTGTTTCCCCTTCGCCAACAGAGAATACCGTACTATCCAAGTTGGAAGTAAAACCGTTGCAATCCGCTGCTTGGGATGTCTGAAGGGTTACTGTGAGATCCTCGTCTCCGTCGTTTAGAATCGTGATTGTGTACTCGGCGGGATCGTCAGTTGTCGCCTCAGAGGCCATAGGACTGGCACTCAAGGAAATGGAGGCGGCAGCGGCGACCGGGAAAGATACAAGAGAAGCGAGCAGTATTGCGGAGATAATCAGTGCGGAAACTGACCTTGTCATCAAATAACCGAGACCTTCGTCCCTCTAAGGGCTTCGGGCTCCAAGTTCGTCAAATATCACAGTTTTCCGGGTCCAGTCGAATTTTCGACTGTTTCTTCTAATCGTCATGATTTGGATCCGGGACCCATTCCTCCTTGGAGGGGTCCCACAACCATCCGGGGTAGTCGGGGAAACTCTGTAGATCCTTCAAATCTGAAGAGTTCTCTGACCTCTGCTCTGTATTGCTTTTCGGTTCATTTACTACTCCTTCCTGGGAAGGAATTGGTTGGATGGTCTTCTCCTTTGCCTTGGAACGATTCGAATGGAAAACTGATGATAGGTCTCCTCCGGATCTTGAGAATGCTACGGCCGCAGAAACTCCAGCCATAGACAGCAAAATAAGCAATCCCGCGGCAATAATGAGTGGGCTCAAGCCATTATCTGAAGAGTTTGGAGTAACTTCGATTTCCCAAGACTTGGCTGCCCCTGAGACATCATCTGCATCCGCCAGCAATACCGTTAGAAGGCCGTCCGAACCTGAATTAGGAGTGAACTCAAGCTGTACGGATCGGACCTCCCCTGGCTGTAGAGTAACCAGTATTCCATCCAGAATTCTGATGTTCCACCCATTGGGCCCTTCCGTGACCAATCTGTTTGAAATTGGCACATTGCCCGAATTCCGGAGTTCTAAGTACAGTGTCGATGGGTATCCCTCCAAGGCCTCGTTGTAATTCTTGAGAGACCACTCCACCTCGCGAACGGTCTCGATCTGCAGTGATAGGGGACTAGACACCTCCACGCCATCGGCTGATAGGACGAGGGAAACCTGCGGTTCCGAACCTGCAGGTTCATCTGCGGGAATAATGATTGAGCACCATGCAATAGCTGTTCCACCTGGTGAGACCCTACTGGGGTTCATTGTGCAACTCGCATCCCAATCCTCGTTAGGCAGTGTCATCGATGCAACTGGCTCCCAGAACGATGTGCCCTCATTTGCCACTTGCCAGCCCAAATCGAATGCTTTCCCAACAGGATGGGGACCCAACCCAAGAGGAGTGTTTGAAGATTCAATGGATGACCCTTCAACGAAGACTACTTCGTAGAATGAGACCGATGGGATGGCTCCAGAAATTGCCTCTAGTGTAGTATTCCAGTCGAAATAATCACCATCTTGGACTAGGAACCTGATCTCGACTAGACCACTCGCAGCAAGCCCATTTCCTTGAATGGAGAAATCCCAACCTGCTGATGATCCGTACGGAATTGTCACCTTTTCCAGCCCGCCCTGCAAAGCCCAACCTCCTGGTAGCGACCTCAATATTGGAGTTAGGACTAGGTCCCTGTTGCCTAGGTTGGAAATCTGAACGGAAATTTCGTGAAGAGAGTCGGCCGGCACTCCTTCCTCGGCATCACCAGAGGGCGGGCTGAACTGTGCAGAGTCAATGGGTTCCACTACGAGAGGTAGGTCAAACGACCAAACCTCGTCGCTCACCCTAGACTTGACCAATAGCTCAGCGGAGAAGGAAGATCCTGCTTGGATCATGACTCCGGGAGGAACCACGGTGATTCCCGCTGAAATTGAGCCGTCCTTCACCAGAGTTCCGGTTGATCCTTGGCTGGATCCCACGAATGGGCCGAGATCGGTTAGCCCGACCTCCCATCCGGCTGGTGATCTAAGTTCGATATCGTATGATTGTGCCCCGTTTCCTCTGTTGTAAATCTGTACTGAGGTGTGTGTGCTGTCAAATGAATCGACCAGAATGGAATCCGAAGGAAGTGAGACTTCGGGCTGAGCCAGTACTGGGACATCAAAGAAAATCTCGAGTTGCGACTCCAAGTCAAAGTCTTCGTCAGTTGCTGTGATCATCATCGAATAGGTTCCTGGGTCTGGAGGAGCGGGATGAACTAGTGACAAATTCACAGTAGTTGACGCTGATGGTCCCAGTTCGACGTTGATTTTGTCGAAACTCATGAACCAGTCGAATGTTTCTCCATCAAACCTCCTTGTAGGGGTGGATGCCTCAATGCTCGCATTGGTTTCGAACAGCGCCAGGTTGGTCAATGTGATCTCCCACCTTGTAGTTGTGTCTGAAGCATCCTGTAGNGTAANCAAAGGGGAGTCAGATGTCGCTTGAATCCCTGGTGCGCTAACCTGAATNGTATGTATCAGTAGGTTATTGTCCTCGTAGAGTTCCTCGATANCGTCACTGGGGTCTATCTCAATCCTGATTTCGCTTTCGCCTTTGTCGGATGACTCTGGAGTCCAGTCCCATTCCAAGTTGACCTCTTGTCCAGGAGTCATGCTAAGGGACCTTGTGGNAATCAGATTCCCGTTNACATGAGCTGAAACGAATACTTGAGCAATTGATCCGGAGCCTTGATTGATTACCGATGCNGAGAATTGGGTCTGATTACCAACTTGCGGGATTGGNGTGGAAATTTCGAATGANCCGGNTACAAACGCNGGATCGGGTGTAAGATCGTTGACATTGACNCCCCTCACAGCTATTGCATATGGCTGGTAGGTTCTAGAGCCCCCATGTGAAAAATCCTTGACTTTGACGTTCCATATTCCGGTCTCCGCCGAGTCAATCAGCACTACCTCGACATTGTTCTTGCTGTCCTTGGAGCCTCCTGTCGATGACATTCCATTTGTGAAGTCGTTCCCCAGGTAAGTTACCGTTCCGTCNGGAGAAGTTACCTCTAGGTCTAGATCGTTCCTAAGTTGAGTCGTAGAGAATGTGGACCCAGGATAGTCCGACCATGCTAACACAACCTTCAGTGGTTCCCCNGNACGAGTTATNTCGAAGTTGTATGAAGCTTCCTGNCCGCTTGATAGTCGGGACCTGTCATCGACAAATATTCCCACGTCNCCCACTTGATTATCAGGAAGTAGGGTGTTTGCCAAATTGAGTCTTCCCCAGCCCTCGTCATTGTTCGGTATATCTCTAGTGCCCATATCTTCAGCGCCTAGAATCAGCATNGCCTTGACCAGAGCTCCTTGTGGNTCGGGCCTCTCAGCGATCTCGATCAGATACTCTCTGACCAAGGCTGAGGCNCCTGCTGCTGCCGGAGTTGCCATCGAGGTTCCACTGTACTCTAGGTACCAATCGTCTTCCCAGGTACCAGTTGCTTCAGTGGCTTCCTGAGCCTTGCAAGATCTAACATAATCGCCTGGAGCAACTATATCGGGCTTGATGCGTCCATCATCAGTGGGNCCTCTGCTGCTCNAGTAGTACATCTCGTCNTCGGCTGAGGCACTGTACCTATTCACATGGGCGCCGACTGTGATGACGTTCTTCGCAGTTCCAGGGGGCGAAACTCCATCATTCCTCTCATTTCCTGCCGCGAAAAGGACGGTCATTCCGTCATAGCTCCAGTACTGGTCCCAGGTCGAGGTTCTGTCATCGGCATCCTCTGACTGGGTAGAGTAATCGCCACCGGAATTCCAGCTTCCCCAACTGTTTGTGTGAATCCTNGCTCCAGCTGAGCTGTATGCTGAGTTAAGTAGTGAGTAAACTCCAGGTCCAGAAAGTGCCCCTGAGTCATCGTCTTCCATTGCCTGCATGTACAGATTAGCCTCTGGTGCGACGCCTTGGTAAATGCTGGAGCTTGATCGAGAGCCTGAGCCGAGAACCGTGCAAGAGACGTGAGTGCCATGTCCGTCATTTGTGTCGGCCGTTGAACTGTCTCCTGCAACATCGACCCTCTGGGCCCTAGATCCGAAGTCTCCATGATCATGGTCAATCCCGGTGTCTGCGACGGCTACCATCTGTCCACTGCCATTGAGGCCAGTAATGAAGTAGCCTTCTACAGAGCCTACTTCCATATGCGATCTTGCAAGATTGTTGGAGATTGTTATTACTGGGGCCTTGGAAATGAACGCAACTTCNGNGTTCATCGCAAGNTTGGGCAAAAGATCTGAGGAGNTCGAACCAAAGTGTAATCCTACCGTAGGGGACCATGGGTCTTCGAGGCTTTCCGCAGCGAGTTGAGAGACCGAGCCCCGAATACCCAAACCTGGTGAGTCTAATCTGTTCAGGTCGTGGTCCTTCCAACCTGTCAATTCTACATCCTCTGTGGAATCCTGTCCCCAAAGTTGGTCGTCAACGATGAGGGCTATTGGGACGGAGTGGCTGGCTTCGACGTAGGGCAAATCCATGATCAAACCCAATTGGTCAGTGGCACCCTGGATTAGGAATCCGGATGGAGGGATTGTTGTTCGAACTGCGACCTCGGCTGCTTCCAATATTCCCATTCTGGCCTCCCAAAGGCCGGTCTGGGGCGAGATTAGGACCACCATCAGATCGGATCTTGTNGCNCTGAGATTCACAGGGATCTCTTCACTGAGAATTANTCCGGACATTGTGAATGTTCCAATCGAAGAGTCGCTCCAGAGNCCTCTGGTTCCTTCCTGACCACTCTCAATAGTGGGNGAACCGAGATCTCTGATGCTATCTGGATCGGGNGANATCTCNACCCNATTCCTATCTAGGCTTAGCTCTAGGCTATTCTCTGTAATTGCTGAATTATAGGTTGATGGAAAATGCAGAGTGGATGAAAANAGGATGATGANNATCAGTGTTGAGNTTTGTTTCCGCATCATTTCTCCTCCTTTTTCACATGTCTTTGATACTATGGGTCATCGGATTTGCTNGNCTATTGAAATAGTTAGAATACCTCAAACGGTACCTCATTGACGAATGCTTCCCTAGTCCAGTCCCCGACTTCATGAGTCCAGGTCCTAGGCATCTTTTCCCCACCGTAAAATCGGTACTCAAGAGTTATCTCAATCNAGTATTGATCCCATACTGACTGCCCGAGGACAATTAGTTCNAGATCGTCATTGGGGGTATTCGAAATNGAACTGTGAGCAGGNAGCTCGTCCATGAAGAAGTCGTGTCGATCTATCTCTGATCCATCCGATGCCATGAATCTGATTGTGACGCTGACATCTTCGATCGATCTGCTGCCGCCATTATCCAATTCGGCTAGGATCACGTGTCCAGAGCCTGATTGCATGTATACAACCTCCACTTGCACATTGTCATATGGAATCACCCAGATTANNGCGAACATCGTGGATAGGGAGATCATTAGGGCCATTATGGATGCGAAAACTACTCTTGCAGGGGTTATCGCCTTAGACGCATCCTCGAGTCTCTCCAGAATTACGTGTGCAGTCTCGGAGTCNTCGTCTACCTTGGCTAGCAGGCCCCCTGAAGAATCCATNATGNCATNCCCCAAANAGTTGCAATCGNTGTAAGAATCCCTGAAGANACAGGTTCGGGAGCCATCCAGTGGCTAGTTGANCCGGAGAAGCCTNGAATCATGTTCAAGAATGATAGGTCGGAGGCGAATCCNTTCACTCCTAGGGTAGTNCCAGATGGGACTCCTCCTGTGACTTGGGCATCTAGTAACACCCCTCTAAGGTCAATGTCCAAGCCNTTGACTTCTGCNGAGGCCCTGGCTGAGATNATGATTCGNCCTCCTTGGACATCTGATANNTCGATTATCTGGTAGCCGGGAATCTGGACGGTTAGTCTCCCAATCTCATGGACTCNAATATTTGCACTCTTCAGATTCTCACCCAGTGCTTCCATCTCTTCGAGTACCACAGGTGGCATGGTTGGAATATCTGTTGCTCTGAAGTACAGTCTTCCTACTCCATCCCCTCCAGATCTGATATTCAGCCCGAAGGAGTCCGTTGGCTTGATTGAAAGTCTGTCGGAGAGGTCTTCTGCTAGTAGAACAACGTCTCCTTTGCTGTTTATCGCCCTTCCCTGTGCCTCAATGTACAGTGACATGCCTTCACTGGAAGCTGAGAAGTCAAGGATTGGGAGTCCTTGAAATGCCAGATTCTTGGAAATATCGAAGTTAAAGTCCGGTTCTGTAGTGAGATTCATCGAACCTGGGACTTGTGTCAGGAACATTGTTGCAGGCCACCATGAGCCCTCCATCCACTGCATCTGCTGGATCATTATTGAGCCAACTCCCAAGTCCCCTATCCTGAATTGGTCTGGAACGGTGACATCCATAGAAATTGCAGTCCCTAGACTTGCCTGAATCTCTATAGACTCTGGAATATCCTGTACCATCATCTCGGTTTTGCTTCCAGCCTGCCTATCCAGTAGGGAAGCATGGAACCAGTCCAGTCTGTTGGACATCGAGTAAAGAGTAGAAGTCGAGGTTTCGGTGATTCCTCCGATTGTCTCGGTTCGGAAAACTGAGTCAATTAGTAGTGAAGTTGGTTCTCCTACGTCAAGACCCTCAATGGTTAGGAAAATATCCTGTCCATTTACTCCCTTGGAAGCGATTACGAACTCGGAGTTAAACGGTTTCCATCCTTCAAGTCCTATCGTGACGGCCCATCTCTCTCCATTCTCAAGAGAATCCCTGGAAAAGGAGAGGTCGACTAGTGGAGGAAGATCTGGGATCCATGTCTTTAGATGAAATCCTTCGGTAATTCCTGAAGAAGCTGAGTGAAGAGCGACTCCGTGAACCCATTCAGGTTCCTCGATAGAATTCTGGCCCATGAACGACTCCACGATCAAATCGAAGTCAGAGTCCGCCTCAAGTCCGAGTGAGAATGAGAAGTTTCCTTCCCCAGAGGCTGATCCAGTGGAGATGTCCGTAGTAATTCCAGAAAGGACTCCGTTTATTGATCGGCCGAGATCAGAAAATCCTCCAATGAAGAAAGCTGCACCTGAAAGTCCCTGTGAAGAGTTGAATTCTGGAACCTCTAGAGAAGGTCCTTCTTCAGATCCTGTTGGAATCTGTATTGAAAGTGATGACGGGAGAGGGTCTATTTCCGCCAAAACAGATAGTGGCAGATGGTCATTAGTTGGTGCGTTTCCAACGTTGATTCTCATTGCATTCCTTCCCTCAATAGTTGCAAACGCAGTGCCCATTCCTGATTTTCCTGGAGCTCCCTCTTCAACAGGAGGAATCCACCCAACCTCGCTGACTCCGGAAATTGCCGCAGAAAGAGATGATGTGTCGTTAACCGGATCATGATGGAAAAGGAAGTGGTCACCTACCATGGAAAGAGGGTCTGTTGAGTCACTCAATTGCGCTTCAACTCTTTCTATTGGGAAGTCCGAAGACCAAGACAGCACTGTCCCTGTAGTGGAAGAGAATGATTGGGGGAAACCGGTTATCCTGACCGCTTGACTCTGAAGCCCATCGAATCCTGTGTAAATTATTGAGTCAATAGAAGAGCCTGAGGAGTATTCTACAGAGTCTTCGGAGACGGATGCCGTGATGTTGTTTGGAAGGTCCGAGATCCAAGCAGACTGGTATTCCAGATCATCTAAAGTTCCAGAATTGTGACTAATGAATGTGAATTGAATCGACTCATTAGAAGTGGAATCAAGACTGAAATCCTGTCTGGAAGTGTCAATCGATCCGATAATTGAGAAAGACTGGAGTCCTGAGAAGTTGACGCTTGCTGCGACAGGCACAAGCGGGTCCTTGAGGCCTTGATCGGTTTGTATCTTTCCGAGATCGTTGTCCAAAGAAAGCATGACATGGTTTCCTGTAACCACTGGATGGTCTGATGAGCCAATTTGCATTTTCAAATTCTGAATTGGCAAGAGTTTTCGCGACTCCAGCCAATTGTCTGTCAAAAGAACATGTACTTCCCTACCAGATAACCCCCCAGAACTCATACTCCCACTGATGGCCTCGACAACTGTGGAAGGAACCTCGTTGAGCACGTTTCCTACATCCAAGAAAAGGTCCACGACATTTAGGATCACGGAATCCATTATCTTAGAAATGAAATCAATGTTGCTACTTGAGTCAAGGGATTGGCTGGATTCCTCGGACCCCCCTAGTCCGAATGATCCAAAGACAGCAATCGAGGTGGGGATCATGTCTGCGAAGATGTGGATTCTCCTGTGATCCTCGTCTGAGCCGCCTCGAGAAAACCAAGAGTAGTAGTCTAACGATTGAAGTGGCTGCACGGTTCTGACCACAATCAGGCTCTCAGGAGGATTTGCAGGGTTTATCGGAAGAGTCGGGTCATCTACGTTCTGGCTTTCGTCGCGAGTGAAGTTCTTGATTCCAATTATCATTCCTAGCCTTGTTGGGATGCTGCCAGGAAGCTCTGGCTGATCCGCAGAACCTAGCAACCTGAAAATTCTATCAATTTCGTTCTGAGATAGTGATCCGGCAGGCATCCCTCTTAACCAACCTAGTGAATCTGTGGTGTTTCCGAAGTTGCCATCTGATTGTGACTCGGGTAGATTTGAGCGATCCTCATGGAAATGAATGTGCAGATCTGCTCTGCGATCGGCCCAGTACTCCAAAGTTGTCAGGCTCTTCTCCCCTTGCATTCCTGCCGCACTTGGAAGTACGCTGTCAGTTCTAACAATGAGTTCGGCGGAACTGGGCAATAGGGTAGATTCCCCATGGGGATGGAATCTTGCTTCAAGGTACGCCAGTTCCCACATTCTCCTGTTGAAGTTGTCATCTGGAGGGGAGAAGTGTATGTAACCGAAGCCCGCGGATACACCGCATGAGATTTCCAAGGAGGATCTGGTAAGGAGTTCTGAAGTGTTGTATCTTTCGGAACACTCGTCTTGCCCTCCATTTTCGAACCTTAGCGAATATGGAGAAGACAACGCTGCGAAAGAGATTCCTGATTCTGAGGGAGATGAGCCGATTCCAAGCGTCAGGAGGGCCAATAGCGCTTCTCCAAATCCGAACGCGGCCTCGGAGAGGTCGAAGTATACCCTCTCTATCCCAACCTCGAACTTGAAGTCGTTTGGCGGGTTCGTGAATCGTGAGTCTATCACCCAGACATACGTTTCCCCCTCACCTAGATTCAGAATTGTTCCAGTGTCAGAGTATGTGAATGCCTTGATTAGAGAAACGTGGAGTGAATCCATTACATCCCAATCTGGGTCGGATGAACTACTTCCTATCTCTCGAACTGTGAACTCAATGCCCGGTTCTATCCAAAGTGTATCCCCCTCAATCCCCCAGCCGCCAACAAACTCCACATCTACCTTCAAACCGACTTGGATGTCGTCGTCCCCATCTGAATCGACGTCTACTGCATGTAGGAGTGCCTCTGTGTCGGTATTTAGAATCGACAACAGGGAAGCGCTAAACGACACGATTTCGATGTTCTCGGTAATGTTTCCTTCTTGGTCCTCGAACTGCGTCCAGATTACGTAGTCGGTGATGTTGAATAGTGTCTGCCAGATATTCTCAACAAATCCTGGAGGTCTGTTGCTGCTATTTATTAGAAGATCGTAAGGAGCAGGGTGCATTGGGTTAGGAGGGGAGGTTTCTACCATCGAAAGGCCATCTACCGTAGGACCAACTTCGGAAATCGGGCTCGAGGGGTCTGAGGACTTGATTGAGTCCTTGATTCCCTCTATCCTTGGTTCTGCTACAGGCGAGACAGAGTTTGAATTCAGGAATTCCCCTCTC
This sequence comes from Methanobacteriota archaeon, assembly GCA_002718695.1. Taxonomy (GTDB): domain Archaea; phylum Thermoplasmatota; class Poseidoniia; order Poseidoniales; family Thalassarchaeaceae; genus UBA36. Next base: position 83,129 of record PBFP01000004.1, read on the forward strand.
TCTTCGAGCATCGCACTCAGCTCGTCAAGGACTCCGAAGTCACTAGACTCGATTCTAGGCTCCCCATTAACGCTAGAGAGCGGCGAAAACAAAGGAGCAGCGAAGATGAGCACTAGCACTAGGGTGAGTTTCCTTCGGTTGTCGGACTTCCGACTCGCGTGTGTTTCTAGGCTCATTCTGGTGCGCACCTCCTAGAGGTGCGCTATATGGTATTGCCCTGCCCGTACTACCGACTATCACAGTTTCACAGTTAGTCGTTGAGGCTGACAAGCTCTTCTGAACCGCAGTATGGGCAGTTCGTGTAAGCGGCATCGACACCTTCTGGCAAATCGATCTCAAACATCTTTGAGCAATTCTGGCACTCTTTCCTAACTCTTCTATCTGGATGGTTTTCGCCGAGTTTCTCAGATTCAGTTGGCCCTTCTACTGGGATTGATTCATCTTCAATTCCTTCCAGTGGATCTAGAGCGGTTTCTTCATCCCTGAGAAGACCAATCAAGTCTGGATCAGGCTCAAACTGGGTTTGATCCTGCGTGATCGATTGGAATGGGGACTGGCTTTCTCCCGACCACATCTGGCTCTGTGATTGAGTATTTGTTGGTTGAAAAGGCGAGAAGCTTTCTCCCGACCACGATTGACTCGAGGACTGCACGGGTGATGATTCAGGTGTTTGCTTGTCCTCTTCCTCTTCAGACTCGGACAATTCTGTCATTCTGCTCTCCACCAACTTGTTGAAAGTCAGGAAAGCTGCTGCAGCGACAACCAGCAGGATCAATATCAACAGGATCGCGATTGTCAGCAGTCCCATCCCGCCCTCGCTTTCGTCTTCCTTCACAATAACAAGAATTTCTGCGAATGATGCGAGCCCTGCTTCGTTTTCAACTCGACAGACCACATTCTGAGGGCCTTCGTTGTTGAATTCGTAGATTACTTGGGTCATTTCGGGTCCGCTGAACTGCATTTCGTTTTCTGTGCCGATCTCTAAGGTCCAAGTGTACTCAATATTCTCGGATTCGTCGTCCTGGGCGAAAATCCGCAGGATTGTCGGCTGGCCTTTGATCACTTCTTTTGATGTCTCGAATTCAGAGATCACCGGAGCTGTGACGTCGATGAAGTTGACTATGACATCTTCTTGGGTGCTTCTTCCTGAAAAATCGACCACAACTACTGAAATCACGTGCTCTCCTGCAGAATATTCATTGGAGATATTCAGAATCAAAGTCGAGATGGGTTCGGTCAGAGAGTAGTTCGACCATACCACCTCTCCATCCAGTTTCCAATCCAAGCTCTCTACGCCCCAGTTGTCACTGAAAGTTGCACTGATTTCCAGTTGTTCGCCGAAGCCCTTAGTAATCTGTCCAGATGACCCCATTGAAACGGTGGGGTTGCTCAAGTCCATGACCCTGACAGATCTGGAAACACTAGCACTGCGGGAGTCAGTTGATGTCGCAGAGAGTCTTACGGAGTAGTTCCCGGGTATCTCCCATGTATGGTCAATTTCCTCTCCGTTTCCTTCAATGACCCCATCGTCGCCTATGTCCCATGAGAATCCTGAGTCCTGAATCTGATTGGACTTGTTTGGGGTTTTCGAAGCCGAGAGAGTGACTTTCGATCCGACGTCCACATAGGCTAGATCGGTCTCGCTAGAAATCGTGGGATCCAGTAACGGAGTGAGTGTTACTGTAACTGTAACTGCTGCAGATGATGCTCCGGAGCCTCCGCCACCCGGGCCGGGCCTGTTGTCAACAACGATGTACAGGTCCTCATTGTCAGTATCTCGAGCTTCCCAAGGAAGGTACCTCTCGTTTGTTACCAATAGCATGTCGGCGGAGGCAATTCTTAGTGATGAGGACCAGTTGGAGCTTGGGGAATAGTAGGAGAATGCCGTTTCGGTCATCACGAATATGTCAGGGAAACCATCCATGGTCCTAGCGTGAATCTCTATGAATGTCCCTTCGTCGACTGAGAAAGGACCGTGAACTACTGAGAACTCTCCGGGCCCTAACCTATGAATGGAGTCCGACAGTGTGAACTCCTTAGGCTCGATCACTCCTGCGTCTAGGGTTATCTCTACGGATTGTCCTCCTTGGGAGCCTTTTCCAGAGTCCTGTGGGTGAGCTAGATTGTCTACTACCAGGTACCACCTAGTTTGGGCTCTGTCAGTTGGGATCTCCCAATGCCACTCACCGTTTCCATTGAATGACTCGAAAACTGACTCAGTCACCCATACCGAGTCGAGTCTGTAAGACTGCTCGCTCTGGTAAACTGATACCGTGTTTGATGGGAACACCAGAATATCGACCTCAGAATTCGAGGAAATTTCGAAGAACATCGTACTACCAGGTTCCTGCTCCCCTAGGTCTATGCGAAGGCACGACTGGTCAGGGATGCTCCAGTTGTCCGGAAGAGAGTCGAGGCTGGAATTGGAGCAAGAAATGACAGCCTTGGTAGAGGAAGCGCTTGCTGAGGCGGAAGTGGAGATCAGGATCGTGACCAGTAGCAGCGAGGTCCAGCGCATCGTGCGGCCGTTCGCCCTTGCCTTTTGAACGGTATCGTAGTCGCGTTCGGATGGGGAATCAATAGGCTTGCTATATTTTCCTGGGGATGGGCGTCTGGGGGAACCACCTCAACAGAATTACGTCACCGATGGACCTGACCCAGTTCCAGGGGACTGCTACGTGTGTCCTGCCCTCGACAAGTGACTCTGGGGGGTCGGATACGAATATGTGTGTGCATGACCAGTTGTTTACGTCAATCACTGTGTCGTGCACCGTGCCGAGCAACCTGCCGTCTGGGATGATCACTGGAAGCCCCCTGATCTCAGAAGCGTGACGGTCCGGCATACACACCGGTGCCAACCAACATAGGGCATGAATCTGACGGAGGGAGTGGATTACTTTCCTCGGTTCTTGTTTGCTTTGAGGCTGGGTCGGAGTTTCTCTGCTCCCTTGCCCTTGTTCAGTAGGCCCCTGCCCCTCTTGCCTGCCCCGGTCTTACCCCTGAAGGCTCGTCCCCTGTGGCTAGAACCTGTGGATATCCAACTGAAGGCCTTGTCAGAAGATATGGCCGAGTGAGATGGATCGACTAGAATGATCTCGTAGAACTTGTTCTTTCCGTCCTCCCCGACCCAGTAGGAGTTCAAGACTTCCAAGTTTGGATAACGCCTAGCAGTCCTCTCCTCGGCGATCCTCTGAATCGATTTTGCCATGGTAATCTTGTTGATTCCTGCCTTGGAGGGTTTCCTCTTCATGTGTATCTTGCCCTTTCTAAGGCCCCCCCTACGTACTCTAGTTCGGACCACGACAACACCTTGCTTGGCCTTGTATCCAACCCTGCGTGCAGCATCGATGCGTGTTGGCTTGTCAATTCTGACGAAGACTGGCTCTCTTCTCCATCCTGCCATCCTATCTCTTCTGTATCGGCTTGGGATGTTCTCCTTGGGCTGCTTCCAGACTCCGCTGATGTGTTTGTGAATGCCCATAGTCAGTACTCCAGCGGCTCGCCGACCTAGAACTCATTTATGAGCCTGCTTGCACACAAGGAGACGGTGGTTGAGCGGCAGGTCGAAGTTGTTCTCGTTGAGCGGACCACGCTCAGAGGGCATGAGGCAGTAATTTCTTCTAATCTGGAGAAGAGGAAAGCAAAGATTCTGGAAAGGGGTTTCTACAAGCCGATTATCGTTGACTCGGCTACCCTGGTCATACTCGATGGCCACCACAAATGGACCGCTGCGGGTATTCTAGAGTTGGACCTCGTCCCTGTAGTAAAGGTGGACTATCTTGCAGACGAGTCAATCCTGGTAGATGTCTGGCCCGAGTGCGGTAGGGAGTCTGTGACGAAGCAGGAGGTTTTGGAGATGGGTTTGTCAGAAGAGGTCTTCCCACCAAAGACCAGTCGCCATATCTTCTCGTTCCCAGTCCCCTCGATTCAAATCCCTCTTTCTGAGTTGATGTCACAGTAGCAGAGGGTGACTATTCTTGGTCCGCGCTCCCGGACTTGAACCGGGGACCCCCTGATGGCTGCCTACAACCAAGTGTTTCCAGTCTACAGTCAGGTGCTCTAGCCAGCTGAGCTAAGCGCGGTCTACCCTCAGGGAGGACATGCGCTTTATCTCGCTTTCCGGTATGAGGAGTGTTTTCGGGTTGAAGTGAGTAGGGGCGTCCCGCGAATTCGCCTTAGTCCGATAATCGCTCTCCTAGGTAGTGAATGTCCATCAAAGGTTAAGAAGGCAAAGAGAGGACTGGGGGGGCGTAATAGGCAGAAATGCCTGGGATGCACGAGGCGTATACAATGGTAGAGGTTCCTAGTAGTTCAGTCCCCAGTGATGGGGTTCAAAGCCCCCCGAGCAGGGTGCCCACGGCACTCACGGACAGGGAGTTGGAAAGTTTCGGGCCTCCGGACCCACGCATTCTGGTTTGCGGCTGTGGAGGCTCCGGGAACAACACGATGAACAGGATCACACACATAGGAGTCGAGGGGGCGATCACCGTTGCTATCAACACAGACAAGCAGCATCTAGACAACACCAGAGCGATGCAGAAACTTCTGGTTGGACGACACATTACCAGAGGACTCGGAGCAGGTGGAGACCCAGTTATGGGCAGGAGATGCGCGGAGGCTGGTAGAGACGTAATCATGAAGATAGTCGACGGAGCCGACCTGGTTTTCGTCACCGCTGGCCTTGGTGGCGGGACTGGCACCGGAATTGCTCCGATTGTAGCCGAGGAGGCAAAGCGTTCTGGAGCACTGGTTGTAGCGGTGGTCACAACCCCTTTCAACGTGGAGAGGAGGCAGAGGATGGAAAGGGCTCTCGAGGGATTGGACCTAGTCAGGAAGGCTGCCGATGCAGTTCTCGTCCTGGACAACAACAGGCTACTTCACTTCGTCCCCAACCTACCTCTGGACGAGGCCTTCAGCATAATGGACCAGCTTATCGCTGAGATCGTAAAGGGAGTGGTGGAGACCATCACGCTCCCTAGCCTGATCAACCTAGACTTCGCCGACGTGCGGTCCATCATGAAGGGAGGCGGGGTCACAATGATGCTATACGGGGAGAGCGACCAAGGGCCGGAGGAGGTCGTCCACGAGTCACTCAACCACCCACTGCTGGACATAGAGATAGATGGGGCGACAGGGGCCCTGATACACGTAACTGGAGGACCATACATGACTCTTGAGCAGGCCAACCAAGTCTGCGACCTGATGACAGCTAGGCTATCGCCAAATGCGAACGTGATTTTCGGAGCCAGACAGGACCCGGCCTTCGGAGATACGATCAAGGTCATGTCAATCATTACTGGAGTGGCCCACGAGAGGCTAGACAGGGAGATGATGAGTGCAGACATGCTAGGTGATGCCCTCAACATTGCTCGCAAGGGCCGAGAGCGGCCTGGAAGCGGTTTCCAGAGGTTCGACTAGATGAACGGGAGTGGACAAGCCTCAAACATGACCCATTGGAGAGAAGAAATATGAAGAGAAGGTTAATGGCGCTCAGTCTAACGCTTTTCCTGCTATCATCGGTAATGGCTGCTCCGGCAAATGCTCAAGCCGCACAAGATCCCAAGCAACCATCGGTTGAAAACCCCCACATGCATTTCTGGGGAACTGACGACCTTTCCTCATGCTGGACTCACTTCGACAGCAACGACTCTTCCGGATCTTCCGAAGAAGGCCATGGTTCCATTGTTTTCGCTCAAGGGCAGCAAGTAGACGTTTCTTTTACCTGCAGGATCCAAGAGAACTTCAAGGAAAACATGTATCTTAATGCGAATGGAACGATTGTGATTGACATCGGAACAAGGATTTTCTCAGGAGATTGCGATCCAGAGACCGATTCTAACTGCAAGGAGTTCACCATGACCCTTTTCAGAGGAAACATCGAGGTTGCTTCGGAGATTTTCCCCGGGGTAAGCAATGGATGGGACGACGAGCAGATCAGGTGGGAGATTCCCGTCAACCAGAACATGACGACATGGAACAGAAGTCAGGAAGAGCCGGCCCTGCAGATTGAGTACTCTAAGCCTGGCGTCGAGTGGACGCCATTATGCGTAGTTTCGGATTGCAACGGGGAGTTCTGGTTTTACTACTCGAATAACGAGGACGGGATGACCGCTGAGGCCAATTTCCCAGTGATCAACATATCCCAGTCGGTGGACCCCGGTGGAGAGGGAGAGGTGGATGACGAGGATGGAGGCCTGGCAGGGGGGCTTCCCGGATTCGGGCTGGTTGCAGGGCTATGCTCCTTGGCTTTGGCTGCTGTAGTATCGAACAGAGACGGAAAGTGAGCGTTTTCGGCCCCCTATCGAACGCATCTCCCTGGGATAACCTCAAACTGGGAGATGATCCTGCAAATTCCGATGATTAGGAGGGTGGTCTTGGGTATTCTTGCGTCTATGCTATGCATTTCCTGGTCGATCTCCCCCATTCTTGCTCAGTCGGTAGACCCCGAGCAGCCCTCCCCGATCAACAACGTGCTCCACTTCTGGGGCTACGAGGATATCTCTGACTGCTGGGACAACTTCGATCCCGAGGGTTCCGGTGGGTCTGCAGAGCAGGGTTATGGCGAGGAAGTGGATGGTGGAGACGCGGAGAGGCTAGAGGTTGACATCACCTGCTCGATGAAGTTCAACTTCGATGAGAACATGTTCCTCAACCCGGGGATGAAGATAGTGGTGGAGGTTGGCCTGAGGGTCGATCACGCGGAAGCGGAATCCGAGGAGGACGAGGACCTGACGATATCACTGATGAAGGGAGGGGATGCGATAGACAGCAGATCTTTCCCGAACATAGACACGGACGAGGACGTGCAACTGAAATGGGAGGTCGACGTGGGGGGGAATTCCACTTGGTGGAACTCAAGCAAGGGTGAGCCTGGTCTGAGGTTCCAGATCTCCAAGACCGGTTGGGACGCATCGGGCACGCCTTGCAGCGGGGCCTTGCAGGTCCTCAAGTGCGGTGGTTCATTCCGACTTTACTTCTCCAACAACCAAGACGGGATGAGGACCCAAGTTGATTTCCCGATTGGTGAGGCCCCGGAGATAATCGTCGACGAGGAGCCAGGGGATGAGTCGGCTCTCCCTGGCTTCGAGTTGGTCACCGGATTGGGAGCCATCTTGCTGGCTGGTGACGCATTCAGCAGAGGGAGTCGAGAGAGACCTCTGACTCCTCCCCGGTTTCTAGAACCTTGACCTTGACAATTCCCTTAGCCCACTCATCTGGCAGCACCATCACTAGCCTCTCGGCACCTATCCTCTCCGCATGCCTGAAGACCCACTTCATCCTCTTGTCCTCGAGAACCAGATCGGCGTTCCTGCCCTTGGATCTAAGGGTTGATGCCACGGTCATCGCAGCTCCGCGCAACTCCGGCCCCATCCCGAACACAACATCCGAGTTCCCGGTCGATAGGTCCGGAACGAGTCCCTTAGCCTCCAACAACTCCATCACCACCATGTCCCCGAATCCGAAGCCGGTTGCGGGTAGGTCCTTTCCGCCGAGTGTACCGAGAAGTCTGTCGTATCTCCCACCACCGCAGATCGCCCTCAACTCACCGGCTCTGTCCTGCACCTCGAATACGGGGCCGGTGTAGTATGCAAGCCCCCTCACGATGGATGCATCGAACTCCATCCAACCTCCAGCTCCGTAGGATTCGACTAGGGAGAACAGGGATTGGATCTCGGTAATAGCATCGCTTCCACTCCCAAGGGCGTCCTCAATCCCTGCTAGATCCCCTATGCCCAGAATTTTCTGAATCTGGGCTACCGATTCGGGGCTGATTCCGAGATCTTGCAATTGTGCCTCTATCACGTCGGGAGGTAGCCTGTCCATCTTGTCCACAATCACGCAGGTCTTGGAGAAGTCGTCCCCGGCTATTCCCAGTGAGCCGAGGACCTCCTCGAGGACCTTCCTGCTGCTGACTCTGATTACCAGATCGTCTGAAGAGAGTCCGACGCTCTTGAAGAAGTGAACGAGGACGGAGATTAGTTCCGCATCGGCCTCGACTCCCTCCATCCCCCAAATATCTACGTTCCACTGGTAGTGCTCCCTCCCTCGTCCCCTCTGGGTCCTCTCGTATCGCCAGCACTGCGGTATCGAGTACCATTTGATCGGCAGGGCCAGGGCGCCAGACCTTGCCATGACCATCCTAGCCAAGGAGGGTGTCATCTCTGGCCTCAGGGCCAACTTTCTGCCGCCCTTGTCCTCGAAGTTGTATAGTTGCTGTGAAATGTCCTCTCCGGACTTCCTGGTGTAGAGCTCCTCGTTCTCCAGCAGTGGGGCATCATACTCCTCGAACCCGTGGCTTAGGGCTGCCTCGTGGAACCTTTCGAATAGCCAGTTTCGGACCCTCATGTCCTCTGGGTAGAAGTCTCTAGTGCCTCGAACGCCTTGGGTCACGTGCTCGCGTAAAACTGATGCACTTCAAGACATACGACGATTTTCACCCGTTCGAGGTGCTATCGCAACCCCATGGGGCTCGTACCGAGCACAATCCATTGAGGAGCCTCGGGGCGTTCGCCCCGAGACCCCGTTTACGTCATTTTTGCTCATATTTCGAAGTCGAAATCCTCGAATTCCTCGAAGTCGTCCTCGGATGTATCCTTGGATTTCTTCGAGCCCTTGGACTTTCCTGACTTTGGACTGGAAGGCTTCGATCCACCGCCTCCGAACATCATCTTGCCGATTCCCAGTGCCGCCACGAAGCCGGCTGCTCCGGCCCCTGCTGCGTATACCATCGGCTGGTTCGCCGAGGAGAAGGACTCGGAGACGATATCATCCGAGTTGTCGCCGACGCCGTCTTCATCGAGGTCCGCCCATTCCGTAGAATCGGTCGGGAACGCATCCACGTCATCACCGTACCTGTCTCCGTCGGTGTCCCACAACAGTGGATCAGTTACGATCTCATCCACATCTGGGATGTTGTCGCCGTCGTCGTCACCGTCCTTCGCGTTACAGGTTCCGTCGCCATCCGTGTCGATTGGAGTCGAGGAGGCTTGAGTTGGGTCTGTCTCGCAGTAGACCTCGGTCTCATCGTCCCAGCCGTCGTTGTCGTCGTCGTAGTCGGCTTCGTCACCGACTCCGTCGCCATCGTTGTCAGCGGACTCAGATGGGTTCAGTGGGAACGCATCCAGCGTATCGGGCGTGCCGTCGTTGTCGTCGTCGAGGTCCGAGTTGTCGCCCACGTTGTCTTTGTCGGCGTCGCTGAACTCAGAGGAGTCGAATGGGAACTCGTCAAGGTGGTCCGGTATCCCGTCATCGTCGTCATCTAGGTCCGCGTTGTCACCTACTCCGTCGCCGTCGGAGTCATACTGCTCTTCCGAGCTGTACGGGAAGGAGTCCTCCGAGTCCTCGATGCCATCGCCGTCGTCGTCTGTGTCCGCGTTGTCACCAGTGCCATCGCCATCTGTGTCCGTGGTCTCGGTTTCGTCGTAGGGGAAGTCGTCGAACTCGTCGCCCACCCCATCACCATCGGAATCCGCGGCGGAGTTGGGGTCTGAGGGCATCTCGTCGAGTCCGTTCGGTACCCCATCGCCATCGTCGTCAAGCTCGCATGGTGCGTTCAAGGACCACGAGACGTTGTCGATCAGTCCACCATAGTCGTCGGTCAGTGTTGCCTCGTAGATCATCAAGCAGTCGTAGATGTCCACTTCGTAGCTAATATGCGAGTAAATCAGGCCATAATACCCATAATCGTCCAAGTCCCATGGTGTCGAGTAGTATGACACCTCCTCCACCAGGAACCCATTGACGTTCAGAGTGATGTTCAGGTAGTAGAACTCATCTGAAGAAAGACCAGAGGCAAGGGATCCAAACAAGATGGAGCCATTAGCAACATCGACGTCGTTCCCGACATCTGAGAGGTTCGTGGAGTTCGTGCCCGTTGGGTCGGCGAATGCAGATTCGTAGATTCCCGCCACTGGGACCTCCTCGCAGGGCGCGGAGAGGTTCGCGTAGAGCGTGTCCACGGCCGTGCTGGTGTTGTCGGAGATAACGGCCCACAGGTAGACGTTGCAGTCGTACGGGCTGACCTGGAAGGAAGCGGTCGAGAACCACGTTCCACCCCAATCGTCCTCGTAGGCGGCCTGCTCGTCGTGGCCCTGGTCGGCGAGGGTCCCGTCGACCCAGATCTGCCAACTCATGTTGAACGTCGGGCTCATGTCCAGCCACTCGTTCGTGGCGTTGACCAGCTCCATCTGGAAAACGTAGTCGTACGAGTCAGTGTATGGGCTCGCCGAGATGCTGCCATCCATGCCATCCGAGTAAGGGTCGGCGGAATGCCAATACATGTAGTACCAGTCAATGAGGTCAAAGTGCCTGAACTCGGGCATCGGGACCTCCTCGCAGGGCGCGGAGAGGTTCGCGGCGGCCGTGTCGACCACGGTGCTGGTGTTGTCTGCGATCTGCAGGGTCATGTAGACGTTGCAGTCGTACGGGCTGACCTGGAAGTCCCCGGTGATGTACCAGGTGCCCTCGCCCCAATCGTTCTCCCACGGTGCCTGCTCGTCGTATCCCTCGTCCACGAGGGTCCCGTCGACCCATATCTGGTAGGTCATGTTGAACGTCGGGCTCATGTCCAGCCACTCGTTGGTGCCGTTTACCAGCTCGACGTCGAAGAACCAGTTGAAGGTCTCCGGGTCTGGGCTGGCTCCGATGTCCCCGGACAGCCAGTCAGAGTACGGCTCGGCGTATATGTCGCCGCCAGACTCCCAGTCGTGGTTGTGCAGGTGGAACTCCCTGAACTCGGGCAGAGGGACCTCCTCGCAGGGCGCGGAGAGGGTCACAGAGAATGAGTCGAGCCAAGTCCCCTCGTCGTCGTACAGGCTTGCTACCATCTCGATGCTGCAGGAGTACGGGCTGACCGCGAAGGCCATCGTATCGAACGTAGTCTCGTCCTCGGCAGGCAACGTGGACGACTCGTTGATCTCGAGCGATCCGTCTACGCTGATCTGGTATGAAAGCGTGAAGAGGTCGCTGCCTAGGTCCCAGTCATCAGTGGAGTTACCGACCGATACCAAGAAGGAGAAGTTCGGCGAGTCGGGGCTCGTGCTGGACCCTATCGACCCGTTCGTGGAGTTCAATGGCTGATCCTCCCCTGTGGATGAGTCATGCAACGAGACGAGGTCGATGAACGCGTCTGGAATTGACTGGCATGGTGCGTTTACGCTCTCGTGGGCCATTGCGACGATGCTTCCGCTGTCGTCCGTGATGTTGGCACTAAACACAACGGTGCAGTCGTAGTCGGTGACAACGAACCCTGACGTGTAGAAGGTGGCCAGGTCATCGGATGGCGCCCTCAGGTAGTAGTCGTCGAGGACCACAGTGCCGTCTATGGTAACGGTGTAGCTCATGTTGAACTCGGAACCCATGTCTATCCAGTCGTTCGACGTGTTAGACAGCCTGAACGCGAACCAGTGGTTTGGGTTCTCCGGGTCCGTGGTGGTGTTGAATGAGCCGTTGTACGACGTGATGTTGGCCCAACCGTTGTCGTAGGAGTACTCGAACACGGCGACGCCCTCTATCCGCGGTTCTCCCACGCACGGGGATGTCAGGTTGACCGAGATCTCGTCCTTCATCTCACCGGTCTCGTTGTAGAGAGTCGCCTCCATGGAGACGTAGCAGTCGTAGGGGCTGACCGAGAAGAATGCCAGCGGGACCCACATCAGACCGTTGTAGTAGTAGCTTGAGACGTTCGACTCGCCTGTGATGGTCTCGCTACCGCCCACGTCAATCGTGTAGTTCACTGTGTGCCAGGCACCCATGTCTATCCAGGGGTTGGAGTTGTTGGATACCTGGGTCCAGATTCTGTACTGCTCCTCGTAGTAGAAGTCCTCTAGCCCCTCGCCCGTTGACCAGTTGCTGTGGCTGGAGTTCAGGGAGGTTACGTCCTCCCATCCGGACCAACCGCAAGATGACCAGCCCTCGCAGTCTCCGGCCTCTAGGACGGCATAGTCCCATTCGTCGGTGCCGTCACCGTCGGTGTCGAAGTCCTGGATCGGGATCGATCCGGAGAACTCTGCCACCGGCTGGTCCTCGCAGGGAGCGTCCAGGTCGATGTCCAAGGAGTCGGATTCGTCGCCGGCGTCGTTCGAGAGGGTTGCTGTGACCTCGACGAGGCAGTCGTACGGGCTCACCTGGAATTCGGAGGTGATGAACCTCTGGTCCTCCAGAGACGCTGATCCCATGTAGAGGGTGTCGGAAGCCACGGACACGTTGTCCACGGTCACTTCGTAAACCATGACGAACGTGTCCCCCAGGTCCTGCCAATCGTCTGTGGTGTTGAGCACCTCGAGTGAGAGTCGGTAGTAGTCGTAGTCCGGTTGGTGGTTGGGCTCCACTTCATCGCCATCGGCCACAGTGGTGTTGTCCCCCATGACGTCGTTCAGTAGGTTGGCCTCACCGATCTCCGTCTGCGGAGCGTCGTAGCAGGGTCCGGTCAGGGACTCGTCCCAAGACAGGGGGGTCCCGTCGCTCTCGTTTGTGACTGAAATAGACAGGTGCACCTCGCAGTCATATGGCGAAACGAAGAAGTCGAAGGCGGTAGACGCGAAGCTGTTCTCGGCAGACTGTGACCAGTATGGCGTCAGAGTCCTGCTCTCCTCGTAATCGGTGGAGTTCGTCGGCCCGTAGCTGAAGGAGACCTCGTATTCCTCCCCCAGAGTCATGTTGGTCAGGGTCAAGGAGTACTCGTTTGTGCCGTTTGCGAATTCCGCGGTGCCGTTGGCCGAAATCGACTCTCCGTTGATCTGCTGCGAGTGCATCTCTGGCATGAGCTCGGCGCACTTGTGGTAGAACGTACCCACCCACGAAAGTTCGCTCGTGCCATAGTCGAATGACGTCGACACGACGTACTCGCACGTCTGGTTGTCCGCCCACACGGGGACCTCTACTGTCGTGTCGTCGAGGTAGTCTGAGGATGTCACCGAGAAGGTGCTGACCAGCACGCCGTCAGCGTGCACGCTTACCGAGATCTCGGTGGAGCCGGTCTCCTCGGACATGTTGTAAACCCCGAAGGTCAGGTTGTTCCAGCCGTACTCGAAGTTGCCCGCTATGTCGCATGACCAGTAGTCTGAGGTGCACGAGTCCGAGCCGGAGTCGCTGGCCTGCGAGATCAGGGCTATTCCCCTCTCGTTAGTCCAGCTGTGGGTGATGGAGTAGTCTCCCACATCACCAGCTGCTAGCAAATACAAACCGTCCTCAGCGAGGGTGACTTCTAGTTCGCAAGGTAGATCTGCCGTTTCGCAGTCATCAAGCAGAGTGAGGTCGCTATCGTACAGGTAGATTCCGACGTCGTCAGAGGATATGGTGTAGTTGTCACCGGGCCCTCCTGTGCCGATCCAGAACAGGTCAGTGTCCCCTGCGAAGTCGATAGAACCGTTGGTTGTCCCCCAGTCGGAGTCTATGGTTTCCGCAGTGTCGGTGTAGTTCCCGTAATCGTCCTCGAGGGTAGAGAGTTCGATGGTGTACTCTACGCCCTCTGTCCCAGAGACGTTGAAGACGTGTGTCTGGCCGCTCGTTTCCACTATTAGGTAGTCTCCCCAGCTGCTTAGTCCGGTGGAGAGTTGTGCCGAGTTCGGGAGGTTCCCCGTCCATGTCCATTCTGTGGTTCCGTTGGTCTCGTCCGTAATGTCGGTCACGCTCGCTGGCTCTCCTGTGCCGTCGAATGCTATTTGCACGGTGCCATTGTCGTGGAAGTAGGCCATCCACCAGCCGCCCCATCCGCTCATTTCGATGAAGTAGGCATTGTCGTCCAGCCAGACGCCCTCTCCTCCGTAGACCCCGGAGGAGTGGTAGAAAGAGTTCCCGTCGATGTCCTTCGAGTTACCGTCCGAGAAGTCCAGGAAGGCAGGCATCGATACGCTCAGCACATCGCCCTTGGAAGCGCTGAATTCGTAGGAGTCGGTGTCACCGTGGTAGTCGATGGTGCCTCTAACGCTGGAACCGGTCTCGATGGTTCCGCTGGTGTTATCCGGTAAGTCGTCCGATGCGATCCTGACGTCGAAGGAGTAGGAGCCCTCCGAGGATCCCCCGGAGCTGAATGTCACGTAGTCCCAGGTTGAAGTGCAGCCGTCGCAGTCGGCACCGATGTAGATGTAGAACGGGCCCTCCGATGCAAGGTCGTCGGTCAGGGTGTGCTCATCGCAGGTGTCGTCGGTGAAGGTGAAACCTGATTCGGTGATCTCTATGGCGATCTCGTAGTCCTTGTTCGTGCTGCAGGATGTGTAACCGGAATTGGAGTTCTGCCCGTAGATCACCTTGCTGTTGCAGTTGAAAACGAACCTAGCCGTGTTCTCGTCCACGCCCCAATTCCATCCCTCCGAGTCCGAGGTGGAGATGTATACGAACTGGTCGCTGCAAGTCTGGGTCTTGCTGTATAGGCCGGTGATGGTGAGCGGGGCCTCGAAGGCCTCTGTTGTCCTCATGACCTCGTCGCTACCGCTGTGGTCTCCTTCGACGTGCAGCTCACCTCCTGAGTAGGTATACGAAGATGGTTGGGATTCCCAGATTCCGCTGTCGAAGGAGCTGAAGTCGTCCTCTAGCTCCCCAGAGCTCTCGAAGGTGATCAGGTAGGTACCGGTCTCTTGCGCGGTCAGCACGAAGAACGGGTCGCTGAAGTCGGAGACGTTGTCTGAAGAGGTCAGCACTTCGTCGCCCGACGGGTCGTAGACCGTGAACTGCGGGGGCTTCTCGAGATCCAGGCCCGAGTCCTGCGGGTTGGCGCTTGTCTCCAAAGTGAGGACCTCTCCTGCTGACAGGTTCACCTTGAAGGTGTCATGGTCGCCCTCGAACTCGAACGTTGCAGTGGTGCTGTCGCCGGACTCTATCCAGGAGGCCCCGTATTCCGAGGCTGCGTAGTCGTCGTCCAACAGCTCGGTCTCGATGGTGTAGCCCCCCGCTGGGAGGCCGAAGCCACCGACTCGGATCCCAAGGGTCCCGTTTGTTGGCATCGTGTATGTCAAGAACGAGTCGTTCTCGTTGGATGAGCCGCAGTCCTCGCAAGTTCCTGGAATGGAATATGAGAATGTCAGATTGTCCAGAACGAAGTAGTCAATCCCCGATGTCTCCTCGACTGTGACGTAGGACGCACCGTCCAAACCAGACAGGTTCAGGTAGCCCATCGTCCCGTTACCGTTTGCGGCTTCCGTTGTATTCAGGTAATCCCGGTCGATCTCGCCATTTTCATGGTCATATGCAATTGCGACGAAGGATGCAGCGCCAGAGGTGCCTGCAGCGCCGATTCCGAAGGAATCTATGCCCAATTCGGTTACCTGATCAGGGAGATTCGAGAACGAGAAGTTCTGGGATGCTGGGGTCTGAGATACCGCTGGCCCGTAGGCTAGGAAGTTCCTTGCGCTGTGCCCGTTTACTGCGAAGCCTCCGTCCTCGTCCAGAATGTACCCCCCGCCTGAGGTTCCGTAGTCGTCAGCGTAGCTGTCGAGGACTCCGGTTAGGTTCAGTCCCAAATCGATGAACTGCTCACCAGCATGGACTCCCGAAACCCAGCAGCATGTGGTCGTGACATCATCGAAGTCGATCGAGGTGCTGTTAGTTCCCGAATAATCTGTAGTGTCCCAAGTAAGGACCTCACGCAAGTTATCGTTTTCATCCAGCAGGGTGCTGCCATCAAAGATCGATAGGAAGGTGTCCGGGTTGCCGGATGAGTTCAGGTAGACGGCGATGACGTCGTCTATGGAGAGGTCGACCTCGAACGAGTCGACGTCGCCCATGACCTCCATCGTCCCTGAGACCGTGTCGCCTACGGAGATGGTCGTTGCTCCCGAGTTGGGGTGGTCGTCCTGCCAGTGCCACTTGTCGCCGAGCTGTCCCCTGTCGTTTGCTCCCGAGCAAGCTATCGAGTCGTCGTCGAGAATGGCGCAGATGTGGTCAGCGGTGGAGCCCGAGGACTCGTGGACCACTGATCTGCCGTCAGGAATGGAGAGAGTGATCGAGTCGTTGTAGTCGCCCCAGCTACTGGATCCCCAGCAGAACTCGCTAGTCCCGTTTGAACCGCAGGTGAAGTTTCCTCCGGCGAATATCGACGTGAACGTGTCGGAGAATTCGGTTGTGTTAACCAGAACTGGAATCGTGCTGTTGCCAGTGTCAACATCGCTACCGAGTTGGTCGTGATCGTTGTTCCCCCAGCAGTAGACAGACCCATCGCTGGACAGGGAGCAGGAGTGCTGGTATCCAGAGGCGACTTGAGTGACGTTGTCGAATAAATCGGCGAGCTGATCAGCGTACCCCTCGAAGTCGAACACGTAGATCTCCTCCTCGCAGCCATCCATGAACGCGAAGCCGTCGCCGTCGACATCGGAGAAGGATCTTGGATACAGGCAGTCGTCGTCATCAGAGACCATCAGCGAGTTCCATTCCTCGGGGCCGCTCGGGTCGTTGAAGATGACCCACGCCTCGCAATCCCAGTAGCACTCGGCCTGTACCACATCCCCTAGCCCATCGCCGTTGACGTCGATCACCGAGAAGTAAGCGATTTCAGAGGAGTTCGCGGGGACCGTGATAGGGTCGCTCCATGTGGTTGATCCGGTGCTGTGATCCATCCCCTCGAACAGCAGCACCTCCACTTCTTCGCCGCCAGACCCGATTAACAAGTCCAGATCCCCATCCCCATCCATGTCGGAAGATTCTGTGTAATAGGTACCGGAGCTGACGTTGGTTCCGTCGGAGTGAGCCATGTCGAACTCGGTCCAATTGGAGTGGTCTAGCTGGCTATGGAAGATCCTGGAGCCGTCATAGTAGGGCAAGAACATAAGGGTCGAGCCATCGAGCATTGTGATCAGCTCCATGTCCAACATATAGTCGAAATTATCCACCAATTCGGTGGTCTCCCAACCGCTTCCGTTGTAGGTCGCCTGTATCAGATTTTCATCGTCGTCATTGTAGTAGAAGATCTCCATGTACCCGTCGCCGTCGACATCGGTTGCCCTAACGACGCGGGGGTCGTCAGCAGCGAATTCGGTGGCGTTGAAGGAGGGTCCGCTCGAGTTTCCGTCGTGAGTGAACAGCACCACGTTGTTGGAGCTGCGGAAGGCCACCAGGACATCGGGGAATCCGTCCCCGTTCACGTCTGCGACGTCTAGGTAGTATGGGTAGTCGAAACTCCCGTCGTCGATCCTGTGGGCGGACCAGGATCCCCCGGATTCCTCCAGCCAGTGTATGGAGTCGTTCCCATAATCGGCGACGATGATGTCAGTCACGTTGTCCCCGTTCACGTCCGCTGCGCCCATCAGGTTTGCACGATCGTTGTCGAGGCTGTAGACGGACTCAAGTGAGTAAAGGGCCCCGATCGTGTTTGTGGAGTTGGTGCCGTTGCCCAGCTGGCCGACGCCGACATCCCCCCAGCAGTGGGCTCGGCTGTCGTTGGTGACCCCGCAGGTGTGCTTGGCCCCGGCGGATAGGGAGTCGAATGAGAGCCCCGGCTGCGAGTAGTGACCCTCTATGGAGTACTCAGCATCCAAGTCCCCTAGCTGGCCGTAGGTGTTGTCACCCCAGCACATCACGCTGCCGTTGTCCAGCAGGGAGCACGTGTGCGACTCGCCGGTGACCACCTGGATGGGGGCTGCCGAATCGTTGGAGCCGGTGAACTGTGCCTTCGCCGGTTCGGGTTCCAATGTCCCGAACCCCGCTACCGATCCGTACTGGGAGAGGATCATTATCAGTGTGGCGAGAATCGCTCCTAATTTGCTGTCTTTGTTTATGCGCTGCGCTGGGGCCATAGAGCTCGGGAATGTAGGTCAAATATAACTTAGGCAGTTCCTGTAGCAACACCGCACTGTTTGGCCATCCTTTGACCTCAAAGAGGTGCTTCCCGTTTGGCCGAGGAAGTCAGTCGGACTCGCCCTTCTTCCTCGATCTGATCTGGCTAATCCTCTCGCTTCTGGTGATCCTACCGTCCGAGAGCGGGAAGGCGAAAACCCTCAGCGAGAGGAATGTGAGGAACCCGAAGGCCGCGGTGTTCACGGCCCAGGAAAGTATCTCGTCGACACCAAGAGTGTCCGCGAAGTAAGCCATTGAGGCCGTGGAGATCAGCAGCAGGACCGAGTAGATCGTGAGGGTCACGAAGAGGCTCTTACCATAGGGCGATGGGGACTCGAAGGTCAGCCACCTGTGCAGGTAGTGTGCGAGGATAGAGCTGAAGAAGTAGGAAACCGCCCATGCGGAGGCCGAGGGGTACCCCTCGGAGAGCTGGGCCCTTAGAAGGGCGATGTACATCAAGAAGAAGACGGCGACGTTGATGCAGCCTACTGCGCAGTAGACTGCGTACTCCCTCAGAAGCTTTCCCCATGGGTAGTCCTCGCTGACCAGCATCACGGTCCACCGGTCCAGTCGGAGAGTGCGTGAGCGATGTGGACTGGCACGTCCTCGGCTAGCAGCCCGGGGCCCTTTGTCTTCGCGGCCCTCGCACCGGCCTCCCTCAGGAGGGCGCATCCTAGCCTAGAAGCCGGCCAGGCTGGCATCCCCTGGGCCAACAGCCCCCCGATGGTCCCTGCCAGTAAGTCTCCAGACCCCCCGACTGCCATCCTGGGGTGCCCCCCGGTGGCGTAGCAGCGCCTCCCTTGTGCGCCTGTGATCTCGTCGCTCGGGCCCGTTACAACGATCGAGCTTCCCTCCCCGGATTGCTCGGAGAGGGCATCAGAGGGAGGTGCTCCCGAAAGCCAACTCTCTGCCTCGCGGTCATGTGGGGTGGCCACCCCTAGCAGTCCATCGGGCCATCTGCCCTCGGGGAGAGCCGATATGGCCTCGGCGTCCACCACCACTGGGATGCACCTCGAGGCGGATGCCGATATGATCTCCGCAGCGGCACTGATCGATTCCGCCTCCCTGCCCAGTCCCGGCCCCAACACGATGGCCCCGGGAGGTCTGCCAGAGTCCAGGATCCCCGAGACGGCGCTCGCTGATCGTGCGGAGATTCGGTCGCTGTCAGGGAGGGGCTCTGGTATCAGGCTGGGTGGCCATCGGGCCCTCTCGGACGCCTCAGAGGGCATCGCGACGTGTACGAGGTCGCACCCGCTCCTGGCTGCGGCCATTCCGGCCAGAATGGGTGCGCCGTGGTATGGTCCGCCCCCGATAACCAGGACCCGTCCCCTGTCCCCCTTCCTCGCCTCGATGCCGATCGGGGGGAGCCTATTAGCGTCGCCGATCCCGCAGTCCTGGACCTCTTCGGGCCATGGGAGGTCCAAGACGATGATCTCACCACATTCCTCCGAGCCCATCCCGTCCTTGGTAGAGTGGAACGTAATCGTCCTGTCCGCAACGAGGCAGTCCGGGCCACCTAGTCCAGAGGGAATGTCGCAGGCCAGGACAGGGGTCCCCAAGGACCCCGCCCATTCCGCTATCTCGGAAATGGGTGGCCTTAGGGCCGAACCTGGTCCCGAGCCGCCTGCCCCCAGTAGGCAGTCCACGACGAGCCCCCATTCCCCATCTGGGACGGATGGCCAGACGTGCGCGCCCAGGCGCTCCTCAGCAGCTTTCCTGAAGGCGGCAGCGGCCCCTGACTTGGAGTGCGGGTGACTGGCGACAACGGTGTTGATTGATCCCGATAGAGCCTCGGAGCATGACGCTGCGAACCCGTCGCCTCCGTTGTTACCAGGGCCGCACAGGAACAGGACCGGCTTCCCACCCGCCATTCTGGCAGCAGCCTCAGCCAGGCCATCCCCGGCTGCGCGCATTAGCTCGGACTCGTCTATGCCCATGCTGGAGGCGTTGGCATCGAAGACGGATACCTCGGACCAGTGCATCACCCACCTAGAGCGCGACTCCATGGCCACCAACGTACCTAGGCGATCTCCGCGTCTATGGCTTTCTTCCCGCCCTTGGGCTTATCAGCCGGGTAGGGCATTTCCGGCGGCTCCTCGCCGGCGATCAGCACGAACGGGTCGTCCCCGCCCGGTAGCATGTCGATTGGGACGTCTGCCCCCTCGGGGACGTTTCTGAAGACTGGTCTCGAGATCAGAAGCCTGTTGAAGCCGACGAATAGCGAGGCGGTGACGCCCCAGAAAAGGAGGATGATGGAGATGCCATGTGGGTTGGCCGGGTTCCACGGGTCCTCGACGTTGGCGAGCAGGTCTGCGAAGTAGGAAAGCATCAGCACTGCGAACATCAGGGGGAAGCCGAGGTACATCACGATGTCCCACCACCTCCCGATCCACCAGTCGTTGTCCCCGGTGTTGATGAAGTCGTCACGGAAGGAAGAGACCCCGTGGTCGAGGTAGTCGGTAAGGCTGAATCCCTCGATGTCGTTCTCGAACTGCCAGTCCCTGTACCTCGACCAGCCGTAGTTCCATATTGTGTAAGCCATGAAGAGGCCGCTGAACATAAGGCCGTAGCCCCAGATGTGGTCCTGGACCTCCAGGAACTGCGGGAAGAGGACCCCGGTGCTCGGGTCCATCTTGATCCACAGGGCGGCGCTGGGAAGGCCGAAGAGGAAGATGGCCAGCCCGGTTAGCGCGACCGACTTGGATCTGTCGAACCCGTGGTCCACGAAGTTCCTGACGCATAGCTCGACGGTTGAGATCATAGAGGTTAGCGCAGCGAAAGAAAGGGCCAGGAAGAACACAGCCACCATGCCAAGCTGCACGAGCGGGCCACCTGGGGCCTGGGCGAAGACCTCCGGGAGTACTAGGAACGTGATCGCCGAGCTCCCCCCGCTCACTGCTCCGAGCGGGTCGGCGGAGACCGAGAACACAGCCATCATGACGGTCAGTCCGGCTATGATGCTGATGCTGTTGTTTGCCAGGCACATCGTAGCCGCGTTCAGAGTCGTGTCCTCGTCCTTCCTCATGTAAACCGAGTAGGTGATCGCCATCCCCATCCCCGCCGAGCATGACCACGCGGACTGGGACAGCCCGTTGATCCACGTCTCCGGCTGCACCAGGTACTCCGGCTGGATGCTGAACATGTAGATGAAGCCGTCCAGCGATCCGTCCTTCACGTCCATTACGAAGGAAAGGAAGAGTGCTGTGAAAAGCAGCACGAATAGTGAGGTCATCAGGGTGACGTTCGCCTTCTCTATCGCCTTGGCGCCGCCCCAGATGGCAGCAAGGGTGATCAGAACCGTGATCCACTGGAAGAAGATAACCTGCATGGGAGACTCGAGGAAGTTGTTCCAGACCTCTATCGTGTCCACCCCCTCGGACAGGCCCCCTCTGATCGCAATCTGGAAGTAGTTCAGGCACCAACCGGTCACAACCGCGTAGTAGAACCCTATCGCCACGTTGATCCATGCCGTCCAGAGCCCCATCCATGCGAACCTGCGCCCCGCGAAAATGCGGAACGTGCCGACCGTGCCAACCCTGCTTCTCTTGCCGAGGGCGAATTCGGCGATGATGAGCGGCACCGACCACAGGAATAGGAAGATGAGCCAGGGTATCAGGAAGGAGCCGCCCCCGTTGGCACCGACCATCCTCGGGAACCTCCAGATGTTTCCCGTGCCGATTGCGGCCCCGATGGTGGCGAAGATGAGGCCGAGCCTCCCGCTGAACTGGTCGCTTGAGGACTCGGGCTGAGAATCCATTCTACTTGCCCCGACCTTCTCCAATCGCTTCCGAGGGTGGATCCTCCTCGGGAGGCATTCCCAGGATCCTGTCATCGTCCGAGAACATCTCCCTGAGGGAGAATCCCAGACCCCCCCAGACGAAGCTGGCGATTACCAGGAACATCAGGATGCTCAGAATCGCGTCCCCGAACCCTGCTCTGTAAGGTATTGAGAGTTCGTAATAGTTGCCACCGTCCTCGACGGTTGGGTATGTGAACGGGAATGCGCCGTTGGTGGTACCGAGCATCGCCTTGTACTGGATCTTCCCCACCGATGTGTCTGGCAACGGGACGTTGCTCACAAGCCGGGTTCCGTTAGAGCCATCCAGCAGAGGGCAGTCCTGGAAGGTCTCGTTGAAACCGGACCTCTCCCATGGAACTTCCACCCAATCCGTCGGGCCGAAGTCGTTCTGCTGCCTAGTGGGCTCCACGAAGCGCCACATGAGGTGGGTCATCTCCTCGTCCGGGCTGAAGGGGAACGCCGGATCCAGGCAGAGACCTATCGGGATTTCTCCGTCGGATGGGACTTCGACGTCGGCCGGAGTCTCCAGCCACTGAGTGGATGTAGTGTTCTCAATCCCGACTATGGCCCTGTACATGGGGTCGTCAGCCATCTCCACCATGTAGAATGGGACCCCAAGGTTCCTCACTGCGATGTGTGCGATGTCCTCAGGGTACTCGTGGAACGCGTTTCCAATCTCGATCGTGTAGCAGTAAGAGTTGTGCACACCGTAGTGCCAGTCGCAGAAGTCGCCCGTGGTGGGGTATAGCTCAGAGGACTGCATAGGTGCGTAATCGGTCATCTGCCCCATTACCTGTCCGTGGTACACCAGGTACTCGTCGTCGGGGGAGTAGCAGTTTGTGCAGTGGCCCCATGGCCAGAGGACGAGTTCCGAGAAAGAGTGCCATGTGAGTGTGGACTTGAAGTCCGAGGCCCCGTTCAAGTCGTCGTCGTTCATCTCCGTCAAGTCTTGGATGAACTTGGTCTCAGGCTCGGTGTTGCCGCCGAGCCAGTCCTCATCGGTCTGGCCGTCCGCATCGTCGTCCTTTCCATCGACATGGTCCTCGTTCACTAGTCCGTCGTCGTCGTTGTCCTCGTAGTTCACTGGGCCGTTGTATACGTCGTTGTTTGGGCCGTCTGCGTAGCAGAAGCCTGGGAACAGGGGGCCTGTCGCCCCCAGAGGGGCCCCCCACTCGAACTGATAGTTCCGATTCAGGTCCACCCCATCGCACCCCTCGTCGACGGACTCGTCGATGTCGGGGATCGGGGTGACTCCCGTGTGGGTGTTGTCACGCAGGTTTTTCCTCCATCCACTCTGGTAGCAGTTCTCCCATGCTGTCACTCCGCAGAATTCCTCCCTGTCGTACCTGACCCCATCAACGTTCAGAATAGGGATGAGGTATATCTCCCTGGTATTTACCATGTCAGTGATGAACTGCTCGCTGAAGTCCTCGTCGACGCCCAGGTCACCCGGACCGCAAGGATTGCCATCCCCATTGCTGTCTTGGAAGGACGAGTTCAGCATCAAGCAGTCTCCGTCGTTGTCCACTCCGTCCCAGCCGTCTTCGTCGATCAGCCCGTCCCCGTCGTTGTCTACCCCGGCCTTTCCGTAGTAGAAGGCTACTGTCTCAAGGAAGAACATCGGGACCTCGAATGACATCCACTCCCTGGCATGGTGGTTTCCTACCAGCATCACGTCAGGTCGGTCTACGTAGTTCCCATCGTCGCCAATGAAGTCGTTGTATGCCCCTCCTTGAACGTTCCCGGTAATCTTCATCCATGGGCTGGGATGGTTGTAGTACCATCCCTCGTACTCGTCGGAAGTCATTTCGTCCCCCCTGGCGTTGATCCCGCCCAGTAGGCCTTCGTGGAACTGAAGGAACTCCGGATAGTAAGCGGCTAGAGTCTGCATCCTTTGCTTCAGAGAGAAGTAATCATGGTAAGACCTGAATTGGAGTTGGTCAGAGTCGCCATGCGGCCCCCATGGGAAAACCTGATTGGCATAATCGGCCGACCAAATGTCCTCAGGGGAGACTCCAGTGCTATCTTCCTGCGCTTCGGTGGTGGGGGCGATAGCAACCGGGGAGATGAGGCTGAGTAGGAGAGGCAGCAGCATTGCTGCTACTGGGGCACCGGGATTGGAGTCAGTGTCTCTCTCGAGCCGGGTTCGGGCTTGTCCGAGCATGCTATCGTTTTGCCGGGTCATTCATCCGTATTGAAACGCACGGAGAGCGGTCCGTAGGACCGGTTTTCTTTTTGGGGGGTGGTGATGCCGGAAAATCATGACAATTGCAAGCGAATTAGGCAATAGCCTATCTGGAGATGACGTAATCTACGGATTCTCAACGAACGGAATAGGATTTTTGGTGTTACTCACGATAGTTAGCGTAACTGCGGGACTGACTTCTCGGAAGTTGCTATTTCCAAGAATTATGGACCTTTTCTCGAAGACAGAGAGGATAGACGGCAGGACGCTGTTCGCACCAAGGTCACTAGGATGGATGATTGGGCTTCTAGTGATGTGGCAGTCGATTGATTGGGTCCTAGAAAACGTACATTCGGCCGAGGGGGAGCATATCTGGAGATCGGGATGGATGGAAATTATTTCCCAGTTTTCTAGGGGAGGTTTCGTAATTCTGATGCTCGTTGCAGCCTACAGATTAGTCGATTATCTGGATGCATTCATTGTGGTCGAGGGAGACAACATGGCTGCTAGGAGATCGTTGGCAAGCGTCGCGGAAGCGATAGGAAGGCTAACTGTTGTGATAGTAGGAGTCTTCGTCTTGGCGGGCCTATTTGGCTTGAATCTCAATGGCCTGATTGCTGGGCTGGGGATCACGGGGCTGGCGCTAGCACTTGCCGCGAAGGACTCGGTTGCCAATATATTCGGTGCGATTTCGATAATCATTGATCAACCATTCAATGTTGGAGATTGGATTATCGTGGATGGAGTAGAAGGAGAAGTGATCACAATTGGTTTGAGGACGACGATGATTAGGACCAGCAACGACACCATAGTCACTATGCCTAATTCCAATATTACGAATTCGGCTGTTGAGAACTTCACCATGAGGAGATTCAGAAGGATCAGGCCGACTTTCGAATTCGAGGAGGACAGTGATGAGGGTGCGCTGAAGAAGTTCTGTGAGACCCTTTGCGAGCAGGTTCTGGCTGATCCGAGGACGACAAAAGCGGAGGACTCTTGGGTTAGGATCACAAACAGTCTGCCCTCCAAGATCACTGTTTCATGCAATTTCTACTGCCAGTCAAGCGCAAAGATTCAGAGAGAGCTCACGGAGGACATACTCCTAATGGGAAGGGCAATAGGTGCTGATTGCAGCCTGAGTTTCCACGAGCCCAGGCAAAGACGCCAACTATAGGGGGCTTCTCTAGTGACCACTTTGATACTAATTCGGCATGGACAATCGGTTTGGAATGCAGCCAACCGGTTCACTGGTTGGACTGACGTCGATCTTTCCGAGAAGGGGGTAGAGGAGGCCGAGCAGGCTGGAAAGGACCTTAGGGAATACAGGATCGATGTTGTCCATACTAGCGACCTGATCAGAGCCCAGAGGACTGCGGAGATCATCATGAGCCTGAACGAGGATTCCGAGGGTGCCACTACCAAGTTCGACTGGAGGTTGAACGAGAGGAATTACGGTTCGTTGCAAGGGCTCAACAAAGCGGAGACGGCGGAAAGACACGGGGCTGAGCAGGTCCACATCTGGAGGAGGTCCTTCGATGTGGCACCTCCAGAAGGTGAGAGCCTTGAGATGACTGCTGAGAGGACCATTCCCTATTTCGAAGATGAGGTAATGAGTGATTTGAGAGATGGGAAGAACGTGCTCGTCTCGGCTCATGGAAACTCCCTACGTTCAATTGTTATGCACATCGAGGGAATCAGCAAGGATTCAATCGTCTCACTAGAGATTCCAACTGGAGTTCCCATGCACTACCTTTTCGATGGAAGCAAAATCAAACGGATCGAGTGAAAGGTACCTCCGGGGGAGGCGAGAGCCCACGATAGTACCTGAGTAGAAGTGCGCTCACTATTATCGAAGCGATTGGGGTTTGGATTTCCTCAATAGTCGGTGGGAAGCTGTTGATAAGAGATGTCACTCCGAAGAATCCAGCCATAATGGATAGTGCCCCGAAGGTCCTGTTGTTGAACATCCTCTTCTGGTAACTTGGAACGTAGCCTATCAGGGTAGTAGCGGGTTGGGGAGCTCCCGACTGGTGGGAAACTGCCTCAATCACATCTAGCAGGCACTGCTCGTACTCCCAGATTGCTAGNCCGCCCCTGTGCGAGTAGAAGACGTTGCTAGAGCACCACTTTTCTGGGGCCGTTCTCTTCCAGCCCTCGATAACAGCTGACCTCAGTGCAACGACGTCCAATTCACTTCCAGTTTCATGGTAAAGCCTGGAAAGGTCGTGAACGAGCGATGCCAGGTCCCTGATTGCAGGGAATTCACAATCAGGTGGGAAGAGGGAGTCGCTTAGCCTTGGTCTGCCAATCCTGATTGCCCCCCCGATAAAGTCCTGGAACCTTACATCTCCGATAGTGAGCACGCACTCTGAGTCTCTGGAATGGGGGACCCTCCAAACCGAGTGGGATCTCAGCGTCTCCTCAATTCCCGCAATCCTCTCGTTCCACCTTTTTGGATCTGGAGGAGTGATCCTTGAAGATTCGACTTTGCTGTGGTATCTCCCCAATATTTCCCCGCAATCCGTTAGAATTTCGATTGCNGANNCTTGGTCTCCGGATTCCAATGACTCGNCCAANTCAACATTGGCACCNCCTCCGGTATGGCCCTCCCTCCACATGATGATCATGTCGGCTCCATTCCAAGTGTATCCTCCGCATGGAACGTGGCATGATCCTTCACATGTCTTTGCCCTCTTCCTGATTTTACCGTCCGAACCCCATGGAAGAAACTCCGCNANCCAGTTTGATTCGCCCCCCAATACTGCAATGGGCCCCCTTTCGTCATCAGAGATAGATACGGTTTCCACCTTCTCATTTTCGGGTAGGTCCCCCCACCCCTTCAGGCCTGATACCAGTTCTTCCCAATTCGAAAGGTCCTCAAGGCTAGATGGCTCAATCAACTTGCAAGACATTCCTATCCCAGCGTAAGAGAATGTCTCGAAACCGACCGGAGNAGGATCNCTATTCTCANTCCGAGACATGGCCGCAGGCCTCCATTCNCNATTCAACGCAGNCATTCTTCTCANCCACAGGAGAAGGTTCATGGCTTCATTGAATCGGTNTGCGAAGGCTTGAACCATAGTGGCCCGAGCGANNGANTGTGGAACAGATGGATTCGGGGCTCCCCATTGCCGTTGACATGGATGGAACCNTGATACTCACTGACATGAGTTGGGTCAGCATCAAGAGGGTTGTGCTTAGGAGGCCCTGGGTAATTCCAGGGATGTTGGCGAAGGAGTTTTCAGGAAGGAGGGCCCAATGGAAGAGGGACCTGGCCGAGAGGCTGGTTTTCGATCCCGGCGAACTTAGTTACCACGAGGAGTTCCTAGACTGGCTCGTCGGAGAGCATGCAAAGGGCAGAGTATTGGTTCTAGCTACTGCATCTGATAGGGTAATAGCTGAGCAGGTTGCAGGACATGTGGGGATTTTCTCTGACGTTTTGGCGTCGGATTCGGATTTCAACCTGAGAGGGGAAAAGAAGGCAGAGGCACTAGTTTCCAGATTTGGGAGCAGGGGTTTCGCATACGCGGGAAACAGTAGACACGACCTGCCTGTCTGGGAGCACTCGGGAGAGGTAATCGTAGTGAACCCGGATAGGGGTCTGCTTGACAAGGTGGGNGATTCNGCGGACATAATTTTCGAATAGGATTTTTCTGGTAGTTGTCTTAACGGTTGGATGACCCGGGGTGCCCATGGCAAGNCGTAGGNGGGGNCTAGGGNGGNGGATAGACGGTTTTGCCAAGTGGTTGCTCCGGTTCAGGCTAGTGTCTGGGATTGCTAGGTTGATTTCGAACTCCCGATTGGCTTGGAGTTTCGTCTCTAGGGTAGACAGAGTGAGAGCACGTAGAAAACGTGACAGGGTTTCGAAGAGCGATTTGCCAGAGCACATTTCCATAATCATGGATGGAAATAGGAGGTTCGCCTGGAACAAGAGTCTTGGAACCGAAGTTGGCCATCGACAAGGNAAGGAGAAGNTGAAAGAAGTGATGGANTGGATCCTAGACCTTGATATCCCTTTCCTGACCGTATACGCACTTTCAACAGAGAATATCTCTACGAGAGACGATGAGGAGCTGGAGTCCCTCTATGATCTGTATGTTACTGGTCTGAACGAGATTTCTGAGGACAAGAGGATTCACTCCAAGGAAGTCANGGTCAGGGCAGCAGGGAGGATTGAGCAACTCCCAGAGAGGGTAAGGGAAGCAATCTCAAATGCCGAGAAGAAGACTGAGGGNTATTCGAACTTCACCTTCACGGTTTGCCTNGCATATGGAGGGAGGGAGGAGATAGTGGATGCTGTAAAGGANATCGCTTCTGACCACGCATCTGGAAAGATCTCCCTAGATAGAATCGATACAAATGAAATCTCAAATCGGCTCTATGACTCAGATATTCCCGATCCGGATCTCGTAATCAGAACAAGCGGCGAAGAGAGGGTCTCAAATTTCCTCCTTTGGCAGATTGCTTATTCTGAGCTCTATTTCACTGATGTCCACTGGCCATCTTTCTCCAAGGCGGATCTTTACGATGCTATTGAGACGTACCAGTTGAGGAGGCGGAGATATGGAAGATGACGGTTTTCGTAATCCTTCGTTGACAGTGGATGCAATCGCACTTCGAGGAAAGTCCGATGACACTGAATTACTCCTTATCAGGAGAGGATCGGAACCCTGGAAGGGCAGATTGGCATTCCCAGGGGGTTTCGTCGAGTATGGTGAAGANCCCGAAGAGGCAGTACTGAGAGAGTTATTGGANGAGACNGGAGTTGTGGGCACCGGACCTGAGTTATTCGCTGTACGGGGNGATCCGGATCGCGACCCTAGAAGACACATAGTCTCGATATTCTACTTGGTGGACGTGGATGAAAGTGCTGTCCCTATTGCCGGAGACGACGCTTCAGAAGCAGAATGGGTGAAAATTAAGGAAATTGCGGCCGAAAATGTGGCTGGTGANCACATCAAGGTAATCGAGCAACTTCGCAAGTAACCCTATACCAAGAATCTCCTCGCACCTCCATGAGCAGGAAATTGAAGATTGACACAGGAGGTACAAAGTTGGGGCCCTANAGCCCNGGAATNAATGTCAAGGACCACATCTGGCTTTCCGGCCAAATAGATGTTGACGCCGGTGACGATGTTGAGTCGCAAACAAGGGGCACTTTGGCAAAGATAGACGACCTTCTTGCTGCTGCAAACAGCTCCAAGGCNGATCTGGTNAAGGTCACAGTNCTGATGACTGACATAGNCTTCTATTCGACGATAAATGAGGTCTACTCTGAGTGGCTCGGNGACACGATGCCNCCATCGAGGGCGGCCTACGAAATCAGCAGATTGCCCGGAGGGGCCCTAGTGGAGATTGTTTGTGAGGCCTTCAGAAACTCTGGAGAGTACAGGACCGATCTTCCTGCTGAACTAGAGGANGCACTAGTATAGTGAAATCAGTTGACGACATNATTGTGAAGAGGTTCGAAGAACCCGATGAAATCAGAACTTTCGAGAANGGGAAATTCGAGATTGTGCATTTCGAAGGAATGACGATCGGCAGGGCAACGTACTACCCTGGTTGGAAATGGTCAGTCGACGTATCCCCCATTTCCGGGACCGATTTCTGCGAGGTGGAACATCTTGGAATGGTGGTGTCTGGAGTTGCCACCTGTGCATTCAGAGATGGCGAGGTTCACGAGTTAAGGGCTGGTGATCTGTTCTATGTTGGACCTCAGCCCCACGATAGTTGGGTGGTTGGNGATGAAGACTATGTTTCGCTGCACTTCCATGGTGCTGAGAAGTATGCGAAGTGAAGAATCCAAACCACGAAGATTAGGTAGTGCCTGCAATGCAGACNACCCATGACCGTGTTCAAAGCTTACGACATAAGGGGGATTGCTGGAAAGGAATTGGACGCAGAATTTTCCGAGAGGCTTGGTAAGGCGATTGCAACCCACTTAGATGCAAAATGCATTTCATTAGTGAGAGATATCCGAGACTCTAGTCCTGATTATCACGAGGCCTTCGTGAAAGGTGTACTGTCCACAGGTGCTGATGTGCTTGATCTGGGGATTTCCACAACCGGAGTGCTATACAGATCTACTGTTGACCTCCCTGTTGATGTGGCTGTGGCGATAACAGCCAGTCACAACCCTCCCGAATACAACGGGTTCAAGATTTGCCAAGGTAAGATGCCGCTAGGAGGATCCGAGCTACAAGATATTAGGAAGACTTTCGAATCTGGGATCTTCAAGACTGGCGAAGGAACCTGTGAAGTAAAGACCGACTACGAGGATTTCTATGTCGAAAAGATAGTCGAAAGCGTTGGGAGGCCCTCTAGGGACATCAGAGTAGTTCTTGATTGTGGAAATGCCGTTCCTGGACCTTTGGCTGTTAGGACTCTTGAGAGCCTAGGAGTGGATGTCGTTCCGATATATTGCGACTGGGACAATAGCTTCCCGAATCACCCTCCTGATCCAACACGCCAGAAGAACATGGTGGATTTGGGGAAGGCCGTAGTCGAGCATGGCGCAGAGTTTGGGATAGGGATGGACGGAGACGGAGATAGACTAGGCGTTGTTGATGAGAATGGGAGTTTCATCCATCCGGATAGGCTGATGGGAGTCTTCGTTAAGGACGTTCTAGAGGGACTTAATGAAGAGGCAACTGAGGAAGAGAGGACCATCTTCTACGATGTCAAGTGTAGCATGGCACTCGAAGAAGCCATCCGAAGTTCTGGAGGCTTTCCCCGAATGGTTAGGACTGGGCACACTTTCATGAAGATGGAACTGAGAAGAAATCCAGAGAGCCCGATGGCCGGAGAGATGTCGGGTCACTTCTTCATGAACGATCACTGGGACGGTTTCGATGATGCAATATACAACGCTGCTAGGCTCTTGGAGATCATTGGCAGGGAGCCTTCCCCCGAGCAGGGTGGACCTAGGTTCTCAGAGTGGTTCTCATTCATGCCCTATTACCCCACCACAGAAGAAGGGAAGGTCCCATTGGTGGGCGAAAGAGAAGAAGTGATGTCTGCAGTTCTGGATGCATTCTCCGATAAGAAGTTCTCAAGTGTTGATGGCATCAGGGTCAGTTATGACGATGGATGGTATCTTTGCCGGCCGAGTAACACCGAACCGATCCTGGTAATGAGGGCAGAGGGTCGGACCGATGATGCATTGGAGTCCATACTATCGGACGTCAATTCCCGAATCGGTCACATCATGGATCTAAGTGCCCTGAAATAGTTCCCATCGAGTCTCAAGAGGACAATAATCCATGAGCACCAATTCGCTTATTCCAACCTCTGCTGTGCCTAGTACCGCCGCCACTGTAGCTTAGCCTGGTAGAGCGTCTGATTCGTAATCAGAAGGCCGGGAGTTCGAATCTCCCCAGTGGCTCCATCACCTAGCTAAGCCCAGTTTGGGGAGCATGTCGGCGAACTTTTCGTGGGATTCCTTCAGGGAGGCAATCACAGGCATGGGATCTCCAGATAGGAAGCTCATGGTAGATCCTCCACCGGTGCTGTTGTGGGTGACTTGGTCGGACACCCCCCTGCTGTTCACGAGGGCACTGGTGTGTCCACCGCCAATTATTGTCATTGCATCCGTCTCTACACACATGTTGAGAATCTCTATTGTCCCGAAAGCGAACTCAGGAAGTTCGAAGTAAGAAGCTGGGCCGTTCCATAGTATGCAACTGGATTCCTGGACAATTGGCCTCAATGCCCTAAGAGTCTCCAATCCGACATCGTAAATCGGATCTTCAGCAGGAAGATCTGCGAGAGAAATAGGTACCCTCCTACCTTCCCTTTCCACTGCTATGTCAACTGGAAGGATTATGCTTCGTGAGTGGTCAGAGACAATCTCACTCCCCATCTCCCACGCAGTTTCGAAATCTCCCCCCAGAGTTGACCTGATGAATTCCTTATTCCTCTCCCCTATGTCATTCCCTGAAATCCAAAGCATCAGGTTTCCAGTAACACCAACAAATGCAATTCTGTCTACCTTTCCCTTGTTGAATAAATTCTGAGCGACACGGACCGAATCATCACATTTCGCACCACCGAGAATTGCAAGATATGGCCTTGGTGGATCGTTCAGCGCTAGCCTTAGGCTACTGATTTCGCTCTCCATCAAAGATCCGGCGATGCAAGGAATTGATTTCGTGAATCCTGTAAGAGTTGGCGACCTTCGGTGGGCAGCAGCGAAAGCGTCTGTGACGTAGGCATCTGACAACTCGGATAATCTTGAGACGATTTCTGTTGATTCGGTCATCTCGTTAGAACTGTACTTCGTCCCATACTCCTCATGATTTTTGCGAACATTGTCTAGGAAAATTATCTCCCCGTCAGACAAGTTACTGATTTCTTCCATTGCTTCTTCCCCGCATAAGTCTGGGACGAATCTGATTGGCAATCCTAGAATTTCGGACAGTCTCTCGCAGTGCGGCTCAGTACTGGTGAAGTCGGATTTCCCTGGCCTAGACTGGTGAGATAGCAAAACAACTCTAGATTCCCTTAGTTGCATTACAGTCTCAACTACTGCCCTGAGTCTTCCGTCATCGAGAAGATTTCCTGTGGATGGCTCCATAGGCGAGTTTGCGTCTATTCTGTATAGAACCGTGCGTCCTCGCAGATCGACGTCGTCGAGGGAAAGGACCCCTTCCACGATACGGCCAGACGGAGGATGGCTTTGGCCATTTTGGGTACAGTTCTGGAGTCATAACACCCAAAATGCCTTTCTGTAATGGCAATGCGAGGCCAATTGTGGAATGGGATTCCTCGTTGCTCTCTGGCCCTGACGGAGAGGACTGGAGGGTCCCAGTAAACGAGCTTGAGAGCAGGCAATCAATCCTTGCAAAGAGTCTAGCAGCCGAGGGAATAGAGTCCGTCTATATTGAGGACCCAGTAGACTTGTACTGGTTAACAGGCGGGCGTCAGAATTCAGCACTTCTCCTGGGATCAGAGGGTTCCGGAATTCAAACGCTCCATTGGGTCAGGAAATCTTTGAAGAGAGCAGTTTTCGAAGGAGGAGGAGATGACTGCCCGCATCAAGTTGAGGAGCACCCGCGGATGGCAGACCTTGGCAGGAGGCTAGCGAAGGCTGGATGCAGCAAAGTTCCGGCAATGCAAGAAGGAAGGGTTCCACGGAGCCGATGCAGTTTCATTGAGCAGAAGATGAAGAGTCTCGATGGTGAATCTTCGGACTGCACTGGTGTTCTACACAAAATTAGGGAAAACAAGTCTGACTGGGAGATTTCCATGATTCGGAAAAGCGGAGAAATCAACATGGCGATGTTCGAGAAAATCCGCGAAAAGGGAAGATTGGGGGTAAGTGAATTGGAACTAGCCGGTGCTGCAGAGGATGTAAGCAGATCTTCCGGTTTCGGAGGTCGGATCAGAATGAGGAAGTGGCCTATGGACTGTGACAGAGTGGTTATCGCAGCCGGGAGGTCCGGTGGGGTTCCCTCTTACTTCGATGCAGCTTTGGGTGGGACTGGAAGCAGCCCTATCTCACCCCTGGGAGCTGGTTTCTCGAAAGTGAAAGAAGGGGAGCCGGTTCTTGTCGATATTGTTCACGTGCACCGAGGATATGTTTCTGACTGTACAAGGATGTTCAGTTCAGGTCGACTTTCTGGAGAATGGAAGAGTAGGCTCGAAGATATGGCTGAGATTGGTTCTTTAGTCAGAGAAAGCCTAGGAAGAGGAGAAGAATGCTCCGAGGCATGGATGAAGGGGTATAGTGTCGCTGATGAGATGGGTCATGGAGGAAATCTGATGGGTTCCCCGCCTGATCAAGCAAGGTTCCTAGGGCATTCAGTGGGGCTTGAGCTGGATGAGACTCCAGTGGTAGCTGAAGGGTTCGATAGGCCATTGGGATTAGGAGGGATAATGGCCATCGAGCCCAAGGTGGTCTATGAAGAAGGAGCGATTGGAATCGAAGACACATGG
The DNA here is from genome assembly GCA_002718695.1 of Methanobacteriota archaeon. Classification (GTDB taxonomy): domain Archaea; phylum Thermoplasmatota; class Poseidoniia; order Poseidoniales; family Thalassarchaeaceae; genus UBA36. The sequence goes on from PBFP01000004.1 coordinate 116,812, forward strand.
ACCAGAAGTTCAGAGGGAATGAGTTGCCTTACTGCTGGAGATGAGTTTCCCTATTTCACCGAGTGGTAGTATCATGAGCAATGGTCCGAAATTAACGCAGAGGAATGTGGCCAGATTACTCAGAAAGAGAAATGACCCCCATGGGATGCCGATTATTGACCCTTCAATTCTCAGGGGCGTCGAGATCGGCCAATCGGGTATTGTTGAGCTCTGGATCAAACCCAGAAACCCCCATTGTCCGTGTTGCTTGGATGACTTGATCGAACTTAGGGGCCTGGTAAATAGCCAGAAAGGTGTTCTCGCTTGTCACATCGAAGTTGTTGGGGTACCTCAATCAGAGAGATGGACTGCAGCTGTGAACGAGTAATCATTTAGACAAGTCTAGCTACTATTTCTCCTATTCTGGACTTCCTTCAATTTCTCGCTAATCCTCGTGTATAGCCACCAAATCATAACTGAGAGGCCAAAGGCTGAGATTATGAAAGAAAGAAGGAATTGGGGGTCTGTCCAGTATGTCACAATATCGCCTACAATGGTGGAATCACGTCGATGTCACAGTCACTACTTGGATTGATGCAGCATGTCAGAATTCCCCCCTCTTCAATCAGATGCTCGTCCAACCCTGGAGGAATCGGGTCTGGCATCTCTACATCTCCATCGATTAGTCTGACCAGACATGTCCCGCAGTTTCCTGAAGTGCAATTAGTGGGAATGGTTATTCCTGCTAGATGGGCAATCTCGACCAAAGTGGAATCCGGTTTAGCCTGAGCGGATCCGATGGTTTTCTGTCCGCGAAAGAATCTGACTAAAGGTAGTGTATCGGGCATCCGGATTTCACCGGTCCTCCCACCTGGTCCATCTCCCAGTTTGTTTATTGAACCTCAAACCGGCCTTCTTCATCCACTTATTGAATTTGGTAGCTCCAGCTCCTGTGGCAATTATGAACTCCTCCCTGTCTTCCTGGGCCTGGATGTAACCCTTTGCTGCTATAGTTTGGTCAATCCACTCATCGATGCTCATTAGCACACCAGTAAGAGTGCTTGACTCGAGAGCCGCTTCTAGCTCCTCAGCAGAAGCCCCAGCTGACTCCAAGTCCCTCTTCATCAGGTCCGTGATGGAACTGTCCTTGTGCTTTCTAGGTGGCTTGATGACTGGCATCATAGGCTTAATCTTTGGATCTATCTTTATTCTGGATCCATTGTGTAGTCTTCCCTCAACTGCCTGTGCCATAGGAGCATGGAACTCCTCCTCACAGTCCCAACAGATGAATGAGAAATCCGATGTGCCTTCCATAATGTTGCTTCCACGGGGATCCATTTCCTCGTTGCAATGCGGACAGGCGTGTAGGCAAAGAACCGGTGCGATCTTCCTCCTGAAGTCAACTATGTCCTGCGGTGTTCCAGAGAGCTCCAGCATTTCATGGTCTCTGGCAGCCTCTAGGCCTCTAGTCTCTAATTGGTCTCTAAGCTTGGATCGCTGCTCGTCCTTGGATTCGTCATCCAATGTGTTCTCCAATTTGACAATTAGTTCGATTGTCTTTCCGAGCCTGTTCATGACTAGTTTCTTGTTCCTAAATGACTCCACCCTGGCCAGCCTCAATTGCTCCTTCTTCTCTTGGAGTTCAGCGAAGATGTCCTTCTGCTCTCGCTTGAAGCGAGTTTCCTCAATCTTGTCTGGCTTCTTGGTATCGTCCGAAAGTACGTCTGCAAGGAACCTTTGCCTACTAGATGACCGTGGTCCCGACTTCACCGCATCAAGAACAGAATTTGCAACCTCCTTCTTGATTCCATAATTGTTGATTAAAGTCTCAGCATCTAACTTCTTCAGATCTCCAATCTTTATTCCGCCGTCTGCAAGAATCTGGGCGGTAGTCTCATCTATCCCCCTTCTTAGAAGGGCTAGATAAGTGTCCTTCTTTGCCATAAAATCCCATCCACTAGCCTGGGCCTATTCCCGCCCCGGTCTAGTCCGTCCGAGGGGGGGTGCCTCTTTCAATTCGATGTCGAACGGCATCACTTTGCTATTTTGAGGATAGGGCTTTGGTAAATGCAATCCATTCAATTGGTTCCAAATTCTCTGGCCTAAGATTCTCCCAACCCTCTCTAAGGTTATCACCACCCGACTCAAGAAGTTTTGAGACTGAGGAGCGCCACCTATCTCGATGCCAACCAGAAACACGTGAGATCCGCGATGGACAGTTGGAGAGCAGCGTTCTAATCTTCCTCCTTCTATTCGTAAAGCAGTGTCTAGTAATTATTCTGAATAGCTGTTTGTTTGTTCCAACTACTTCAGGCCTAGTTTGTGGTTTGAGCGCTACTAGTCTCGAATGGACTCGAGGAGATGGGCTAAAAGAGTTCGGAGGAACCCTCCTATCCAAGATAACATCGAAATCCAACCATAGGTTCAGTCCCAATGGCCCAACGTCGTAAGGAGGTGTTGACATAGCCATCCTGTGCGCGAATTCTTCTTGGACGAGGAGTACTGACATCTGGATTGGNTGATTTTGGTTTAGTTTCGTTATCCTATCGAGGATAGGGCTTGAAATTTGAAATGGAAGNTTGGAAATTACGTGCGTNACNCCCTTCGGCCAGTCGAATGAAAGTGCNTCGCCCTCAATCACCTCGAGTTCGCATCCNTTTTCGGTGAACACCCTAGTGAGATGGGCCNCAGATTCTGAGTCTATCTCAATTGCAGTAATTTTTGCTCCCTTCCTGAGAATGGCTAGAGTGAGAGAACCTGGGCCTGGACCTATTTCTAATACGTGCGAACGTTGAGAAAGAGGGGAGCCTAGTTCTTCAGACATTAGGATGGACCTGTCAATTACTTCGTCATCAATCAAGAAGTGTTGCCCGAGAGATTTGTCCGGATTCTTTCTATCCCTTAGCAGATCGACCAAGAGTCTGGTATCCAGCCCTCCCAGAGTATCCATGGCACTACTCTACACGGACTAGCAAATCAAGTAAGCGGGGAGTCTGGGCCACATCCTCCATCTCCTTGATGTACCTCTCGGCAAGGAGCCTTACAGATTCTATGCCACAAGACTCGTCAACTTCCTCAAACGAACTCCATCCCGATGAGCCTCGATTGTTCACCATCTGAATAGCCTTCGAATTGCCTATTCCCGGCAAAAGCTGGAAAGCATGAAACTTGAGGGACATTGGTCCTGCACTATTGTAGAACGATATGTGCCTTTCTTTGTCTGCCAANATNGAATCCGAAAGCGCNCCGACTAACTCCTGTTGGGATGTGCCGCTGAGATCTTTCAATCTGACCTCTGATAATGATCCNATGTTGTCCGANGGGAGTTCGATGGTTTCGCCCNCAGAAATACCCGATTCCCCACTTACTCTGGCCCTCAGGATAAATAGAGATGGTTGGCTAATGCACTGAATTTCATGGCCAATCGGTCTTCTGTCCTGAATATCTAGGACTCTAAGGAATTTCTCTTCTTGGAAGGGGTGCCTAGCATCTTCTTCGGAACCCTGGGNGTCGTCTGGNGGCATAGTCCTCGAGTCTCCCAGAAAGGTTCTCCCTCATGAATTGAGTAGTTTAGGTTCGATGTGCGCGCTCTAAAGGACATGCTGACGAATTGTTGTAATCACTTCTTCCACATCTGAGGTNTCCATAGCCACCCTCTTACTTGCTATGATCACCCTCACATCCGCAACGNTCAGAGGGGAAAGTTCCGCAATCTTCGAACAGACCTCTGGATGCTGCTTCAATTTCTCATTTTCCATTAATGCTCCCAGTANGCTCGCGAATACCGANGGGTCGGTCTTGATGTCACCAGTCGGGTGCCCGCCTGCGCTTGCCTTCCACTCGGCGTGCTGGAGAGCCATTGTTTGCTCGTAGGAAATCTCTCCTCTCCTCTCAATGGCTTCGAGGAGCTTGTCTCTGACAGTAGCAAAGTCAACAAATTCTCTCTCTGACATNACTTTCTCACCTACNCGATTGGCCTAAGATGCTCTGGTCGGGAAACTACAGTCTTCTCCATATTCCCATCTGCAACCTTGACAACGAGCGCTCTACCTTGCTTGCCGGAAATGATTCCAGTCCTGCCTTGGAAGCGCCTATGCGGCATCCCCCTTTGCTGGGCTCCATCGAGAACAATTGCCACCTTGTCTCCTTCCTGATATGTGTGCATGGTTCTACCGATGAATAGTCTTCGGCGTTCCCGTTTGTTCTTTCGGAGAATGTTTCTGGTCCCCTGTCTGGAGCCCTTTGTTCTGGTCACCATGCTCTCACTGCTCCATTATCGCGAATTCGGGCGACCTGTGTGGCGTTCTTAAGGACTCGGATGACAAAATCCCATCAGTCCACGTGAATCTCCTGCACATCTAGCCAGAGGACTTCGCAATCAGTGCCTATGACACTCTTTACCGAAGGACTGGTTCTTCCATCATCGGAGTGCACGAGTTCCTTGACGTATGTTCCTGCCTCGCACCTAAGTGTGATTTCCACCTCATTGTCTTCAACGATTACATCCCCAATGGACACTATCTTCCTACGTCTAATCTTAGCTGCTCTCCTATGTGAAACTCTCTTGGGGGTTTCCTGATCAATAACTTGACCTGCGAGTGAGAGTATCGATTCCTCTATTCCATCCAAGCTGGCCCCTTCGGAAACACTGAATCTGATTGTGTAGCTCTTATCTGACCTCGATTGTTTGACCTCATTGACCTTTTTCTTTGAACACCATTCAAGCTTGTCGACCTCAACCATCCCAGAACCTCTTTCATTGACCATATCAACGAGTTTTTCTGTGGGGAAATTACGCTTTTCCGGACGTTTTAGCTCTAGGACAAATGGTCGCCCCGCACCTAGGCAGCGGACGTCTATGTCCTCCCTCCCCATTCCGTGAAATGAGGTGTCTTCGGCCTCGAGTGCTTCCCTGATGGGTTCTCCGATTAGGTCCTGAACCGAGTCGGGGTACTGCAGACCTGAACCTTCGCATGAGNTGCATCCCTCGGCACGCCCTCGGCAGGCTCTGCAAGGCCAGCGCGTCTGAGGAATTCCCCTAGTCAGCTTCCTATACCTCCCGTAAAGGTAGATTGGCCTTACGTCAATATCTACCCTGAGAGTCAATCCGTCCACTAGAACCATGACGTCTGGCCTCTCCTTTACGAAATCGACATTTTGATTGATTTCACCAATCCTGTTGTGTATCTCCTCAACTAACGCGCCCTTGAGTGGGAAGGAACCAGGGGCACCAAATTTACTCCGGATTCGGTCCTCTTCCTGGATTAGATCCTTGGGGAGGTGAATACCAAACTGCATGGTTGAGAAATCTGTATCTGAAAGAGAGTCGAAAACTCTGTCTACTATGTTTTCGATATCATCGAATAGATTCTCACAAAGGGGGCAATAATCCTGCAATATTTTAGATTGTAGTTGTTCGTCCCTCTCGAATGCCTCAGATCTGATTACTGCTCCTGAATTATTGCCTAGGCCATTGACATGGATTCCTGATACTCTGCTCAGGCAATAATCACAAACCCCGATCTTGATTACGTGGGCAATTCCTAGAGGCGTCGGACAGGGTGGAGAGTCCCAGTTAACTGTACTACCTTCAAAATCAAAATCATCCCCATCGAACCAAATCTCCTCCGAGGGAGTTTCTGCCTCTTCGCTCTCCGCAGAAACAACATCTGTAGAAGCATATCCGGCGGATGCGTAAAGTTGCCACTCATCCTCTTCATCAATGTCCTCCGGTTCTTCCTCATACCCCATATCATCGCCACCGAAGCACAGGGGGTACCCATTGCTCCGACGGCCTGCGGTGAGGAATGTAGGATTTGACTTCTTCGTAGAAGTCTTTCATTTCACAGAATGCCCGTGCTCTTCACAAACTTCCCTTAAATGCGAAAAGGAGTGGATTCCACTTGAGCAACCGGTAGGCCACTCTAGTTGAATTCCATATCTCCCAACTGGTGTAACACGAGGCTTCTCGAGTCTGAGTCGGGCAATCTCCTCTTCGAATTCGATTCTTCGTTGTTCGTTCTCTTGGCGAGGCTTGCATTTTGCACACTGACAATTGGATCTCAGTTTCAAGTAACTCACTCGAAACGAGTTGCCATCGGCAAATCTCATTATGCAATTCTCATCACTTCTCTCGAAATCGGTAAGCAAATCTCGGGAAATTGTTCCGCCCTCCTCGGTTTTCTATCGCCATAGAGGGTACTCCTTTGATTGTATTTCTGACTGGGTAAAGAAATTGAGCCGTGCTGATTTGGTCTGTTCGTGCCGAGGGAGATTGGAGATGTCATAATTTTCCCAGACAGAACTGATTTTCAGCCGAATCTGACGCCGATAGAAGTCTTTCGCGAAGGTAGTTTCGGTGGAACTTACTGGAGGCCTATCCGATCCTCAGTAATATCGAAGGATCTAGAAGGTCAACATCTGGAATTCGAAGACTGGTGGGAAGGGATTGATGGCCAACTCTTAATCAGCGAAGAATATGACAAGAAGGTTAACAGATTCAGAGTATCATGTGGAACATCCCTTGAGATGTGGGAGTCTAAAGGTTGGATTAGGAGTCAGGACCCATATGGTTGGATGCAGTGGTATTGTAGATTTTTTGGAGGTAGAAGGAGCCCTGATGATGATAGGCAAATTAGGAGATGGAGGGCCTTTGCTGGGCCAAAGGGAAGATTCAGAATTCAACTGATTAACAAAGTGATTGCAAGCGAAACAACTCATGATGACGAGAGCATTAGTCCTGTAATCAGGCAGTCTCTGCAGCATTGGGCATACAGACTAACATTAGATGACTTCGAGGATTTTGCCCTGAACAAGTGGAAGTCTAGTATGGCCGATTAAGTCGAACTCCATGCATATNAAAGATGAAATAGAGAAGATTTTGCGATGTTTTCAAGGATGAGGGATTAGGAAATGTATCACTACAGGCACGAGACAGAAGTAGATGCGGATGCGGAGTCGACCTTCGCATGGTTCGAGCACGAGGGGTCTTTTCGAAGATTGATGCCTCCTTGGGAAGTTGCAGAAGAAGTCCGNGCTGATGACTCTCTAGAAGTCGGATCGAGGAGAGTTTTCAAGTTCCCCATGGGGCCGGTAAAAATGACTTGGGTGGCGGAGCACACCGGTTACGACCCCCCTCGATTCTTTTCTGATAAAATGCTCAAGGGTCCTTTCTGGTCATGGAGCCATGATCATCACCTTATCGAGGAAGATGGAGTAACAAAGGTAATCGATGAGGTGTCCTACCANGTTCCCTTCGGAGCTCTAGGTAATCTNGCTGACAGGATGCTAGGGGGNCTTTTGGTTAGAAGTAGAATCTCCCAGATGTTTACTGCACGTGAGTTGCGGCTAAAGAGGGACATGGCTCAACATTCGAAATTCTCAGAACAGCCCCGAAGGAGGNTTCTAGTTGCAGGNTCTTCAGGCACCATTGGAACTCAATTAGTAGCTTTCCTTGACACAGGAGGGCATGATGTCTGGAGGTTGGTAAGAAGGGAGGTTAAGGATGGGGCCAAGGAGCTTTATTGGAATCCTTCTTCAGCAGTCTTGGACCATGAAATTCTAGAGGGTTTTGACGCGATAATCCACCTTGGTGGCGAGGGAATAGGAGACAAGAGGTGGAGCCAAAAGAGAAAGGAGCAGATAAGAGNCTCTAGAGTGGATAGCACATCCCTTCTTTCAAATGCGATTTCACAAATGAAGCAGAAGCCGGAAGTGTTCCTAATTGCTAGTGCTATTGGATGGTATGGTGACAGAGGTGACCAGGAGCTTGACGAGAGCAGTCCAATCGGAGATGGGTTCCTCCCGCAAGTCTGCTCCGAGTGGGAAGGTGCTGCCACCAAAGTGGAAGAAGTTGGAGTCAGGACCGTTTACCTACGCAGTGGAATAGTACTTACAGCCACAGGAGGGGCCCTGGGCAAGATGCTGTTGCCATTCCAATTTGGAGCAGGGGGGCCAATCGGTGGTGGCAGGCAGTGGATGTCATGGATATCATTGGACGATGAGATATACGCGATACACCACCTTCTGATGAGTCAGGGGTCCTCAGGGGCATACAACCTTACAGCTCCGAATCCTGAAAGACAGAAGGGTTTCGCAAGAGCTCTGGGCAGGGTTCTTAGGCGACCGGCAATAGCTCCGATCCCTAGATTCATGATTAAAACTATATTTGGTGAAATGGGGGTGAGTCTTACTCTCGAAAGTCAGAAGGTGATTCCAAATAGGCTGATTAGCGAGGGATATGAGTTTCTTCATCCCGAACTGGAACCTGCTCTTAGAGACACTTTGGGGATTTGGAAAGGCTAGGCTTCTATCGAAGACTTGCTCCCAAAACCGAAAATACTTCCATCATTGTGCGACAACGCCAGTACCGCAGGAGCGAGAATAAGGCTTGCGACCAGAGATAGTCCGATCATTGCCGCGCAGAACAATCCGAATGTCGAGAAGAACCCCATTTCAGATTGATTGATGATGAGGAATCCGGTGATGTCTGAGACTGCAGACCCAAAAAGCGCAATTCCAGACGCCCCTCCGACCGAAGCGATTGACGACAAGGTCGAAGCCCCGGACTCCATCTCNTCTCTGAAACGCTGAATCAAGTGGATAACATAGTCTATTCCAACGCCCAAAGAAATGGCTGCAATAGAAACTGTGACCATGTTTAGGCCATATCCNGCAATTCCGACTATGGAGTAAAGCCAGACTATCATCAGGAAAACCGGAGCAGTAGTTATTGAGGCTAGAGCGAATGGCTTTGTCCCCCATAGAAGAGAGAGTGTCACAGCAATAAATGCAGAGAAGATTACGAAATCTGTTCCAACGAGTAGGAATGTTATTGCCGATAGTAATATCGCATTTACCGCAATCCTTGAAACTATTTTCATGGGCTCCTGAAATTCATCTCGTAACCTATCAATCGCAGGCGTCTCTTCCCNGAACCCCCACCATAGCGCCAAAATACAGAATATAACTCCAAGCAGAAGGGTGTCCTGCAAATCATCTTGCATTGAGTCTGCTGCTACGAATCGGATTATTGGCTCTCCTGTAGGAATGGCCCAAGTTATCGGATGGACATCATCAGAAAATGCGGATTGCAAATCCCCCCTTTCATGAATAAGGTTCGAAGAAAGATTCTGCAGAGGTGCCATGTCAACTACTAGTTGTTCGAGGGCTGGTTCCACAAGTGCAAACTGCTCNGGACTAGAANGACCGAATCTNAGTGAGGAACGAGGGTACCTCGGTGAGTCTCCTGACATTGTGAGCCATGGCCTTTCGAAATCTAACTCCCCTTCTACNTGGATAAACTCCCCCACTATGCTCGTGGACAGTGATGGATAGCCCCCACTGGCTGGGACNCCACGGGTAACCATGAATCCGTAGAGGTAATTTAGGCAATTGCTATCATCGACTGATGGAACGTAGATGAAATCCATATTCCTGTTTGGGACTTGTAGGGTTTCACAGCCAATCCCCCCATCTCTTGACTGGAAGTCCCATCCAGCAAGTTCGAAAGGGGTTTGATTCCAAGCCATTGCAGCTCTCGTGTACCAAAGCATTAGATCGATTCCTATCAACTCCACTTGCCCATTTGGCAGCTTTGAAATCTGATCGGGGTCGTCCGGCCCATGGGAGTTCATATTTTCACGAAGTTCTTCAATTGCACCCAGGACCAGAGGATTGGAAAGATTCCCTTCGATCAAGATGTAAGCGGGCTCGCCCTCGTCACTGAACCTCTCATTGATTAGCCCTACTCCAACGGCCAAATCTGAATCCTCTTCGATGAAGTCTTCAACTTGAAAATCCCCTTCCAATGATAGCATTATGGGGGTTGCGAAAATAGTGATTAAGAGAGAAATAGCCACCACAACAGGAGAAAATCTTGCAGAAATCGTTGCTAGATTTGAAAGCCAGGAGCTGGGNATCATATGAATTACGTCTTTGCTCTCTTCTTCCAACATTCCTCTGGATTCTAGCCAGAGATCGATATCTAGCCTTGATAGAGGAACCCAGAGTCCAGTGAGAAAGAATGCGCAAAATACNCCTATTCCTGCTTCAATCCCGAATGATCTGAGTGCTGCAATACTTGATGTNAGATTGGCCATGAACGCAACTATTGTAGTTACAGATGTAAGTAGAATCGCTAGTCCGACCTTGCTTATTGCCTTGTGAACTGCCTCTTCCGAGCTTTTTCCAGNNCTNCTCTCTTCCTTGTACCTATGTAGGCTATGNAGGCTGTCGTCTATTTCTAGAGCCAAGATAAGAATCGGCAGCAGATTAGAGAATTGGGANCTGAAAATAATTTCATTGTCTAGCCATTTTCCCAGAATAATGGCCCAGCCAATTAGTCCGTACATCCACACCAATGAGACCGAAAGACTCGTGGCTACAATGACAACGTCGGAGACCCTCCTGAGGCTCGCCCATAGGAGAATCAAGATTGCCATGCCCATTAGCAGAATCAAGTAGGCGCTAGAGAGAAGTTCTCGGTTTATCTCGACATTAATCGACTCGGCGAACATCAGTGAAACGGTGTTCATGTCGTTCTCTCTGATATCCTCCTCCAAAGACAAGTAAAGCCACTCAATCGAGCACAATGGTTCCCCATTCGTCTCTTTATCCCTACATTCCTCTACCGAGTAATGGATTGGTTTCGTTTCTAAGTCAAACCCCGTTCTCTCATAGCCAAATTCTGAGCTTGCATTCTTCCATGAGAATGTCCATCCACTTTTCTGCATCTCATCTCTGTCGAAGTTTAGAATCAGCCAAGCTGCTGACGCGGTCCACCTNCCCGGAACCCAATTTTCTGAAATTAGAGAGCCGTTCTCGGAGATTTGATGATTTGTTGGCCCTATAACGGTACTATTTTCATCGTGGATGAATGTTCTATCGTTGGAGAGAAATCTAAGGAAGGCTCCATTGCTGTTATTGGCCATCCTATGAGCTGCCAGATCAATGTGCTCCTGAGAGACTTGGGGGTCATCGAAGGACAAGCACTCTAAAGGCCCGCAATCGGCCCAGTTTGTTGGTGCCGGATCAGTGGATGAGTTGATGTCCAGAGTGGCTGCAAGCTTGTACGGATTGATCCTTGGAGAAGTCAGCGATGATTGNCCCGACATGAATGTCCTAAACTCGGTAGCCAAGTCCAGAACGCCAAAGACAGGGTCTCCTGAGATTTCNGATGCTAGNGGAAGGTAGAATTCAGAAATCTCATTATTCTTTAATTCCTGAGCATCTTCATCAATCTCCCTTAGAACGGAAAGATTCAGGATTCCTCCTCTTGGCTCGACTANCCCCTCCCCTCTTCCGGGGTATTCGGCAATCATGGTTACATCTGAGTTGGGATCTCCGAAATGTATCGGTTCCCTAACGAAAATTCCGAAACCCCAGATGTTTCCAGCGGCTGTGAATTCTTCCCTGAGTACCTGATTAGCATCTAGTTCTGGAGACTCCATGTCATAAGACTCGATGTCTATGGGTTCGAAAGAGGCAACGATTCCTGGAATCATNAGGATGGATACTACGAGCACAAGAAAATGGATTTTCTTGCGTCTGGGAATCAAGTAATCTGCAAGTCCCTCGAAGTTTCTCACGATTCATCGCAGACAATGGAATATTTCACTAATTGTGTCTAACTTACAGCCCGCTTTCTCTAAGATTCTCAAGGGCATCCCTCTGAGATTTGGATAGTTTTTCCGACTCGGAGAGTGCGAATTCTACGTCCAGTGGCCCTCCTGCGTAACCATGCCCTTTGAGACGTCTTCTGTCACCAATTCTAGCTCCCTCTGGGATCTCAATTTGAACTCTCTTCCCCGCTGGCGTCCTAATTCTTACCTGCCCCCCAAGAGCCAAAGTTGAGTAAGGGATTCTGACTTCTTGAACAAGTCTTCCTGCTTCCCAGCGTCTACCTTCTTCGGCATCAAGGCGTACGGTGATTAGCAGATCTCCAGACTCCCCTTCGGGATGCTCATGGCCCATTCCCTTGAGGCGTAACAAATGGCCGTGTTCGGCACCTTCGGGGACCTTGACAGTTAGAGTGCTGCCCTTTGTCTGAACTCCAGTGCCGTTACAAGAAGAACATCTGCTGGGAGACCCGAAACTAGAGCCATCGCATTTTGAGCACCTTCGCATTCTTCGATGGCTGAACTTAACCTCGGTTCCGCTTCTTGCCTGGTCCAGAGAGATGTCGAGTCCTGCTTCTATGTCGGCTCCTTTGGGTCTGTCTCTATTGATCGGATTACTATTCTGACCTCTGTCAAAACGGAAATCGAATCCTGATGAAGGNCCTNCCCTACCTCCTAAAAATTGCGAGAAGATGTCTCCTATATCGGTGCCTCCGAATGGAGATCNTTTTCCACCTCCTTGGAANATATCTTGCATCCTTCTCTGCTGGTCATGTTGGCTTCTCCCTTCAGATGTGCCAATCTTTTCATATGCCGACTGTATGGACTTGAATCTCTCTTCTGCAGCCGCGTCTCCTGGATTTCGATCCGGATGGTACTGTCTGGCCAGCTTCCTGTATGCCCTCTTTATCTCAGCATCAGAAGCATCCTTGGACACGTCAAGTGTTCTGTAGGGGTCCTCTGGCACAGTAGTTGTCCGGAGGGCATCGTCCTTCAACCTGATGAGTGAGGAGAACACACCGATGTGCTAATCATTGGTGTCTTACTAGNGCCATCATGGGAGTTGGCTGGGCCGTATTCAGAAACTATGCTGGACATGCAAAAGAGATACTAGGAGACGTGACCGACTATCCAAGATTCTTCCTAATGCCCCCGTCCGCAATGGTCGAAGCGACCGATGAGGGGGGGAATGTTGTGACTCTCCTAGAGCCTGATGAGCACATAGATCACGAAGTCGAAATGGTTTTCAGGTTGGGTGAGGATCTGCGACCTATCCAGATGTGTGTGGGTATTGACACCACGAATAGAACCCGTCAGACCATGGCGAAGAAGGAGGGATGGCCTTGGCTGGAGGGGAAGGGTTTCAGAGGCTCTGGAGTCCTTGGTACTTGGGCTGAATGGGATGGAAGGCCGGTAGAGATAGGTTTGTCTTTGAACGGTGAAACAAGGCAGTTGGCCTCGACAGAGACGATGGTTCACTCGGTTGAGTCCTTGTTGGAACACCTCAACAACTGGTACGATCTAGANCCAGGGGATCTGGTATGGACCGGAACTCCGAAGGGAGTNGGNCCAATGAGTCCNGGTGATTCGGTNAATGCTTGGATGAATAATTCAGAAGGAGAGAGGATTAGCGTACTAATTGCAGTATGCGAATAGGGATTTCAGGAGTGCTAAGATGGACTCCGATACTAGGAGAGTAGCGAATACTTGGTTAATTGATGACGCAGGTTTGACTCATAGAGGAGACTTCCTGCTGCACGGTGATGGTTCTCTCTCATATAGCAAAGGCGACGAGGACGTAATCGAGACTATCGATGGTACTAATCGCCTGGTAACTCGCTCATTGCAGAACTGGCACACTCACCTCGGGATGATTCTAAATCGTGGAACGGGAGAGGGCTTGCCCCTTATGGAGTGGCTTGAAACAGCAATATTTCCCGTCGAGAGNCGTCTCACAAGTGAGCTTGTAGAAGTCGGGACCAGAGCAGCTGCAGCAGAGATGATTTCGACAGGAACAACCTATGCTTGTGATATGTACTACTACACACAGACGATCGGGNAGACGCTAGCAGAAACGGGNGTAAGGGCNACACTCTGCGGNCCNATTACAGATGGTCTCACACCCAACTNCAAGCCCGGCTCNGGAGACGCATTGCGACATATGGAGAGTCTGGTCACAGGACCTTCTCCGCGTCCTGGGAGAATCGAATATGGGATAGGCACACACTCAGTTTATGTCTGTGACGAGGAGATCCTACTCAAGGGCTCAGAACTGGCAAAAAGGACAGGGTCGATGTTGCACATCCATACATCTGAGACTAGGAAGGAAGTGGCTGACTGTCATGCCAAACACGGAATGTATCCCATCGAGTATCTGGACTCTCTTGACTACTTCCAAAGTGCGGACGAAGGGGGGACAGTTTGTGCCCATTGCGGCTGGGTAACCAAAAAAGAGATGAGGATTCTCTCCGGGCATGGGGTTCATGCTGTCCACTGTCCGACCTCGAACCAGAAGTTGGCCTGTGGAGGGACCATGTCGTATCCTGCAATGAAGGATGCAGGAGTAGACGTCAGGCTTGGGACCGATGGATCTGCAAGCAATAATTCGTTAGACCTGAGGGCCGAAGCCAAGGCAGCTAGCCTTGTACAGAGGCATGATCATTGGGATGCTAGAATTCTCGGACCGGAAGAGACATGGGATTTGGCCACAAAGGGATCGCAAGACTGGGTTACATGGGACCTATCGGACATCAAGATGAGGCCTTTTGGCAAGGATGGGGGAAGATTGCTATCCAATCTAATCTACTCTGGGGCTAGGGTGCTTGACGTATTCGTCGAAGGAGAAGCAGTCAGAAGAGACGGTGTGACCCTAACCATTGACGAAGGAGAGACGCGCGAGAATCTGGAAAGAGCAGTGGAAGAATACTATGGAGAAACATAGGTTAGGATAATCAACGNAGTTTGGCTCGGGATTCCATGGGATTTTTTGACTCTATACCACTTGATTGCATAAACCCGCCTTGCATGTCGCCACAGGGTAATGCTGCCCCTGATGAAATCCAGCAGATGTGGATTGTTTCTATAGCGATTTGGTCTTTGTTGGTGATTTCTGCATACTTCCTGGTGGGTAAGGCGGAGGATGGCCTAAGGGATTGGGTCATGGCTGTTCCATATTTTTCAGGGTTCATCGGAATTGGCACTATTGGAATATCTGTTCTACTGGGAGGTTTCATGATTCCAGAAGGGGAAGTGGGTAGGTGGACTGAGTCTTTTTCACAATATGGCTCCCTCGGCGTAATGGTTTACTACCAGCCAATGGGGACCATAATACCNCTGGGTTTCACATTGGTNAGTTTCGGGGCACTAGTCACTCTTGCAGAGGGGTGGAGGAGATGGTGGGGTGGAAANAGTGATGTCAATAATTTTGGCTATACACTATTTGCACTNTTCTCTGCAGTGGNAATTTCTCTNTTGGCCATCCCAGTCTTAGGAATATTCGAACCGCCATCATCCCTGAGTTTCTTGGGAATTTGGGGTGTTACTTTCCTAGTCTTGTTACTATGCTTTGCTGTAATTGCGTCCATCAATGAAGGAATCAGGAGGGGTGAAGTATGGGATCATTTCCTGTCACTTTTCCTACTTTCTACGTGGGCAGGATTAGTTATGATTGGAACCTTCTGGGTCGAAGTCAGCCTCGCGTTCAGCAGACACTTTGACGGTGATATCCACACCAATGCAAGTTTCGCCGCTCTTTTGTTCTCATCCCTAACTCCTTTCTTCGGTTCTATTACCGTTTTCTACCTCGCAACCAGAGAAGGTTCGGAAAGGGGTTTCGAAAGCAGACTATTGCTAATTTCCACAGCTATTCTGATTCTAGGAGCAAGCTACTTGGGGGCATACGAATTTGAACCATACCCAGAAGATTACAGCAGGCCACTATTGAGTTTCCATGAGCACATCCTACTTGCCACTCAGTTCCTGTGGCTCAGTTACTTCGGAACCGAGATGGTCGATGATTAGGGGTGGAAGAGGAACGCAGCACCTAGTACGGCGTAAGATGCCAAGAGCATTGCCCCTTCCAGCCAGTTTGACTTTCCATCTGACGCTATTGAATTTACGATCAATACCGCAAGGAAAGCAGAAACAGTCTCAATAATCCCAAACTCGAAAGTTAGAGGGACTCCTAGAACCCAAGCGAAGAGAACCATCATTGGCGCGACGAAGACCGCAATCTGTGTCGAAGAACCCATCGAGATAGCAAAAGAAAGATCCATCTTGTCCTTGGCTGCCACGGAAACTGCAGTGAAGTGTTCGGCAGCATTTCCGAAAAGAGGAAGGAGGATTACTCCAATGAACAGATGCGGCAGACCCATATCATCAGCNGCCGATTCAACTGAGTGAACAAGAATCTCTGCCATCCAAGATACCAGCACTGTAGCAACAACAAGAAGTACAATGGCATCGCGCTGTGTCATCTCTGGTTCCTCGTGATGTGCCCCATCTGTTGCGAAGAGGTGAACATGGCTACGAAACTGGAAAAATAGAAACAGGCCGTAAATTAGCAGAAGTATGACAGCAGCGATGTGGCTCAGTTCACGAACCCCCTTGTCCCCAGTATCTTCTCCTACTGTATAGTGAAAGACTGTAGGAATAACCAGTACAATCATAGAAAGTAACAATAGAGATCCGTTCGAGCTAACCTGAGTCTCGGAGAATTTCTGCTCAGTGAAGTGAATTCCCCCCCAGACAAANGCCAGACCCATTACCAGTAGAAGGTTNCCGAGGATNCTTCCAATCAGGCTTGCTTGGACGAGATGTACATAGAACATCTGAGTCTCTAGGTCTGTTTCCTGATAGGCACTGTAAATCAGCAATAATGCAATTATCATCTCGGCAGCGTTACCAAAAGTTGCGTTAAGAAGTCCGCCGAGTGATTCGGAAGTTCTGAGGGCAATCTCCTCCGTGGCCCTACCCATAAGAAATGCTAGGGGCATTATTGCGAATAGGGAGGAAAANAAAGCCATGGAATAGTCATGTTCGATATAGTTGAAGTAGACAGTAATTGGAATAGCTATCAGGAGCAGGTTGAGTTTTGTCGCTCTAGGATCCATTGCACGCATCCAACTTACTTTCTCTGTCATCATCCGGTGCGAGATCAAGAATCTAGGTCAATGTTACGGCTTGAACGGGAGCGTTCTTGTTGTCTNGTCAATGCGGGANTATCGTGGAAGGCACAATCAGNCTGGCANTGACCGGAACTCCTGGTACTGGAAAGACCACNGTTTCTTCATTGCTTAGNAAGAATGGTTTCGANGTTTTTTCAGTCGAATCTCTCGCGGAGAAGCACAATTGTATTGAGGACGCTGACTTGGAAGATGGGGCTAGGGTGATCGATATGGATGAGCTCTGCGAACATCTTGGTAATGATTGGTCCACTAGGCCCGATACTGACTCAATAATTGACGGTCATCTGTCTCACCTACTTCCGGTCGATTGCGTCATCAACCTCAGGTGCAAACCGATTGTCCTGCGAGAGAGNCTNATTGAAAGGGGCTACTCCNATAGTAAGATTGCCCAGAATACTGACTGGGAAATACTGGGTGGTGCTTGGAACGAGTTAGAAGAAGGGGTCCCAGTGATTGAGTTCGACTCCACTTCATTAGGGCCTGAGTCCATAGTTGGAGCAATTCTGGATTGGAAAACAGATGGATTCAAGCCCAATAGGCCTTTCAATCCAATTGACTGGGTAGGTAGGGAGGAAGTTTAGAAATGTTCGAAAAGTTTCGGGAAAGGTGGACTAAGGCCATTCAACCNCTAGTTCTAAGAATGGAGNGAGTTGACCCTAGCTCTCTGACTTGGGTNAGTNTGGTCATATCTCTAGTTGCCTTTTACCTCCTGATGGNAGCCGAAAACAATAGTNCAGGAGCTCTGGCTATAGTNGGTAGCGTTTTNCTGATTCTGGTCGCGGGAGTTCTAGATGGTCTAGATGGGGCTCTAGCAAGGCACCAAGGGGTAGACGGCCCTTACGGGGATTTCCTTGATCATACCATAGATAGAGTGGTAGATGTCGGAATTCTCGTTGCAATAGGAATGAACTCATCCTTTGTTGAAGACCCTAGTTCGGGATACATCGCAGCACTCCTAACTCTATTCGGTTCTTACATGGGAACTCAGGCTCAATCAGTCGGTCTGGACAGAATTTACGGAGGTTTCTCCAGAGCCGATAGAATGGTCCTAACCCTNGTGGCGCTGGTNATNGCCGCATGGCAGGCNCAGACAGGAATTTCTAGTATTGAAGTTTCGGAAATTCATGAGTTTGCATGCTGGATTCTTTTGGGGAACAACGAATTGAATGGGATGACTTTTGCTCTGGCAATTTCGGCTTGGGGAGGGGCGTATACCTTCCTAGTGAGATTTGTGAAAACGAGGAATGGCTTGTTGTCCTGACGGTTATTCTTTCAGTCCGCAAAAACCTCCATTTTCAGGGTCAAGAGTGGGGCAATGGTTATCCTCTATTCAACGCGCCTAACCAATGTGAAGCATCTTATCGAGAGAGTTCTTGAGTTACAGGATGAGGAAACGCAGGCACACAAGNTGCCNGAAATTGAGGAAACTCCTGACTTGGAGAACCTACTAAAATCGCTTCANCCGAAGATTAGGGTTTTTGGTTGTGGAGGATGCGGATCCAACACAGTCGCCCGTTTAGAGCATGAAGGTTTGTTCGATGGTGAGTATGTCAAGGGGATGGCAGTAAACACAGACGCTCAACATCTGTTGAGAGTCAATGTCGAGAACAAGGTTCTGATTGGCAGATCCGCCCGAGGCAGGGGGGCGGGAGGCGACCCAGAGAAAGGAGAGCAGGCTGCATACGAATCCGAACGTGTGCTNAAGACAGAGGTGGAGAAGTGCGATTTAGCCTTCATCACCGCGGGCCTTGGCGGCGGCACCGGCACAGGAAGTGCCCATGTCGTCGCCAGGCTCGCAAAGGCCTCAGAAGCGTTGACAATTGCTGTAGTTAGTTACCCATTTGTTTCGGAAGGTGCAGTAAGGAGGCAAAATGCTGAGTGGGGACTTGAGAGGCTGAGGGAAGTATGTGATACAGTTATTGTGCTTCCTAATGAGAGGCTGCTCGAGGTTGAAGGTGTAAGGGACTTGCCTCTAGATGCAGCTTTCAGGGTTGCAGACGAATTACTGATGAGGAGCATTTCTGGTGTCTCCGAGATGATTGCAAAGGAAGGGGTNGTGAATCTTGACTTCCAAGACCTTAGATCTGTGATGGAGAATGGAGGAGGGGTTGCNATGATTGGCCTTGGAGAGGCTTCAGTGGAGGANGGGGCAGAAAAGGCAACTATGGAAGCACTGCAATCGCCTCTTCTGGAAATCGACATCTCAGATGCAAGAGGTGCCTTAGTGAATGTAGTGGGTGGTCCTGGATTAACTTTAGGAGAAGCNGAGCAATGTGCCAAGATAATTAGAGAGAGTATCAATCCATACGCCAGAATGATTTGGGGCGTTACAACTGACGATTCGATGGGCAGCGAGATTAGAGTTCTGCTCGTACTAACTGGTGTNAAAAGTGAGCAGATTCATGGGGCTTCCCTTCATACGCAGATGAGGAATCTNCGAAACAGAACAGTTGAATTCGTAAGTTAGATTTCGACGATATAGACAAGTCTGATTTCAAATACCCCCCGTCGTCCTTAAATGGAATCTGTAGGTCGCCGTGCTGCTTCAGGTGGTAATGTGGCTGTTGAGAACTCTCAGGTAGGGCCGATCGAGGAGTTAGCTCAGAGTTGGCAGGATGAAATAGAAGGTCGAGTCAAGGGACTTCAAACTGGTTCCTATGCAAGAATCCTGAAGATGGCGAAAAAGCCNTCCAAACAAGAGTTCAGACAGACAGTGATTGTGTGCGGAATTGGAATGTTTGTCTTGGGNGCAATTGGTTTCCTAATTCTAGCTCTAATGGTCAANGTTTTCCCTCCTTTCTTCGAATGGCTGACTGGTTAGGTGTTTTACTTGTCTGAGNCTTTCACGGTTTTTGTTNGAAGCGGAGAAAGAGTTCTGNTAATGCAGCGAGCGGACGAAGTTGCAGACTTTCCGGGGGCTTGGGATGGGATTTACGGTGTCGGAGACCCTGATGATTACAAATCTGTTCTGTCAAGGGTGGNGGAATGTACAGGGATTGAGCCAGAGAAATTGGAATTAGTCCGGTCCGGTATGGCCAGAGGACTAGCATATGGAAATCGGCTTAACGACGTTACACCGATTCTATTCATTACTGAAGAAACAGAAATAAGCCCTGGAACCTTATACAAGAATCACGAATGGGTTGATCCTGGTGCTATACAAACCAAGGATTATGCAACTCCACAGTTGAAAGAAATGTATGGTGATGTAGCATCTTATCTCTACATACTGAAGACTTCCATCGGACAGGAGCAGAATGTAGCTGGTGAAATCAGAGCTAGGCTTTCAGGAACCGGATCACTAAAGGATATTCAAGACAAGATTTTCGGAGTTCTGAGCCCGCATTATATGAAGGGATTCATCTTTGTCGAGGCGACTGCATTACACCATGTTCAGAAGTTAATTGGGAGAGTCGGTGTAGGNGTGACTCCGTTGAAAAACTGTAGCAAAGTTCTGGANGGGGAGGCNCCTCTAGAGGATGTTCTACCATATTTGGANCCGAAGGCAGCGACTTCTGGGATAGAAGAGGGTTGCATTGTTGAGATCTCCGGAGGGGCATTCAGAGGACAAGCAGCCAGAGTAACTAGGGTTGCTGANTCAAANGAAGAGGTCACGGTGGAGTTGTTCGAGGCAGCAGTTCCAGTGGCTCTCACAGTCCGAGCTGATCAAGTAAGGGTCACACAAAGAGTGGAGTAGGTAGAAAAGTCCAGTTTTCTAGAGTTGCATCATTATCAAATAGGGAGAGCAGGTCGGCGAGTCCCGCGAAAGGAGTTCATTTTNATGTCGGCACGCAACGAAACCCCTCACATNGTGATACAGACTTTGGGGAAGAAGAAGTGCAACGGCTCNTGGGATGNATCCACTGAGAACCTCACCATGGACCAGGTTAAGTCCATCGCAGAGAAGCAAAAGGACCGTTTGACAGGGAAGTCTCTATTTGCCCGCTGTCGAGAAGTAATGGGAACCTGCGTGGCTATGAGAGTTAGAGTAGAGGGCTTGGAGCCCAAGATAGCTCTGAAAGAGATGAGCGAGGGGGCTTTTAACGAGCATTTCTAGTAAAGTGTTCACGAATTGCGGGAGAGGTTCGCCTCGTGTACCGCAGAGGTGATAAGAATGAGAGAAAATCTGCAAACTGCAATTCAAAGAGCCATTGAAGATGCTCCTGAGAGGGGTTTCGTAGAATCCATCGAGCTCTCCTTTACAATCAAAGACGTTGACCTGAAGATTCCTACAAACAGAATTCAGGAAGAGGTTAGGCTTCCCTCGGGTAGAGGGAAGCCAGTGAAGATTGCTATGTTCGCTGGAGGAGAGATGGCTGCGAAGGCAAAGGCTGCCGGAATAGACGTGATCGAACCGTCAACGATTGAAGACTTGGGTGGAGATCGCCAGAAAGCTAGGAAGATTGCAAAACACTACGATTTCTTCCTCTCAGAGATTCCCCATATGGGTACAGTAGGTAGGTTCCTCGGAGGAGTTCTTGGGCCAAGAGGGAAAATGCCTCGCCCAGTCCCACCGACCTTGGATCCGTCTGCCCTCGCTTCGGGTCTGAAGGACACGGCAATAGTTCGCTCCCGAGACCGCATTACGTTCCATACTGCAGTTGGCTCTAGAGAGCAAGCTATCGATGACTTGACTTCGAATGCAATCGCAATTTGGGATAGAGTGACTGGAAAACTAGAGAGGGGGGCCGGAAATATCAGATCTTGCTACGTTAAGACTTCGATGGGCCCCTCAATAAAAGTAGAGGTGATCATTTGATTCCCAAGGTAGCTGGATGGAAAAAAGATCGAGTCACTGAACTTACCGAAATGTTCAGCGGAGAAGGGGTAGTGGCAGTCGTAGACGTTTCTGGCGTTCCTGCTAGCAACATGATTGACATGAGNAATTCGCTNAGAGAAAGAATGTCAATCACGATGGCGAAGAAGTCACTGATGAAGATTGCATGGTCAAAGGCCGGGANGAGTGAAGANGANTTTGAAGCNCTTCTAGAAGGTGCAGAGCAGCCTTGNGTTGTTCACAGCGAATCAATGAATGCCTTCGAGATTTTNGGAGAGNTAGAGAAGACTCGNCAAGGACGAGCNGCAAAGGCTGGNGAGAAGTTTCCGGAAGATGTAACNATCCCAGCTGGNCCAACAGAATTTGGTCCTGGACCGATCGTCGGCGAGTTTAACGCAGTTGGAATTCCAGCTAAAATCGATAAGGGCAAGGTTGCAATTCAGAAGGATACTACTTTTTCCAAAGGTGAAGAGATTTCAGCAGATCTGGGGATAATGCTTGCAAAGTTAGGAGTGAATCCGATAGAAATCGGACTAATCCTAACCGGGGCTATAGAGGAAGGTCATATTTTCTCATCCTCTGATCTTGATTTAGATACTGAAGGGCTCAGGAGGGACATACTNAGCGCTACTTCTAATGCATTCAATATTGCGTGCAACGTAAGTTGGTTCTCTAGCACTACAACTCCGACTCTAATTTCTAAGGCTTCAGCAGAAGCTCTCTCGGTAGCAATAGAAGCTGGAATAATGAATGATGAAACAGCTTCCNTGATCCTATCACAAGCACGCTCTCGTGCCCTGTCCCTTGCGGGACAATTAGATTCCTCGGCTCTTGATGAAGAGTTGCTAGCTNCTTTGGGNGCTAACCTCCCAAGTGCTGAAGTCGCCCCCTCCGAGGCGGCTGAATCGGAGAAGGCCGAAGAGGTCGAATCCACAGAGGAAGAGGAGGTTGAGGACGCAGGGTTCGGAGGACTCGGCGATCTCTTTGGATGAAAAAGGTGAATGAAATGGAATATGTATATGCTGCAATGTTGTTGCATTCTGCAGGAAAGGGCATCGATGACAAGGCNGTAAGCTCAGTGCTGAAAGCT
>PBFP01000028.1 GCA_002718695.1 Methanobacteriota archaeon
GTAATCGACATTCAGAAGGGAGGAGTTGTTCATTTAGAAATGCTGGCACCGCCCAGAGTTGGAGTTCTCGTAATGTTGGTTGGCGAAGAAGGTAGGACAAATTGGCCGGTTCGAAATTCCAACGAGTCTTGGTCAACTTGGCATAATAGAGGCGGACAGTCTGTTGAAGATGACCCCGGGATTATTCGGGTATCCGGAAATAATTCGTATGACTCCATAAACTACAGCAAGGAAAACGGTGGAGAGGCTTCAGTGAAAGTTGTGTTCGCAAATAGGGAGGTCGTTCATCCGCTCGATGAGGGGGGGTCGCATTCGACTGGAATTTTGCATGGGAGAGTTGTCTACGAAAGGCTGTACGAAATCACCAATCCAGCAAACGCTCTTGACCCAATAGACGGAAAGGAGGGTTACTGGGATAGGTGGGCCGGCCAAGGAAACCCCGCATACGAGGATGCTGCTCAGTATCTTATCTCAGAGCTGTCTTCATTCGGACTAGAAGTAAAGGCCCACAGGTTCGAATTTACCGATATCTTTGGGGTGCAGAACCCCGAAGCTTACAACGTGTGTGCCTACAAATGGGGGAGCGTGTTTACCAATGAGTGGTTGGTTTTCGGAGCTCATTTCGATGTCGCTCCTCCTGCAAACCTAGTGGCTTTGGACCCCCATATAACTGGTACTAGGACATATGGAACGAGGGTGGGGGCCTACGACAACTCAGCTGGAACCTCCATGGTTCTAGAAACAGCTCGTGTTCTGTCAGAGTTGGAAAGCAGGAGGACTATGGTATTCTGCCTGTGGTCCGGAGAAGAGGGAGGAAAGAGAGGATCGGATTACTGGACGGAGTATTATGTGAAGGAGGACAATCCAGACGTGACTGTTACCAACTACATCAATCTGGATATGGCGGGTGTAAACTGGCCTGGAGGGGGAGGAGCACCACATGGCGACCCGGACCCGCAAATTGACGAAGATGGTTACCCCAAAGATAGTGAGGTGTGGCCAATGAGAGTGTACATCGGACCCGGGCCGAATCACGATCGACTTGATCAGCCGGGAATGGTCGGACTTTCAAACTGGATAGGATCAGATGCACTAGGTCTAGAGGAGCAAATGGGTACACTTGTAGGTGCTAACTACACGGCAGAGACTTGGAAGACCGATGTTTGGCTAGACATGGGAAGGCCCGAAGTAATCGTCTACGAGGATACGACGGCTCGGAGCGACCATGCAAGTTTCCAAGACAACCTAGGAACCGTTACCTTGGGTTTCGGGGGTCTAGTTGATGGATACTGGTGCTACCATCAAACATGTGATACACTAGAGGAGATGGAGGATTGGATGGATACTACCGGTAAGGACTACGGTGAGGAGAATTCTGGGGTTTCTAATCTGGTTAACAGTCTGGACATGATTACTTGGTGGGCTCTTCTAACATTCTTACATTGCGATGAGAGCCCGATTCTGAATACTCTCTAATCTAGGAAATGGAGACCTGGGTAAGTGTGACATATACCAGCGCAACAGCGATGCTCAGGCACGAGTAAAACACAGGTTCAGACCAAGTTTTGATCTTCCTTCCATCCAATGGTCCGAAGGGGAGCATATTGAATGCACAGAGAAATGCATTTCCCCAAAGCCAGAATCTAATTACGAAGTCAATCGGGGTGATGAGCCCTCCAAACACTATCCAGAGAGAGTATCCCATTGCCCATAATGACATGTTTGTAATTGGCCCCGCTACAGCGATTTTTCCGAATTGGTTTCTGGTTGCATTACCTGCCACCATTACGGCGCCCGGTGCCATGAACACTATCCCAAGCACCGCCGCAAGAATTAGGCCAAACCTGAGGCCTCCCGGGTCCGCTCGGAATTCTGCCCAACAGCCATAGTACCTTGCTACAAACTTGTGAGCGAACTCGTGGAGTAGGAAAGCAGGGGCGATAGAGATTAGTGACAACAAGCAGTAAGCTGGGAATGCCGTAGAAAGGTTCCAAATGCCACCCTCAAACATTAGTGCTAAAGCTATTGTGAAAGCCCCTGTGGCGAGAGCTAGGTGTCGTAATTCAATGCTAGAGAAGTGCCATATAGAACCCCTGTGCAGAGGTATTGAATCCACTACTCTATGTTCTCCGAAAAAACCGGACATTACTCTCCCATCTCTACCAACCTGTACAACATGGATTCTAGGCTGCCTCCAATTTCCATCATCTCTTGCCTTAGTGTGGCTCCCAAACTTCTGCTGGCTTTCGAACGGGTCCTCATCAATACGCCAAGCCCTAGGGTCCCTCTCGCCCCTCATCACCCCTCACCGCTCGTTCATACCAATCAATCCTATTTGAAATTCAATCTTCTAGCAGGTCCTCAATTTCTTCTATGAGGTCGTCCCAAGTCATAGGATGTCTTTCTTCTCCATCTCTCAGAATCTCTCTCATTTGATCTATCTCGGTTTCTTTGGGTGGGTTTACAGCCCATCTGTTCTGATTCGCGACTTCTCGAATAAGAGATTTCTTTCGAGATATTCGGTGCCTGTGGCTATTTCTATGGTCTTCTCCTTTCTTTGGGTTAAATTGGTGTTCTTGAATTAATTCCGAATATTCTTGCATGTGCTTGCCGTGATCGTCGTCTTCTGTATAGCTGAAAGGGTCTGATAGCATGGTAACTAATTCTCTTGCTAGTCTCTGCGCCTTTGTTCTTGCCTTTCCTGTAGTTAGTCTCTCTCTTGCTCGAGTATGACGATATATGCACTCCTTGCATCTTTTTGTGCCAGTGATATCTGGTGCATCACACAGAAGGCAGCAAATCGAGAAGCCCATCTGTTCCATTGCTCTTCTTGGAAGAGACATGTTGGACGCTAGACGAACTGTGTTATGAGTGTCACTCGGATTCGAATGCAGAAAGCTCCCCGAATTCTGCATATAGGCTGGGACCGCTGCTCAAGTAGCATAGAATGCCTCGTCGACTGCGTGAGTCCTCGTGGGTAGAATTGTTGCTTGTCGCGCAGGAATCTGTGCAGCCGTCAGCGAAGGCAATGTATACCCGGCCCTCTCTATCAATGTGTAAATCGTTGAAGTCCAATAGATTACGATTCGACCCCCCAAAGTCTCTACAATCCCCGCTATTCAAACAAATGCTTCCAATCTGGACAGGGTCAATTGTTGCTCGGATAGTGTGAAACACCGGATTAGGATCTAGAGCATTCAGGCTATATGTTACATACAGATAGTAGCTTACGTTGGTGGTTGCATAGTGTGCATTTCCATCCCAAGGTTCTCCATCAATATTTGGCTTGTCCAATTCGCTTGCGTTCTCGCTTCCCAAATATGTGATGGCTATTCTTCCAGGATCACCGGCATCGATTTGGGGGAATGCCGTAGAAATTACTTCATTTGGACTAATACGAATGCTTGTTTGGACCCAAGATTCCCCTGAGTCCTTGCTGGTGGATAAATACACGCCTTCGTCGGCACCAGTCCAAATATGATATGCATTCGACTGAGAGTCGGTTGCCACTTCAGAATTCTTGCGAGGATAGGGGGTGCCAACATCCTCCCCCATTGTCCGTTCGAACCACGTGAGTCCGTTGTCCTTGGAAACTATGACCGTCGGAGTTTCCACCCTTGGAGTAACATATACGGTTCCATCTGGTGCTGATGTTATTGCGCCGTGGAGGCCTCCATTGGTGGTTGCCAAGCCAATAAGTTGTCCGCCTGCCTCAAAAGTGGCTCCACCATCAAAACTAGTAAAGCAGAAAATTCCAGCTAGTTTGTTGTAACAATAGTAAACTGCTTGATCATAGAAGTTTTGCGAGAATTGGCCTCCTATCCCATATCCACTCCCTGTCCAGGGGCCAGTAGCTAGTTTGATGTGATCGTTAATTGGTGTTGTCCCGGAATCGTGGGGGTTCCCCATCCAAGTTTGGCCGTCGTCGTCGCTCCAACAAATCCAAGATGTCTCCAGTCCCTGCATCTGAACGTTGAAAATCCGATCTGTTACTGGGTCAACCCATCCATATGGATCGTTGGTTTGGAAGGCACAAAGTGGGCCTGTTACATCCTCCCATGATTCTCCGTGATTGCATGATCGCATGACTTTCTCAAAGGCTATGAAAAAGATGCAGCCGCTAGAAGTGACTCCGATGCTGGGTTCGGCACCATCCTCACCAACGTCGCTGAATTTGAACACTAGTGGCAATGGAGGAATGTCGATTGGAGAACCGTCAAAACCAGTAACAAAGACACCGGGTGTTGATTTTTCTTCTTTATTTTCGGAGACTGAAGTATCACTTTGAAGACATCCGGACACGGGCAACAAAACTAGGATCAGGGACATGAGCAAAGCCTGTTTGGGGTGTCTCATCGACTAATCCGGGTGGGTAATGACTTTGAAACCTCTTTGATAAATAGAATACCGATTGTCGCGTTGACAATGGATGCAGAAAAAGTGTATCAAAGGAGGTGGGTGATTCTTGGAATCCTCAGTCTAAGTTTGATTATTACATTTCTAAACAATGTTACACTAAATGTCGCTATTCCGGAGCTTTCTGAGGATCTTCGAGTGGACAACACGGAAATCCAATGGATTATTGATGCTTACATTATTGTTTTCGGTGGGCTACTGCTTGTAATGGGTGCACTTGGTGACAAGTTTGGTAGAAAGAGGGCCCTATTACTCGGATTGGTAATCATCGGAGTCGTTTCTGGTTCGACTGCTCAACTAGCTGACTCATCTGAAGATTTGATACTAGCCAGAGGATTGATGGGCGTTGGAGCAGCGTTAGTAATGCCTGCTACTCTCTCATTAATAGTGGTCATTTTTCCAAAAGAAGAGAGGGGGAAGGCCGTAGGAGTGTGGGTTGCAATGGCTGGTATTGGAAACCCATTGGGTCTGATTGTGGGTGGGTATCTTGTGGAAGCTTACGACTGGAGGTGGGTCTTCTGGATCAACCCACCATTGACTGCTTTAGCGATAGTTTGTGCGATTGCATTGATTCCAGATTCAAAGGATGATAATGACATTCCCCTGGATCCGGTGGGTTCCGTTCTTTCCATTCTAGCATTGACTTCGATAATGTATGCAATTATCGAAGCCCCGGAATTGGGTTGGACTAGCATGGAAACTATTGGGATTGGCCTCTGTGGAGTTTGTCTGTTGGTTGTTTTCATCTGGTGGGAGACGTCAATAGATTACCCTCTATTGTCAATGGTTTTCTTCAGGGACAGTAGATTCACCATGGGTCTAGTTGCGATTACTCTAGCATTTTTCGTAATGTTTACCTTCATGTTCACTCAAATGTTGCACTTCCAATATGTAAGAGGTCATTCTCCCTTCGAGGCTTCGCTCCGGTTCCTGCCGTTGCCACTTGGCCTTATGCCCGCGGCTGTAAATAGCGATCGCCTGTGCAGAAAATTCGGCAACAACAACGTTGTTTCCGCTGGTTTGGCACTGGTATCTATTGGAATGTTGATTTTCACAACGGTCGAAGTAGATACGCCCTATTTTCGTCTAGCTCTGATATTCATGCTACTAGGAGCGGGGATGGGCCTAGCGATGGCCCCCTCAACAACATTGGTAATGGATTCGATTCCTCACGACAAGGCTGGGGTGGGGAGTGCCACAAATGACACCAGCAGGGAGTTGGGTGGGGCTTTTGGGATTGCGATAGGGGGTAGTGTGCTGAATGAAATATACCAGAGTTCGCTCGTGGTACCTGATGGACTGGATGGTTTTTCCGACCAAGTTACCAGTTCCTTCCCGGCCGCCATCGGTATTGGTAAAGAGCTGGTATTACAGGGAAACCCTATGGGAAATCAGCTAATTGAAAATGCAAATGTTGCATTCATGGACGGAATGACTGGTTCTGCTGTTGTGCTAGCCTTAGTAGCCCTAATCAATTCTATATTTGTGAAGTTGTACATGCCCAGACGGTCTGCCTCAGGGGATTAGGTGTAAAAATGGGTTCGAGCGGGGGTGCTTTCGAATCCAGGAGAGTTGTGCCTATGCCCCAGCTTGTTGTTTTGGCTGGGGGTTTGGGGACTCGTTTGGGAGAGGTATCGGAGAGAACTCCGAAATCTCTAGTTGAAGTTGCTGGGAAGCCAATTCTTTCTCACATATTGGATTGGGCATGTCATCAGGGTTGCAGCAGGGGGCTGGTGTTGATTGGTCACCTTGGAGATCATTTTGACGGGTTTGCTCACCCAGGAATGGAGTTGCAGTTCCATAGAGAAAAGAGTCCCCTTGGAACAGGGGGTGCACTTTGGAATGCTCGAGCTTTTCTTGAAGAAAGATTCATTCTTCTCTGGGGTGATGATCTCCATAGGATTAGTTACGATAGTCTTCTAGAAACGCACCGCTCTTCCGGTTGCAGTTTGACTATGACTGTAACTTCGGAGCATGGGTGGAGCAATCTCCAACATCATGATGGAAGATTATTGCGATACGACAAGTCTCTCCAAAATCCAGAGGGGCTTAATGGGTACGAAGCGGGGACGAGTGTTGTAGAACGCACAGTCTTGGAAACTCACGGAAGAGGGGGGGTCTGGAGTTGGGAAGAGGTGATTTATCGTGAGTTGTCTGGCTCCATTGCTGTTCATTTAGATGACTCCCCTTTCTGGGACATAGGGACATTGGAAGGCTTGGAGCGGTTAGAGTTCTTCATGAAAGAAGGCGGGCTCTGAGGGGACTATTTGTTTTCCATGAAGAACTTGATCGTTCTCGACTAGAGCTAGGATCATGCCGCCGAAACCGCCTCCCATTAGTCGGGCCCCGTAAACCCCTCTGGTAGCTTGGATGTCACGAACAATGGCATCTATTTCAGGGGTGCTTACTCTGATGACATCTCTTAAGGAAGCGTGAGATTGGTTCAGTAGCTTTCCAAGTCTGGGCGCATCGCAATTGAGGGCTTCTCTTACTCTTTCACTTTCTTTTAGAGCATGTGTGGACCCTGCATGGCTGCTAGTCATTGATCCGCTATAGTCTGTGTCTCTCAGATTGCGCCTAATTCCTGTGTCCACCAACTTGAAACACCAGTCTTCTGGGATGTGGAAGTTATCCACTGATAAATCGCTGAAGTCGATAAATACCGCTTGTCCCCTTGATGCGTGAGTGATCGCAATCTGGTCCATCAGGCCGCATGAAGACCCTATCACTTGGTGCTCCAATCTCTGGGCCTTGGTACACGTTTCCATTTTGTCCCCCATGCCTCTAGCACAAAGAACCACAGCAACGCATAGTGCTGCCGATGAGGACATTCCTGCGCCTACTGGAATTTGAGATTTTACTACCAAATCTGCTGGCCAACCACCGGCCGTTTTCCAAAGTCGCACCACTGTCTCTTCACCGCTAAATCCCTCACTCCTACTATTTGCGATTAGATGCAGACGGTGCTGACTAGCGAATGGAAGTGATAGTCCCCCGAAATGGTCTGTATGCTCTCCGATGATGTTTATTCGAGCTGGAACTGAGGCCTCCCTTCGCATGGAAGCGACGGGTTAGTCGGAATTCAACAGTGTTGTTATCGGTTTAGAAACTCGAGTTGTTGGTTCAAAATCCGATCTGGTCCTCGTGACCGCACTCCGGGTGAGCGCAGATTACTTTGTACCTCTCTCTCTTGGGCTTAGGGATTTCCATCCTGCTCCCGCACATCGAACAATGATGGAGGAGCGTTTCTGGTTCCTTTTTCACGTCCTCTCCCATATCTTCGAGGTCGCCAAGTATGGTCTCACTTGAAGACGTGGTCCATCCGACTTGGTCTGTGTACGAGTCGACGTCATCAGAGAGTTTCTTTGCCCTTAAGCCGAGTTTAATTTTGATCCTGCGGCCTTTCTTTTCACCGACAGGTGGCTGCCCTGGTTTGCCCTTCTTTGGTCGGGGTCTTCTTCCTCTCTTTCTCTTAGGCTTGCCCTTTGGCTTCCTTTTTGGCACACCAGGTAAGGGTAATTGACTGGCCGAAGGGGGTCTCTTTCGAGTGGTTTTCCTTTCTTGTGCGGGTGTTTGATCGGAGGGTGATTTCGAAGGAGCCGCTGGTGGTTTCTGGGGAGGAGCTGGTGGTGGGGGTGCCGCTGGGGGCGGGGGCGGTTTGTTTTGCTCGTCAGACACGCTATCGGACACAGGAGAGGTTGGTTCCCTTTGAAAGAATCGGGGAGGTTTTTGAACACTAAGCAGGGAAAATAGTGAGGGAGTGTGCCTCGACCGGGGAGATTTTCTCCCTTGCCCCAAGACCTTCCAATTCTATGAGGAATAGTGCTCCAAGGACCTTTCCACCCAACTCCTCACAGAGTCTTGCACATGCCGAAATTGTACCGCCAGTAGCGAGGAGGTCGTCGATAATAACAACGTTCTGATTGCTAATTATTGCATCTTCGTGAATCTCAAGTATGTTCGATCCATACTCAAGAGAGTACTCCGCTCTTCTGGTTGATGAGGGTAGTTTTCCCGGCTTTCTTACAGGGACGAATCCGCAGCCCAAACGGTCAGCTAAGAGGGGGCCGAAAATGAATCCGCGTGCTTCGGGACCCACTATGACGTCCGGACACCAACCCAAACTCCCGAGATCCTCTACAAACCGATCTGAAATGGAAGCAAGCAGACCTGGTTCACCAAGGACCGGCGTGATATCCCTAAACATGATTCCCTTTTTCGGGAAGTCCGGCACCGTACGGATCGAACTTCTGATTCTCGAAGCAAGCTCGTCGTTCATCGCATACGCACCCATGTGGCGAGTCTGGCCGGGGGCATCCCCGACCAGACTCAATTACTCCTTACCCAGTTTAAGCACCGAGTATCATGTCTAGGATGGTCCCGTCTCCATCTATGCTCATGTAGTAGAGCAGCATGAAGAAGGCTATTCCGCCGACGATTGGGTTGATGTCCTTTACCTTGCCTGTTCCCGTCATTATCGCGCAGTAGGAAATGATGCCCCAAGCAATACCATCAGCGATGGAATATGTGAAAGGCATCATGACCATGGTGATGAAGGCTGGCAAGGCGACATCGCTGTTGGTCCAGTCGATATCTGCTGCCTGCCTCATCATCATTGCTCCCACGACAACAAGGGCGCATGCCATCGCGTACTGCGGTATTGAAGCGAAAATGTCTGCAAATAAGAGTCCTGATAGCATCAAAACGCCTACGGTTGCAGCAGTCAGGCCCGTCTTTCCTCCTTCTTGGATTCCTGCAGCGGACTCGATGTAGGTGGTGGTCGTGCTTGTACCACAAAGAGCACCCACAATTGTTGCTGCTGCGTCCGACATGAATGCCTCATCAGAGTTGAGTAGTTCGTCGTTCTCGTCTACGTAACCAGCCTGGCGTCCGACAGAGTACAGCGTTCCAGCTGTATCGAAGATGTCAACGAACAGGAATGTGATCATTACAGAAAGGAAGCCCCCCCATCCCAAATCGGATGCGGAGATGTCTCCTAGGGCTCCTAGAGCGGCAAACAAAGTCTCCTCAGGAAGCCCCACTATGTCAATTATCTTGGAAGGAGGCTCTGCCGTTCCCTCACCTGGAACACCGGCAACAAAGTCTGGATTTACTACGCATGTGTCTGCTGTTGCACCGGCGCAGAACTCCACGACCGGGTATCCCTGGTTATATGGGTCGTCTACGCCTAATATCCAGCCAATTACTGAAACAATCATTACTCCAATGATGATTGCCCCCGGGATCTCTCTTGCCATCAATACAGCAATAGCGAATAGCCCAATCATTGCCCAGAAAGCGCCGGAAGAAAGCGGGTCCATTGTTCCTCCGTCGGCCATGGTCACAAGCGTTGCGTTGTCGCCAGTAATCCAACCCATCTCCCTTAGCCCGATTATCGCGAGGAACATGCCTATTCCGGCTCCTGTGGCTATCTTGATGTCCGTTGGGATTGCGTTGATCATCGCTGTCCTTGCTCCAACTTGCGGCAGTGATAGGATGAGGAAAATTACTCCTTCAACCAAAATCGCTGCCAAAGCAATCTCCCATGGCACTGCCATCGCCCATGGCGCGGCGACCGTGAACGCGAAGAAGGCGTTCAGGCCCATTCCCGGCGCTAGAGCGAAGGGTAACTTCGCCCAGAACGCCATAACCATACATCCAACAAACGCCGCTACTGCTGTCGCGAAGAGAGCGTCCTCGAACGGGATGCCTGTCGCAGACAGCATTGACGGGTTTACTAGGAGGATGTAGGCCATTGTCAAGAAGGTCGCTCCACCGGCTCTTAGCTCGGTATTCACATCGCTTCCTGCTTCCGATACTCCAAACATTTTGTCTAATGCTTCCATTTTTTCACCTTTATTTCTTTTCCAGTGGTAAGTTCGCACTCACCTAGTTATGCGAAAGACACCGCGGCTTATGTATGATGCGGGGATTTGCCGCCGTTTCTCTATTCGAACTGTGAAAAATCGATGGTCAAAGGGTCGTTATTCGAAGGGTTATGGACCTGCATTTCTTTTGCAAGCTCTTCCGTAATGGCGTTCGCTGCGCTGGAATCCGAATGGAAGATGACCAGGTTCGAGGGTTTGCAGTCTCTAGCAAATCTGCACAGTGAAGAATGGTCAGCGTGGTTCGAAAGATTGAATTTGTCTATTTCAAGAGGAATATTGGTCTGATTGCCATAGATGTTCAGTGTTCCTGTCTCCAATAGTTTCCTCCCCCCTGAGTCCTCGGCTTGATACCCAGTTAGTAGAATTGAGTTCGTGCTGTTGTGTCTTAGTCTGTTGAGATACCAGATCGCTGGTCCTCCGTCTAGCATCCCACTGGTTGTAACGATTACATCTGCACCAAGGGCCTTCTTTCTATCAGACTTGCCAGTAACCCTTCTTGACCATCTGAATGCCGCCTTCATTTCTTCATAATCTCGAATGAAATCCGGACAGCCAAGCCACTCTCTTGTCACTCTGGTTCCCATTCCATCATAGTGAACGTCCAGATGCGGCGCTTCTCTGTGCAGGATCCTGAGTATGTCTTGTCCCCTCCCCGAAGCAAATGCAGGCACTAATGCAGTACCGCCTCTAGATACGACTTCCAATACCTTTGATACGAGTCGTTTTTCCTCTTCACCTCGATTTGGATGATCTCTTCCGCCGTAGGTACCCTCTAAGCAAAGAAGATCGCAATCAATTGGGCTGGCCGCAATAGCATTTGGACTGTCTCTAGTGTCTATGTCTCCAGACCAAAGGATTCTTGCTTCGGGGGTCTCTATTTCGACCATTGCAGCCCCAGGGATATGTCCTGCGGGAAGAAGTCTGCACCTCCACTCACCAATTTCGAACCATTCATCGAAACGATGGGGTATCCAAGAGTCTAACGCAGTCTCCAAATCTCTCTTATCCCAAGCAAGCGGGTACCCCTCAATATCGGAGACCTTGTAAGTATCAGACCACATTATCTCTGATACAGCTGCAGTAAGATCTGTCCCATGTAGCCGTGTTTCGTGAGCCATGAGCCACGGAGCCATCCCGATGTGATCGATATGCGCGTGTGTGATTATTGCATGCTCTACAAATGGGGCCTCAGACGGATATCGGGGAGGTTTTGTGGGTGCTAGACCGTAATCGATTAGGAGTCTGGTACCTGTTTTATCTTCAATAACGCAACCGACATTGCCAACTTCTCTTGCTCCTCCTAAAAAATGTAGACGAATTCCTTCTCTTGGTGGGGTGTTTGGGTAAGTAGATGTTCTTCCCGGAGTGTACAGAACCATAGAAACGCCAGTTGGGGGGAAATTAAGAATCAACCCCCACCAACCCCATAATTTCTTGTCCAGAATTATGAATTGTTTGGATAGAATAACTATGCAACTTTCAGAACAATTATAGTGCCCGAACCAAAGAACTTCAAATGGCTATCAAATGATCCAAATAAAGTAATAATGTTATGAATCTCTTCCAAATTCTTCTTCTCTAATGGAAATATGGGGGTGGGGGGGAACTTTGAGATACGACCCAACGTCGGACAAACATGGCCAGGGTCGAAAACTCCATTTTTGAAGTAGATGAAGACAGATGCTTTGGCTGTGCAGCATGTGTTGCATTATGTCCTGTGGATGCATTGACTCTTGAGGGAATAATGGCGGTGGTGGATGAACCAAAATGTACACATTGCGAGCACTGTATTCCAGCATGCCCCGTTCACGCCCTAGCTATCGTTCCTGAGGCCGACTAATGACTGACATAGTGATCTTAGGAGATTCCATTTCCGCAATTTGCGCGGCACACACCATAATCGACTCCGATACAAAATACAACTTGCACCTAGTCTCAGAAAAGGCTGAACTGGGCCTTTCTGGGGAAGCTCCAGGAATACTCACCTCTTGGCCGCCCTGCCCATCGCATTGGCTTTCTGAGATGGGGTCTCAGAAACCCAATGAGGAATCCAGTGCTGTCAGGAGGTCATGGCTCGAGAAATCCCTAGCAACACAACTTTCCAAGAGAGGATGCAGAATTCACCTCAGAACAAGAGCGGTTTCCTACAAAGATAACCGTGTTACTATAGTGGGAGCGGGACCTTTGAGCTCTGGTAATATTCATTATGATGAATTGTTGGACCTTAGAGATCCTGATTTAGGAGAAATTGAATGGAGCGGGGGGGTCTGTCTTACTGAGTATGCCCCCGAATTCGGAAAGCAAGGGAACCGTTCTGACGGAACGACGGAAGTTTGGTGGAAAAACAAAGAAAACCCCACTGGATTTTGGATTCAGCAGATGAATTGGGTTGGAGACGACCCATCGACATCACTAATTGACGATGTCAGAGAGGGAGCCAAACTGGCCGACCTAACTGTTGATACAATTATACAGACCAACCCAAGTCAGTAGGTTGTTGAATATGAGATCAGCAAGGGAACGCATTACCCATAGAATTGGATATACAAGGCACGGGTGCTTAATCGACCCCGCAGACCAAACCCCAGAATTAGCCGCAAAAAAGGCGATGGCAGCCGTGCATGCCGGGTCCAGCATGATCCTAGTGGGAGGGTCAACAGATACCGATATGAAAAACGTCCACGACACAGTCGTGGCCATTAAAGAGGCCCTAGAGCTCGTGGATTGGGCCATGAGCCAAGACGCAGACTCGGAAGGAACAGATGAACAGACCCCAGTCGTACTCTTTCCACAGGGGGCAGCATCGCTTTCTACAGCTGCAGATGCAATCACATTCATGATGCTAATGAATTCGACTGATCCGAAGTTCTTGATTGGTGAGCAGGTCAGGGGAGCCCCATTTGTCAAGAAGGCCGGGATTGAACCAATACCCATGGGATATCTGATTTGCGAACCAGGCGGTCAAGCCGGTGCCGTAGGGCGAGCAGACCTGATTGGCCCAGAAGAAA
This sequence comes from Methanobacteriota archaeon, assembly GCA_002718695.1. Lineage (GTDB taxonomy): Archaea > Thermoplasmatota > Poseidoniia > Poseidoniales > Thalassarchaeaceae > UBA36. The sequence continues at coordinate 13,313 of PBFP01000028.1, forward strand.
CCGAGAAGGCAGCGGCATACGCCATGGCAGCAGAGTGCATGGGCTTCGCTTTGTTCTATTTGGAGGCCGGAAGTGGAGCAGAAAGGCCAGTCAGTCCTGAATTGATTTCAGCAGTTCGAGAGGCATGTGACATGCCAATTGTCGTAGGGGGAGGAATTAGAGACGGCTCAGCGGCAAGAAAGGCCTCCGAAGCTGGAGCGGACTGGGTAATTACTGGAAACCTCATAGAGGATTATGATGATACGAAAGAATTGCAGACGGTGATTTCCGATTTAATCAAAGAAATGAGAGGATGAACAGTTAGCAGACACACTCAAACCAACTACCACGGGTGTCGTGCCGTGACGGAACCCGCATGCCCATGTTGCAACTCCGAGATGGACGACCATGGAGACGTTGTTAGCGGGCACATTCACTACTGCGGGTACTGCTATGGAATACTGGCCAGCGACAGATGGCTGTCCTCAAATATGAAGCAACCAATTCTCAGAAACGTCAAGATGGGAGTATTCGACGGAGAACCAGCAGGCTATCATTGTCCTACCTGCGATGGAAACATGGTCAAGGGACCAGTTTCTACCAATCAGGGAACCACCATCGAAGTCGATGGTTGTCTGAAGTGCGGCTCATTGTGGTTCGATAATAGAGAAATTGAGCCATTTGTCCCAGAGATCAGAGACTTGGCACACCTTCCAGATAATGACCCGACTTCTCTGTTCCCGGTCGCAAAACTTGCGATCGCGGATCTTTTCGGAGCCATTTCCTCAATTACCAGGAGAAAAAGGGACGACTCAGAAGAGTGAAGACTCACTCCACTTTTGAGAGCCGATCAATTTGGGCTTCCATGTCCAGAACCAAAAGAAGCAACTCTTCTTCGTTCCTAAGGAGCCTAACGTTTTCCTCTTGAAGTTCCGCTAGCCTATTCGAATCGGCCTCTGCGACCTCACGGCGAACTTTTTCGTTCTGCGCAGATCTTTCGAGACGACTTAATTTTGAATCCGCAATCCTAAGCTTCTCCTCCAATTCAATCACCATCGACCCATCTGTTCGATCGCTTTGCACCACCAACTCCGCTTCCCTAACTCGCCTCCGTAGGTTTGCTACCTCTCCTTCTAGGCGAATGATATCGTCCCATCTCGCGACTATCTCCTCTATCAGCCTCTGACGGGGTATGTCACCCAAACGCTCTCGCAGAACCCCCCTATCGTTTTCTGAGGGCGCGCTCACGCTCATTCGAAATCGCATTCAGCCAAACCCACGGCCACTTGAACCTTGAGGACTCCAGCACCCGCTTCGGTTAAATCAACACCCTATCTCGGCCGCGCCATGAAGGCATTCAGAGCGAGCGGCTCTTTCAGGGCTGGAAAGAACGACCAACCGTTTAGCGTAGATATAGTTGCACCAAACAGGGACAAAGCTATGGAAACCGTCTTCTCAAACTTTGGAAGCAAGCACAGAGTTACCAGAAGGTTCGTCAACATAGACTCCATCGAAGAAATCGATCCATCATCCTCAAACTCTCCAAGTGTAGTAGCCCACTTTGGAATTACCCAGACCTTTTCATCGGGGTCCGAGAATTCAGAGGAAGAGTAACCGAATCTGGGCAATTCTGAAAGGGAACCCTTCAGGAGCCACAAAATATGAAGAAGGTGCTGATGAGGCAGTATTGGAGAATCCAGCAAAGCCAAGCCATGATCAGCCTAGGGTTTTGGACTGCCACAATTACATTACTCGTTTGGCCCTACGTCTCTTGGAGATTCGATGCCTCGGAGACATTTTTACTCATCCCTATGACGTACGTAGGCCTAATTGGCATCGCAGTCCTCGTTCTTTCCATAGTCCTGCTCGCTGGATTCTCCTACGATGTCACCTTCGGCCTCTGGAGGGATCACATCACGGTTAACCAGGAGAGAAACCCATTCACTACTTACAAATTAAACCCAACATGGGGGATAGTAATCGCTCAAACCAACGAGATTCTTAGGAGAACCGCCCCGGATGATGACGAAATCCAGCGATATTGCAAATTTGTGGATAGGATGCTGGTATGGAACTCTAAGGAAGAGATTTGGGCTAGAGCCATGTCTTCCTGGAGGGACATAATGGGTGACGATGACCCCTTCCTATTCTATCTCGACGAGAAAGCTAGACAGAACTTGGATGAAGCCGCCCAGCAACTTGAGGATTTCTGAGTGATTAGATGAGAACCAACCCTCGGGATGTCGTGGAGGTTGCTATAGAGGCGGGAAGGTCGATATTGGAAGTCTACGATTCCTCCAGTGGAATAGAAGTCGAGACCAAGGACGACTCATCCCCGCTTACCAGAGCCGATATAGCAGCGCATGAGACCATAATGAAACAACTTATGACAATAGATCCGGGAACGCCCATAGTTTCCGAAGAGGGCAATGAAGGAAACCCTCTCGATAGCGAGCTTTCATGGTTGGTCGACCCGCTAGATGGAACTAAGGAGTTCATCAAGAGGAACGGGATGTTTACAGTCAACATTGCTCTAATGAGAAGAACTGAAAACAGGTGGGCGCCCGTTTTTGGAGTTGTTCACGCACCTGCAAGTGGAAAAACGTGGTTTGGCGGAAACCAACAACCTGCAAAGACGATCATCGGTCAGGAGCAAACGAAAATCTCCGTAAATTCAAAATTAGAAAGACCAATCAAACTTGTGGCTAGTGGTAGCCATCGGTCGAAGAAGGACGAGTCGTTTGCTGCCGCACTTGGAGATCATGACTTAGTCAGGATGGGATCCTCCCTGAAGGCCTGTGCCGTGGCGGAAGGGTCTGCTGACCTTTATCCCAGATTTGGCCCCACATCGTGCTGGGACATTGCCGCAGCACATGCTGTCGTAGAGTCCGCTGGCGGCTTCGTTTTTGGACCAGACGGCCGCACACTCGACTATGACTTGGTGGAAAACGTGCTTAACCCCTATTTTCTTGTAACGTGCAGTACCCAGTGGAACCAGATATGGTCAGAGAATCAGGATTAAATCAGATTCGAGGGTCGGCGGCCCACAGGGGTGTTAAACTGGGAAGAGTAGTTTGGATGATTGGGCTATCGGGAGCTGGGAAGACTACCATTGCAGAGGCTGCATGCAGGAGGTATGGGACGGAACTACTTGACGGGGATACGATTAGGGATTTTTTCGCGAACAACGACTTCTCCAGGGAGGGCAGAGAAAAGCACCTTCTCGGTATAGCAAAGATGGCTGCCCTTATCTCCAAACACACGCCAGTAATCTGCTCATTTATCACCCCATATGAAGACGTGAGGGAGAAAATTCTTGAAATCCTCCCCGAAGATTCGGTGATGATCCATGTCTCTACCTCTTTGCAAGTATGTGAGGATCGAGACGTAAAGGGCCTGTACGCTAAAGCAAGGTCTGGTGAGATTTCCAACTTTACTGGAATTTCGGACCCCTTCGATGAGCCCAAGTGCACGCACATCACCCTCGACTCTAGTGGAGAACCGGGCCACACGGTCGACGATATGGTGGATCAACTGGCCCATCTATTCGAAAAGCCGAAGGCAGTGCTCTTGCCAGGGCGATGGCAACCACTTCATGTGGGCCACGAATGGCTCATTCAGCAGGAATTGGACAAGGGAAAGAGGGTGGTTGTTGGAATCAGGGACACACCAGTAACCGAATCTGATCCTTTTTCCGCGGAGCTTAGGAAGAGGATGATAGAGTACAGGTACGAGGGGGAGGACGTCGAAGCTTGGATAATGCCAGATATCGAGGCGGTTTCATATGGTCGCAAGGTAGGTTATGAGGTGAGGGAGGCCCAAGACATCCCAGCCGAGGTTTTCGCAGTCTCGGCTACGGGCGTCCGAGGAGGCAAAAGGGCAAACGTATCAGGGAGAGTAATGGAGTTCATGATTGCAGAAGGAATCTGGGACGGAGAGTGACTTGCTCTCTGAATCAACCCAGGGTTTCGCACTAGTCGCCTGCTCAGTTCTGCTCCTCCCACTGTCGTTGGGTCTGATGCAGGCTCTCGATGAAACCGAGAGAGATTACGAGAAGGAGTGCGACCTCACATATCGTGCGCTAGTTGGCAACGTTAGCACACCCGACTCGGAGCGCTGTAGCGAACTGGATGCAGCTCGAGCCAGTGGAGCAGCGCGCTTCATGACATCAGTGGGGGCATTCATACTAACTGGACTAATTGGGACCGCGATGCTACTGCCGACTAATGAGAATTAGAGATATTTTGAGCAGCGACGACTTCATTGCACCCCTTGCATCCCGTGAACCATGACTGAGCCTGACAGGGAGGAGCTTCAGCGCCTGGCTCAACTTGTTGAGGTAAACAGAGAGCGACTACAGGCACTAGAGCAACAGATCCGCAATCTCGAGGGGATAAAAATAGAACAGGAGCACGCTATGGAGGCTCTAGAATCGATCTCAGAACAGGGAGCCAAGGGAGCGATGGTCCCCCTTGGTGCCGGCGTCCAAATCGTGACCGACATCCCTCCCGATGCAGGAGCCGTAGTTGACATAGGAAGCAGAGTTCAGGCTGAGAAGACTAGGCCAGAGGCACTCGAGATCCTCAGATCTAGGAACGACGAACTGAAGGGAATCATAGACTCGGTTACGAAGGAGCACCAGGAACTCGAGAACCACGTTGTCGCCCTTGCAAGCAGATTCAATGAGATAGCAACTGGAATCCAGGCCCCGGGTGACAGCGATCACCACGAGCCTGAAAACGTCCAGGCCACCCAAACAAAGCGCAGGCCTAGGAGAAAGAGGGGAACGGAACTAACCCTTGATGATTGAGGATTTTGCA